>CAVPNQ010000077.1:0-47033 GCA_963706735.1 uncultured Planctomycetia bacterium
AAAGATACGCGGACGGTCCAACACGGCGGACATTCCACCCCTGCGACGCGACGACGCTGACTGACTTGTCGTTTGCTGTTTGGCGTTTGCTTGAGGGTTCTCCTTTTTGATTTTGCCGTTTCCCCTCAAGGCCATCCTTCCCTCACGCGCTCTAGGCGAGGACCTGCTTCAGCACCCGCATGTAATTCCCGCCGAGCACTTTCTTCACCTCGCGCTCGCCCCAGCCGCGCTTCACCAGCTCCCGCGTGATGTTCGGGACGCCGGTGACGTCCTCGAGGCCGGTGGTGACGCTGTTGTAGCCGTCGAAGTCGCTGCCGAGCGCGGCGTGGTCGATGCCGACCATTTCCGCAACGGCCTCGATGTTGTCCACGACGTCCTTGACGCCCGCGGGCTCGGGGCCGCCGGTGAGGTGCTCGGTGAGGTAGTCGATCGCGATGACGCCGCCGGTTTCGGCGATCTTCTTCACCTGCCAGTCGGTGACGTTGCGCGGGCGCTCCAGGAAGCGGCAGAGGCCGGTGTGGGAAGTGACGATCGGGCGGCGGGCGATGCGGATGAGGTCCTTGAAGCCGGCGAGGTGGAGGTGGGCGACGTCGATGACCATGCGAAGGTCGTCCATGCGGCGGACGACGGCCTTGCCGAACGCGGTGAGGCCGCGGGCGCGCTTGACGGAAGCGCCGTCGGCGAGGAGGTTGCGCGGGTTGTGGGTGAGGCCCATGGCGCGGACGCCGGTGGCGTAGAACCAGTCGAGCATGTCGAGCTTGCCGTCGAGCGGGAGGCCGCCCTCGATGGAGACGAGCAGGCCGGTGACGCCGGAAGGGAGGTCGAGGTCGGCGCGGCGGCGGATGACGCGGATTTTCCGCGGCGCGGCTTTCTCGGCCTCGAAGACGCGGTTGATCATGCGCGACGCCCAGACGGTGGCGTCGGCGCCTTCGAATTTGGGCGGAGTGTAGATCGCGCAGATCTGGAGATCGGTGCCGGACTTGCGAAGCCGCGCGAAGTCGATGTGCCATTTCGGCTGCGGGTCGAACCAGCTTTTGCCTTCTTCGAGTTCCTTGTAGAAGGTGTCCATGTGGCCGTCCACGAGGACGGCTTCGTGGTGCCAGCGTTTCCAGTCGGAGCTCATGTTGTGCCTCGCAAGAAACCCGTTGATCTGCCCTGCAACAACCGACCGCCCAGGAGCAAGAAATGCCTCGGTCCTCATTCGCTTTTATTCTCTTTTATCCGCGACCAGGTCGTTCCTTTTTGCCTTGCGACGGAAGGCAAAAGGAACGACTTGGTCGCGGATAAAGGAGAATGAAAACGAATACGGCACTGCATGAAAGACCCTTCTCGTCGGCGGTCTACCTCGTCCTCACCATCATCCCCTCTCCGATCCCCAGCCCCTTCCGCGCCTCCTCCGTCTCCCTTAAAAACCTCCCCGCATCCCCGTGATACCCCGCCGTCGGCTTCAGCCCCGGCACCTTCTCCCCCCACCACCGGTTGAACGCCTCCATCAGCCCTTCCCTCGTGTACTTCGCCAGGATCGAGGCCAGCGCCACCGGAAAGTGCTTGTCCTCGGCGTCCTGCACGAACGCCAGCCGCATCCGGCGGTTCTTGCTCTCGATCGCGTACGAACTCAGCTCCCGCGTCTCGTCTCCCACCATCACGAACGCTTCCGGGAACAGCGCCTGCAGCCGGTCGGCGTAGAACGCCCGCCCTCCCTGCTTGCCGACGAAAACCACGAGCGGCTCGGGCCCCGCGGCGTGGTCCCATAGCCACCGGTAGAGCCGCCCCGAAATCTCAAACAGGAAATCCGATTTGTTCCCGGTCCGCGCCACGCCCGCGTTGAACTCCCGCGCATCCGCCAGCGCCGACCTCACGCCCGACAGCCGCACCCTCGCGCGGTCCATCGCCCCCCGCACCGCCGCCGCGGATTCGGCCACCTCCGCCGCCCGCGCCGAAAACGGAAGCCCCAGCCGCAGCGGCCGGTACCACGGATACCCGTCCAGCTCATCCGCCCCCAGCGCATGCGCCGCCACGAACTCCAGGAACGATCCCTCCGTCGCCCCGTCCCGCGCCTTCCAGAACGCCGCCGCCGTCCGCTCCAGCGGGCCGTTGTCGCCGGGGCGGTGAAGCGCCTTCGAGTCGCACACCGCCACCCGCCCGCCCTTCGCCGTCCGCCCCACCGCCGGCGACAGCAGCTTCCATAGATCCGCTCCCGCCTCCGGCACCTCGAACAGCGCCGCCGTCACCACCAGCGGCCCCAGCATCGGGCCGTAGCCCACCTCGTCGATTCCCGCCAGCCAGGGCATGCGCTTCTCCCGAAGAGTCGCGCGATTATCCCGACATCACCGCCGGATCGTGAGCATTTGCGCGATCGCGTCGAGGAAGCGCTTCCCGACCACGGGCGCGTCGAAGGCGCCGACGGCGGCGAGGCCGGTATCGCCCAGGTGGCGGCGGATTTCGGGTTTTTTCGAGAGGTGATGAAGAGCATCGGCGAGGGCGCGCGCATCGTCGGGCCGGACGAGGCGCCCTGCGGTGACAACCTCGGGAATCGCCGCCGCCCGGCAGGCGACGATCGGGACCCCGGCGGCCATCGCTTCCAGGAAGACGATCCCGAAACCTTCCTGCACGGAAGGGAGGCAGAAGAGGTCGCAGGAGCGGTATTCGGAGGCGAGCTGGTCGGGCGGGACGAAGCCGAGCCACTCGACGATGCCCTGCAGTTCGAGGGAGGCGTGCAGGTCCTGCAGGCGGTTTTCCTCCGGCCCGTCGCCGATGATGCGGACCTTGAACCCGCGGATCTTGCGGGCGAGCTGCGCCGCGGCTTCCAGCAGGACCTCGACGCGCTTGCGCGGGTAGAGCTTGCACACGCACAGCACCGTGAACCCGTCCCGTTTCTCCACCTTGGCGGCGTTGAGGCGCTCGCGCCACTTCGCCAGGTCGATCATCTCCGGCACGACCACCGGTTCGGCCGTCAGCCCGTACAGCTCCCGCAGCCGCTTCGCCGAGTACGCGCTCGTCGTCAGCACGAGGTCCGCACGCCGGCAGTGCTCCGCCTCGAGGACCGACTGCCGCTCCATCGACCGCCGCACTTCCCCCTTCTCGAACCGCGCTTCGTCGGCGATGACGCCCTTAATGGAAGCGACGTGGGGCGGTCCGCCGGGGCCGACCAGCGTGTGGCCGTCCATGTCGAACCCGACGACGGCCTGGTAGGGGGCGAGGTTCAGCGAGGTGAGCGACGCGTTGAACGCCGCCCGGCGCGTCTCGTAATCGCCGGGCCCCGGCTCCAGGGCGTGCAGGTCCACGACGTGCCCGAGGTTCCGAAGAGCCCCGGCCAGCGTGCTGATGCCCGTCCACGTTCCGCTTCCTTCACGGACGGTGGCGGGTGTCCCAGTGGCGAAGAGGAAGCGCACGGGCCTAGAAGAAACCGGGCGGAGCGGCGCGTCAAGGGCGGGATTTCCCGGCGTCATGCGGCCACTACTTCTTCGGTGCGGGGTCGAAGGTCAGCGACACCGAGTTGATGCAGTACCGCAGCCCCGTCGGCTTCGGCCCGTCGTCGAAGACGTGCCCGAGATGCCCGCCGCACTTCGCGCAGTGCACCTCTGACCGCACCATGCCGTGGCTCTGGTCCTCCTCGGCCGCAACGACGTTTTCCTTCGCGGGGCGCGTGAACGAGGGCCAGCCGGTGCCGGAATCGAATTTGTCGTCGGAAGCGAAGAGCAGTTCGCCGCAGCCGGCGCAGCGGTACGTGCCGGCCTCGTGGTTGTTCCAGTAGGCGCCGGTGAAGGCGCGCTCGGTGCCCTGCTCGCGAAGGACGCGGTACTGCTCGTCCGTGAGCTTCGCCTTCCACTCGTCGTCGGACTTCGGCAGCGCCGCGGACGGCGCCGCGCCGGAATCGCTGCCGCCTTCCTTCTTCGGCTCCGCGGTCCCGCTCCCGGCCTTCGGCTTTTCGGACGTCCCGCCCGAGCAGCCGGCGATGACCGCCACGGCCGCGACCAGCGCAAGTCCCACGAAAAGCAACTTCATGGCGTTCTCCTTTGCCGTCCGGTTGTCCTGCCATGTCTACGCAGCCGGACGGTCTCCGGATCCGGCTAAACCGCGAACGCCAGCGAGTGCGTCAGCAGGTCGTGGTACCGCCGGCGCCCCGGCCGCGCCGCCCACTTCCGCGCCGACGCCGCCAGCCGCCCGATGACCCCTTCGAACTCCGCCCGGCTCGTGTCCACCAGCGACAGGTACAGGACCGCGGCCGAACGCAGCCACGGGTAAAGCGGGTGCCGCATCGTGCCGTCGGGGTGAAGCGCCAGATGCGCGTACATCTCCTCGAACTCCGCGTCCGTCGGCACGATTTCCAGCGCTTCGCACCCGTCAATCGCGGCCATTTCGACCATCATGAAGAACGCCTGGTAGTCGGGCGTGGGCCCCAGCTCGAACGTCGGCGGGTGGCGCTGGCCGGAGAAGAGCTCGAGCGCGGGCCGCAGTTTCACCGGCGCCGTCTCGGTCCCGTCCGTCACTTCGACGGTTCCTTCTCCCGGGGTGCGGACCCAGGGAAGAGCCTGGGCGAAATCGACGCAGACGCCGGCGCCGACGAGGCTGCTGAGGAGTTCCTGGTCCATGTCATTCTCCGAGATACGCGCTTTTGACTTTCTCGTCGTTGAGGAGGTCTGCGGCCTTCCCGGACAGCGTGATGGCGCCAGTTTCCATGACGTAGGCGCGATGGGCAAGACGAAGAGCAGCGTGGGCGTTCTGTTCGACGAGGAGGATGGTGGTGCCGTCGCGGTTGAGGTCGCGGATGACGCCGAAGATCTGCTGGCAGATGAGGGGGGCGAGGCCGAGGGAGGGCTCGTCGAGGAGGAGGAGTTTCGGGCGGGCCATGAGCGCGCGGCCGATGGCGCACATCTGCTGTTCGCCGCCGGAGAGAGAGCCCGCGGCCTGGCGCTGGCGTTCCTCGAGGATGGGGAAGAGCCCGTAGACTTTTTTCAGGTCGGCGGCGAGCCCGTCGCGGTCGCGGCGGAGGTAGGCGCCCATGTCGAGGTTTTCGCGGACGGTGAGTTCGGCGAAGAGCTTGCGGCCTTCGGGGGACTGGGCGACGCCGGCCTTGACGATGGCGTTGGTGGGGACGCGCGTGATGTCGCGGCCGTCGAGCTCGACGGATCCCTCGCGGACCTTCACGATGGAGCAGATCGCGTTGAGCGTGGTGGTCTTTCCGGCGCCGTTGGCGCCGATGAGCGTGACGATCTCGCCCGCGGCGACCTCCAGGCTGACGCCGTGGAGGACTTCGAGGTTTCCGTACCCTGCCTTGATGCCGTTCAGCTTCAGCAATTCCGCCGTCTCCTCATTCAACCCTCCGAACTACTCCGGCAAGGCCTTGTCCAGGTCCCCCGTCAGTCCATCCCCCGCGGGCTTCGGCGCCTCCGGGGCTGCGGCCGCCGGCGGAGCCTCCGCGTGCACCGCTTCGCTTCCCAGGTAAGCCTCGATCACCTTCGGGTTCGAGCGGACGTCGGCGGGCTTTCCGTCCGCGATCTTGTCCCCGTGGTCGAGGACCAGGATGCGGTCGCTGATCTCCATCACGAGCCTCATGTGGTGCTCGATCAGGAACACCGTGATCCCCGCTTCCCGGATCCGCCGGATCAGCCCCACCAGTTCGCCCTTTTCCTTCGGGTTCATCCCGGCGGCCGGCTCGTCCAGCAGGAGAAGCCGCGGCTGGCTCGCCAGCGCGCGCGCGATCTCGAGCAGCCTCTGTTCGCCGTACGACAGGCACGACGCCGTCTCGTGCGCCCGCTCCGACAGCCCCACGAATGCCAGGTACCCGAACGCCGCCGCCGAAATCTCGTCCTCTTCCGCCCGCGACGACTTCAGCGGCAGTACCGCGCCCATCAGCCCCGCCCGCGTCCGCGAATGGCACCCGACCTTCACGTTGTCCAGCGCCGGCAGGTCCCCGAACAGCCGGATGTTCTGGAACGTCCGCGCCAGCCCCAGCCCGCAGATCGCATGCGGCGCCAGCTTCGACAGGTTCTCCGGCCCCGACTTCGCGTAGTAGATCACCCGCCCCACCGTCGGCGGAATCAGCCCGCTGATCATGTTGAACAGCGTCGTCTTCCCCGCGCCGTTCGGCCCGATCAACGCCGTGATCTCCCCTTCCGCAATCATCGCGTCCACCGGCTTCACCGCCGACACACCGCCGAAATTCTTCGCCACCCCTTCCAGGCGGAGAATCGGCAACGCCCCGGCAAGCGTGTGAACGCTGATCTGCGGGCGGTAGCGGGGAAGCGTCATTCGCCCTTCACCATCCGGAACAGGGGAGTGGACGTGCTGCGGAGCTTTTCGCGCTCGTCCTCGGTGAAGGGCTCGCGGTCGCCCTTCGGCGGGAGGATTCCCTGCGGGCGGAAGATCATGACGAGGACGAGGATGGCGCCGAAGACGAGGTAGCGTGCCTGGTCGGGGACCTTGAGGACGGCGGCGTCGCCGGCGGCCTGCCAGGCGACGTTCTCGAGCCAGCGGGCGTTGTTCTGCATGAAGGAAGTAAGGCCGGGGCCGAGCTGGATGCCTTCGCGGAGGATTTCGCCGAGGGAGACGAGGACGGCGGTGCCGACGATGGTGCCGCGGATGGAGCCGAGGCCGCCCAGGACGATGCAGGCGAGGATGAGGACGGAGACCCAGAAGTCGTAGCTTCCCGGGGTGACGATTTCGACGCGGAAGGCCTGGAGGCCGCCGCCGATTCCGCCGATGAATCCCGAGACGGCGAACGCGATGATGCGGTACTTCGGGATGGAGATGCCGTTCGCCTTGGCGCTGATTTCATCGGCTTTCATGGCGAGCCAGGCGCGCCCGACGCGCGAATTGTGCAGGCGGGCGAGCGCGGCGACGGCGGCGACCACCACGAAGAGCAGGAAGTAATAGAAGACCTTTGAGTTGGGCTCGACCAGCTTTCCCGGCGGGGTGTACGAGTAGCCCGCGGACCGGACCGTCACGGTGCCGCCGCGCGGGAGGTTCTTCCACCGGAACGTGCCTGCTTCCCAGACCTTGACGTCGGCGGGGACGTCGAGCGGCACGTCCGGCACGGGGTTCCAGTGCTCGCCGCCGCGCGGGAAGATCAGCCGTGCCCCGAGCGGAAACGTCACCGTTCCGCCGCCCTCGGCGATGTCCACGCGGGTGCCGGGAGGAAGTTCGCCGACGCCGGTGGCGTGCCCGGCCAGCCTGATCCCGGGGAAGTCCGTGTAGCCCTTCGCCGCGTTCGTCACCGGCCCGCAGTTCTGCACGAAGATCAGCAGGATCTGCGCGAACGCGAACGTCACGATCGCGTAGTAGTCGCCGATCAGCCGGAGCGTGGGCGCGCCCCGGAGCACGCCCCAGATGGCGCAGTGCACGCCGCCGGCGAGGAGGCAGAGCAGCCACGCTCCCTCGAACTGCAGCCATGGCAATCGGTACAGGATCGCCACCGTGTACGCGCCGATCATCACGAACGCCACGTACCCGAGATCGAGAAGCCCCGTCCAGCCTGGCACCACGTTCAGCCCGAGCGCGAAAATCATGTAGATGAACACGATCCCGCTCACCGACACCAGGCGCTTCTGCACCGGGTCCGAAAACGGAATCAGCGGCAGGAGGAGCGCGAGGCCCAGGAGCGCCAGGAGCGGAAGCCAGTCGCGGGAGAGTTTCATGCCCGCTCCACGGACGTCGAGCCCAGGAGCCCCGCCGGGCGCACGAGGATCACCGCGATCAGGACCAGGAACGCGACCGCGGGCCCGTACACCCCGCCGACCCCCCAGTCGCCGAGCTTCCAGATCGCCAGGTTCGTGATGATCCCGATCACGAATCCGCCCAGCGCCGCCCCGCGGATGTTCCCGATTCCGCCCAGCACCGCCGCCGAGAACGCGATGATCCCCACCTGCGTTCCCATCGTGAACACCACGCCCCCGCCCAGCTTCAGCGCATACAGCACGCCCCCGACCGCCGCCAGCGCCGACCCGATCGCAAACGTCAGCCGGATGATGCTGTTCACCGACACGCCCATCAGCGCCGCCGTGTTCTTGTCCAGCGACACCGCCCTCATCGCGCGCCCCACCGACGTCTTCCGGATCATGAACTCCAGCCCCAGCATCAGCGCCAGCGTCACCCCCCAGATCAGCGGCTGCTTCCACTGCACCTCGACTCCCAGCAGGCTGAAGCTCCGCTCCAGGAAGTGCTGCTTCAGCTCGACCTTGTTCCACTCCACCGCCGTCCGCGCGATCTTCAGCTCCTTCTGCGCCTCCCGCCTCACGTCGCTCAGCGTCTTCAGCGAATCCCCCGTCCCGTTGCGGAACTCCACCCGCAGCCCGTCCGGGATCCGCGTCACCACCGTCACCCGCGGGATATTCTCCCGGGCCTCCGCCAGCCGCTTCTCCAGCGTCCCCAGCTCCGCCGACTTCGCGTCCCGCGCCCGCTCCTCTTCCAGATTCCGCTTCGCAACCCGGTACTCACCCAGGAAAAGCCCCGTCATCGCCTCGTCGTACTTCCCGTCGCGCACCTTCTCGAGGCGTGAAGCGATCTCGTCGAGGAGCGCCTGCTTGTTCTCAGGCGCCTTCTGAAGCGTCAGTTCGTACGTCGGCGAAAGCACGGGGAACGGCCGCATGCCGCTTCCCCAGACCATCATCGCAGCGTTCTGGAGGAAGATGGACATGCCCAGGGCGGTGATAAGGGGGGCGAGCTTGGGGGCGCTTCGGAGCGGCTGGTAAGCGACGCGGTCGATGGTGACGCCGAGGACGGCGCAGAAGGCGCAGGCGGCGGCGAGGGCCGGGACGAGGGACCAGCCGGCGGAGAGGGCGATGACGCCGACGAAGGCGCCGGCCATGAAGATTTCGCCGTGGGCGAAATTGATGAGCTTGAGGATGCCGTAGACCATGGTGTAGCCGACGGCGATGAGGGCGTAGATGCCCCCGAGCGAGAGGGCATTGACGAGTTGGGGCGCGATCTCGGACCAGCGCATCGGGGCTCCGCCGGGGGGATGGCGGATTCTGTGCGAAGAGATAGCAACTTGCAAAGGAGAGTGCCCACGGCGAGTCGGCAGTGGGCTGTCGGCGGTGGGCCGGAACGGCGGGGCCAAAGGACCATCAAACGAGCACGGCCGCGCTCATCGCGCGGCCGTGGAATTCCTTTGTCAACACCGTGCGGAGCCTTCGCCAGCCTCCGCCAGCCTTCCGAACCTTCGCCAGCCTTACTTCAGCTGCTTCTCGTGCGGCACGAATTCGCCGTCCTTCACGACCTCGACGAACGCGGGCTTCGCGCAGTCGCGGTTCTTGTCGAAATACGTGACGCCCGTCACGCCGTCGTAACCCGTTTCCTTCGTGTTCATCGCCGCCAGCGCTTCACGGATCTTCGCCCGGTCGGGACCACCCTTGCGGATCGCTTCGGCTCCCTGCATCACCGCGTCGTAGACCTGCGCGGCCCAGGTGCCCGGCTCGCGCCCGAACTTGTCGTTGTACGCCTTGCGGAACGCCACGGCCTTCTCGCTCGTCGCTTCGATCGAGAACGGGCTCGTCAGGACCAGCCCCTCCGCCGCGTCCGCCGCATTCTTGATCAGCGCGTCGTCCTTCAGCCCGTCGCCGCCCAGGAAGATCGCCTTCAGGCCTTTCGACCGCGCCTGGCGCACGATCGAAGCGGCCGAGTTGTAGATGCCGCTGATGAGGATCACGTCGGGCTGCTTGGCGTTGAAGGCGTCGAGCGTGGCGCTGAAGTCCGCCGTGTCGCGCGTGTACGCCTCGACCTGCGCCACTTCCAGGCCGATCTCCTTCGCCTTTGCCACGAACGAATCCTTCAGGCCCGTGCCGTAGTCGTCGTTGTCGAAGAACACGCACACCTTCTTCGCGCCCAGGATCTCCTTCGCCACCCGCGCCAGCAGCTGGCCCTGGAAGTCGTCGCGGTAAAGGTTCCGGAACGTCCACTTCGACTTCTCGCACACCGTCGGGTTCGTCGAGGCCGGGCTGAACTCGACCAGGCCAACGCGGTCGTACGTCGTCTGGCCGGCGAGCGTGCAGCTCGAATTGAAGTGCCCCACGACGAGGAGAACTTCCGGGTCGTTGGCGAACTTCTCCGCCACGACCTTTGCCTGGGTCGGCTTGGCCTCGTCGTCGCCCCACACGAGCTCGATCTTCTTGCCGTTCACGCCGCCGGCCTTGTTGAGGTGCTCGGCCGCGAGCTCGGCGCCGTTCTTCAGCTGTTCCCCGGTTTCCTTCTGGTCGCCCGTCATCGGCCCGGCCACCCCGATCTTGACCGTGTCGCCGGCAAACGCCGCGGCGGCGGACAGCGCGACGGACAGCAGTGCGGACGTGAAGCGCATGGCTGGATTTCCCTCAATGTGAAGCGGGTGAATCGATCCCCTGAGGTCGCGGACTATAGGGCGTGCCGATGGAGGCGGACAAGGAATTGCGGGGCGCGGAAGCGCCGGTCAGTCCCCCTGTGCCATGTGGAACGCACACCGTCCCTGAATTGTTCCAATGGTCGTTCCTGGCCGCTGGCCGCTGGCCGCTGGCCGCTGGCCGCTGGCCGCTGGCCGCTAGCCGCTGGCCGCTGGCCACTGGCCACTCGCCGTTACTCCACCGACATCGCTTCCGGCTCCGGCGACTTCGAAGGATGCACCACCGCCCTCGACGCCGCGCCCATCCGGAACTCGTTGCGGATCAGCGGCGGGTGCTGGAACAGGTTCAGCCTCAGCGTGATGCTGGTCCACGCGGCCGCTCCGACCGCGGCGACTGCCTGGCACCGCTCCGCCAGCGTCGGCTTCCCGAATTCCGCGTGAATGCGCTTCTGCAGCTCGCCGATCCACCGTCGAATGGCCGACGTCGGCGCGAACACCTTTCCCGCGAGAAACACGGGGTAGGCCTTGCGCAGGTCGCGCGCCACCGCCGCAGCCTTCGCGCGCATGAACGCGCTCGGCGAGTCCTTTAGCTTCATGTACCCCAGGTACCAGGTCTCGAGCGAGCGGAAGATCGTCGGCCCCTGCCGTTTGAAGTCCTCCGCGAAGCACCGCTGCTGCTGGTGCTCGATTTCCTTCGCGCTCATCGTCGGATGCTTCACCAGCGACGTGAACCCGCAGGCCGTGCGCGCGTACTTCACAGGGTCCGCCGCCAGCTCCGGCGCCAGCAGCCCTTCCTTCATCACCCGCTCGAAGAATGGCGTCCCCGGCGTCGGCCCGTAGATCATGAACTGCGTCAGGTCCGGCTTCAGCGCCATCAGGCCTGTCAGCTCTTCCTCGATGATCTCCGGAGTCTGGTAGGGGAAGCCGACGATCATGGAAGCCAGGATCGAGATGCCGTGGTCGCGGAACTCCTTGAAGATCTCCTCGGGTGTGCGCCCTTTCTGCTTGGCGTACCCCGACCGCGTCCCCTCGTAGCCGATCCACATCCCGTCGATCCCCATTTCGAGGATTTCCTGCACGGTGTACTGCGACAGCGCGCGGATGCTCGCGAAACAGAACACGCCGAGCGGCACGCCACCCGCCTGCACCGCTTCCCGGAATTCCATCGCGCGTTTGCGGTTGAGCAGGAAGTCCTCGTCGATGATGAGGATCGCCATGTTCGGGTCGATGTCGAGGTAGCGGCGGATGACGCGGTAGATGTCCGCGCCCGTCGGCAGCAGCTTGACGTGCTTCTTCTTGAAGAAGAACGACGTGCAGCAGAAATCGCACGCGTTGGGGCAGCCGAGCCCGGCGAAGACCATGCCCGTCCGGGAGACCAGCTTCCCGAAGACGCGCAGCGGGTTGATGATCAGCGGGTGGCGGTGGGGAAGCGGCAGCGGCGCTTCGCCCAGGATGCGCCGCATGAACCCGACGCCCTCTTCGCGGCAGATGTAATCGCCGTAGGGTGTGAGCATGTCGTCGTTGAGTACGGTGCCGTAGCCGCCGAGGACGATCTTGGCGTCCGGCGCGTGCTTGCGGATGAGGGCGACGGTCTCGAGCATCCGGTGGTAGGTGGCGAGGACGAAGGAGACGCCGACGAAATCGACGCCGGACTGGAGTTCGCGGATGAGCTCCGACTTCGAGGGGTACTGGAGCGTGACCGTCGGGGTGTCGAGGTTCTCGGCGACGTACTCGAGGGAGAAGTGGATGTGGTGGGAGCGCGGGGAGAAGAGGCCCTGGGCGCGGGTGACCTGCTCGTGGAGGAGTTCGTAGCCGACGCTGGGAGCGTCACCGTACGCGACCCCGAGGGGCCGGCAGACGCTCGTGAGGAGGACTTTTTTCGTGCGGCGGAGAGGCAGGTGGCGGGCTCCGGGGTAATTAGTGAAGGTGCTTAAGTAACATGGCGGGCCGGCGAAGGGAAGGGAAAACGGCAGGGGAAGGGGTGAGGGCGGGCCGGCGTCGCCCTTCGGGCGCCTCCGGGGGGCGGGGGTGGGCGGGGGATGGGGCGGGGGCTCGGGCGCACGGACGGGCGCGGGCACGGGAACCCGCGGGTTCGGGAATGGGTGGGGCTGTCGACGTTCAGCCCGCTCCACCCTTTCCCTCTCCCCTCCGGTCCCTCGCCCGATCCCGTCCGTGCGCCCAAGCCCCCGCCCCATCCCCAGCCCACCCCATCCCCCTCCCGCCGTCCCCCCCACCCCTGCCGTTTTCCCCCCCGCTTTTCCAATCGACACGCCTCCATCTCCCGCTATCCTCTCCCTCCCCCCATGAACATCGATCGCGCCCTCGTCGAGAAAGTCGCCCTCCTGGCCCGGCTCAAGATCCCTCCCGCCGAACTGGACCGAGCCGCCGCACAGCTCGGCCGCATCGTGACCATGGTCGAGAAACTGGGCCTGCTCGACACCAAGGGCATCGAGCCCCTCTCCAACCCCACCGGCCTCGTGGACGCCTTTCGCAGCGACGAGCCGCGCCCGAGCCTGCCGCGCGCCGAAGCGCTCGCCAACGCCCCCGACACAGTCGAGATGTTCCTGCGCGTCCCCAGGGTCGTCGAATGATCCAGCTCACCGCAGTCGAAATCCGCGACGGCGTCCGCGCCGGGAAACTCAAGGCGCGAGACGTTGTCGAAGCGCACCTCGCGCGGATCAAGGCGACCGACCCGAAGGTCCACGCGTTCCTGCACGTGGACGAGGCGGGCGCGCGTGCTGCAGCTGATCGCGTTGACGCCTCGACCGAGAAGGGCCCCCTCGCGGGCGTCCCGCTCGCCGTGAAGGACAACATGTGCCAGCGCGGCATCCCCACGACCTGCGCTTCGAAGATCCTCGAGGGCTTCCGCCCGCCTTACGACGCGACCGCGCTTCTGCGCGCCGTCGCCGCGGGCGCCGTCCCTCTCGGCCACACGAACCTCGACGAGTTCGCGATGGGGTCGTCCACCGAGAACTCCGCCTACGGCCCGTCGCGCAACCCCTGGGACACTTCGCGCGCCCCCGGCGGATCCTCCGGCGGCAGCACCGCGGCGGTCGCGGCGCGGATGGCGGCGATCGCGTTCGGAAGCGATACCGGCGGTTCGATCCGCCAGCCGGCGGCGCTGTGCGGCGTGGTCGGCATGAAACCGACGTACGGCCGCGTGTCGCGCTACGGGCTCGTGGCGTTCGCGTCGAGCCTCGACCAGATCGGCCCGATCGCGCGGACGGTCCGCGACGCGGCCGTGTTCCTCGGCGCGATGGCCGGCCACGACCAGCTCGACTCGACGTCGGCCCCCGCGGAGGTGCCGGACTACGAGAAGGAGCTCGAGGCGGGGGTGAAGGGCCTGCGGGTCGGCGTACCGAAAGAGTTCTTCGGCGAGGGAACCGAGCCCGGCGTGCGCGCCGCGATCGACGCTTCGCTGAAGACGCTCCAGAAACTCGGCGCGACGCTCGTGGACATCAGCCTTCCGCACACCGACTACGGGATCGCGGCGTACTACGTCATCGCGCCGTGCGAGGCGTCGTCGAACCTCGCGCGCTACGACGGGGTGCGGTTCGGGCACCGCGCGAAGTCGTTCGACGGGCTGATCGACATGTACCGCAAGTCGCGGACGGAGGGATTCGGCGAAGAGGTCCGCCGCCGGATCCTGCTGGGGACGTTCGCGCTCTCGACCGGCTACTACGAGGCCTACTACAAGAAGGCGCTTCAGGTTCGCCGCCTCATCAAGAACGACTTCGACGAAGCGTGGAAGAAGGTGGACGTGATCGCGGGGCCGACGAGCCCGATCCCCGCGTTCCCGATCGGCGAAAAGTCGGGCGACCCGATTGCGATGTACCTGTGCGACGTGATGACGGTGACGGCGCCGCTGGCGGGGATCCCGGGCGTCAGCATTCCTGCCGGGTTCACGGGCGAGGGGTTGCCCGTCGGGCTGCAGTTGCTGGGCAAGGAGTGGAGCGAAGGAACCCTTCTGCGAGCGGGAAGGGCGTATGAACGCGAAACGGAATTCTGGAAGCGGAGTCCGGTCCTATGAGCCGTTCCCTTGACCTTAACCTTTCCCTTTTCCTTAACCTGCCTTCGCCGGCCGGCAGCCGCGCGTCTGCACGGCGGGTTAAGGAAAAGGGAAAGGTGAAGGTAAAGGGGAAAGGCCTGTCATGACCTCCAGCACCTGGGAAATCGTCATCGGCCTCGAAGTCCACGTGCAGCTCAAGACGCGCACGAAGCTCTTCTGCGGCTGCCTGAACAAGTACGGCGCGGACCCCAACACGCTGGTCTGCCCGATCTGCCTCGGCCTCCCGGGCGTTCTCCCGGTCCTGAACCGCCAGGCGTTCGCGCTCGCCGTGCGCGCCGGCGTCTCGCTGGGCTGCGACGTCGCGAACCTCACGAAGTTCGACCGCAAGAACTACTACTACCCGGACCTTCCCAAGGGCTACCAGATCAGCCAGTACGACCGGCCGCTGAACACGAAGGGCCGCCTGGCGATCGAGACCGCTTCCGGCAAAAAAAACATCGGTATCACGCGCATCCACCTCGAGGAGGACGCGGGCAAGCTCATCCACCCGGAGTCCGAGGGCTCCGGGGGCATCTCCTTCGTGGACCTCAACCGCGCGGGCGTCCCCCTCGCCGAGATCGTCAGCGAGCCCGACATGCGCTCGCCCGACGAGGCCTATGCCTACCTTACCTCCCTCAAGGAAATCCTCCAGTACGTGGACGTCTCCGACTGCGACATGGAGAAGGGCTCGCTCCGCTGCGACGCGAATGTCTCCATCCGCCGCCCCGGCGATCCCGAGCTCGGCGTGAAGACCGAGGTCAAGAACCTGAACTCCTTCAAGGCCGTCGCCAAGGCCCTCCAGTACGAGGCCGACCGCCACGCCGCCATCATCGAGGGCGGCGGCAAGGTCCAGCAGGTCACCCTCCTCTGGGACGCCGTCGCCGAGAAGACCGTGGTCCTCCGCTCCAAGGAACAGGCCCACGATTACCGCTACTTCCCCGAGCCCGACCTCGTCCACGTCCAGGCCGACCCCGCCTTCGTCGAGCGCATCCGCCAGGCCCTCCCCGAACGCCCCGCCGCCCGCCGCGAACGCTACGTCGCCGAGCTCGGCCTCCCCCCGTACGACGCCGGCGTCCTCACCGGCGACAAGGAACTCGCCGCCCTCTTCGACAAGCTCTGCGGGGAAGGGCTCGCGCCGAAGATCGCCTCGAACTGGGTGATGAAGCACGTCCTCGCCGCGATGAACGAGAAGAAGCTCGGCGCCGCCACCTTCTCGGACAAGACCCGCCGCATCGCCGAGCTGGCGAAGCGCGTCGAGGCGAAGGAAATCACCGGCCAGACCGGAGGCGAAATCTTCGCGTGGATCCTCGAGACCCCGGAGACCGCTTCCGTCGAGGAACACATCCGCAAGCAGGGGCTGGCGCAGGTGTCCGACGCCGGCGCGCTCGAGGCGATCGTGCTCGACGTCATCGCGAAGAACCCCAGGATCGTCGCGGACATCAAGGGGGGCAAGGCCACTGCGCTACAGGCACTGATCGGCCAGGTCATGAAGGCGACGAAGGGCAAGGCGAACGCGAACGTCGTGCGTGATCTCCTCGCGAAGGCGCTGGGATAGCGGCGCGCGCGGCGTGATAGACTGCCGCCAGATCATGGCACGCGACACAAAGCGCACGAAGAAGCACGCGTCGAAGCCGCCCGCCCCGGGCGGATGGGTTCACGCGGACAGCACTCCTCCGGCGCCCGCGGCGCCTCCGCGCCTCGACGAGGAATACCGCGCGCTTATCCAGCGCCTGCCCGTCGATGCCCCCGGCGCCGTGGACGAGTACCGCTTCTTCCGCGAACGCGCCAGCCAGCACGGCGACGCCCGCCTCATCGCCATCTGCAGCATCGACCTCGGCGCGGCCTACGACGCGGCGGGGGACCAGCGAAGCGCCCGCATCGAGTTCCAGCGCGTCGTTGCGCACGCCTCCGTCTCCGGCGACCACGCGCTCGTCGGAATCGCCAAGGACTGGCTCGGCCTCGTCGCCCAGAGCGAACAGCGCTTCGACGACGCCCAGCGCCTGCACACCGAGGCGCTCGTCGCTCTGCGCCGCGGCGGGAAGCCGCCGAAGCCGCTGTCGCGCTGCCTGAACAACCTCGGCCTGCTCCAGGCGCGCGCGCAGGATTACCCGGGGGCGCTGGAGAGTTTCCGGGAAGCGCGGGATCTGCGTGAAGCCGCGGGGGACATGGTGGCGGTGGCGCGGCTGGAGGCGAATCTCGGGGTGACGTGCCTGCTGGTCTACCGCATGGACGAGGCGGGGACGCATTTCCGGTCGGCGATCGCGATCCTGGACGGGCTCGGGGCGGAAGCGGCCGAGGCGTCGCAGGATCTGCTGGCGACGGTCTGCGCGAACCTTGCGGTGTGCGAAGAGGCGGAAGGCCGGCTGGCGGAGTCGATGGCGGCGAGCGGGCAGGCGGCGGGGTTGTTCGCGGAGCGCGGGAACCGCAAGGGGCTGGCGGACGCGCGGCACAACATCGGCGTGGCGGCGTTGCGCGCAGGCGACGACGCGCGGGCGCTTCAGGAATTCAACATGGCCGCCTCATCGGCGACGGCGGCGGACGAGCGCGTCGCGGGCGCCGAGTCGATCTTCAACATCGCGGTCTGCAACGCGCGCACCGGCGCCGTCGACCTGGCCCGCCGCGCCGCACAGGCCGCACGCGCCGAGTTCACGCACTTCGGCGACCAGGTCGGCATCGACCGCACTTCAGAGTTCCTCGAGCTCCTGCCGCGCGCGAAGGACTTCGACGCGCAGGCCCGCATGGCCGAGCTCGCCTTCGGCACCCGCGCACGTATGTCCCTTCAGGCCGCGCGCCTGGCCCTCTGAGCTATTCGACCCGGATGTGCTTCGGGATCCCCTTCGACGCCTCCGCCTTCGTGATTTCCTCGCACCAGCACCCCGCGTAGTCCTCGCCCCAGTCAATGCGCACGAGGCGGCGGTTGTCGCTCACGTAGAAGCGCTCAAAGTTCGCACCCTCGCCCCAGTGGCGCCAGGCGAAGCACCACGCCGGGACGCGCCGGCCGTTCACATCGACTTCCTCGCGGCCGAGGCACTCGAGCCGCGACCGGCTCCGGACGATGCCGCTTCCCTCGCGGACTTCCGGGAACGCGCGGCGGGCGCCGGCGCGCAGGGGCATCGTGAGGGCGAGCATCGGGACGGAGTAGGTGTTGAGCGCCGCGGCGACCGCGGGCTTCTCTTCGATCTTCTTCTTCACCCCCTTGCCGTCCACGCCCTCGCCGCGCCAGACGCCGTCGAGCCCGAGCGCCAGCCGCGTGGACTCCTGGCCGTCGGTCTTCGTCCCGAACACGCAGTCCATGGCGATGGTCGTGAGAAGCGGATCGAGCCGGTGCGTGGAGATCACGTGCGCCCGGTAAGCCCACTTTTCCGCGCCCTCACCGCCGCCAAAGTGCGTGAGGTGGTCGAACTCCACGGTGTCGCCGCGGCGACTGAAGTGCATGCGTTCGAACCCGGCCGGCTCTTTCCCGAACGACGACCGCAGCCACGTCGAGCTGTCCTTCGCGAACGCGGACCAGTCCGGCGCGTCCGTGCAGTCCGGCGCCGTCCGCCAGGCGCACGTCCCCGCCTTCACGGCGTATCCCTGCACGCCGATCCGCCCCGCCGGCAGCTCCACGGCGAACGGCGCTCCGTTGTGGCGCATCCCCTCCAGGACCAGGGCGCCCTTGCCGTCGGCCTGAAGCGCCTTGAGGAACGTCGCGAGGTCCGGGGTCGGGGTGCCGCCGACTTCGGTCACGATGTCGCCGGGCGCGAACCCCGCGTTGTCCGCGGGCGAGCCGCGACGCACTTCCACGAGAAAGATCCCCGTGGCGCGGGGGGACTGGAGCGCGAGTTCGAGGTCGTCGAGGGCGGGAAGGGCCATGGGGGTCTCCGCGAAACGAAGGTGGAGACGATAGCGCGAGGGGCGGTGCGAGGCGAAGGGTTCGTGTCGGGCGAGCTGCGCCTGCTTAAGGCCGTCATCCGCGGCCGTTTCCGCGTCATCCGCCTTCATCCGCGAATTCCGTTTTGTCCGGGCCTTGTGACGTCGGTGACCGGGCGACGGAGAAGGGAAAGGAATTCGCGGATGAAAGAGGATGAGGCGGAAACGGCCGCGGATAACAGCAAAAACCGGCCCCTCGTTTCGATATACTCGACAGCCGTCCGCGCCGCATTTCCGGGGAGCCGTTCCATGAAGCGCTTCGTATTGCTGGCCGTCATCGCCGCCGCGCCCCTGCTGGCCGGCTGTCGTCACTACCACCACACGGTTCATCACGGCGGGGTCTACGTACCTGGCGCTTCCGTCCACTATCACGGCGACGGTTGCGGGCATGTGTACCTGGACGGCTGCTGGGTGGACTCGGGCGTCACGGTCGTCCACGCGCCGCGGCAGTACGCGCCGCGTGTTGTCATCTCCCCCGGTTTTCCCCACCTCCGGGGAATAGGCCGGCATTTCGGGCCGCGGATCGACCACCATCGGCACAGGTAACCCATGAAGCGCCTTCTCGCCGTTGCCGTCCTGGCCGCACCTTTTGCCGCGTGCGGTTGCACGCACAGCTATGACCAGTACCGCAGCGCCCGCCCGCGGTACTCGGATGCGGAGGACTACGATTCCCGCGACGCCACGGAACGCGAGCGTTCGAACTCGCGGACGCGGCCCGGGGCGCAGGTGATCTACGCCGGCGACTACCAGGGCGGCTACGGTCCGGGCTCGTACGGCGGGCACGGGGGAACGGTGATCACGCCGCGGGAAGACGGCACGGTGATCATCGAAGGGGAGTACCACGGGCGGTGACCTGGTTCATGGTGGACGTGGAGGCGGACGGCCCCGTCCCGGGCGACTATTCGATGGTGTCGCTGGGCGCTGTCATCGTGGAGCCCGCGCTCTCGCGGACGTTCTATGCAACGTTCCGCCCGGTGTCGGAGAAGTTCGTGCCGGAGTCGCTCAAGGTCTGCGGTTTCACGCGCGAGCAGACGCTCGCCTTTGACGATCCGGCGGCCTCCATCGCGAAGTTCCGCGACTGGGTCTCCGCGCACGGCAAAGGCCGCATCCAGTTCGTCTCGGACAACAACGGCTTCGACTGGCAGTTCGTGAACTGGTACTTCCACCATTTCCTCGGCTCGAATCCATTCGGGTTCAGCTCGACGAACCTGGGATCGCTCTACAAGGGGCTCACGAAAGACGTCTTCGTGAACTTCAAGCACCTCCGCAAGACCGCGCACACGCACCATCCGGTGGACGATGCGAAGGGGAATGCCGAAGCGCTGCTGGCGATGAAGGCGAGTCTCGGGCTGAAGATCGGATGGGAGTAACGACTGGTTTGCAGGGAGCGTGGGGCGGTGAGCTGTGGGCTGTTGGCAGGGGGCAGTGGGCAGGCCAAGCGTGTGCCGGGGAGCAGTCGGGGATCCTGCGCGCCGGTCGCGTTCACTAACGGTCTGTAACTGCCCACAGCCCACTGCCAACAGCCAACTTCGCGTTACTTCCCAAACGCCACGAACCAGATCATCCGCCCCGCGATCGCCGCCGCAGCGAGCAGGAACACCCACCGCACGAAGCGCGACCCCTTCTTGATCGCCAGCGAGCTGCCCACCCAGCTCCCGGCCGCGTTCGCAATCCCCATGGGGATCGCCACCGGCCAGATGACGAGGCCCTTCACGATGAACGTCGCCAGCGACGCGACGTTGCTCGCGAAGTTCATGGCCTTGGCGTTTCCGGTGCCGATGACGAAGTCGAACTTGAGGAAGCGGACCATGACGAAGACGAGGAAGGAGCCGGTGCCGGGGCCGAAGAAGCCGTCGTAGAAGCCGATGACGAGGCCTGCGGCGACGGTGACGGCGAGGTTGCGCGGAGTCGGGCCGGCGTAGGCGCTTTCGCCGCCGAACTGGGGCTTGAAGAACATGTAGAGCGCCATGGCGATGAGGAGGAAGCCGAAGACGGTCTTGGCGAGGCGTTCGTCGAGCTTTCCGAGGTGGACGAGGGCGAGGGCGCCCAGGACGGCGCCCGCCGCGGCGCAGAGGCCGCCGAGAGACGCCACGACCCGGTCCATTTTGCCCTTCGCCAGGAACGACACCGTCGCCGTTGTCGAGCCGCTCGTGCCGACGAGCTTGTTGGTGCCCGCCACCTGCGGCACCGTGAACCCGAACGTCGCGATCGCCGGCATCGTCAGGATCCCGCCGCCCCCCGCCATGGCGTCGATCCCGCCCGCGACGAAGGCGATCGCGGAACAGACGCCGATCTGAAGCGGGCTGAAGTCGGTCACGGGCGGGAGTTTACGGGGAGACCGCCGGGCGCGCCTCCCTTAGTCCAGAGCCTCGACGTACTTCTTCCACGCCTCTTCCAGCTGCGCCCAGTCCATCCCCGCGAACGCTTCGTTCACGGCCTTGGCCGATTCCGCGCCTTCCTGGAGGGCGCGGACGAGGACGGCGGGGACTTCCTGGGTCCTGGGGTCTTCCGAGTTGATGAGAAAGTGGACGAGTGCCCAGCCCTGGGGGTAGCAGAGGGCCGGTGTTTCGTAGTACTCGTGGCGGGAGAGGTGAACGAACTTGCGGAGGGGGATGTGCTTGCCCGAGGCGACGGCCGCGCGGACGGAGTCGAGCCAGGCGGCGTGGGTGCGGCGGAAGCTCCACTTGCGGCCGCCGGGGGCGTCGGGAGCGGCGGCATTGGCGGGGGTGCTGGGGACGGTGCGCGCCTGGCCGAAGTAGTCGGCCATGCCCTCGTCGAACCAGACCGGCGGGTCCTCGTCGGAGTCGAGATACCAGTGGAAGTACTGGTGCCAGGCCTCGTGGTAGGCGGTGGTGATGAGCTCGTGCGGGGAGGGCAGGCGGATCATGGGGTCGCCTCCCCCGAATCCCTCGAACTGCGTCAGCACGAGGTCGCCGGTGGACTGGTCGTAGCACCCCGCCGTGCCTTCCTCGCCGCCGTACTCCCGGTATCCCGCGTAGGTCCTGAACACCCGGACCGGGAAACACGGGAGCTCGCGTTCGGTCGGGAGGAGCCTGCGGTACAGCGCCAGCACTCCCTCGAGCCGCTCGGCCAGCATCCGCGCATCCGCCGCGGCCGCGTCGGTCAGCACCTGGTAGTGCGCCGTCGCATGGAGACCCCACCCCGGCGGAACGTCCTCAGGGGCGAGAATGCCACGGCGCGGGCCGGAAGCGCATCCGGCGGCGAGCAGGAGAAGGAAAGGAAGGGCGTGGCGGAGCATCGGCCGCCATTCTAGCCTCGAGGCGCAGAATTGCCCGCCGAAGCGCGGATCGCCGGCCTAAAGGAAGACGAAATGCCCGAGGCGATGGGCGAAGGACGCAAGGCGGCGGAGCAGGCGCATGGAGTTTTCCTTTCGGGACACAGATTCTTCGGCGTACGCGGCCGCGGACTTGAGTTCAACTCCCTGAACCTCACGCCCCCCCGTCGAAATCATTTGCTCCCACCCCGAAAATCCGCGAGAACCGATGACCTCTTAAGCCGGGCCGAGAAGGAGTATTTTCATCCTTCAGCCCCTCGCGGCCCGGCTTATCCTGAGCGAGCCCGCAGGGCGAGTCGAAGGATTGCGTTGCAGCGGGACAACCGGCCTGGGAAGAGAATTACCTATGTTCGCTTAAAGGAACCGGACATGAAGATCATCGCCAAAAAGCCCCCCGTCCTCAAAGGCAAGGTCGTGACCCTTCGGCCCCTCGACGTCGCGAAGGACGCGGGGGGATGGTTCGAGGAGATGAGGGACGCGGACCTGTGGCGCTGGACGGACGACATCCAGCCGAAATCGGTGGAAGACTTGAAGAAGCAGCTGAAGGGATGGCTGGAGAACCCGGAGCTGATGGTGTGGGCGATCGAAGACAACGAGACGAAGGCGATCGTGGGGACGGTGCGGGTGGAGCCGCGCGAGGACGAAGGGCGGGTGATCATCGCGGACCAGACGAACCAGATCGCCCGGAGCGTGTGGCGGCGGGGGCACCACCGCGAGGCGTGCCAGCTGGTGTTCGACTGGGCCTTCAAGTCGGTCGGGGCGGACGAGATCCGGACGAAGGCCTGGGCGCCCAACGACAACGCGTGGCGGTCGATGGAATCGCTGGGGTTCCAGCGGATCCGTGAAGCGCACTACATGAACAACACGGTCGGGGTGCCGATGCCGATGAGGCACTACGTTTTGACGAAGAAGACGTGGATGGAGCAGCAGAAACGGGCGGGGGTTAAGCGGTAAAACGGCAGGGGAAGGGGGAGGGACGGGCGGGGGCGGGGGTGGGCTGGGGATGGGGCGGGGGCTGGGGCGCACGGAGGGGATGGGGTGAGGGGGATGACGGGCGGGGGAGAGGGTGGGGTATCGGCGAGATCACCCTTTCCCCCACCCGCCGTAACCCGCCCCGCTCCCGTGCGTGCGCCCAAGCCCCCGCCCGATCCCCAGCCCCCCCCAACCCCCGCCCGTCCCTCCCCCTTTCCCCTGCCGTTTTCACCCCTCGGTGTTGATCGCGCCTCCCCTCACGAGTAGACTCGCCCCTTTCCCGGAGGGTGATTGAAGTCAACGCTGGTCACCGTTTTTCTCGTCGCGGCCCTGGTCGCCCTCGCGGGCGTCGCCGGGGCCGATCCGCTTGCCGCGCCCGTCGGCCTGGCGCCTGCGGACGGCGAAGACGTCGGCGACCCGCGGCCGGTGCTGAGCTGGGAAGCGGTGGCGGGCGCGAATGGCGGGTATCGCGTCGGTTGGGTGGTCAACGGCGGCGGGGAAGTTACGGCGCCCGTCGCGGCCGGGAGTGCGAGCCTGATCATGCCGGAACCGCTCGGGGAAAATTCGCACGTCGAGTGGCGCGTCTGCGCGCTGGATGCGCAGGGGCAGCCCGGCCCCTGGAGCGCGATGGCGGACTTCTGGAGCGGACGCGACGTCGTTGCGCCCGGGCCGGCGTCGGAGCTCACGGCGCTTCCCGAAGGCGCGAACGTGCGGCTCAAGTGGCAGGCCAGCCCTGCGGCGGACCTGGCGGGATACCGGCTCTACCATCGGCCTGAAGGCGGAACCTATACGAACCCCGACGTGCTGGGCGCGGTCGCGACGACGCTGGTGTCGGGGCTCGACCCGGCGGTTGCCCACGACTTCATGCTGACGGCCGTCGATGACGCGGGGAACGAAAGCGTCGGCGTGGTCGCCACGTGGCGCCCCGGCGCCCGCGTGACCGTCGGAGGGAAGCCCTTCACGACGATCCAGGATGCGATCGACAGCGCCCAACCGGGCGACGTCGTGGAGCTTGCCGCCGGGACCTTCCTCGAGGGCGTCACCCTTCCGCCCGGCATTTCCATCCACGGCGCGGGGCCCGGGATCACGGTGGTGGACGCGACGGGATTTGCGGCGGCGGTGACGCTGGAAGCGAGCGACGGGTCGGAAAGCGCGCGGTCGGGGATTTCCAACCTGACGCTGCGCGGCGGTGCGGCGGGCGTGTGGGGGGGCGTGACGAACGCGCGGCTGGAGAACGTGGTGGTGTGCCGCACGAACGGCCCCGGCGTGAAGACGGAAGGTGGCGTGCTGGAACTCGCGCGGGTGACCCTCGCGCACTGCCAGGGCGACGGGGTGGACACGGCGGCGGCGGGCAGCCTGGTGGACGCGCTCGTGTTCGGTAACCGGGGGCTTGGCGCGAACGTGCGGACCGGCGGCGCGATGACCGTGGCGTACAGCGACTTCTACGACAACCTGCTCGGCAGCTGGTCGGGCGTGACCACGGGGCCGGGAAACGTGAGCGTGGCGGCGCAGTTCGAGAACGAAGCGCAGGACGACTTCCGCGTGCTGTCCGGCGACGCGACCGTCGATGCCGGCGACCCGGCCTCGCCGCACGCCGCGGAGCCCTCCCCGAACGGCGGCCGCGCCAACATCGGCGCCTTCGGCAACACCGAATGGGCCACCCTGTCCCTCCCCCCCGCGGCCGGCACGGCGGTTTCCACGTCGTCCGGAAGCGACGGGTCGTCGCGCTCCAGCAAGTATTGCGTGGTCGCGACGGCGTCGTTCGGGTCGCAGGACCAGTCGCGGGTCGCGGCGCTCCGCGAGATGCGCGACCGGGTGCTTCGGCCGCTCCCCAGCGGCGCCCGGGCAGTCGCCACCTATGAGAATGCCGCGGCGCCGGTGGCGCGCGAGGTCGGGAAGAGCGAAGTGCTGAAGGCGCTGACCCGGGAGTGGCTGGGCCGCTGAGAACCTGAGCAGAAGCCTCCCTGCGGCGCGCGGCGCAGGTCCGACCGGCGCGCTACGCTGCTTTGGAGAATGGCGAGGCCTGTGACGCGCGCCGCCCGGACCTGCGCCGCACGTCCTCGGTCGGCTTCTACTCACGTTCTCAGCGGCCCCGGGGCCGTAGCTTAGGGCTCTCGGCGGCATGCTCAGGCATGCGGTGGCGACTTGAGCGCGTTGTTAGCGATCGATGGGCAGAAACCGGCCCAATTCCGGGCTCCAGACAAGCGTCCACCTGCCTCGCGGGAAATTCCCCAGCGGGTGGGGGATAAACCGGACCTTTCTGGTCCCATTCCCGGGTGAAGCCCCGCTTCCCAAGGGAAAAGCGCGAATCCGCGATCAGGTCCCGCTTTTTGCTTGACTGAGATTGCGTCCGCCATGAAACTGAGACTCAGTCTCAGTCTCAACGCGGAACCCGAAAAGGAAACGAAACATGGGCGACGAAGTCCAGATCTTCGAAGACTACCTCAAGAAGCACGCCCTTCACCTCACAGGGCCGCGCGAGACCGTGCTTCGCACCGTCTTCGGCACTCATGAGCACTTCACCGCCGACGATCTCATCGCCCACCTCCAGCGCGCAGGCACGCCCGTGTCCAAGGCGACCGTCTATCGCACCCTGTCGCTCCTCAGCGAGTGCAACCTCCTCATCGAGCACGATTTCGGCCAGGGCAAGATGTACTACGAGCACGCTTCCGAACTCCAGCACCACGGCCACCTCTACTGCTCCGATTGCGCCCGCATCGCCGAGTTCTACGACCCGCGCCTCAACGCCCTCCAGGAAAAGATCGCCCGCCAGGAGGGATTCGAGCCGACGCAGTTCGCGGTGAAGATCTACGGCCGTTGCGCGGATTGCACGGCGAAGCGCCAGCGCCGCGACTCGGGGGCGATCGGGTAATGAAGCGCTTCGCCACCATCGCCATCCTCATGATCGCCGTCGCGGGCTGCGGCCAGAAGCCGGGGCCCGCGCCTGCGCCCAAGGCGAAGCCGTCGGACGCGCCGACGGCGTACGAGGAGCAGGTGGGCGAGCTGGTCGGGTACCTGCGCTTCACGAAGAACGAGTACGCCGCCGCGGTGCGGGACGGGAAGGTGATCGACAAGCAGGAGTTCGACGAGGCGACGCTGATGGGGCTGAAGCCGGCGGAGCGGGCGTGGAAGGCGCTGGCGGCGACGGTGGAGGGGAAGGATGCGGCCGCGGCGAAGACGGTGAGCGAAGGGATGGTCGAGCTGCGCAAGGTGGTGGACGCGCTGGGCGATTCTGCGAAGGTCTCGAACATTGTCAGCGCGCTGTCGAAGGCGCTGGAGGGACAGCTGGCGGGCGGCGTGGCGCCGGCGTTGCGCGCGACGATCGCTTCGGTGCGCGCCGCGGACGCGGACATCAAGGGCGAGCTGGTCTCCGACGACTACCGCCTGGGGTTCGTGACGTTTGCGCCGCGCCCGGTCGGGCACTACGGGCCGGAGGGCGGATGGAGCGTCGCGCCGGCGGACGGGGCGACGCACCTGGTCGGCGTCGTGCTGCGCGAGAAGGGGAGCAAGCGGCCGCTGGCGTCGGCGAAGGTCACGGCCGACTTCGGCAAGGGACCCGTGGAACTCGGGCCGATCTGGGGCGACTACATGTTCTACGGCGCCAACATGGCGCTTCCCGAGGGGAACTTCACGTTCAAGGTCGGCGTCGAGTCGCCGAAGATCTGCCGGCACGGGGACGCGATGGGGGCGTTCCTGTCGAACGGGAAGGCCGAGTTCAAGGTGACGCGGCACGGGGCCGAGGTGACGGTGGACGCGCCGCGGCCCGAGCCGGTGTTCGAGGGGTACCGCATCGGCTGCGACGTCGAGCAGGCGATCGCCGAGTCGATCGAGATCAGGGAAGAAGGCGACTTCCGCATCGGCTTCATCGCCGAGGGCCCCGAGCCGATCTGGTGCTGGGAGAACAACGCGCTGGAAGCGCGGCCCGCGAAGGAAGACGACACGCACCACCTCGAGATCGCGCTGTTCGAGCGCGGCACGAACCGGATCGTGATGGCGGCGCGGGTGTCGCTGGAGATGAAGAACAAGGCGACGGGCGCGACGCGGACGATCGAGATGCACAACCTGCTGTCCGAGTTCGCGCACTACGGGAACACGGTGAAGCTGGACCGGGCGGAGTACACGGTGACGGCGAAGGTGCTGCCGCCGCCGTACGGGATGTTCGAGGAAGGGAAGTTCAAGTCGCCCGTGACGGCGGTGTTCGAGTGGGACGGGAAGGGGGAGGGGAAATGAAGACGCTGATCCTCCTGGCGCTGTCCTCGATGGCCGCGTTCGCGGCGGGGCCGCACGATGCGGACCTCGCGGCGATGAGGGAGAAGCTCGATGCCGCGGCGACATCGATGGCCGCGGGCGACGCGGACGGCGCGGCCGATTCCACGGTGCGCGCGTTCAAGATCTTCGAGGACTGCGCGTTCCACGGCGCCCTGTCCGCCAAGGACCACACGCTCTACCGGAAACTCGAGGCCGACTGGCTCGACCTCGCCAAGGCGTACGAGGCGGGCGACGCCGGCACGGCCGCCGCGCGCCGTGCGAAGCTCGACGAGGATTTCGCCGCAGCGGAGAAGCTCTTCGCCGAGCCGCCCTCGCCCGGCTCCTCGGCGTTCAGCGCGTTCGTGATCCTGTTCCGCGAAGGATTCGAAGCGCTCCTCATCCTCGGCGCCATCGCCGCGACGCTTCGCAAGATCGGCCGCCGCGAGATGAACAAGGTGCTCTGGGCCGGCGCGCTGTCGGCCATCGTCGCGACCGGGGGGCTTTACGCACTGTCGCTCAAGGTTCTGAAGATCAGCGGCCAGCACCAGGAGATTCTCGAGGGCGTGACGATGCTCGTCGCTGCCGCGGTGCTCTTCTGGATGAGCTACTGGCTCGTGTCGAAGATCGACGGCAAGCGGTGGCAGGCTTTCATCACGGACAACGTGAAGAAAGCGCTATCGGGCGGAAATGCGCTGGCGCTCGGTTCGCTTGCGTTCCTCGTGGTGTTCCGCGAGGGGTTCGAGACGGTGCTGATGCTGCGGGCGCTGGAAGCGGGCGGCGCGGGCTGGGGGCCGGTGCTCTCGGGGATCGGCGTCGCTGCGGTCCTGCTCGTGGGCGTTTTCTTCGCGATCATCGTCGCCGGGGTCCGCCTCCCGATCCGCGCGTTCTTCGCCGGGACGTCGGCGCTTCTTCTCGCCCTCGTCTTCAAGTTCGCCGGGGACGGGATCGTGGAGCTGCAGGAGGGACGCGTGCTGTCGCGGACGCTCGTGTCCTGGATGCCCGACTCGTCGTTCCTGAAGAACTGGCTTGGGATTCACCCGACCGCCGAGAGCCTCGCGCTCCAGGCGCTCGTCATCGTGCTGGTCGCCGGCGGCCTCGCGTGGACGTTCCTGAGGGCGAAGCCTTCCATGGCCGAGCGAAGCGAGTCGAAGGATGTTCCCGCAAAATCCGAACCCCGGTCCCTGGAGGCCGTCCGATGAGCCGCCCCCGTGGTCATACGCTTCTCACCGCCGCCATCATCGTCACCGCGATCGCCGCGATGGCTGCCGGCATCGCCATCTGGGGCATGCACGGGAGCCGTCCGGTCGAGCCCGATCTGCCCTACGACTACCAGGACCTGGAGAACCCGCTTCCCCAGGACGCCACGACGCGCAATGACGGCATGCGCCTGTTCCTGAACAAGGGCTGCGCAGCCTGCCACGGCTCGCATGCGGACGGCCGCGGCCCGGCCGCGCGCAACCTGACTCCCGCCCCCGCGAGTTTTGCGACGGGAACGCTCCTCCGCGACCACTCCGACGCCTGGCTTTACTGGCGCATTTCCGAGGGTAAGCACGGCACGGCGATGCCGCGCTGGGACGGCGTACTGACCGAAAAAGAACGCTGGGAAATCGTGACCTTCCTGCGGAGCCTCGAGATCCGGTAGGGCGGCGCGACCCGCGCCTTCGACCACAGGGTGGGTCCGTGCAGCGCGCGAAATCCTCGCGCGCCGCACCGGCCCGGATGTCCGGACCGGGGGCGCTGCCACGCCCTTGACCTTCGGAACCTGAAACACGCCCGGTCAGAATGCCGTCCTCATTTTTTCGGCCTGAAGTGAGGGATGGCGGAGGCCGGGATGGAGGCGCGAAGCGCCGGAAATCCGGCCTCCGCCAGCCTTCACTTCAGGCCGAAAAAATGGCCCCCGGCTGCCACCGGAGGCCGCGGCCCCAAGGGGCCGTGAGACGACGACACCGGAAAGATTACGCCTCCCCAGGGAGGCGTGTCAACCGGGAAGGGAATCCGCCATGCGTTTCTTCGTTGCGGGCGCCGTGCTGTCGGCGCTGTTGTGGACGTCTGCGTTTGCCGAAGAGCCCGTGAAGACGCCGCTGGAGCGGCTTCGCGAACTCGAGAAAGAAATCGAAGCGTTGAAGAAGGACCTCGATCCGGAGGGGAAGGCCGCCGCAACGGAGGCGCCCCCAGCCGGCGCCGCAAAGAAGGAAGCGGCAGCGGACGAGAAAGACCACGGCCGCACTAACGCCCTGTCCCGCCTGGTCAGCCGTACGCGCGTCGGCGGGTACCTCGACCTGGAATTCACGGACTTCCGCCGCCAGAACTCGACGTTCGACAATCACCATCTCATCCTGCAGGTCTCTTCCTATCTCCACGAGCGCCTGTTCTTCAACTCCGAGATCGAGTACGAGCACGCCGCGGGCGAACTCAAGGTCGAGCAGGCGTACCTCGACTTCCTGATCCACGACATGATCAATTTCCGCGGCGGCGTCCTGCTGATGCCGATGGGGAAGCTGAACATCCTCCACGACAGCGACGCGCGCGACCTGACGATCCGTCCGCTCACCACGCGCTACATCATCCCGACGACCTGGAGCGAGGTCGGCGTCGGCTTCTTCGGGTCGTTCTTCCTCGGGCCCGTCACCCTGAACTACGAGACGTACATCGTGAACGGCCTGCGCGAGGAGATCACCGTCAAGAACGGGCTCCGCGACGCCGCCGGCGACATCCAGAAACTGAAGGACAACAACAGCGACAAGTCGTACGTCGCCAGGCTCGAGGCGGTTCTGTTCGACGGCCGCGTCACGTTCGGGGTCGCCGGCTACCGGGGCCGCTTCGACGACGACGGGCGCGACAGCGTCTTCGTCTACGCCGCGGACCTCACGGTCGCGATCCCGCTCGGCAAGGGGGGAGGCTGGATCTCCGGGCCGCTGGAACTCCGCATCGAGGCGGCCAGGTTCAGCGCTGACCGCAGCGTGACCTCCGGCGGCGTCGAGACCGCCCCCCGCGGCCAGGGCGCCTTCGCCCAGCTGTCGTTCCACTTCTTCCCGCCGTTCCTCAAGGATTCCTTCCTCGGCCTCGGTTTCGACTCGCCCACGTTCACCCTCGTGGGCCTGTGGGACGCGACTGCGGTGCAGGACCCGATCTCGCACCGCTGGAATCACCAGCGCCGCCTGTCGGTCGGCTTCAACTTCCGCCCCATCGAGCAGGTCGCCTTCAAGGTCGAGTACATCGACGAGGACAGCGACCAGATTTACGGGAATTTCGAGCAGGACGGTTTCGCGGCTTCCATCGCCGTCGGCTTCTGAAAGCAGGGGGAACGAACGGTCATGCAGATTCACAGGTTCCTGGCCACCACCGTGCTGGCGGCCGTCGCGGGCATCGCCGCGGGCGGCGCAGCGGGCTGCACCTCAGCTCCCCTGCGCCCCGGCGATCCCGCCGCCGGCAGGCAGCTCTTCGAAGCCCGCTGCTCCCACTGCCACGAGCTTCCCGAACCCGCCGAATATGACCGCGTCGAGTGGCGCGGCATCATCCGCAAGATGGGCCCCCAGGCCGGCCTCGACCGGCAAATGCAGGAGGACACCTACTCATGGGTCGAACAACACTGCGTCGATACCTCAGCTCGCTAGCCGCCTTCGCTTCACTCGCCGGCTGCTCCTCCGCCCCGCGCGAACACACCCCGCAATCCCTCGCCCTCCGCATCGAAGAAGCCGTCGAGCAGGAAGCGAAGAGCCGGATGGTCCTGAAGAGCCTGCTCGGGCGCGAGAGCCTCTCGATCGGCGGCCTGATGGCCCGCGCCGTCGAGGAGGAACTGGAAGCGGACGGCATCGAGGTGCGGACCGCCGCCGCGGCGTCGCAGGGGACCCGCGAGGAAGCGCTGGCCGCGCTTCGCGCCGACGGGGGAGCGGAGGGGCTGCTGGTCGTCCGCGTGGGAGAATGGCAACTGGACGCCGTGTTCACCGCGGGCCAGGCCACGGTGGAGTTCGACTTCGTGATCCTGGGCGCTTCCGACGGCCGCGTGATCTGGACCGGTTCCGTCCCGCGCCGCACGGTCACTCTCCGCACCGGCGAACAGCGCGACATCGACGCGTTCGTGCGGCGCCTGGCCGTCGAGACGCTGCGCTCGCGCCCCTGACCCGGCTGGATCGTCGGCCCGCGCCCTTCGCCGGAGTAGAATCGGGCGGTCGTCTCATCGGAGCGATCGCATGACTTTCCGGGGACAGGGTTGAAGCGCCGGCTCATCGGAGCGGCTGCGGCCGGTCTCACGATCCTCGTCGTGGCGATCGCCGCGCCCGCGGGCGCCGAACGCGGCTACTTCGCCGCGACGTTCGCCCCCGCGCTCCTCGCGCTCGTGCTGCCGTTCGGGCTGCCGGTCGAGCGGAACGCGCGCCTCGACGCCGCGACGCCCTTCGCCGCCGGCGCCGCCGCGTTCCTCGCCCTCGCGGGATTCAGCACCTCCTCCCCCGGCCTCGCGCCCCTCCTCGCCTCCGCCCTCTTCCTCGCCGCCTGGTCCGCCCTCCTCGTGGGCCTCTTCCGCGCCGGCGCACGCTGGGGCGCCGCCGCGGGCCACCTCGCCGCCGGCGGCATCGGTCTCTTCCTCTGCGCCACCCACCTCCTCTTCGATCCCCTCGTCTCCGCCGCCGAAAACCCGCCCTTCCGCCACGCCCTCATCTCCTTCGCCGTCAACGCGAACCCTTCCCTCATCCTCTCCGCCGCCTTCTGGGAGCGCGATTTCCTGATGAGGGCGTACGTGTATTCGCGAAGCGACATCGGGGCGTTTCACGCGCACGGGTATGCGGCATGGGGCTGGATCGCGGCGGCGTACGGGGTGGCGGGAGTCGCGGGGTGGCTGGCGGGGAAGAAGCGCGAGGAGGAAGAGGAATGAGCGCGCGCGAGTGGATTCACGGGCAGTGCGTGGGGTGTCCGGTGCCGGCGGAGTGCGGGAAGAAGTGTGCCGACCTGGTGGAGGACCTGGCGCCGCTTCGGCTTGGATGGCTGGCTGGCGGACGGCTTCCCGCGCGGCCCGAGGACATGGCGCCGCTGATCGACCATACGATCCTGGTGCCGGAGGCGACGCGGACGGTGATCGAGCGGGCGTGCGCGGACGCGGTGAAATGGGGTTTCGCGGCGGTGTGCGTGAATTCGGCGTGGGTGGCGACGGTCGCGCGCGAGCTGCGGGGGACGCGGGTCAAGGCGTGCGCGACGGCCGGGTTTCCCCTCGGGGCGGTGGCGACGGCGGCGAAGGTGGCGGAAGCGCGCGGGGCGGCCGAGGACGGAGCGGCGGAGATCGACGTGGTGATCAACGTAGGGCTGGTGCGGAGCGGGGAAGCGGCGGACGCGCGGGACGATCTCAGGGCGGTGGTGCGGGCGGTGCCGGGCGTGACGGTGAAGGTGATCCTGGAGACGTGCTGCCTGTCGCAGGAAGACAAGGCGCGCGCCGCGCGGATCGCGCTCGACGCGGGCGCGCACTTTCTCAAGACGACGACAGGTTTCGGCCCCGGCGGCGCGAATCTGCGCGACGTGGCGCTGCTGCGAAAGATCGCGGGCAGTTCCGCCGGCGTGAAGGCGAGCGGCGGCATCCGCGACCGCGCATTCGCGCTGGAACTGCTGAAGCACGGGGCGTCGCGCATCGGGTCGAGTGCGAGTGTGAAGCTCGTAAGGGCCAAGGCTGGCGAAGGCTAACGGGAAGGCTGGCGAAGGCTGGCGAAGGCTGGCGAAGGCTGGCGAAGGCTGGCGAAGGCTGGAGAAGGCTGGCGAAGGCTGGCGAGGATCGAAGTGGTTGGTAGGTAGTCCTTGCTGCCGATCATCCTTGCCCGTCCGGGTCCGCCTGCGCCAGCCTTTCCGTTAGCCTTCGCCAGCCTTTCCTTAAGCCTTCGCCAGCCCTCGCCAGCCTTTCCGTCCGCCTTCGCCAGCCCTCGCCAGCCTTTCCGTCCGCCTTCGCCAGCCCTCGCCAGCCTTTCAGTCAGCCTTCGCCAGCCTTCCCTTAAGCCTTCCGCTCCCGCACCAGCCCAAGCACAATCTCCCCAATGGCATCGCCCTCGACCCCACGCCTCTTCGGCACCGCAGGCATACGCGGCCGCACGAATATCGACGTCACGCCGCTTCTCGCACTGCGGATGTCGCAGTGCCTGGGTGACCATCTGGGCAACGAGGGGACCGTCGCGCTTGGCCGTGATACGCGGCCGGGAAGCGACATGCTGGCGCGCGCGGCGGCGGCGGGGCTGCAGGCGGCCGGGATGGCCGTGCAGGACTGCGGGATCATCCCGACGGGCGGGCTGGCGACGTGGATCCGCGAGAAGAAATGCGACGCGGGCGTGCTGATCACGGGGTCGCACACGCCTCCGGACCGCAACGGCTACATCATCATGATGGAGCACGGCGGGTACATCCCGGACGACGAGGCCGTCATGCTCGAGCGGATGTACGACGCCGCCGGCCAGCGCGCTGAAACGATCGCGTCGGACCGCCTCGGCGCCTGCACGCTGGCGCGCAATCCGCTGGGCGTGTATCGCGAAGTGCTGCACCGGGCGTGCGACTTCCGCGCCGTCATGGCACGGAAGTTCCGCGTGCTCTACGACCCGTGCAACGGCGCGGCATCCTACGTTTTCGCTCCGCTGCTCGAGCAGCTCGGCGTCGCCGGCGTCCCTTCCAACGCCGAGCCCAAGCCGATCCCCGACCGCGCGACCGAGCCGCGCGCGCAGAACCTCACTGCAATCGCCGCGCGCGTCCCCGCGGAGAAGTGCAACTTCGGGGTTGCCACCGACATCGACGCCGACCGCGTGCTCTTCATCGACGACCTCGGCCGCGTCCTCTCCGAGGATCTCGTCGGCACGCTCTTCGCCCGGGACATCCTGAAGCGAGGCTCGGTCTGCGTGACGCCGATCAATTCCTCGAACCTGATCGAGGAGACGTGCGAGGAGCTTGGCGCGCGGCTCGAATTCTGCCGGGCGGGGCAGCCCGCGACGGTGCAGCGGATCCTGGAGCTGAAGGCGGACTACGCGTACGAGGAGTCGGGGAAGTACTACTTCGTGCGCGACGCGGCGTGGTGCGACGGCGTGCTGGCGACGGTGAAGATGCTGGACCTGCTCGTGCGGACGGGGAAGAAGCTGTCGGAGCTGGCGGACGCGATCCCGAAGTACGCGCAGGTGAAGGAGAAGATCGCGTGTCCCGATTCCTCGAAGCTGACGGCGATGGAGAAGATCCGCGCAATCTGGGAGAAGGAGGGGCTGGCCGGGCGGCGCGGGGACCTGACGATCGACGGGCTCAAGCGGTCCTACGGGGACCGGTCGTGGCTGCTGATCCGCAAGAGCGGGACGGAGCCGGTGATCCGCGTCTTCGCCGACGCGAAGACCGAGGCCCGCGCGAGGGAACTGGTCGAGTGGGGCAAGGGCGTCGTGGCCCGCGCCCTCTGAGAGGGAGGTCCGGATGAAGCGCCGCCGCACGTTCGAGTCCGCCGAGATCGTCCGGACGTCCAGGGGCCGCCAGTACCACATCGGCTGCGCCCCCGGCGATGTCGCGCCGTTCGTGCTGCTCTGCGGTGACCCGGCGCGGGCGCGGCGGTGCGCGGCGTCGTTCCAGAAAGTGACGGTCGAGCGGGCCAACCGGGAGTACCTGACGCTGACGGGGACCTGGAAAGGAATCCCGGTGAGCGTCATGGCCACGGGGATGGGGCCGGACAACACGGAGATCGCGGTCGTCGAGCTGGCGCAGATCGCGGCTCCCACGCTCCTGCGGATCGGTTCGTGCGGGGCGCTGCAGAAGGGCACGCCGATCGGGTCGATCGTGGTCTCGAGCGGCGCGGTTCGCCTGGAAAACACGTCCACGTGGTTTGTGCCGGAAGGGTACCCGGCGCTCGCGCACCCCGAGGCCGCGCTCGCGATGCTGCAGGCGGCGTCCGACCTGAAGCTGAAGCACTCCTTCGGCCTCACCGCCACGGCGCCCGGCTTCTACGGCGCGCAGGCCCGCGCGGTCCCGGGGTTCCCGCCGCGCTTCCCGAAGCTCGACGCCGACCTTGCGCGGATCGGCGTCCTCAACCTCGAGATGGAGGCCTCCGCGCTCTTCACGCTCGCGTCGCTCCGCGGACTCCGCGCCGGCTGCGCCTGCGCCGTCTTCGCGAACCGCCCGGCGAACCGCTTCATCGATGAGAAAAACAAACATCGGGCCGAGGACGACGTGATCGCGGTGGGGCTGCGCACCGTCGAGGTCCTGGCCGCGATGGACCAGGCGCGCGGCAAGGCGCCCCGGTGGCTGCCGGGGATGGGCCTCAAGTGAAGCTCGCGGCGACTCTCGCCCTGCTGGCGGCGTGCGGACTGGCTCGCGCGCAGGACAGCGATCTCGAGAGTCGCGTGCGGGCGCTGGAGATCCGGGCGGCGCCGCGGGAGGGCGGACTGGACGCCTGGTTCGACCGCGGTCTCCGTTTCGGGACGCGCGACAACTCCTTCTCAGCCCGGGTAGGGCTGTCGTTCGTGCAGCACTCCGTCTTTCACCAGCGCGAGCACGGGGGCGCCGGGCCGGACACTTTCGAGGTCCGGGAAGCGGCGCTGGAGTTCGGGGCGCGCTTCGCGGAGTCCTTCGAAATCTTCGTGTCCCCCGAGTTTCTGCCCGGATCGTCGCGGCTGCTGTACGGCTGGGTGGAGTTCAACCGCTGGCCGTGGCTCCGAGTCCGCGTGGGGCAGTTCAAGGAACCGTACTCGATGGAGACGCTCGAGGAGACCCGCTGGTGGGACTTCATCGAAAACTCCGTCACCTACATGCAGGCACCGACCCCCGACCTCGGCGTGATGGCGCACGGGAGGCTGGCGGAAGGGCTCTTCGGGTATGCCGTGGGTGTGTTCAACGGCAACGGCGCGCGCGCGGGGACCGACGAGAACAGCGACAAGGACCTGGCCGCGCGGCTGGTCGTTTCGCCGGCGGATGCGATCGGCTGGAAACCGCTTCGGCACCTGCATGCCGCGGTGAGCGCCACGCACGGCATCCCGGACCGCCGCGCCCCGGCGCGACCGTTCCCGATGTTCATCCCGGGGACCGGGACCGATTTCCACTCGAACCCCGCCGCCTCGAACTACGAGATCGGCGCAATCACCCGGCTGGGCGGCGAATTCGCTCTTCTGCTCGGCCCCGTCGAGGCCAAGGCCGAGTTCTCCTGGCACCGCAGCCGCCTCGAGTTCGACGACGGCGCACGCCGCGCCTTCCGCTCCCCGTCGGCCTACGGCCAGCTCGGCGTTTGGATCGCCGGCCGCCGTGTCCCGTTCGGCGTCCCCGAGGTCGATTCCCCGCTCTTCCGCGGCGGCTTCGGCGCCCTCCAGGTCGCAGGACGCTACGCCTGGATGAAACTCGACGACCTCCTCGTTGATCGCGCCGGGTACGACGGCGCCCGCCGCGTGGACGAGTTCGCCGTCGTGGCGAACTGGTTCCCCAACGAATACGTCCGCGTCTCCCTCGAGTTCATCCGCGTCGCCTTCCGCCACGGGCGGGCGCTGCTCAAGGACGGTTCGCGCACCGCGCGCGAAGACGCCATCCTCCTGCGCGTCCAGCTGTCTTTCTGACCCTCCTTCCTTGTTACCCTGAACCCACCATGTCCGATCTCAACCCTCCCACCCCCTCCACACGCCGCGACCTCCACGAGCGCCGCCGCATCGACGCCGCACTCCGCGAATCCGAAGAGCGCTTCCGCAACGCCTTCGTCAACGCCGGCACCGGCATGCTCCTCACCGCCCTCGACGGCCGCTTCATGCAGGTCAACCGTGTCTTCGCCGACATGCTGGGCTACGGGCAGGAAGAGCTCGTCGGGAAGAGCTTCAACGACGTCACACACCCCGACGATGTCGGGCTCAGCCTCGATGCCCTCCGCCGGCTGGTTTCGGGGGAGGAAGTGTCGGCGCATTTCGAGAAGCGGTACCTTCACCGCGACGGACACACGGTCCGCGTGTACCTGTCCTCCACGCTCATCCGCAACGAGCGCAGCGAGCCGCTCTACTTCATCGTGCAGGTCCAGGACATCACGCGCCGCCACGACGCCGAGGAGGCCCTCCGCGCCAGCGAAGCCCGCTTCCGCACCGCGTTCTTCGCCGCCTCTGTCGGGATGACGCTGGTGGACCTGTCCGGGCGTTTCATGCAGGTCAACCGCGCCTTCTGCCGGATGGTGGGACGGAGCGAGGAGGAGCTGCTGGGCATGAGCGTGAAGGACGTGACTCACCCCGAAGACTGGGAAGAGTCGCAGCGGTCGCTGGCGCGCGTGAAAGATGACGCCCGCGACTCGGCGGAGATCCTGAAGCGGTACGTCCGGCCGGACGGGAGCGTGGTGTGGGGACAGGCGACCGTGGCGCCCGTGAAGGACGCTTCCGGAAAAGTGATCCATACCCTGGGGCAGGTGCTGGACATCACGCGGCGGCGCCAGGCCGAGGAGGCGCTCCAGGCCTCCGAGAAGACCTACCGGTTGCTCTTCGAGGAGAGCCCGAGCCCGAAGCTGGTTTACGAGGCGGCGACGCTTCGATTCCTGGCCGTGAACCAGGCGGCGGAGTCGCTGTACGGGTACACGCGGGCGGAGTTCCGTGCGATGACGATCAGGGACATCCGGCCGCCGGAGGATGTTCCAAAACTGGAGGCCTCTTTGCGGGCCGCTTCGATGAGCCGTCCCTACCGGGGGGAGTGGGTTCACCGGCGCAAGGACGGGACGGATTTCTCCGTCGAAGTCTCCACGCACCCGCTTCGGTTCGAGGGGCGGGAAGCGATGCTGGTGAGTGTGGAGGACCTGACGGAGAAGAACAAGCGCGAGGGGCAGATGGCGCAGGCGGCGCGGATGGAGGCGGTGGGGCGGCTGGCGGGAGGTGTGGCGCACGACCTGAACAACCTGCTGACGATTATCCAGGGGTACGGGCAGCTGCTTTCGAAGAAGCTGGCGCGCGGGGAGGCGCCGGGGACGGAGCTGGACGAGGTGCGGTATGCGGCGCAGCGGGCGAATTCGCTGACGCAGCAGCTGCTGGCGTTCAGCCGCCGGCAGGTGCTGCGTCCGAAGGTGCTGGACCTCAACGTGGTGGCGGGTTCGATGGACCCGTTGCTGCGGCGGGCGATCGGGGAGCACATCGAGCTGGTCGCGGCGCTGGACCCTCGTGCGGGACGGGTCAAGGTGGATCCCGGGCAGCTCGACCAGGTGATGCTGAACCTCGTGCTGAACGCGCGGGACGCGATGCCGGGGGGCGGCAGGGTGACGATCTCGACGGGATCGGAAGAGGGAGGCGTGGCGCCCGGGTCGTGGGTCACCCTCGAGGTTGCGGACACGGGAACGGGGATGGACGCGGCCACGATGTCGCACATCTTCGAGCCGTTCTTCACGACCAAGGAAGGCCGCGGCACCGGCCTGGGCCTTTCGACGGTCTACGGGATCGTCCAGCAGTCCGGCGGCCACATCCGCGTCGCCAGCGAGCCGGGAAAGGGCACGAGGTTCCGGATCTGGCTCCCGCGCTCGAACGAGGACCCGGCGATCCCCGACCACGCTCCCAAGGCCGCCCCGACCCGCGGGACGGAGACCATCCTCGTCGTCGAGGACGAGCCCCGCGTCCGCGCCCTCGCTGTCCGGGTCCTCCGTGAAATCGGATACACGGTCATCGAAGCCGAGGACGCCGAAGAGGCACTTCGCATCGCCGAGACGGACAAGCGCCTCATCCACCTCCTCCTGACCGATGTCGTCATGCCGCGACTCTCCGGACCCGAAGTCGCCCGTCGCTTCTCCGCAACCCGGCCGTCCGCCCGCGTCCTGTTCACCTCGGGCTACCTCGATCGCGCCGCCGGGGCCCTCCCCGAAGGTGCGCACTTTCTCCCCAAGCCCTTCACCGACGATGTCCTCGCCCGCCGCATCCGCGAAATCCTCGACGCGCCCGCTTCCGGAGGTCCCACCCGATGAAGTTCCTGTTTGTGTCTCCCGAGGCGTTGGCGGTGGATCTTGCGTGGAAGGTGAAGCGCGAGGGGCACGAGGTGCTTTTTGCGGTGGTGGTGAAGTCGGAGAAGGACATCGGGGACGGGCTGCTGGAGAAGTGCGACGACTGGGAGGCGAAGGCGGAGTGGGCGGACGTGGTGGTGTTCGACGACGTGGGGCGCGCGGCGGAGGCGGAGCGGCTGCGGAAGAAGGGGAAGGCGGTGGTGGGGCCGACGGCGTATTCGGATCGGCTGGAGTTGGACCGCGACTTCGGGCAGGAGGAGATGCGGGTGGTGGGGATGAACATCCTGCCGAACTGGGACTTCGAGAGTTTCGACGCGGCGGCGGCGTTCATCCGGGAAAAGCCGGACCGGTACGTGGTGAAACCGAACGGGAAGGCGCAGAACGAGAAGGTGCTGAGTTACGTCGGGCAGGAGGAGGACGGGCGCGACGTGATCGAGATGCTGGAACATTTCAAGCGCGGCTGGTCGGCAAAGATCAAGTCGTTCCAGCTGCAGAAGCACGCGACGGGTGTGGAGGTCGCGATCGGCGGGTTCTTCAACGGGAAGGAATTCGTGGGCCCGTCGTGCGTGAACTTCGAGCACAAGCGGATGTGCAACGGGAACATCGGGCCGTCCACGGGCGAGATGGGGACGTCGATGTTCTGGGTGAACAAGGGGCCGCTGTACGAGGCGACGCTCGCGCGGATGGCGCCTCGGCTCGCGGCGGGCGGGTACCGCGGGTACTTCGATCTCAACCTCATCGCCAGCGGCCGCGGGCTCGTGCCGCTGGAAGCGACGTGCCGCTTCGGGTACCCGACGATCAACATCCAGATGGAGGGGGTGCTCAGCCCGTGGGGGGAGTTCCTGGCGGCGATCGCGAAGGGGGAGAGCTACAACCTGCGGACGAAGCGCGGGTTCCAGGTCGGCGTGGTGCTGGCGGTGCCGCCCTTCCCGTTCGTGGACGCGGATGCGTTCCGCAAGTACAGCGAGGACGCGGTGGTGATGTTCAAGAAGCCGGTGGGCGACGGGTTCCACCCGTGCGACATGAAGCTGGAGGACGGCGACTGGCGGCTCGCGGGGTCGAGCGGCTACGCGGCGGTGATCACGGGCGACGGGACGACGATGGAGGAAGCGCGGCGCGAGGCGTACAACAAGGTCAAGGCGTTGATGATCCCGAACATGTTCTACCGGACGGACATCGGGGAGCGGTGGAGGGAGGACGGGGACCGGTTGCAGGCGTGGGGGTTCATCTAACGGCAGTTGCGAGTTTCGGGTTGCGGGTTGCGAGTGAAAGGCGTGACCGTTCGCCGCCCCCGGCGTGTGGGCGAGGGTGGTGGGCGGGTGTCGCAGAGTCCGGGAAGCGGCCCGGATTGAAGCTGGTAATCAGCGACTTTGCGCAGGCGCGCAGGGCGAAACAGGATCGCTGAATTGGCATTCAGCACGGGACTGCCCGCCGGAGTAGAAATAGGAAATAACGATATATAGATAGTAGATGTCTATGCGATGATGGGTGATATTTCACGATTGTGCAGATAATCACGCTTTCATGTACTCTTGTGCCAATGTTGTGCTGAAGGAAACGAAGTGTATTATAGGATATTGCGATGAACGAAACCTATGACGTCGTCGTCCTCGGCGGCGCCATCGCAGGCGCTTCCACCGCCCTCCAGCTCCGCCGCCGCTTCCCGGAACTCCGAGTGCTCATCATCGAGCGCAACCCGGCGTTCGACTGGAAAGTCGGGGAGTCCACGGTCGAGGCCTCGGGGTACTTCCTGACGCGCGTCCTCAAGATCTACGACCACCTCTCACGCGAACAGCTTCCCAAGCAGGGGTTCCGCTACTGGTTCCACAACGGCACCGTCACGTCGTGCCGCGATGCGTCCGAGGTCGGCGGGTTCCAGCTCTCACGCACGCCGGGTTTCCAGCTCGACCGCGCGAAGCTCGACGAACACGTCCTCGCCCTGGCGGAGAAGGAGGGAAGCCACGTCTGGCGTCCCGCGAAGATCCTCGACGTCCAGCTCGCCGAGGAAATCGGCGGGACCCACAACGTCGTCCGCGTCGAACGCGACGGCGTCACCCACGAACTCCGCACCCCGTGGGTCGTTGACGCCACCGGGCGCGCCGCCGTCATCTCGCGCAAGCGCGGGTGGTTGAAGCCGCTTCACGAACACCCGACCTCTTCCATCTGGGCGCGCTTCCGGAACGTCAAGGACCTCGACGGGATCGAGATCGGCGGCACCGATCCCGACTCGGCGTACTCACGCGGCGTGGTGTCCTCGCGCCGTCTCGCCACGAATCACTTCAATGGCTACGGCTACTGGATGTGGTTCATCCCGCTTCAGGGCGGGGAAACCTCGATCGGCGCCGTGTGGGACCGGCGCATCGTCGAGCCGCAGGGGAAGACGATGGAAGAGAAGCTGCGGTGGTTCCTCGACGGGAACCCGCTGACAAAGGAGCTGACGGAGGGCGCGCACGCGGTCCCGGGCGACCTTCGGATGTACGCGAACCTCCCGTACACCGTCGAGCGCGCCTGCGGCGCGACATGGTCGCTCGTCGGCGACGCCGCCGGGTTTCTCGACCCGTTCTACAGCCCCGGCCTCGACCAGGTGGCCTACTCCACCTCCTGGACCCTCGAACTCGTCCACCAGAGCCGCACATGCCCGGACCCGAAGAAATTCGCCGCCCTCGTCGCTTCCCATAACAAGCTCTACGCCCAGTTCTGGGCCTTCTATTTCAAGTCGATCTACAAGGACAAGTACTACCTGATGGGCGATTACGACCTCATGTCGGCGTCGTTCCTCATCGACACTTCGCTCTACTACTACGTCCTCGCCCGCGCGCTCTACAAGAAGAGCAGCAGTTTCCTCCGCCGTCCTCCCTACTACCTTCCGTTCTCAGGGTGGGCCTGCTGGCTGATCGGGTTCTACAACCGGCGGCTGATCTCGATCGGGAAGCGCAAGTGGCGGCTCGGGATCTACGGCAACCGGAATGCGAAGAAGCACCCGAAGCTGCCGGGTTTCAGCCTGGGCGGCCTGACGGCGGTGATGCTGACCAAGGGGCTGCTCTTCTATTACGGCGCGGAGATCCGGAACTTCCTGTCGTACTTCACGTGGCCGAAGCCGTTGAAGGCGGGGATGCCCGGGCCGTATGCGATGCCGAAGGGTCCCGCCGGGGATCCGGAGATTGACGTGCCGCCGCCGGTGAAGGGGCCTGAGCGGCGTGAGGAAACCGTGACCCCGGCCGTCGCAACAGGAGCCGCCACCGCATGATCTCCCTGCTCGCCAGCGCCGCCCCGGAGGTGCACTCCGCGGTCGGCGCGAAAGCCGAAGAGCTCGTTTTCCACCTGCTGGCCCAGCTGCTTGCGATTCTCGTGACCACGCGCGTGGTGACGTGGGTGGCGCGGCGCTTCTTCGGGCAGACAGACGTTTCGGGGGAGATCCTGGCAGGGCTCGTGCTCGGGCCCAGCCTCCTCGGCGCGCTGTTTCCCGAGTTTTCGAAGACCCTGTGGGATCCCTCGACGAGCACGATCTTCGCCGGCGTGGCGCAGGTCGGGCTGATCTTCCTCATGTTCCAGATCGGCCTCGAATTCGAGTTCAAGGAGCACCTGGGCAAGGACCGCCGCCCGATCTTCGCGATCAGCCTGGTCGGGATCGCGCTGCCGTTCCTGGGGGGGTATTTCGCGGCGCCCTGGTTCTGGCAGCAGTTTGCGGAGCCGCGCGTGTCGCTGTTCGGGTTCCGCCTGTTCTTCGCCGTCGCGATGTCCATCACGGCGATCCCGATCCTCGGGCGCATCTTCATGGAACTCGGGCTGTCCCACACCCGCACGGCGGCGCTCACGATCGGCGCCGCGGCCATCGACGACGTCTGCGGCTGGCTGGTCCTGGGCGTCATCGCCGTCGTGGTCAGGGGCAACGCATCGGCCGCATGGGTCCTCCCGCGCCTCGGCGGGCTGGCGATCTACCTCGCAATCGTCTTCCTCGTCGCGCGGCCGATCCTCAAGCGCGCCATCGCGCGCATCATGAATCGCGACGGCACCCTCCGCATCCCCACCCTCTGCTGGATGATGGTGCTCCTCTTTACTTCGGCCATGTGCACCAGCAAGCTCGGCGTCTTCGCGATCATCGGCGGCTTCGTCATCGGCGTCGCCCTCCACGACGACCGCCGCTTCGTGGCCGAGTGGAAATCCCGCGTCAGCCCGCTCGTCTGGACGTTCTTCCTCCCGATCTTCTTCGCCGTCACCGGCCTCCGTACCGACATCGGCTCCATCCACGGCTGGCACGGATTCCTGACCTGCGTCCTCGTCTGCGCCCTCGCCTTCGCCACCAAGTTCGGCGGCGCGTTCATCGCTGCAAAGGCACTGGGGGAGGACACGCGAAGCGCCGCGACGATCGGCGTCTGCATGAACACCCGCGCCCTCATGGAACTCATCGCGCTGAACGTCGGCCTCGACCTGGGCGTCCTCCCGCGCGAGATGTTCACGATGCTGGTGATCATGGCCATCGTGAGCACGTTCATCGCCACGCCCGCGATCCGCTTCCTCATGAAGCGCCAGTGCCGCCGGGTGGACGACATCATCGCGACGCCGAAGATTCATCAGGAGGTGCAGGAAGCCGTGTCCTGAGGCCGCGGCGGGAGACGCGCGCTTCACCCCGCCTCACTCACCGGCGGGGGTCCAGATGTTCTTGATCTGGGTGGACTGCCTCAGGAACTCCGGCCCCTCGCCCTCCGCGGCATCGAGCCAGTTCCGACCGGTTTTCCATTCGCACCACGTCCGCTTCGTGTTCCCCGCGCTCGCCGTCTCGGCGGCCTTCGCACCGTCCTGGGTGCCGAAGTACCACAGCCCCTCGATGTCATCGTGGCCCGCGAGGACGCGCGAGAGGGGGTCCTTCCTGCCTGTGACGATGTTGACGACGCCGGGCGGGACGTCGGAAGTCTCGAGGACCTGGTAGAGGTCGGTGGCCGCGAGCGGGTGGCGCTCGCTGGGCACCGCGACGACGGTGTTGCCCATTGCGATCGCGGGGGCGACGAGCGAGACGAAGCCCAGGAGCGGGAATTCCTCCGGGCAGGCGAGGCCGAGCACGCCGACCGGCTCGACGTGCGCGATCGTGAGACCCCGGAGCGGCACGTTGTGCACCGCACCGTCGAACTTGTCGGCCCACGCGGCGTACGTGAAGAGGCGCGAGACGGCGGCGTCGACCTCCCGGCGCCCTTCGCGGCCGGTCATCCGTTCGATCCGCGCCGCGAACTCGGCGGCCCGCGCCGAGAGGTTCTCCGCGACGTAGTACAGGATCTGCGCCCGGCTGTGCGCCGTCGCGAACCCCCAGCTCTCCGCCGCGTGCGCCGCCTCCACCGCATTGCGGATGTCCTTGCGGTTCCCGTCGCCGACCTCGCCCATCGGCCGCCCCTGCGTGTCGTTCACGACGAGCGAATAGCCGGAGTCCGGCCGAGCCTGCTTGCCGCCGATGAAGAGCTTGGCGGTGCGGTCAACGCCCGACGCAGCCTTCGCCGGCTTCACCTTCTTCAGCGCCGGTGACTTTCCCGACGGCTCGCGCTTCACGTATTCCCAGATCCCCTCGCGGCCGCCTTCTCTTCCAAACCCGCTCTCGCGGTATCCCCCGAACCCCGCCGCGGCGTCGAAGAGGTTTGTCGAGTTGATCCAGACCGTCCCGGCCTTGATCCTGCGCGCGTGGTCGAGCGCCAGGTTGACGTTCTCCGTCCACACCGACGCCGCGAGCCCGAACCTCGTATTGTTCGCGAGCTGGATCGCTTCGGCAGGAGTCCGGAACGGCATCGCGACGAGGACGGGGCCGAAGATCTCGACCTGGGCGATGGTGGAGGCGGGGGAGACGTTGGTGAAGAGCGTAGGAGGGTAGAAGCAGCCGTCTTTCGGGCAGGACCACGACGGCTGCCAGAGCTTCGCACCTTCGGCGACGCCTTTGGCGACCAGCTCCCGGATGCGATCGAGCTGCACGGGAGCGACGATCGCGCCGATGTCCACGGCCTTGTCGAGCGGGTCGCCGACGCGGAGCTTCTCCATGCGATCGCGGAGCTTCTTCACGAAGCGGTCGTGGATGGACTCCTGGACGAGCAGCCGGGAGCCGGCGCAGCAGACCTGTCCCTGGTTGAACCAGATGGCATCGACGACGCCCTCGACGGCGGAGTCGAGGTCGGCGTCCTCGAAAACGACGAACGGCGACTTGCCGCCGAGTTCGAGTGAGAGCTTCTTGCCGGTCCCCGCGGTCGCCTTGCGGAGGATGCGGCCGACCTCAGTCGAGCCCGTGAATGCGACCTTGTCCACGCCCGGGTGCGCGACGATCGCCGCGCCGGCCTTGCCGTCGCCCGTGACGATGTTCACGACGCCCGCCGGCACGCCCGCAGCGACGCAGAGCTCCGCGAACGCGATCGCCGTCACGCTCGTGAACTCGGCCGGTTTCAGCACCACCGTGTTCCCCATCGCAATCGCCGGCGCGATCTTCCACGCCAGCATCAGCAGCGGGAAGTTCCACGGAATGATCTGCCCGACGACCCCGACCGGCCCGTACCCCGCAAACTCCGTCGCCGCCAGCTGCGCCCACCCCGCGTGGTGGTAGAAATGCCGCGCCACCAGCGGCACGTCGATGTCCCGCGTTTCCCGGATCGGCTTCCCGTTGTCCATCGTCTCCAGCACCGCCAGGAGCCGTGCGTGCTTCTGCACCTGCCGCGCGATCGCGTACAGCACCTTCGCCCGCCCATGCCCCGGGGTTTTCGACCATCCGGGAAGGGCCATCCGCGCGGCCGCGACCGCGGCGTCCACCTCGGCCTGAGTCGCCTGCGCGATCTTCGCGATCGGCTTGCCCGTCGCAGGGTTGACCGAGTCGAAGTGGCCGCTTCCCGCGACGAATCGCCCGCCGATGAAGTGGCCGAGTTTTCCGTCGTGTTCCGCCAGCCAGCGTTCGGCCGGGGCGGCGGTTTCCGGCGCGGGGCCGTACTCGAGAGTGTCGAGGAGCTGGGCGACCTTGGTCATGGGAACTCCGGGGGAAAAGCTGGGGAAACAATGCTATCAGAGCCTGGGCAAAAGCCCTGCAGACCAGGCTGCGTCGATGTCAAGCCATCAGCCACGAAAGCAAAGACAAATGACATCCCGACGGATTGACTTTGTCGTAACCTCTTGATCCCCAATGGGTTGATGTGGAGCCACTCGGCACGCAGCTTGCTGTCCTGACGTCTCAACTCACAGGAGAATCCCATGCGCCTGTCCATTCCTGCCCTCGCACTCTTCGCCGCTCTCGCCGCACCCGCATTCGCCGGCGACACCCAGGCCGGCACCACCGTCACCTGGAGCCTCTCCTCCGAACTCACCGGCCAGACCGGCACCAAGAAGTACGGCTGAGGCGGCGACATGCCCGATGTCTCGACTCAGTCTGAGTCGATCGATCTCAAGGGCACCTGCACCTCCATCGCCGCCGACGGCAGCACCACCTGGTCGTTCAGCGTCGAGCGCGTCTCCCTCGACACCACCGTCCAGTCCGGCGGACACCTCAAGTTCGACTCCGCCAAGGACAAGGAATGCCCCAAGGGCTTCGTCCGCTACGCCGCGATCAGGGGCGCGACCTTCACAGCCACCATCACCGCCGACGGCGAAATCCAGAACTGCTCCATCGAAGATTGGCCGAAGACCAGCGATATCAAGATCGACAAGGTCACGACCGTGAAGGACAGCGCCGCCAACCTCTTCCATGACCCCACCTCCCCCCGCGTCTGGCTCGAACTCCTCTTTCACACGGGGCCGGGCAAGGGGAAAGAATGGAAGCGGGCGCTCAACGTCGGCAACGGCGAGGAACTCGATGTGCGCATGGACGGCTCCGAAACGGTGAGCGGCGACAGCTGCGTGCGGATGAAGATGGAAACGGCGGACCAGCCGAAGGACGCCGCGAACAAGATCCCGCGCGAGGCGTTCAAGAGCGGGAAGGTCTCGTTCTCGAAGGCCGCGGGTTGCGCGCTGAAAGTGGACCTGCGGGGCGGCGTGGTGGCGGAGAAGAGCGTTCTTGGCGTCGCGGCGCAGGTTAAGTGGGAAGTGGAGTGCCTGAAGAAGGGCTTCGATGCGGAAGCAGCCCGGGGCGCAAAAGCACCGGTGAAGTAAGCGAAACCGATGAACCGCTTCCGGAACGCCTCCTCGCCTCGTCCAGGCATCCTTCGACTCGCCCTGCGGGCTCGCTCAGGATAAGCCGGGCGGCGCGGGCGCAGGATTACCGAAAGGAATTCGTCCGCCCGGCTTATCGGACGCCTGAAAATCACAACGGGCCCGGGAGCGTTTGCTCCCGGGCCCGCTTTCGTCCGGGCCGGCTACTTCGACTTTTTCTTCGGCGGCTTCG
>CAVPNQ010000078.1:0-5600 GCA_963706735.1 uncultured Planctomycetia bacterium
CGTTAGACTTTGGCGTTTCCCCTCCCGGTCCCCACCATGCACCCAGGACAGGACGGGCCCACCCGCGAAGCCGCGGGCTTGCGTATGATGCCTCTCGATCCCGTTTCCGGAGCCTGACCATGCGCACCGCCACCCTCCTGCTCGCCCTCGTCTGCACCGCGCCTCTCGCGGCGCAGGAACTCACCGAGGAAACCTACGCGAAGCTCCGCGACCACGTCCTCCCCTCCGCCGACGAACTCCGCTGGACCGCCATCGACTGGCGCGCTTCGTTCTGGGACGCGGTCGTCGAGGGACAGAAGTCGGACAAGCCGATCCTTCTCTGGGCCATGAACGGCCATCCTCTCGCCTGCACTTGAAACAACGGGGTCACGGCCCGGCGGGCCGTGTGGGGCGACGCGAAAGTGCAGGAGCTGGCAAAGGAGTTCGTGGCTTGCGCGGACGAAGTCGGCCACCTGCAGATGGTGAAGGGCCCCGAGGCCGAGCTGTTCCGGAAGATCGCCGAGCAGGGGCACTACGGGGGGCGCACGAAGCCCACGAACACCCGCCAGGGGATTTACGCCTGCGCGCCGAACGGCACGTTCCTCGCTTCGATCAACACCACGAACGCCGCGGCGATGGCGGAGTTCATGCAGAAGGCGCTGGTGAAGTGGAAAGAACTCAAGCCGGAAGACCGGCTGATGAAAGTGGCGCCGGCGACCGATCCCGCGGACCGCACGCGCTGGGAGCGGCTGTTCCCCGCCGACGGCCTCGTCCTCAAGGACTTCTCGCGCGATCTCCCGCGCGAGGATCTCCCGACGGACGCCTGGAACCTCGACTACGCGTGGTTCCGCAAAGCCGAAGCCCGCGCGTTCCTCCCCGAGACGATCGAGGAGGGCGCGCTCCAGGCCGTCCCCCGCGAGATCGTCCTGCGGCTCGCGCGGTTTCACCTCGTGGACAACGTCCGCGGCCAGACGTACCCGTGGCAGGAAGCGGAGATCGCGACGGTGGAGATGGCGACGGTCGTGGAGGAAGTGAAAGACGGCCGGGCGCGCATCCGGATCCAGGGAAAGGCGAAGGCCTCCGCGGTCGGCAAGTGGCGCGTGAACGGGTTCGACCCGACGACGGCCGACCAGAAACGCGGCTTCGACGCGAAGATCCTGGGAAGCGGCTTGTGGGACATCGCGAAGGAGAAGTTCGTGGAATTCGAACTCGTCGCCGCGGGCCCGCGCTGGGGCGGCACGCAGTACAACGGGCGCGCTTCCGACCTCGCCGGCGCGCCGATGGCGCACCTTTTCCGCCTCGCGGGGGACACGCCCGCCGAACGCGTCGCGCCCGCGTCGATCTGGGGCTACGGCTGGAAATAACGGCTTCTTCACCAAACCCCAACACTCTGCGGATACTCTCGGCACCCCATGAAAGTCGCCGCCATCGACATCGGAGCCAACAGCGTCCACCTCGTCGTCTCGAGGTTGTTCGCGCCGGGGATCCGTGAAGTGCTGGACCGCTCGAAGGAGATGCTGCAGCTCGGGCGCTCCACGTTCCGCAACGGGGCGATCCCGGCGGCGGACATGGACCGCGCCATTGCGGTGCTGCGGCGCTTCCGCGCGATCGCCGAGGCGCAGGGCGTCGAGGCGGTGCTCGCGGTGGCGACGTCGGCGGTGCGCGACGCCAAGAACCGCGGGGAGTTCGTGAAGCGGGCGGAGAAGGAAGCGCGGCTGGCGGTGCGCGTCATCTCGGGGGAGGAGGAAGGACGGCTGATCTACGCCGGGGTGCGCGAAGGACTGCCTCCCACTGTCGGCCGCATCGGCGTGTTCGATATCGGCGGCGGCAGCGCGGAAGTCATCGTCGGCGAGGGCGACCGGGTGGCGTTCGTGAAGAGCCTGAAGCTCGGCGTTCTGCGCATGGCGGAAATGTTCCCGCGCGGGAAGGACCGCGGCGACATGGAGGACCACATCCGCGAGGTGATCAAGCCGGTCGCGAAGGAAGTCAAGCGGCGCTCGCCGGGAACCGTCTTCGGCACGAGCGGGACGATCCTGACGCTGGCCAAGCTGCTCGGCGTGCGCGACGACGGCGACCCCATCCGCCTCGGCCCGCTCGAGGACCTCTCGCACCGGCTGCTCGCCACTTCCCGCAAGGAACTCGCCTCGCTCGGCCCCGTCGGCGACGCGCGCGCCGACACGATCGGCCCCGGTTCGCTCGTGGTCCGGATCTTCATGGAGGAAGCGGATATCGACGAGCTCGTCCCGTGCGACCGCGCGCTCCGCGAAGGCGTCGTCGCCGACTACGCTTCGCGAAATGCCGGACGCCTCTCGATTCACGACGACGAAATCGCCGACCCGCGCCGCCGCAGCGTCCATGTCCTCGCCCGCCGCCTCGGCGCACTCGACCTCCATGCGACGCACACGGCGCGGCTCTCGCTCCGCATGTTCGACGACCTGGCGCCGCTTCACCGCCTCCACGCCGCTGACCGCGACATCCTCGAGTACGCCGCGCTGCTCCACGACGCGGGGTACTGGATCAGCGCGGAGAAGCACCACAAGCACGCTTACTACCTGATCATGAACGGCGCGATCGAGGGGTTCACGGACGAGGAGCGGCAGCTGATCGCGCTCGTCGCGCGCTACCACCGTGGCTCGCCGCCCCGGGAAGATCACGAGGGGTACGCGAAGCTCTCGAAGAGCCAGCGCCGGCGCGTGGGCCTGCTGGGCGCGATCCTTCGCGTCGCCGACGGGCTCGACCGCAGCCACGCCGCGATCGTGGACGACATCCGCATCATTCCCGAAGGCGGCGACGTCACCCTCGAGGTCCGCGCTTCGTCGGACCCCGAGCTCGAGCTCTACACCGCCGACCGGCGCGCGGACATGTTCCGCGTGGCGTTCGGGCGCGACCTGAAACTGCGGGTCGCGCGCAAGGAAGACCGGTAATGACGGCTCCGCAGACGCTTCCCCCGAACGCCCGCGCGGCGCTCGCCCCCCCGGCGGCGCGGCTGCTCGACGAACTCCGCCGCGTGCGCAAGAACCCCTCGGACGACGAAGCGGTCCACGACGCGCGCGTCGCGGGGCGGCGTCTCCTGGCGGGGACGGAGCTCTGGCTGGAGGCGGGGACCTGCCGGGCGAAACTGCAGAAGCGGCTGGAGAAGTGCGTCCGCCGGCTCGGGAGAGTGCGCAACCTGGACGTCTCGATCGCGTTCCTCAAGGACGGCCCCGCTGAGGACGCTTCCGCGCGGAAGGCGCTGGCGCGGAAACTGAAGCGTGAAGCGAAGCTGGAGCGCAAGCGGCTTGCGGGGTGGCTCGAGCGCCGGCGGGTGGAGCGCCTGAAGAGCGCGCTGTCGAAGGCTCTCGCGGCGTCGAAGGAGGACGCGCCGCGGCCGGCGCCCGCCAGGCTGGAGACGCGGCTGCGGAAAATCCTGCGGCTGGCGGCGCGCGGAAAACCGATGGACGACCCGCCGCGGGCGCACGAGCTCCGTCAGGAGATCCGCTTCCTTCGGTACCAGCAGGAGTCGATCCGCGCACTCTACTCCGCCGACGACGACGGCGCGCTGGCGCAGATGTTCGTGCGGCTGCAGGAGGCGGCGGGGGAGTGGCACGACCGATTCGTGATCGACCGCCAGGCCGCCGCGCTGGGCCCGAAACCGCGCCTGCAGTCCGCGCTGAAGGCCCTTCGAATCCGCCTGGCGGCCGAAATGCGCGAACGGTCCGCGCAGTTCGAGGGGGCGCTCGAGGAACTCGCGCGCCTGCGGCCGATCCTCACGGGCACACGCCGGGGGACATCGCGATGAACGTCTGCTTCTTCCGTCACGGCCTCGCCGCCGAGCCGGGCGCCCCGGGCGTTGCGGACGACGCGCGCACGCTCACCGAGGAAGGCCGTCGGAAAACCCGCGCCGCCGCGCGCGGCCTGAAGAAACTCAACCTCGGCCTCGACGCGATCCTGACCAGCCCGCTTCCGCGCGCCCTGGAAACCGCCGAGATCGTCGCCAACGTCCTCGGCCTGCCGCCCCCTCAGCTGTCGGACCGTCTCTTGCCGGGCACGTCGGCAGCCCAGGTCCTCGAGGCGCTCAAAGACCTCGAAGGAAAGTCGCCGATCCTCGTCGGCCACGAGCCCGTCCTGTCCGCCGCCGTGTCGCTCCTGGTCGCTTCCTCCGACTCCGGCGACATCCAGCTCAAGAAGGCCGGCATGGCGTTCGCGAAAGTGCAGACCCTCGCGCCGCTTCCGCGCGGCTCGCTGCACCTGCTGATGACGCCCGCGGCGCTTCGCCGCCTGGCGAGGTGAACGGGCGCGAGTTCCTCACCGCCGAAGCGCTTCCAGCAACACAGGTGCGTAGCCATTCTCACTCGAGTGGGGTTTGATCCCGTGCACGCTTCGACTCGCCCTTCGGGCTCGCTCAGGGTAGGCCGGGCCGAGAAGGGACTCGGTTCGGGAGATCTTTGAATCGGCCCGGCCTAGAAATCCACCTGAACTCGCAGGATCAGCACCTTCTCGTCGTCGATGTGGCGGGCGAAGCGGTCGTTTCCGGGAACGGGGGAACCTCCGCGACCCGGGGCGGGTGGAAGGGGATCCCCGACGGGGATGCCCTGCCGGCTGTAGCGGATGTCGGAGAGCATGAGGGAGACGCGTACGTGTGAATTGGGGTACCAGTTCACGGCGAGCGAGTACTCGCGTACATGGTCGGTTCCGGCGAAACCCGCGCGCTTGATGAAGTCGTCGTCGAGCGTGCCCGTGGAATATCGGGCGACGATCTGGAGCCCGCCGGGGCCACCGGCAAAGAGCGGCTTCTCGATCGTCGGCCGCTCGCCGGTGTTCCGGTAGCCGAAGACCCAGAAGCCGAGCTGCCAGCGGTTCGCCCAGCTGCGGTAGTCCGAACGGCCGCTGGTCGAGCGAAGGCCGGTCTTGAAGCGGGAGATCTGGGTGTTGAAGTCGATGGGGCCGATGGAGAGCGCGAGGTCCGCCGACGCCCGCTGGCGCCTTCCGTCCTCGCGCACCGTATCGAACCCGGCCGACTTGCCCGCGCGGTCGGTCTGGATCTCGGAGCCGGACGCGGGGACCATGGGCTGGATGGGAAGCTCGTCGGCGGGCCCTTCGTGCCGCCCCGTGGTGCCCCCGAGGCCGATCCTGAATCTGCGAAGCCAGTCCCACCCGGTCCAGGCGAGAGGGCTGACGCCGAAGTACCCGGAGAAGTCCTTGTCGCTGTTGTCGTCGAGCCCGCCCGGCCCATTGCCGTTCGTGATGCCGATCGAGTAGTCCAGGATCCCGCCGAACAACTCGCTGTGGACGAGCACCCCGAGATCGCGCGCCGGCGCGTGAAGGTCGGCCAGCGAGTTCTCGGGAAAGTCCTGCCACTGCGTCGGTTCCAGCGCTTCCAGCGAATACGGCACCTTGAACTCGCCCGCGCGGATCTTCGCAATCCCCCAGGCGTCGAACTCGACCCAGCCTTCGTAAAGCGTCCCGCCGGCGTCCGGGGCCAGGTCCGCCGCCACGTGGACGTACCACTGGTCGAGCACCCGCCCGTGCAGGACGAGCTGCAGCTCCTTCGTGGTCACCGTGTCGACGCCGTATTCCTCGCCGTGATGATGGAATGTCCCGTGCACGATGAACAAGAGCACGCTGAACGAAGGTAGGCCACA
>CAVPNQ010000079.1:0-44979 GCA_963706735.1 uncultured Planctomycetia bacterium
AACGACAAACTGCAAACGACAAGTCGGGCCGTTCGTCGATGGCTAGCCGGGTGGCATCATTCGTGAATTGAGTTCTCCGTTTTGACTTATAACCCCGAGGATCTTCGTTTTTCGCGACGATGTTATGCGCTTGCTTTCATCGCATCGAGCGTAAGACCTTGCGCCACCAGTATCGTAGCGAGAGTCTCACGACCGCCTTTGGTGACCCTGTACGAGCGGGATAGGGGCAGTTTTTTTATCAGTCCGTGAGCCCTGAGCAGGCGCAGGAGCCTGCTGGCCTTTGCCGATCGTTTTCTGCGTTCAACCGGGTCATGAGTTGGTATTGGGAAGAGCACCTTCCGAAGGTCGAAGTTCCTGAAGCCTCTGAGATGGAACTTCCCGTCCATGATGAACTTGAAGAGCTTGAGATCGTCCGGCGACCAAGGCCGCAGTCCTCTTGATCGCTTTCCGCCCTGCTCGACAGGTGTGATGACGCGCTGGAAGACATCTCCCAGGGCGGCCGATGTGTCGGCGGCGCTGATGGCATCGAGGTAGTTTTTGTTAGCGCGGTCAGAAACCTGTGAGCGCCGGTAGAGATCCGCAATCCCCTGGCGCATGACACGGCGCCTGCACTCGCCTTTCGGATCTCCGTCCTTGGGGCGCAGCACGGTGAATTCACCGGCCTGGTTGATCGTCGTCTCGGCGCGCAGGACGGTCCCGTGTTTCTGGTAGAGCTTGATGGAGTTGTGCCCGAACCAGTGTTTGACGCGCAGGCCTTCCCGGCGCTCGCTCCTGAGGTAGCTTTTTACGGACCGCCGAAGATTCCCATTCGGTTTGCTCGTCCCCAGGAACCGCATCACGTTGTCGCAGCCCAGGGAGAGGATCGAGTGACGGGTCAGAGACGGCATCAATCGATCCAGGACTGCCGTGTCTTTGAAGAGAACATCGGTGGCCCACTCGCTCTGCCGGAGCGTGTAGTAGTAGTCGCAGCCCCTGACGCCGAGGATTCCCGGGACCGCAGAAGCCACCACCCGGACGATCCGGGACAACTGTTGCGTCCAGGGCGTCCGGAGTTGCTCAGTCGCAAGGTCCTGTGCGCGCTTCCAGTCTTCGATCTGAAGGAAGCAATTCTCCCGCTTCGTGTAAGTCAAACCGGCTCCATCCATCTGGCGCGACAGCCACTCTCTGCCGTTGATGCAGATCTGGATGCTGAACGGAAACCAGCTCTGCAGCCGCGCGTGCATGAACCCGAACACGGGGTCCATGAAGTAGTGGTACACGTGGATGCACTTGGTGCGCTCGTAGGTCACCTTCAGGCTATTCTTCCCGTGCTTGCGAACGCGGAAGGTCTTGCAGGGCTCCACAGCGCGGAAGGTGCAGATCAGCCCGTCGCGGATCTTGTCGCGATGCGCGATCTCCTCGGCATACTCATTCTTTCGGACATCGTTGCCGCGGAGGAACAGACTCGGCCGCCCTCGCGAGATCGGAAGAGCCAACGTTGACCTGAGCAGGCGCTCAGTACAGTCCTCGACGAACTCTCCAAAGCCCTGCAGGGCCACGCCCATCCTCTTCAGCAAAGCAGCCATCCCCCCGGCGAACGAGATGGCCCGGATCGTCGCGAAAAAAAGCATCCGGTCGAAACCTGACAGCACTCCGGTGACGTCACGGCCATGCTTTGATATAAAGAGATTCACGGCGTTTCTCTCCGATTGCGCAGGAATGACGCTTCGCAACCGCATTCCTACAAGGGAAGAAACGCCGTGTCTATTGAGAACCAGCTCATTTGGTTGCGGCCACAGGCCGCGTTAGATTTTGGCGTTTGGCTTTGCGTTTCGCAGTTTTGAGTTTGCCTTTTCGCGGCCAAGCCTCAAGTCCGGTTCCCCTCCGAACCTCCTGCAATTCCAGCCTTGCACCCCCCGCCGTGCTAACCTCCGCGTCGCCATGCCTTCCCTTTTCGCCGAGCCCGTCCCCGAACTCCTCGCGCGCCTCTGCGCCGCCGCGCCGCCGCAGAACGTCCAGCGGTCGCTTCGCGCCGCCTACGCCCTCGAGCCCGATCCCTGGATCGGCCGCGCGCTCCGCGCCGCCGCCGCCGCGTTCGAGCTCGGCGTGCCGGGGGTGGCGAAGCGCCTCGACGCGGCCGACGGGACGACCAAGCTGCTCCTGGCGCTGGGCGACGCGCGAACGGTCGAGTGCGTCCTGATTCCCGGCGTGCGCGGCGACCACTCGCGTCACAAGATGAGCGCTCGCAACCGCGACGACGGCGCCCCGCGCGTCCGCCGCCCCACCGCCGCCGCGTGCGTGTCGAGCCAGGTCGGCTGCGCCGCGGGCTGCTCCTTCTGCGCCAGCGGCCTCGGCGGCCTCACCCGCAACCTTACCGCCGGCGAAATCGTCGCGCAGGCCCTGCTCCTGCGGCGCGAAGCGGCCTCCCGCGGCCAGCGCCTCGCCACCGTCGTCTTCATGGGCATGGGCGAGCCGCTTCACAACACCGACAACGTCATCGCCGCCATCCGAAACCTCACCCACCGCCACGCCGGCGCCATGGCGCCCGCCGGCATCACCGTCTCGACCGTCGGGATCGTGAGCGGCATGGAAGCGCTGGCCGCGTCGCACGAGCCGCCGCACCTCGCCGTGTCGCTCCACGCGCCCGACGACGCGACGCGCGCCGCGATCGTGCGCACCGCGCCGCGGCTGTGGAGCGTCGGGGAGACGCTCGACGCCGCCGAGGCGTACCGCGCCGCGACGAAGCGCCACGTGACGATCAGCTACGTGCTCCTCGACGGCGTGAACGACTCCCCGGAGCAGGCGCAACGGCTCGCCGAAGTCCTGCGCGGCCGGCCGTTCCACGTGAACCTCATCCCGCACAACACCGTGGACGAGCTGCCCTTCCGCGCCGCGACGCGCGAGAAGGCGACGCGCTTCTGGGAAATCCTGCGCGAACAGCGCGTGACCGTGCACATCCGGAAGCAGCGCGGCGCGGAGGAAGACGCGGCCTGCGGACAGCTGCGGCGGCGGGTGTAGTCGCTACCGTTTCTTCGCGAGCGTGACGTCCCGCTTCAGTTCGGAATGCGTCCGCAGCGTGGACGTCTTCGTGACGATCTTCGCGTCCTCGATGCGATTCTCGCGGAACGACGTGAGCCCCCCCGCATCGACGTCCCACTCGCCCGCGAGCGTGCCCGCGACCTTGAGCGAGGAGCCCAGCGCCTCCGTGCCGCGCGACTCGTCCGCCTTCGACATCCCGCCGAAGCGCGCCACGGTGGTTCCGCCGTCCTTCTCGATGCTCTTCAGCTCGTACGTGTCCGTGTGGCGATCGACCTGCACGCTCCACGGCTCCTGCGGCCCAACCGACTCGCGCGGCATCGCCGGGAACAGCCCTTCCAGGTCCTCGTTGAGGTCCAGCCCCTCGACGAGTGTCCGCAGCGTGACCTTGTCCCACGAGATGCACCCGCGCGCGTCGATCGACGCCGCCACCGTGCGCCCCGCGACGTCCGACGGCTTGTCGGTCAGCGGCATCGTCACGCCCAGCGCTTCGATCGTCCCTTCGAGCGTCGCAAACGTGAACAGGCACGCGCGCGATCCGTCGGCCGCGGGCGCGCCGAAGAGGAGTTCGCCGTAGAGGCGGACGATGAAGCGGGTCTGGATCGGGTCCTTGCCGGTCTGGATTTCGGAGCGGCGAGTGGAATCGACGCGCAGCGTCCAGACGTCGCCGTCGGCGGGCTTCCAGTCGAAGCGGACGCGGAGCGGCACGGGCTCGGGCGCGGGAGCGGGGGGCTCGGAGGACTGGCAGCCAGCCGCGAGGACAACTATGGCGGCGAGCAAGGGGAATGGCCTCATGGGGAGAGTCTACTTCGCGGGAGCCGACGTGACCTCGATCTGGAGGTCGTGACGCGTGCGCGAGACAAAATCTCCGTTCGACGTCCAGTGAATCAGGAGCACGCGTTCTCCCGCTTCCGGTACGCCGCCGGGCGACGCGAAAGTGTACCTGCCCTTCGACGCAACGACTCGAGGGCTCAAAACCCGGTCGAATCGGGAGCGACGACGCATCCATTCCCTCCACGGTCTCTGGACCTCGAGATCGCGGGACGCGAGCGCTTCGCGGATCTCATTCCAGTCCAGACGCACCGGGCCCGGGAAAGGAAGGTCCGCCGGGTTGCAGAAGTGTTCGGCAACTACTCCCATGCCCGACGGCGCACTGTCCAGCTTCCATTCCAGCGCCAGCCCGTTCGCCGGGTCGATCCGGCGAGGTCCGTTACTACCGCTCAGGGACTCAACTGCGGGCAATGCGAGTTCGAGGGCATGAGCGAACTCGATCACGGCGCCAGGATACAACCGATCGTCGATCGAGATTCTCAGCCCGCCTTCAATGGACAGGAACCCGGTCAACAGAGGCTGTCTCCAGGGCTCTTCATGATCGCTATCAAATTTCGCCCGACTGCCCCGCTCAAATCGCCGGATTACTGGAATGCTGACTTCGCAGAAACAGACGTTCCCCGGCTCAATGGAAAGCACTCGCAGGGCTGCCATCCCCTCAAAATCGAAGGATTCGTCATTCGGCCCATAGGGAGTGGTCTTCTGGAGCGCGACGGTGCCACTCAGCCGAATTCGCACGATGTCGCCCACGCGCAATCGCCAGATCGCCGGCAGCGGACCAGGACTCGTACCACCGTCACCAACCGTTCGAGACGAATCCGTGCCCCGGCAACCGGCGAGGATAGTCGCCATCAGTGCTGCAGCGGCGTATTTCCTCACTTGTCTCGCCGTCACTTTCGCCCCGGCGAATCGTCGCGGGCCTGGCGAATGACGTCCAGGTAGAGATGCTCCTCGATACGCCAGTAAGCTTTGCCGTGCCAGCCGATCTCGGTCTCTTCGTCGCAAACGCACTCAACGGCATTTCCCTCCCCGGGGTCGAAACGGAGCGTGTACGCCGAGTGAGTACGGGACTTGTAGATGTCGTAGCGGGCCTGCACCAAGCCAAGGAGCGCCGCTTCGCAATCCGGATCATCCTCGTACCGCTCCACCATCGGCGAGCCGAGATCTCCCTCGTCGAATGTCCCGTCCAGCAGCACTTCCCCCGGAGGCAGCCCCCTCCTGCGTCCGTCGCAGGTCCAGTTCACGGTGGTGTCAGTCGCTGACGCCCTCACGGCCTCAGCCGGACCGGGAATGCGCGTGGGCAAGGGTGGAAACAACCGGGCGAATGCACTGGAGAGATCCCTGCCGGGCTCCCGAAGATCCGCTTCCAGTTCAACTCGACCGGAGGATTCAATCCTTCCCCGAATCGCGAGAGGTTTCCAACGAAGGTCCCGGCCGCTGTCGTAGATCGACTCCCCGATCTCGGGCCTTCGGATAGCCAGCGAGTGGACGCGCAGCACGCACGCGGATTCGCCGTCAGCCTCTGTCGCCACAATCTCCAGCGTCGCCGTGGCCTCGAGCCGTACCCGTGAGGAGATTTCAGGATCCGAGTTGACCACGATTTCCCGGCGGTCAAAGGTCAGTGCCACTGAAAACACGTCGCCGCCAGAAAGTTTCCAGCGCAATCCCGTTTCCGGGTCGGCGACACCGCCTGCAGTCGGCTGATCGACGGGAACAGTCGCCTGCGGAGTTCCCTGCCGGGGAGAAGCCTCATGGCATCCCGCGGCGCAAACGATCAGCAGAATTAGCCCGCCCTTCATCCCGGACAGAATAGCGGTCGCGACACCCGTCCGGTTCCGCGATTTACCCCGCCATGTCTCCCTTGGCCCCACGCCCCCGCCCCGCCACAATCCCCCCGTGACCTGGCCGCCGAGCGAGAAAGTCCGATGGGCCGCGACGCTCGCGGCCTTCGTGATGCTGCTGGCGGTGGCGGCGGTGAAGCGGCTGGACCTGCTGGACGCGGTCGCGGCGGGCGAGGTCGAGGGAATGTCGGCGCAGCTCGGCGGCGACGCGGCGTCGTACGCCAGCCTCGCGGAGCGGACGCCCTTCCCGTGTTTCACAACCGAGCGCGAGCCGGTGATCCTGGTGGCCGGGCGGTTCGCGCTCGCGACCGGCGGCGACCTCGGCGCGACGGACGCGCAGCAGGTCCGCGCGAACCATCTCCTGCTGCGTCGCTGGTCCGTCTTCCACAGCCTCCTCGCGATGGGCGCCCTGTTCGGCTGCGCCCTTCTCGTCGCGGGCCGCTGCGGCGCCCTCGTCGCGGCCCTTCTCTGGGCCGACAACCTCTGGCTCTCCCTCTACGGCATCGGCTGGCTGCGCGAGGACCTCGCGGCGGCCTGCACGCTCGGGCTCGTCTCGGCGCTCATCGCGCTGTACCGGATGGCGCCCGACAGGAAGCGCGCCCGGCTCCTGCTCGCGGCCGCCGCGGCGGTCGCCGGCGGACTCATGGCCCTGACGCGCCTCGAAGGCCTCGGCACCGCCACGCTCCTCGTCGGACTCTGGGCCGCCGCCCGCGCGGCGTCGAAGAAGTTCACCCGGCAGGACGCGTGGCTCGCCCCGTCGATCGTCGCCGGCGTTTGGCTCGTCGCGTCGCCCTACCTCCTCTTCAATCTCTCGAAAACAGGCAAGCCCCTCGCGCCGATGCAGAACCACGCGCAGTTCTGGCGCAACCACGAGTTCGCCGGGCAGCCCGGGTTCCCGACGCGCGCGGAGGTCGTGAAGAACTCCTACTGCGGGCCGCCCGAGACGCCGTTCCATTACGTGTTCGGCCTGCACTCGCTTCCCGAAGTCGCGGGGCGCTACGTCGCGGGGCTGTGGGCCGGGTACACGCGCTACCTTTCGCGCCTCCTCGCGGACCGTTCCTGGGTCGCGTGGATCGTCCCGCTCGCCCTGGCCGGCCTGGCGTGGCGCCGCAAATGGGAAGGGGCGTTCGCGATCGGCGCGGGGCTGGTCGCGCTTTTGCCGTTCGCGTTCGTGCTGACGCTCGACACGGTGCTGACGGACAAGCCCGCGGGGCCGACGGGGGTTGAGCCGCGGTTCGCGTTGCCGGCGCTGACGTTCGCGCTGCTGTGGATCGCGGGAGGGGTGGGAGCTGCCGTGCAATGGGTGGCGGACAGGCGAACGACTTAAGCCACAGAGGGCGCAGAGGACACAGAGAACGGCAGGAGAACCGCGCGTTCGATTCAGCGGAAACCCATCGCCGCATCGCGCTGTATAGTGACCCATCGCACCGAACCCCGGGGGAATCCATGCCGCTCGCCCGTTTCCGCGCCCCGCTGCTCCTCGCCGCTTCCACCTTGATTGTGGCCCTCGCGGCACTTCTCGCGCCGGCCGGACCGACTTCGGTGAAGTGGTTCAGCGCGGGGACGGTGGCGGAAGCAGGGCGGACGCGGATCATCGCGTTCTCGCTCGAGGCTGCGCCTGAGAAGGACGAAGCGCCCAAGGCCGAAGTCGGCGACCCGTCGATCCTGGAAATCGTGGTCGCTCCCGCGGTTCTCAAGGGCCGGACCACCGGCTACGTACGCGTCCGCGGCCTCAAGGCCGGCGAAACCGACCTCCGCGTCGGCGACGCTTCCATCAAGGTCACCGTCGTCGAGCCCCGCGTCCCCGCGGCCGCGCGGCCCGCGATCGTCGGGCCCGCGGACGGCGCGGTCGCGTGGGGGACGTTTGCGGTCGGCGTCGAAGTGGACGTCGAGGCCGGCGGGCCGGGCGCGACGCACGTCCTGCGGCTCAACCCGGGCGGGCAGCGCATCCCGAAGCGCGTGAGCGGCGCGATGTGGGGCCCGACGGTGCGCGTGCTGTACGAGCTGGACGCCGCGGCGATGGAAGCGGGCCCGGTCGAGATCACGCCCGTCGTTCACCGCTCGAACGGCGAGGAGATCGAAGGCGAGACGATCCTCGTGACCGTGCTCAAGCCCGAGGAGGGCGACGCCGTCGCGATGGAAGCCGAGGACCAGCGCGACGTGAAACGCCCGGACCGCTTCAATAAGGACCCGCTCTTCATCGCCCCCGACGCGAAGGCGAGCGGCAAGGAGTACGTGAACCTCTACGGCGCGGAGCCGGTGCCGTGCTTCCCGTTCGCGGTGGAGCAGGCGGGGTGGTACCAGGTGGCGATCCTGGCGAAGGGATCGTTCGCGGGCGGGGCGTTCCCGACGGTGGGGCTGATCGTGGACGCGAAGGACCCGCCGATGACGAACGTGCGGCTGCTGGACGAGAACTGGCACCGGGTGATGCTGGGCGTGCCGGTGCGGCTGGACAAGGGCGACCATGTGCTGACGCCGTACTTCCTGAACGATTTCTACGCGGGCGGCGTCCCGGCGGACCGGAACCTGTTCCTCGACCGGCTCGACGTGGTGCGCGTGGACCGGCCGAAGGTGGCGTCGGGCGAAGGAAGCGACCCGGGGGGGCCGATGGTGCAGCCGGCGGGTGCGGCTCCCGGGCGGGACGCGTGGGGCTCGCTGCGCGTCGCGTTCGCGGACAATCTCGACGGCCGGCAGATCCCGGGGACGGTGGAGATCAACGGGCTCGTGTGGTGGCGGAAGATGGAGCGTTCGGCCGGGCCGAAGGTGGAACTCGTGGTCAACGGCGCCGGCATTTCCTCGCAGCATTCCTCCGCCCCGAAATGGTGGCTCGACGCCGCGAACCTCAAGGAAGGCGAGAACACGCTCCAGATCGTCGCGACGCTCGACGACGGGACGATCGCGAGGACGCCGGAGCAGCGCGTTACCTGGCGGCCGCCGTGGAAGGACGCCGCCGTCCGCAAGCCGATGCCGTTCCTGCGCTTCACGATGCGCGACCGCGGCTGGCAGAACGACGCCCGGAAAGAACTGACGACCGACGGGGACTGCCCCGAGAAGCTGTCGGCGCGCTTCGCCTCGAACGGCACGGCGACGCTCAACCTGCCCGAGAAGATGAGCGGTCCCTTCCTCGTCTGGATCGAGGCCAAGGGCGAGCACTACGACGGGGCCCCGAAGGTGGACGTCGTGCTGCGCGCGGACGGCAAGGACACGAAGATCAACACGCTCGACGTCGGCGGCTGGTGGACGCCCCACCTCGCCGGCCTCGCGAATCTCCCCGACGGCAAGAAGTCGATCTCCATCTCCTTCACGAACGACAAGTACGACGAGGGGAAGGGCGACCGGAACCTCTGGCTGCAGGGGCTGATCCTCCTGGGCACCCCGCCCGCCGCCGACGGCCGCGGGCCGCGCGTCCGCGTCGCCTGGCCGCCGGAGAACGCCGAAGTCTGGATGCAGGACGCCGTGATCGCCCAGCCCGCCGACGATTTCGGCGTCGCCTGGATCGAGACCGAGATCGACGGGAAGCGCACCGGCGTGCGCGCCGAAATGCTCGGGAAGCCGGGGCGCGCGGTGCTGCCCCTGCTCGCGCGCGGCCTCGCGCCCGGCGAACACAAGCTCGTCGTCGTCGCCGCCGACACTTCCGGCCACGAAGGCCGCTCGAAGGAACGCGTGTTCGTCGTCCCCGCGGCGAAACCGGAGGCGATGGGCCGCTACGAGCGCGCCGTCCACCTGCTAAACCGCTTCGCCTTCGGCCCCGACGCCGAGGAGCTCGCGGCCGTGCTCACGATGGGCGAAGAGGCGTACCTGCAGGACCGCCTCTCGCGCGGCCCGGACGACGCCGGCGACGCCAACGCGCTCGCCGCGGCCGGGATCGTCTTCGACGGCCGCAACGATGCGTACGACGTCATGGGGCGCGACGCGTACCACGCCGTCGCCACCCCGAACCCCGTCCGCACGCGCTTCGTCCGCTGGACCGACAATCACTTCTCGACCTGGATCCGCAAGACCGGCGGCAAAGCCGAATGGCAGGAGCGCCGCGTCTTCACGCGCCTCGGCGTCTCGCCGTTCCGCGACCTCCTGCTCGCGTCCTCCACCAGCCCGTGCATGATGCAGTACCTCGACCAGCAGTTCTCGTTCGCCCGCAACCTCAACGAGAACTACGCCCGCGAAATCTGCGAGCTCCACACGGTCGGCGTCCACGGCGGCTACGAACAGAAGGACGTCACCGCCCTCGCCAACATCATCACCGGCTGGATGTACTCGAACGAAGGCGACGGGAAGCGCGCCGCGCAGGCCGACACCTGGACGTGGCGCTTCGATCCCGCCCTCTGCGACGCGCGCCCGCAGCGCTTCTTCGGCATGGTGTTCCCGAAAGCCGGGCCGGAAGAACGCCTCGACCGCGCGCGGATGGCGGTCGAGCTGCTCGCGGGCCATCCGTCCACGGCGCGCTTCGTCTGCGCCAAGCTCGTCGCGCACTACATCTGCTGGCCGCCGCCGGACGACGCGACGGACGACCTCGCGAAGATCTTCCTCGAGACCGACGGCGACCTGAAGGCCGTCCTCCTCGCCCTGGCGAAACACCCCGCGTTCTTCCGCGACGGCCTCAAGGAGCGGATCGCCCCGCCGTTCGACCACGCCGCCCGCCTCTCGCGCGCCGTCAACTTCCGCCTCCCCTGGCAGGTGGTGGACCTCTGTTCGCGAAGCGGCGCGGGCGTCTACGACCGGCCGACGCCCGACGGGTTCCAGGAGGAGGACACCGCGTGGACCAGCACGAACGCGACGTTGCAGCGGTGGAAGTTCGCAAGAGAGAACGAGTGGATCCTGTCCACCACGGTCCCCAACCCATTCCGCTGGAGCGGCGAAAAGGTGACGGACAACGACCGGCAGTGGCTGATCGACGTCGTGTCGGTGCGCCTCACCGGAAAAGTCTTGAGCGAGGAATCCAACGAGGCCGCCCTCTCCGTCCTCAAGGCCTGCAAAGGAACCCGAGACGATCTCAGCCGAGAAGCCGCCAGTTTCGTAGCCCAGATGCCAGAGATCGGACTGAAATAACCCGCACCCCCACCCCCAACCCCGCCCAAGCCCCCTCCCAATCCCCAGCCCACCCAAGCCCGAACCCGCCCTTCCCAATCCCCTGCCGTTTTTCCCCCGGAGCCACGAAAGATGCACCTCACCCGCCGCTACTTCCTCAAACTCTCCGGTGCCATCGGCGCTTACCTCGGAGTCACTCCGTTCGATCTGTTCGCGGAAGACCCCGCAGTCGCCCCCGTGAAAAAGGGCAAGACCCTCGTCCTCGTCTTCATGCGCGGCGGCGTGGACGGCCTCAACCTCGTCATCCCGTGGAAGGACAAGAACTACGCGTCCCTCCGCAAGTCGATCCAGATCCCCGCCCCTTCCCGTGAAAAAGCCGAAGGCCGCGCGCTCGATCTCGACGGCTTCTTCGGCCTTCACCCGCGCATGGCTTCCCTCCTCCCCTTCTTCAAGGACGGCACCGCCGCGGCCCTCCATGCCGTCGGCCACGACCGCAACACGCGGTCGCACTTCGAGGAGCAGGACGTCTGGGAGACGGGCGTCACGGGGAACACGGTCAACTCCGACGGCTGGGTCAACCGCCACCTGCTGACGTCGAGCGGCCACGGCCCGATCCGCGCGGTCGCGATCGGCGACGGCCTGCCGCGCATCATGCACGGCAAGTGCTGCGCCTACGCGGTGCGCGGCATCGACGACCTGTCGCTTCCGAGCGCCCGCACGGACGACGCCACGGTCGGCGCCGCGCTGGAGCACGCGTACCGCAAGGACGCGAAGAAGAAGACCGGCGACGCGCGCGACCTTCTCGCGGACACCGGGCAGGCGACGCTCGAAGGGATCGCGAAGCTCCGCGGCATCGTCGGCAAGAAGTACGAGCCCAAGGCTCCCTACCCGCAGACCGACATCGCCCGCCAGCTCATGCAGGCCGCCCGCCTCATCAAGGCCGACGTCGGCATGGAAGTCGTCGAGGTCGATTACGGCGGCTGGGATACCCACCAGTTCCAGGGCGCCGTCCAGGGCCCCTACGGCGACCTCGCCCAGGGCCTCGCCGACGCCCTCGCCGCCTTCATGACCGACCTCGGCGAAAAGGCCAGCGACGTCGTCGTCCTCACCATGTCCGACTTCGGCCGCACCGCCGCCGAAAACGGCACCGGCGGCACCGATCACGGCTGGGGCAACGTCCTCCTCGCCATGGGCCCTTCCCTCAAACGCGAAGGCCGCAAACCCGTCCTCGGCGCCTGGCCCGGCCTCGCCGAAGACCAGCTCCACGACAAACGCGACCTCATGCACACCACCGATTTCAGGGACGTCATGGCGGAGATCGTGAAGGGCCACCTCGGGAACGAGTCGCTGGCGAAGGTGCTGCCTGATCACGAGTTCAAGAGCGTGGGGCTCCTGGCCTAGCGCGCCAGACCGGCAGTTCATGGATCCGCGGGAATTGTCCCCTGGCGCCGCCGTTTGACGGCGCACCGTTCCAGGTCTGCCAGCACGACGGACTCTCGGCGGTGGTGTCGAATCGCGCGGAAGGCGGCCAGCGCGTCGCGCAGACCGAGCTCGGCCTCGTCGAGCCTGTCCTCCTCCAGGTCGAGCTGCGCCACACGCGAGCGAAGGGAGGCCACCACGAACGCATCGCCGCTCGGAAGCGCGAGAGCGAGCCCTTCCGCGAATAACCGACGCGCTTCTCCCCCGTCGCCGCGGTCCCGTGCGAGATCGGCAAGGGTCCCGAGGACGAGGGCCTGGAAGCGGGGGTTGGCCATCTGCCGATGGATCTCGACGGCTTGCCGGCAGGCCGTCTCCGCGAGTTCAGGCCTGCCGGTGCGCCGGTAGAGGTTCGCAAGGTCGCCCAGCTGTACTCCCTCCGAGCGACGGTTGCCGATTTCGCGGTTGATCGCCAGGCCGCGCTCCCAGGCTGCCTCGGCATCTTCCATGCGCTCCTCCTCGAAGAACAGCCCCGCGAGATTCCCGAGGGTCAGCCCCTCGAACCGTCGATCCCCGATTTCCGACGCGATCGCAAGGGCCTTCCGGAACATCGCTTCTGCTTCGCGCGGTCTGCCGGGACTGTGGGAGAGTCGAGCCAGGTTGCCCAGGGCGTGGGCTTCGCCCTTGCGGTCGCCCTCTTCGCGGTGCAGCCGCAGCGCCGCCGCCTGCGCTTCCTCGGCCTCCGCGGACCTGCCCATGAGGAACAGGAGGTTTCCGAGATTGCCGAGTCCAACAGCCTGGGCATGGCGGTTCCCGAACTCGCGGGAAATGGCAAGCGCCCTCGAAAGCAGTTCTTCGGCCTCCGCGAGCCTGCCTCGATCCTTGAGGAGGAGCGCGAGGTTTCCGAGCAGGGCGCCTTCGGACTCGCGGTTGCCGATGCTCCGTTGGAGGTCCAGGGCGGCGAGATAGCGGCGCTCCGCGCTGTCCAGCCGCCGCCGGTCGAGGTCGAGCCCTGCAAGAAAGCCCATGGCGATGCCCCTGGCGCGATCGTCGCCGAGCTGTTCCAGGGCGGCGCAGGCGCGTTCGCCGAGGTCGGCCGCGCGCTCGAGCTGCCAGGCCTGTTGAGCTGCGCGCGCGCCCGCATGCAGCGCCCAGCCCGAGACGCCCGCCTCCCCCGCAGCCGCGGCGTAACCCTCCCACGCGTGCGAGGCGTCGGCGAAGCGGTACTGCAGCTCCGCCAGGCGGGCCGCCCTCGCCAGGTAGAGGACCCGGGCCGTCCGGAGCCCTGCGTCCCCGGATTCACCCGCGTGGACCGCCAGCTCGATCGCGAAGGAATCGCTTTCGTGCGCCTCGATTCCGTCGGGCTCCCGCCTCCCGGGAACAGGCGCCGACTGCGGCCGGCCACCACAGTGTCGCTCGAGGATGCGAAACGCCCGGCCGTGAAGTCGCGCACGGTCCCCGGGAAGCTGCAGCTGGTACGCCGCCTCCCGCAGCAGGACGTGACGGAAAAGGTAGGCCGCCTCGGAGTTCATCCGCAGAGACGATACCAGAGCGGGAATGAGGACGAAGGGCGAGCTTGCGCGGAAGCGGGATTGCGGCGCGTGCAGTTCGCGGACAGAATCCGAGGGTGATCCCTGCGGATTCTGCTTGCACGCCCTCCTTCGCTTCCCGCGACCGCGTCGTCCAGTCCTGGTACCCCGCGGCCCGGTCGCGCGATCTGCGCCGTGGACACGTCGCGGCCTTCGCGCTCCTTGACCGCAAGCTGGTCGCCTGGCGCGACAACGCCGGCGCCGCCCACGTCTTCGACAGCCGGTGCCCGCACATGGGGGCGGACCTGGCGCAGGGGGACGTGAAGGGCGACTCGCTGCGGTGCCCGTTTCACCACTGGGAATTCGGCGCCGACGGGCGGTGCGCTGAAGCCCCGGGGTGCGCTTCCCCGCCGGATCGCGCGGTGCGGTCGTATGCGACGGTGGAACGCTGGGGGCTCGTCTGGTTCTTCGCCGGGCCGGAGCCGCTTTTCCAGCTTCCGGAGGAAGTCGACCCGGGGGCGTTCCGGCGGAAGGTCCTCGCGCCGCAACCGTCGCGGGCGAACGCGCACCTGCTGACGAGCAACCTCGTGGACCAGAACCACATGCCCGCGCTTCATCGCCTCGACCTCGTCGGCCCGCCGACGTTCGAGATCGCGGACTACCGGACGTGCGTCCGGTCGCGGCTGCGGCCGCAGCAGGGCTGGCTGCGCCTGGCGACGGGCACGCGGCGGGAACCGCTCGACGCCACGTTCCGCACGTTCGGCTGCAACACGAGTCTCATCGAGATCGCGAGCCCGATCCGCTTCCAGGTCCTGTTCTCCGGCCGCCCCGAGGGCGCCGGCACGCGGATTTTCCCCGTGCTCCGGCTGCCGCGCGGCGCCGGGCTCGACTGGGCGCGGGCGCTGCTGCTGATTTCGCGGCTGACGAAGGAAGACCACCGGCTGCTGGAGGACCTGCAGTTCGTCCCGGGGTTCGTCGAGAGCGACGGCCCGATGCGGCAGTTCTACGAACAGGTCAATGCCATGCCGACGTTGTGAATGATCGAAGGGTGAAGGGTCGGCATTGCAGGGTGGCCGGGAGGGGAAACGGCAAAGGCAAAACGGAGAACCCTCAAGGAAACGACAAACCGCAAACGACAAGCCGGTCAGCTCGTCGAGTCGCAGCGGTCGAGTGGTTCGCCGTGTGGCGTCGCCCGTGGATCTTTTTTCTCCCTTTTGCTTCTGGCGTTTCGCTTTGCTTTTCGCTGTTTTGAGTTTGCCCTTTCGAGGAGATGGCTGGGTCAAGTCCCTCCCGGCAGCTGCTGCATACCGTTCGCACGACCGAATCCCCGCTTGATCGCGCCCTCCGCCCGCGGCTACCCTGCACGCTTGATGCCCGCGCAGCGGCTGGACGAAAGGCCCCGGATGGAATTGCGAAGCGCTCCCGCGCGGGAGACCGCGGCGCCGTCGCTGATGTCCGCCCTGAAGTCGCACGGGAGACTCAAGCTCGCGCTGTTCCTCGGGCTGAACCTCTGGATCAGCGGGCCGTACCACGCCATCCAGCGGTTCGGGAACGTCCGGCCGACGGAAATGCCGGTGTTCGCGGTGGACCGGGCGGTGCCGTTCGGAAGCGGCTGGACGTGGATGTATCTCTCGGTGTTCCTGCTCGTGCCGATCCCGGCGCTGTTGCTGGCGGACCGCGCGCTGCTGAAGCGGCAGGCGCTGGAGCTGGGCGTCGTGGGGTTTGTTTCGAACGCCATCTTCCTTTTCTGGCCGACGTCGGTGCCGCGGCCGGCTGTGACCGGGACCAGCGTGGCGTGGCGCGTGCTGACCGCGGGTGATCTGCCGGTCAACGCGTGCCCGTCGCTTCACGCCTCGCTCGCCGTCTTCGCCGCGCTCTGGATCGTGCCGGCGCTTCGCAACCGGTACGCGCTCATCGCGGCGGCATGGTGCTGGACCCTGGCGATTTTGTGGTCCACGCTCGCGACGAAGCAGCACGTCCTCGTGGACATCCTGGCGGGCGGCGCGCTCGCGATCCTCGTCGTCCTGGCCGGCCGGACGCTCGCGCGCACGCCGGCGGAAGTCGAGGCCGCGTGACCATGGCCGCCGTCGCCGATCCTGAAACCTGCGAAGCGTTCCGCGAGACCGTGCGGACGCGCGCCTCCATCTCCGCGGGCCTCGAGCCCCAGCTCGCCGCGCTCCGCCGCTTCCATTTCGGCAAGCGCCTCGCCGAGATCGCGTTTTTCGTCGCGCTCTGGGCGGCGGGCGCCGCGCTCGTCCTCTGGGCCCGCGCCCGCGTCGAGCCCGGCGCCCTTCATTGGGGCCTGCGCGCCGCGGGGACCCTCGGCTGCGCCCTCGCCCTCAACGCGTTCATCCTGCTGCTGCACGAAGGCATGCACGTCACGCTGTTCCTCAGCCGCGCCTGGAACCGCTTCGCCTCCGTCTCCCTCGGCGCGGCGCTTCTCATGTCGTTCACCGCCTACAAGGTCATGCACATCCGCCACCACAATTTCCTCGGCGACGCGCGCGACCCGGACGACTACGAGAATTACACGAAGCGCCGCTGGCTGCTGTGGTGCCTGCATTTCGTGCGGCTGACGGTGGGGACGTTCCTGTACGTGCTGCTGATCCCGGTGAGCGCGCTGCGGCACGGGACGCGGGCGGAGCGGTGGCACATCGCGCAGGAGTACGCGGTCCTCGCGCTCGTGTACCCGGTCGTCGCGTGGCTCGTGCCGTTCGAGGCGCTTCTTCACGCCTGGATGATCCCGCTGGTCCTCGTCGGCTACATGACCAACCTCCGCGGCCTCACGCAGCACGGCCTCGCCGACGCGAAAGACCCGCTTCTCGCGAGCCGCTCGATCCGCGTCAACCGCGTGCTCGCGTTCTTCCTGCTCAACGAGAACTACCACCTCGAGCACCACCTGTTCCCCGAGATTCCCAGCTACAACCTCGGCGTGCTTCACCGCCTCATCACGCCGCGCCTGCCGCGGGCGGCGACTTCGAAGAGCTACCTGGGGTTCCTGGCGAGGTTCCTGCGGGCGGTGTGGAGGAACGACCTGTCGCCGGTGGGGGTGGAGCGGAATCCGGATGCCGCGGCCGCGCCATCGCCAGTTCCTTCGGGGCAGCACTCATGAGATTCTGCGCTTCAGCCGCGATTCTGGCGGTTTTCGTTCTCACAGCTTCCGCCGCTGCCGAGGAAGGCCACTGCGGCGGCAAGTCCGCGACCGCCTGGGCCACGGCTCTCAAGACCTCCGGCAAAAAGAACGCCCCGGAGAACGCGCAGGCGGTCCTCGCGCTTCGCCGGATCGGCACCGGCGCGCGCGCCGCGGTGCCGGCGCTGGCGGCCATTCTCAAGTCGCCGGCGTACGTGCCGAACACATACCGCGATGTGGCGGACCTGCTGGCGAGCCAGGGGACGGAGGAAGCGCTGGATGCGTTCGTCGGATGCCTCTCGACGACGAACGCCGAGGGGCGCGCGGCCTGCCTGGCGGCCGTCAGCCTCGAGTGGGACGGGCACGTGATGCCCCAGAAGGTGGTCAAGGCGCTGGCGAAGCTGCTGTCCGACAAGGACGCGCCGACCGCCGCGCGCGCCGCGGAACTTCTCGCTCTGGCCCGCGAAGAAGCCCGGACGGTCATCCCCGAGCTGCTCGACGCGCTGATCGAGGACGCCACGCGCGTCCCGGCCGCAGCGGCGCTGGCGGCCATCGGAAACCCGGCGTGCGTCGCGATGAAGGAGATGGACGAAGAGATGTGGAGCGTCGAAAGGAAGAGCGGCGCTCCCGGCATCAAGAACGCGGCCGACTTGAAGGACCAGGCCAGCAAGCTGCGTAAGTCCGGGGAAGCTCTCGTCGCCTGCCGGCTCGCCGAGGGCAAGACCTTCGAGCAGTGGAAAGAGCTTCTGACTCGCGGCAGAACCGAAGACCGCATCGCCGCACTCAAGGCGTTCGGCGCGATGCGCGCGGACCCGGCTTTTCGCGTCGAAGCGGCGGCGAACCTCCTGAAGGACCCGGACCGGAGCGTGCGGGAAGCGGGATTCCGGTCGCTGAAGAGCTGGGGCGGTCTCGTGAAGGTACACAGCCCGGCGGCGGCGAAGGCGTTTGTCGAGTGGGTGGGCGCGATGCCGGAAGACGACCTCGACAGCGGCGACGGGATCCACTGGATGGACCTCTGCGGAACACTGGTGACGGTCGCGGGGGCCGACGCGGTGCCGACGCTCGAGAAACTCGCCCGCCAGGGCCGCTGGTGGGGCGTCAACGCCCTCGGCAAGCTCGGCCCGGCCGCGGCCCCCGCCGCCGAAACGATCGCTTCCCTGCTGGTCGCAGAGCCGGTCAAACGCCCCGGCCGAGAATGGGCGGGTGACGCGCTCGCCGCGATCGGGCCGCTCGATGCCGCTACGTCGGAGAAGGTCGGCCCGATGCTGCTCAAGGCACTTCATCTGTTCGACTACGAGGACAACTCCGCGCGCGCCAACGCGCTCATCGCGCTCCGGGCCGCCGCCACGGTCCCTCCCGTTGCCGAGCAAGTCCTGCTCGACCTCATCGCCCGCGACCCGGAGCTGCGGCACGAAAAGCTCGACCGCGTCCTCGCCCTCGTGGACCGCTTCCCCGCCCGCAAAGCCGAGTTCCGCGAGATGTTCGAAGAAGTGTGCTTCGGCAAGATCGGCTGGGACATCAAGGGGCTGCAGGCCGCGGCGTTCCTGGCGGAAGTCGCGCCGGACACGAAGGGGCTCCTCGAGTTCATCCTTGAGAAACTGAGCTACCAGGCGGGCCAGGTGAGCACGAAAAAGGACGACAAGGACCGCGTGGATGCGGCGCAGATGCTGTGGATCCTGCGCGGCGTCCGCGCGCTCGGTTCACGCGCGGCGAAGGGCCGGGCGAACGTCGAGCAGGCGCTCTGGGCGGAGGATTCCCGCGTGCGGGATTCCGCAAAGGAAACGCTCTCGGCCCTCAAGTAGCTCGCTGCCGGCATCGGACGCGGCCGGGCGTTAGGCAATCACCAGCCTCCTGTTTAAAATGCCCACACTTCCACTCAATTTGTCCGGAGGCGGCGATGATTTCAGCATGCCCGTTCTGCCAGAAGCAATTCGCTGTGACGGAGGCTCACTTCGGGAAGCTGGTGAAGTGTCCGGGATGTGGCGGACCGATTCGCTTCCCCGGCGCCGAGGGCGGGGACGCCGCTGCGATCCGGGCGGGCACGGTGACCGCGCCCGCAGCCGCGCCGCCGCCGCCCGCGGCGATCCCGATGGAGAACATTCCTTCTCCCGCCCAGACCGGATCGCCCACCTTCGCGCCGAATTTCTCGCGGGCGATCCCGATGAACCGTCCCGGCATCGCCGGGCGCCGCGGAAAGGTCGGCGCCGGCATCGGGATCGGCGGGGTCGTCGCGATCGTCATCGTCGGCCGGATCCTGCTCAGCGGCGCCGGGGCCGCAGTCGGGTCGTCCCGGCAGACGGCGGTGCGCTTCAATGACGACATCGTCAATTCCACGACCCACGCGCACCAGGCGTGCATCAGTTTCACCACGGCGGTCGATCGCTGGGCCGAGAGCGGCGACGCGCCGAACATGGCGTCGCTGACGAGCCTCCAGACCGCCGCCATGCAGTACGCGAACTCCTGCACCCAGCGGATCGCCGGGTTGACGCCTCCCAGTTCCTCGCAGGGGAAGGCCTTTCATGCGAGGGCCAAGGACCTCGCGGGGGTCTACTCCTCGATCGCTCAGCAGGCCTTCGCGAAGATCCTCGACGTCATCCGCCACGAGGAAGAACTGACGCCCGAGGCCGCGAACCGCATCCTCGAGATCGAGACCGACTGCGACCTGCGCCTCAAGCTGGCGCAGGACGCCCTGGGGGAGGCCCAGAGGGCGTTCGCCGCGGAGCACTCGATCCAGCTCATGCCGAACCCGGCACAGAAATGACGACTTACCCCCGCTTCCCCGCAAACGCCGACATCCCCGGGTAGACCGCGCCGCCGCCGAGTTCCTCCTCGATGCGCAGCAGCTGGTTGTACTTCGCGATTCGGTCGCTCCGGCTCGCGCTTCCCGTCTTGATCATCCCGCAGTTCGTCGCGACGGCGATGTCCGCGATCGTCGAGTCCTCGGTCTCACCGGAGCGGTGGGACAGGATCGCGGTGTAGCCCGCCTTGCGCGCCATCTCGACCGCCTCAAGCGTCTCCGTCAGCGAGCCGATCTGGTTCACCTTCACCAGGATCGAGTTCGCGACGCCTTCCTTGATCCCCTTCGCGAGAATCTCCGTGTTCGTGCAGAACAGGTCGTCGCCGACGAGCTGCATCGAGGCGCCCAGCGTGTCCGTCAGCTTCTTCCAGGACGCCCAGTCGTTCTCCGCCACGCCGTCCTCGATCGACACGATCGGGTACTTCTTCGCCCACTCCGCGTACATCGCGACGATCTGGTCGCCGGTGCGCGACGACTTGTCCGACTTCTTGTACACGTACTTGCCGCCCTCGTAGAACTCGCTCGCCGCGACGTCCATCGCGAACCACACGTCCTTGCCCGGCGAATACCCGGCGCGCTCGACCGCGTCGCGGATGAACTGAAGCGCGTCCTCGTTGGACGGCAGGTCCGGCGCGAACCCGCCCTCGTCGCCGACGCCCGTCGCGAACTTCTTCTCCTTCAGCACCTTCTTGAGCGTGTGGAAGATCTCGGCGCCGCAGCGAAGCGCTTCGGCGAACGACTTGGCGCCCACCGGGCAGACCATGAACTCCTGGAAGTCGAGCTTGTTGTCCGCGTGGGCGCCGCCGTTGATGATGTTCATCATCGGGACGGGGAGGGTGCGTGCGCCGGGGCCGCCGAGGTAGCGGTAGAGCGGCAGGCGGCAGTGCGAGGCCGCGGCCTTCGCGACGGCGAGCGACACGGCGAGGATGGCGTTGGCTCCGAGCTTCGACTTGTTCGGCGTGTTGTCGAGCCCGATCATCTGCCGGTCGATCGCCACCTGCTCCGTCGCGTCGCGCCCCTTGAGGGACGGCGCGATCACCCCGTTCACGTTCGCCACCGCGCCCCGGACGCCCTTCCCGAGGTAGCGCTTGCCTTCGCCATCCCGCAGCTCCACGGCTTCGCGTTCGCCGGTGGAAGCGCCGGAAGGGACGGCCGCGCGGCCGAAGGAGCCGTCGTCGAGGGTGACGTCGCACTCGACGGTGGGATTGCCGCGGGAGTCGAGGATTTCACGGGCGTGGATGGTGGAGATGCGGGAGGACATGGGTGGGCTCCGGAGAGGGGTGGTCGGTGAAGAGCAGGATAAAGCGGGGCGGGGGGAATCGGCAATATCGGAGTGATTCAGATTGCATATCTTGACAACCGTTGTTGATGTTGTATTGTTACTTCAGACGCGCCGCGGAGCGGCGTCCCTTGACCTTAACCTTTCCCTTTTCCTTAACCCGTTTCCAGGGAGTCGCCCATGCGCCGATTCGACTTCGAGAAACTCTTCGTCTTCCAGCGCAGCCTCGAGCTCGCCGCGGAAATCGACCTCATCGCCGAATCGCTTCCACCGCGACGTGCCTACCTGGCCGACCAGATCCGACGCGCCGCTTGCTCTGTCACACTGAACATCGGCGAAGGCGCGGGTGAGTTCGTGCGCCGGGAGAAAGCACGGTTCTACCGGTACGCCCGTCGATCGGCGACGGAGACGGGAGCCGCGATTGCGCTGATCGAGAAGCTGACGCTGGCTGAACCGCGCTCGACGGAGAATGCGAGGGAGTTCCTCTGGCAGGTTATTTCAATGCTGACCACCCTGGTGAATGTGCAGTCGGGCGGAGGGAGGAACCGGGTTAAGGAAAAGGGAAAGGTTAAGGTTAAGGGGACGGCGGCTTCGCCGCCGACGGGGAGTCGGCCAGCCTCCGCATGAACCCGCCCACATGCCTCTCCGCCGGTTCCAGGTCCGCGATCACCACGTTCTCGTTCGGCGCATGAATGTTCGCCCCGGGATACCCCGCCCCGAACGACACGCACGGCATCAGCGCCCGGTAAATGTACATCGGCCCGCTCGCTGGCATCAGCGGCAGGATCCACGGCTCCTTCCCGTACGCCTCCCTCGCCGAATCCACCGCCGCCTTCACCACCGCCGAGTCCACCGGCGTCCTCGCGGGCGGATACCCGTGAACGTCCACCAGGTCCACCCCGAAACGCGCGAGATACTTCCTCAGCGCCGCTTCCACGTCCGCAGGTTCCTGGTCAGGCACCATCCTCACGTCGAACTTCACCCGCGCTTCCTTCGGCAGCACCGTCTTCGAGCCCTTCCCCTGGTACCCGCCCGACAGCCCGTTGATGTTGATCGTCGGCTTGAAGACCAGCGCTTCCTTCAGGTCCTCCCCGCTCAGCCCGCCCACGAAACCCCCGATCCCGTAGAGCTTCCGGCGTGCCTCCTCGTCGTAGGGCATCGCGCGGAGCGCCTCGCGATCCGCCGCATCAGCCTTGCGCACTTTGTCGTAAAACCCGGGCAACGTCACCACGCCGTCAGGCGCTCGCAACCCCGCGAGCGCATGCACCAGGTTCCACGCCGGGCTCGGCACCGCCACGCCGACCGACGAATGCAGGTCCCGCGCGGGCCCCCTCGCGATCGCCTCGGCATGCAGGATCCCCTTCACCCCGCAGATGATGTCCGGCCTTCCCTGCTCGTCCTTGCCGCCGGTCTCCCAGAGGCACGCGTCGGCCGCCAGCAGATCGCGGTGCTTTGCGACAAACCCGGCAAGTGAAGGCGAGCCGATTTCCTCCTCGCCCTCGACCGTGAACTTGAGATTCACAGGCACGCCGTCGCCCATCGCCTTCAGCGCGCCGAGCCGCACCGCCAGGTTCGCCTTGTTGTCCGCCACGCCGCGCGCGTACAGACGCCCGCCGCGCTCCGTCGGCACCCACGGCGGCGACGTCCACTCCTCGAACGGCTCCGGCGGCTGCACGTCGTAATGGTTGTAGACCAGCAGCGTCTTCGAGGCCCCCGCGACCTTCTTCTCCGCGTACACCACCGGGTTCCCGTCCGTCTCGACGACCCGCGCTTCACACCCGAGCTCCCAGAACGTCTCCAGCAGGAGCGCGACCGCCTCGCGCATCCCGGTTCCCTGCGCGCTGACGCTCGGGATGCGGAGATAGCGCTCGAGAAATTCGCGGGTCCAGCTCATTGCGGGCGGCCTTTCCGCTTCACCATCGTCTCCCGCTCCACGTCCCCGACGCGGGCGATCTTGACCGAGTTCGTCGCTCCCGGCGCGGTGTTCGTGCCGAGCAGGAAGATCACCGTGTCGCCGGGCTTCGCGAGCCGGTCTTCGATCAGCCGGCGCTCGCCGAGCCTGAGAAGCGCCTCGGTCGATTCCATTTCGCCGACGTGGCGCGGGCGGACGCCCCAGTAGAGGGAGAGGCGGTTGTACGTTTCCTCGCCGCTCGTGAAGGCGACGATCGGCGCCTTCGGGCGCTCATCCGAGAGGAGGCGCGCGCTGCGGCCGCTGCGGGTGAAGACGACGATGGCCGCGGGATCGACTTCGCGCGCGGCGTGGCCGGCGAGGCGCACGACAGCGGGGGTGAAGTCGCCTTTTTCCGCCGGGGTCGCCGGGTGCACGGACTTCGTGAAATCGAACAGGTTGTCCTCGGTCGCCTCGGCGATCGCGCCCATGCGCTTCACCGTCTCGACCGGGTACTTCCCCACCGCCGTTTCACCGCTCAGCATGATGGCGTCGGTGCCGTCGAGGATCGCGTTGGCCACGTCCGTCACCTCGGCGCGCGTCGGGATCGGGTTCTCGGTCATGCTCTCGAGCATCTGCGTCGCCGTGATCACGAGCTTTCCGGCCTTGTTCGCGCGGTCGATGATCCGCTTCTGGAACGCCGGGATCATCTCGAGGCTCACTTCCACGCCCAGGTCCCCGCGAGCGACCATCACGCCGTCCGCGACCGCGATGATCTCGTCCAGCGCCTCGACCGCCTGCGGCTTCTCGATCTTCGCGATGATCGGCGCCGATTTGCCTTCCTTCTTCATCAGGGCGCGCAGTTCCTCGATGTCCTTCGCGCTTCGCACGAACGACAGCGCGATGAAGTCCACGCCGAGCCGGAGGCCGAAGATCGCGTCCTCGCGGTCCTTGTCCGTCAGCGCCCCCGCCGAGAGCGCCGCGCCGGGGACGTTGATCCCCTTGTGCGATTTCAGCAGCCCGCCGTCGATGACGTCGCAGATCACGTCCTTCGACCGCACTTCGATCACCTTGAGCTCGAAGTGCCCGTCGTCCAGCAGGATCCGGTCCCCCTTGCGCACGTCCTTCGGCAGATCCTCGTACTCCGTCGAGACGATCCCGTTCGCGCCGTCGCACTTCCGCGTCGTGATCGTCAGCCGCGACCCCGTCGGCACGTTCATCCCCGGGTCCGCAATGTTCCCCACCCGGATCTTCGGCCCCTGCAGGTCCTGCAGGATCGCCACCGCCCGTCCCGCCTTCTTCGACGCTTCACGCACCGCCCGGAACGCCGCCGCGTGCGAGTCGTGTGTCCCATGCGAGAAATTCAGCCGCGCGGCGTCCAGCCCCGCCGCCACCAGCGCTTCGAGGACGGCGGGCTTCACCGAGGCGGGCCCCAGGGTCGCGAGAATCTTCGTTCGGCGCATCCGCACGTTGTAGCGCGGATGACTTCGAAGTGGAAGCGATGGCGAGCTACTTGATTTCGGCTTCCTCGAACGCGACGAGTTTCCACGCGGCGCCGTCCGGCCGGAGCGTCACGGTGTGCCTGTACTTCGTCTGCGGTATGTTGCGCGCCGAGACCATGCCCGCCGGCGTCTGGCGGATCGTCATCACGGCCACGAGTTGCACGTTCTCGCCGACGGCGGCCTGGGACGTCTTTTCGTAATCGGTGGACACGACGGTGTTCGTGGCCGCGTCTGTCGCGCCGACGCGCGCGAGATCGAGGTGCCGCTTTTCGCGCGCGTCGATGAGGGTCTTCATGGAAGCGCCGTCGGAGAGGGAGCGGCACTCGGTGATGCGGTCGCGGTGGTAGGCGGCGGCGAATGTCTGGTAAGTGGCGAACGCGCTGTTGAAGCGGAGGTTGGTGGAGCGTTTGTGGTAGACGAAGATGGAGAGAGGGATGAGGACGAGGGCGGCGATGGCGTATTTCATGGGTGGGCTCCTGGCGGGGTGGCGGGAAGTGAGATAATAGTATTACAGTATTACGGAAAGTCAAGGCGGATGCGTGGATTTTTGTAATACGTTCTAAAACGGCATAAGTACTACGGCTATATGATGTTCAGGAATTCACTGTGTCGGCGATTGAAGCGGTGGTGACAGGTACGCAGATGAGAATGATTTCGCAGAAACGGCGGCAGATAAGGCGATGGTAGGTCGCGCCGCTTGTGATGAGGCGCGGACTTTCGCGCGAATTGGCCGCACCGTCGAAAGAACCGCTTCACTCTCGGCCCCGTACCTCCGCTAAACCCTTGGCCCCCCTGCCCACCCCGTCGCAGAATCCCTCCCCGATGCCCGCCGCCACGCCCGTGCTCCACGCCGACTTCGCCTCAGGCACCCTCACGCTCGCCGTGGACGGCCGCCTCGACACGAACTCCGCCGGCGCCGCCTGGCGCGAGGCCACGCGCGCCCTCGCTTCACACTCCCCCGACACCGTCGTGTTCGACGGCACGAAAATGTCCTACGTGGACGGCGCGGGCGTCGCTCTCTACGTCCGCCTCCGCGACGAACTCCTAGCCCGTTCCATCCCCTTCGGTTCCCGCGGCGTCTCCGAGGCGTTCAAGCCGCTCTTCGACGAATTCCCTCCCGGCGCTCTCGACGCGAAACCGCGCGAACCGGCCCCCAGTTCGTTCACGGAATACGTCGGGCGCTCGACCGTCTCCGTGCTCAAGGACGCGGTCGCCCAGATCACATTCACCGGCGAACTCGTCGCCAACCTCGCCAAGGCCGTCGCAAATCCCCGTTCCGTCCGCTGGAGCGACACCTGGCTCGTCGTCGAGCGCGCCGGCGTCAGCGCCTTCCCCATCATCGCCCTCGTCGGCTTCCTCATCGGCCTCATCCTCGCCTTCCAGGCCGCCGTCCCCATGAAACAGTTCGGCGCGGAAATCTTCGTCGCCGACCTCGTCGCCCTCTCCGTCATCCGCGAACTCGGCCCCCTCATGACCGCCATCATCCTGGCGGGCCGTTCCGGAAGCGCTTTCGCGGCCGAGATCGGGACGATGCGCGTGAACGAAGAAATCAACGCGCTCACCACCATGGGACTGACGCCGACGCGCTTCCTCGTCGTCCCGAAAGTCATCGCGGGCGTGATCGTCACGCCGATCCTCACCGTCTTCACCAATCTCTTCGGCCTGCTCGGCGGGCTCATCGTCATGTGGTCGCTCGGATTCCCGACGGTGACGTACGTCAACGAGGTGAAGGGCGTCATCCACGTCGCGGACCTCACGTCGGGCCTCTTCAAATCCGCCGTCTTCGGCCTCCTGGTGTCCGGCATCGGCTGCCTCCGCGGCCTCCAGACCGGCACCGGCGCCTCCGCCGTCGGCGAATCCACCACGCGCGCGGTCGTCGCGGGCATCGTCCTCATCATCCTCAGCGACGGGCTCTTCTCCGTCGTCTTCTACTACATGGGGATCTGATGACCGAGCCGCTCATCCGCGTGGAGAACTTCACCGCCGCCTACGACGGCACCGTCGTGATCGACGACATTTCGTTCGAGGTCTTCCCCGGCGAGGTTTTCGTCATCCTCGGCGGCTCCGGCTGCGGCAAGTCCACGCTTCTCAAGCACATGATCGGCCTCTACACCCCCGCCGCCGGGAAGATCCTCATCGACGGCGACGACATGGCCACCGCCGTCGGCGACGCGCGCCTCAAGATCCTCCGCAAGATCGGCGTCATGTACCAGAGCGGCGCGCTCTTCGGCTCCATGACCCTCATGCAGAACATCCGCCTGGCCATGGAAGAGTTCACCGACCTGCCGGCCGACGCGATGTCGCTGCTCGCGCGCATGAAGCTCAAGCTCGTCGGCCTGGCCGGATACGAGAATCACTTCCCCAGCGAAATCTCCGGCGGCATGCAGAAGCGTGCGGCGATAGCGAGGGCGATGGCGCTGGACCCGCGGATTCTGTTTTTGGACGAGCCGTCGGCGGGGCTGGACCCGGTGACGAGCGCGGACCTGGATGCGCTGATCCGGCGGCTGGCGAAGACGCTGGGGGTGACGTTCGTGGTGGTGACGCACGAGCTGCCGAGCATTTACGCGATCGCCGACCGGGTGATCATGCTCGACAAGCGGGTGAAGAAGATCGTGGCGACGGGCAAGCCGGCGGACTTGAGAGACCACTCCGACAACCCGTGGGTGAGGCAGTTCTTCAATCGGGAGGCCAGCGCATGAGCAAGACCGCGTATTTCAGGATCGGCGTTTTCGTCCTCTCAGGGATGCTTCTCGGCGCCGCCGGGATCGTGGTGTTCGGCGCCGGCGCGTTCAGCGAGAAGGGGGTCCTCCTGGAGACCTACATCGACGAGTCGGTGCAGGGGCTGGCGGTCGGGTCGCCGGTCAAGTACCGGGGCGTCCAGGTCGGCAAGGTTGACTCGATCGATTTCGTCTATGTCCGCTACGGCGGCTCGGAGGAAGACTCGATCTACCACAAGTACGGGAAGTGGGTCATCGTCCGGATGGAGGTGCGCCCGGAGACGTTCCAGGGCAAGGACCGGAAGCAGCTGGATGCGGCCGAGGTGGTGAGGCTGCGCGTCGAGCAGGGGCTGCGCGTGAGGATCGCGAGCCAGGGGATCACGGGGGTTTCGTACATGGAAGCGGACTATCTGGACCCGGTCCGGAATCCGGTCTTCAAGCCGGAGTGGAAGCCGGAGAACCTGTACGTCCCCTCGGCGCCGAGCACCGCGGCGCGGCTGACGAACTCGGCGGAGACGGTCGTCAACACGTTTGCCGACGCGCGCGTGGACATCCTGGCCAAGGACGTGGACAAGCTCGCGGTCGAGCTTTCGCGGGCCCTCGAGGAGGATGTGAAACCCGCGCTCGCAGGCATCAACTCCGCCCTGAAGGACCTCGGCCCGACGTTCAAGAACGTCGCGCAGGCCAGCGAGGACTTCGGGCCGCTCCTGAAGAACGCCAGGCAGCTCACGGACGACCTGGCGCCGGCGGTCAAGGACGTGCGCGCGACGACCGAGAAACTCCCGGCGACGGTGGACAAGGTGAACGAACTCGCCCTGAGCGCCGACGAATCCATCGCCAAGGTCGCGGCCCGGGTGGACGAACTGTCCGAGAAGCTGTCGAAGCTCATCGACTCGATCCAGGTCGCCGTGGACCGGGACCTCAGCCCCACCCTCGCGGACATCCACGAGACCTCGCGCGACCTCCCGGAAACGCTCGCGACGCTTCAGGCAACCCTCAAACGCGTCGATCACCTCGTCTCCGGCGAACAGGACGACGTCCGCGACGTCGTCGCCGACCTCCGCAAAGTCCTCCACGACGTCGAAACCCTGACCGGCTACGCCAGCCGCTACCCCGCCCACATCCTCTTCGGCAACCCGCCCCCGCCCCGGGAAAGGAAGTAGCCCATGCGCAAGCTGACTCTCCTCGCCGCGATTCCCTTCCTCGCCGGCTGCCTCAACCTCTCCAAGGACTACCCCGACCGGCACCTTTACGCCGTCACGGCCGAACGCACCGGCGAGCCCGCCGCCGGCGGCAAGGGGCTCGTCCTCGCCGTGCGCCCCTTCACGATCGCCAACCGCTTCGAAAAATCAGAGTTCGTCTACCGCAAGTCGGAAACCGAGTGGGAGACGGACTACTACAACGCGTTCTTCGTCGAGCCGAAGAACATGCTGGCCGACTCGACCCGGACCTGGCTGTCCCGCTCCGGCCTGTACGAGCACGTCGGGAGCCTGTCGTCGTCGGTTCCGCCGACGCATGTGCTGGAAGGGCACGCCGCGCAGCTCTGGGTGGACACCCGCGGGGACGCGGCGAAGGCGGTGATCGAAGTGCAGTTCCTCCTCGCCGACGACCGCGAATCCCCGGCGCGGATCTTATTCACGCGGTCCTACGCGGAGACGATCGCGATGCCGGAAGACACGCCGGAAGACGCAGTGAAGGCGTGGGGCGAAGGGCTCTCGAAGATCCTGGGGGCGCTCGAGGCCGATCTCGTGGAACTCCGATCAGGCCAATAGCGCGCGCGAAGAAATCGAGCGCCGTCGGCGGTCGGATCCGCCTTCGCGCTCCGCGCTGCGGCGGACCACCGCCCGACCCGCCGAAGCCCGAAGGGCGGAGGCGGGCTTCGCGTCCCGACGTCGCTAACGTCCGCGACGTCGGGCCGCTCACCCCGACCGCGCGCCGTCGCTCGATTTCTTCGCGCGCGCTGGGACAGCGGCTCACGCAAACCGATGACTGCGTCGGTCGGCCGGCCGGACGAAACTCATTGTGGCGAAGGCGCGTCGTGCGCCAGTGGGGGAACTTCTGCGCTCATTCTCAACCTCTGACCCTCACTCAAGATTTTGACCATACTTGAGCGATTTAAGCGAGTTTCAGAGCGGAACACCGCTGCCTTAATGCAACGGTGCGCGAAGATCCGCTCATTAAGAACTTTTACTCTTTGACTTAACCCGTTATTCACATTGGCGTTATGATTGTTAATTTCCATTAACTTTCTTTCCCAACGGCACATCGCTTGCGATTCTGATCATTCTTCATCCGCAGCGAACCAACACTTGTCCCATTCGGAGATCGTCCCCGCCACGCCCCGCCGGGAGTCCAACACTCCCCGCGACACGCCACTCTCGCCTCAGTCACGCTCACATCAGGAGATACAACATGATCCGTTCGCGTTTCGAGAACAACCGGGGCTTCGTGCTGCTGGTCGCCCTGGGCGTCCTCGGCGTTCTCGGCCTCCTTGCCGCGACTTTCGCCACCCTCTCGCGCGTCGAGAGGTCCGTGTCGAACAGCTACGTCGACAAGGTCCGCGCCAAAATGCTCGCCCAGTCCGGCGTCGAGCGCGCCATCGCTTCCATCCGCGGTCGCGCCATGATCCAGGCCTGGGACGACCAGCGTAACGACTGGTACTACCGCGAAATGCTCAATGCGGAGGCCGGCTCGCTGACCTACCCTGCCGTCGTCAAGGCGGACATCTGGAAATACAAGCCGACTCGCCTCTACGGCATGCCGCCCCGCTCGCTGGAGTCCGCCCTCGACGACGGCCTCGTCAACGGCGTCCCCAACGGCATCTCGTTCCCCCAGGCCTCGTCGCCCACGGTCAACGAACCCTTCAGCGGCCAGTTCCCCGGCACCTACGAGAGCCGCGGCGACGTCTACGCCCTCAAGGTCCTCGATTGCGCTTCCATGATCAACGTCAACGACGGCGGCAAGAACACCGTCCGGATGCTCAACAACCTCGGATCCATCCTCAAGTGCGTGGACGGCTCGCTGGTTTCCACGGGTGGCTTCAACCTCGGCGACCAGATCTCCACCAAGGCCATCGCCCGCGCCAAGCCGTTCAACAACAAGTCCGAAGTCCTCGACGCCGTCTTCATCAATAACGCCTTCTTCGCCGGCAATACCAAGGAAGCCCGCAAGCGCTTCGACGCCGTCAGCAGCTTCATCACCTGCCACGGCTGGGTGGACGGCATGACGATGAAGTTCGAAAACACGTGGACCGGCACCACCGACTATGTCGGCGGCAATTACGCGTCCGCGACTGCGGGGATCACGCAGCCTCCCTCCGGCTCGAATTACGCGGATGCCGGTTCCGAGCCCGCCGAGGTCGCTTCCGTGACCGATCCTGCCGACGTCCGGATGACGAACGTCGCCCTCGCGCAGGAATTCGCGACCAGCCCGATGTACATGCTCACGGCCTCGGTCCCGGGCTCCTACGCGACCCTTCCCTCCACACGCCTCCTCGCGGCTCCCGGCCCCGTGATGGCCAAGGACGTCGCCAAGGGCGGTGCCTACAAGCAGTACGTGACCGGCCAGGGCTCCAACGCCGTCCTGGGCGGCGAGACCAAGGCCGGAAAGTTCGGCGGCTCCTACTACCTCGGCGAGCCCCGCACCCCCGTCAACATCAACACCTGCACCCGTGAAGTCCTCGTCGCGACCCTCATGAACATCGAGGCCGACTTCTGGGACTACACCGTCGTCTCCGAAACCGCCAGCCCCAAGGAATACAACGACCGCCTCGGGAACATCAACGTCAAGATCACGCAGGTGGACGCCGAGAAGATCGCCGATTACCTCATCTCGGCCCGCTTCACCAACGGCACCCCCGCCGGCGCGTGGTCGTTCAACGACTGGATGCACTTCGAAGACGACGTCATCCTCGCCATCCCGGGCATCACGCGCTTCCAGAAGGCCCTCATCAAGGCCAACGCGAACCCGAACACGAACGTGAAGAAGCTGGCGCCGGACCTGATCCTCGTGACGTCGAATCCCTCGACCATGCCGCAGGACTACGTGCGCATGGACAAGAGCGACGTGAAGATCAACTCGACGGAGTGGACGTTCAGCTCCAACGGGATCTTCGAGATCGAGTGCATCGGGCGGGTGTACAACGGCGGGAAGATCATGTCTGAAGAGAAGATTGAGACGGTCGTGAAGGTGTTCGACCAGGTCGTCTACACGACGCAGGAGCAGCTGGAGAAGGACCGGGCCTGGACGGTTGAGGACTCGAAGGAAGGCGACCTGCTGGCGGGCGGATATCCGCCGGTCATCTCGATGCCCGAGTACGTCTACAACTCGCCGTCGAGCGCGGCGCACTACCGCAGCCAGACGGGGGACGTGACGTGGTGCGCGGACTACGAGGGTTACATGATCCTCAATGGTCCCGCCAACGTGCAGGCGGGTCAGACCCCGGGGCCTGCGAAGAGCGGCGCAGCCGGTTACGGCGAAGGCGCCGTGGCGGATGCGTGCTGGGGCCCGGACCCGTACAACCTGGCCAAGATCAAGCCCATGAAGGGCGTGCATTCTTCGGCGCTCGTCGGCGACGGACCGCCGGCCGGCCTGAAGGCGTGCGCGGTGTCGTTCGTCGCAGGGTTCAACCTGGCGTCGCTGTACCCGACGCAGAGCCACCGGTACGCCTACCACAATGTGGGCGGCGCCGGAGCGCCGAGGCACCCCGAGTATTCCTACACTTCCCCGACCTGCTTTGCAGACGGGGGCTACATGTCCCAGTCGCCCGCGAACTCGTTCACGCAGGACACGAATTACACGAGCGCGTATTACAGCCCGAAGGAGCCCTACCAGATCAAGCCCACGATGTCCGGCGCGAATTTCTGGGACGGCGGCTGCGACCTCCAGAACTTCGGCGTCTACATCAACGGCCTCCGCCGCAACCGGTTCCACACGTACTGGGCCGACGAAGTGCCGGCGCCGAATGCCACGCTGGAAATGACGGTCAAGCCGGAAGTGGACCTGTGGACCTGGGCGACGAAGTCCAAGCCGCACACGGTTTCCGGCTGGTCGGGGACCTACCAGATCTTCGCGTGCAAGAGGCAGTTCCTGTTCGACTGGGGTACCGGCGGAACCAAGGGCATGAACTACACGATCCGCGGTTACGTGGAGCTCACGCGCGTGTTCCTCGAGCTGTACCACCACTCGACGGGCAAGTTCTACGTGATTTGGCATGACAACACCTGGAAGCCCCACACCTGGCACCACGTCGAGTTCACCTGGGCGAGCGCCCACGAGCTCACCAAGGCCGACGGCACGAAAGTGACCGTCCCGCCGAACGCGATGCTCTTCGTGGACGGCTCCACCAATTCGGCCGGCACCTCGAGCATGGCCTTCACCGGCGGAACGCCGGAGGACGTCAACACGAAGCTCGGGATGTCGCACTACGGCGGCGCGGCCATCGTGCTTCCGGAAAACGTCTGCCCGGTGAACCCGAACAACGACATCGGGACCGGACCCAGGCTCGACATCGGCTCCTGCCTCTCCAACGACGGGATCTTCGGCATGAGCCAGCCCCGCTTCCTCGGCGTCATCGACAACATCGTGATGCACCACTGGCGGAGCCACACCGCTTCCTTCACTCCCCGCAACCGCTACCACTCGATGACGTACTACGACGGTTCGACGTGGAAGAGCGGCGAGGGGTACAAGAAGGAGAAGGCGGGCGTTTACAAGAAGCGGCTGACGTACCTGGAGGGGCTGGCTGCGACGAAGGACATCACGATCGGCACGGTGGGTTGCTCGCACTACCACCCGTTCCACGTGCACCTGTACGGGCACGACGGAAGCGCGCCGACGACGTCGTTCGGGCACATCACGCCGAGCCTCCGGATCAAGACGGGCGGGTCGTACGTGGACTCGTACTACTACGACGGTTGCGTCGGCGTGCCGGTGAAGGCGCAGTTGAAGGCCGGGTCGCAGGCGTACTACCTGGGCTGGTTCGAGATTGCGGCGCTGGTGCCGGTGACGATGTCGCCGATCCTGTGCGACATCCGGATCACGTACTTCGAAGAGCCCCAGACGCTGTACCGGCTGTCGAGTGCAGAAGCAAAGAAGTAGGATTCGAGGACTTGAGTGACCGACTCCGACGCCGCCGGCAACCCCGGCGGCGTCGGTCTTTTTCGGTGCATGTTTCAATTTGCGCGGTCGTCAGCGAAATGCAACGCACGCACTTTGTCGGGGATTCGCGCATCGCATTGTCGGCCGCAAGTGATTGTCCTGTCACAGGTTGCGCACTCACGGACGAACGCAGCACCACCTCAGGGGCATGGTGTTTGCTCTTTCAGAACTCCACATCTGATTCGCCCGCCACGCGCACCGGAGGACCTATTACGCCTCTCACACCGCGCACGCCGCCGGCTCCTCTCGGCCGGTCCCCCTGAATTCACTTCGTTCCACGCTTCCGGAGAATCTCCATGAAACGCACCAGGTTGGAATCCCGTCGTGGCTTCGTCCTGCTCCTCGCATTGGGTGTCCTCGGCGTCCTCGGCCTCCTTGCTGCGACCTTTGCGACTCTCTCGCGCGTCGAAAGGTCCATCTCCAGCAGCTACGTCGACAAGGTCCGCGCCAAGATGCTCGCCCAGTCCGGAATCGAGCGCGCCCTCGCCTCGATACGAGGGCGTTCGATGATCCAGGCCTGGGACGACCAGCGGAACGACTGGTACTACCGCGAGATGCTCAACGCCGAGGCCGGCGCCCTGTCCTATCCCGCCGCCGTCAAGGCAGACACCTGGAAGTACATACCGACCCGCGCGTACGGTATGCCGCCGAGATCGCTCGAGACCGCGCTGGATGACGGCCTCATCAACGGCACCCCCAACGGCATCTCGTTTCCCCAGCCGGCCACTCTCACCACCAACGAACCCTACAGCGGCGAATTCCCGGGCACCTTCGAGCGCCACGGGGACATCTACGCCCTCAAAGTCCTCGACTGCGCCTCCATGATCAACGTCAACGACGGCGGCAAACACACCGTCCGCATGCTCAACAACCTCGGCTCCATCCTCAAGTGCGCCGACGGCTCGCTCGTCTCCGCGAGCGGCTTCAAGCTCGGCGACCAGGTCGCCACGGCCGCAATCGCCCGCACGAAACCCTTCAACAGCAAGGCGGAAGTCCTCGAAGCCGTCTTCCTCGGCAACCCCTGGTTCTCCGGGGATCTCGCCGACGCCCGGCGGCGGTTCGCAGCGGTGAGCGATTTCATCACGTGCCACGGCTGGGTTGACGGGATGACGACGAGATTCGAGAACACGTGGAACGGCGCGACCGATTACATCGGCGGCGACTGGTCGAGCGCCATTTCCAGCCTCTCCGGCGCCTCGGGCGAAGGAACACGGACCGCTTCCGCGCCCGAATCACCATCCCTCCCCGGCGCCACGGATCCCCTCGAGGACCGCTTCGCGACGGCCGCAGAACGGCTGGACTGCGCGTCCAGCCCGCTGTTCACCATCACGGCGGAAGTGCCGGGCATGTACGCCAGTCTCCCGGCGACGCGATTCCTCGCGGCGCCCGTGCCAGCGCTCGCGAAGGACGTGAACAAGGGTGGAGGGTACCGGCAGTACGTGACCGGCCAGGGCGCCAATGCAGTCCTGGGTGGGGAAACGGCGCCGGGCAAGTTCGGCGGGTCGAACTACTTCGGCGAGCCGCGCACCCCCGTCAACATCAATACGTGCTCGCGGGAAGTCCTGGTCGCGACGCTCATGAACCTGGAAGCGGATTTCTGGGACTACCTGGTGGTCTCCGAATCGGCCACGCCCAAGGTGTACCGCAGCAACGTGGGGAACGTGAATGTGAAGCTCACTCAGGCGGATGCGGAGAAGGCCGCCGACTACATTATCTCTTCGCGCTTCACCAACGGTTCCCCTGCCGGCGCGTGGTCGTTCAACGACTGGATGCACTTCGAGGACGACGTCCTCCTCGCCATCCCCGGCCTCACGCGCTTCCAGAAGGCCCTCATCAAGGCCAACGCGAACCCGAACACGAACGTGAAGAAGCTGTGCCCGGACCTGCTGCTGGTGTGTTCGAACCCGTCGGTGCAGCCGGAGAACTACGTGCGCATGGACAAGAGCGACGTGAAGGTGAGTTCGACGGAGTGGACGTTCAGCTCGAACGGTGTTTTTGAAATGGAGTGCATCGGACGGGTGTACAGCGGCGGGAAAGTGATGGCGGAGGAGAAGATCGAGATGGTGGTGAAGGTTTTCGACCAGGTCGTGTACACGACGCAGGAGCAGCTGGAGAAGGACCGTGTGTGGACGGCGGACGACTCGAAGGAAGGCGACCTGCTGGCGGGCGGTTATCCGCCGGTCGTTTCGATGCCGGAGTACCTGTACAACGCGCTTCCGAACCCGTCGCACTACCGGAGCCAGACGGGGGACGTGTCGTGGTGCGCGGACTACGAGGGGTACCTGATCCTGAACGGCCCCGCGAACGTGCAGGCGGGGCAATCGCCCGGGCCGGCGAGGGACGGATCGAGCAGTTCGGGAAGCGGATTGGTCACGCAGGCGTGCTGGGGGAACGACCCGTACAACCTGGCGAAGGTGAAACCGACGCTGGGGGTGCACTCGTCGAGCCTGGTGGGGGACGGTCCTCCCACGGGGCTCAAGCTGTGCGCGGTTTCGTTCGTCGCGGGGTTCAACCTGGCGTCGCTTTACCCGAACCAGAGCCACCGCAGCGTGTATCACGACGGCTCGCAGGGAGGGACGGGGGCGCCGAGGCACCCGGAGTACATGTACCAGATGCCGGACTGCTCGAGCTCCGCTTCGTCCATCACGTACATGCCGCAGAAGCCGGCGCATTCGTTCACCCAGGACGTCAACTACGTGAGTTCGTACTACAGCCCGCTCGAGCCGTGGCAGATCAAGCCCACGAAGTCGGGGGCGGACTTCTGGGACATGGGCTGCGACCTGCAGAATTTCGGCATCTACATCAACGAGCTCCGCCGCAACCGCTTCCATACGTACTGGGGCGACGAAGTCCCTTCGCCGAACTGCACGCTCGAGATGACGGTGAAGCCGGAGATCGACCTGTGGACGTGGGCGACGCCGAGCCGGTCGCACAAGATCTCGGGATGGACGAACTACTCGGTGCTGCCGTGCAAGCGGAAGTTCTTCTTTGACTGGGGGGTGGGCGGGACGAAGGGGATGAACTACACGGTGCGCGGGTATGCGGAGCTGTCGCGCGTGTACCTGGAGTTCTACTTCCATGCGACGGGCAAGTTCTACGTGATGTGGCACGACAACACGTGGAAGCCGCACACGTGGCACCATGTGCAGTTCTCGTGGGTGGCGGCGCATGAAGTGACGCGGGCGAACGGAACGAAGGTGACGGTGCCTCCGAACGCGATGCTCTGGGTTGACGGGAACACGAATTCGCCGGGGACGTCCTCGATGGGCTCGGACGCGGCGGGATACCCCAGGGACGTGAACACGCAGGTCGGGTTCCAGGTGTACGGCGGCGCGGCGATGGTGCTGCCGGCCAACGTCTGCCCGACCAACCCGAACAACGACATCTTTGCCGGGCCTCGCCTGGACATCGGCGGCGTCCTGGCGGCGGACGGCGAGTACGGGATGAGCCAGCCCCGCTGGCTCGGCGTCATCGACAACATCGTGCTGCACCATTGGCGGAGCCACACCGCTTCCTTCACCCCCCGGAACCGCTACCACTCGATGACGTACTACGACGGGTCGACCTGGAAGAGCGGCGAGGGGTACAAGAAGGAGAAGGCGGGCGTGTACAAGAAGCGGCTGACGTACCTGGAGAGCCTGGCCGCGACGAAGGACATCACGATCGGCACGGTGGGCGGCTCGCACTACCACCCGTTCCACGTGCACCTGTACGGGCACGACGGAAGCGCGCCGACGACGTCTTTCGGGCACATCACGCCGAGCCTGAGGATCAAGACGGGCGGGTCGTTCGTGGACTCGTACTACTACGACGGGTGTGTCGGCGTGCCGGTGAAGTCGCAGCTGAAGGCGGGGTCGCAGGCGTACTTCATCGGGTGGTTCGAGGTGGCGGCGCTGGTGCCGGTGACGATGTCGCCGATCCTGTGCGACATCCGGGTGACGTACTTTGAAGAGCCGCAGGCGTTGTACCGGCTGTCGAGTTCGGAGGCGAGGAAGTGAGCTCCCAGGCAGGTGTATTGACGCCGCCGGCGGCCCCGGCGGCGTCAGTCTTTTGAGGCTGGGGACGAGCCTGGCCGGGGTAGCTCGGAGAGGTTTCCTGGGCGCGCAACGAGGGCGGCGGGAGCCAGCCCCTCGGGGGACGTGGCCTCTTGGTAACGCCTTACCACGCAGTAACACATTCGCAATCATTGACTTAGGCTGCAATCTGATGAAAGTTGTGAATTACCAATCACTTGTGTACCAAACTAAAGTATCTTCATTTATGGCCCGGGGATTGCATATGACACCTGCTGGCAACAGAGTCCGTCCGGGCGGGTCACGATCTTGCCAATGCTTTGATACAACATGATTTGACACGCAATCATAGGCGGAGCGTCCCGGGCTCCGGCCGCCCCTTTCAGGAGGTTCGACATGCGTCCTTTTTCGGCCGACCGGCAGCGGGGCTTCGTGCTCCTGGTTGCCCTGGGCGTCCTCGGCGTTCTCGGCCTCCTTGCCGCGACTTTCGCCACCCTCTCGCGCGTCGAGAGGTCCGTGTCGAACAGCTACGTCGACAAGGTCCGCGCCAAAATGCTCGCCCAGTCCGGCGTCGAGCGCGCCATCGCATCCATTCGCGGCCGCGCGATGATCCAGGCATGGGACGACCAGCGCAACGACTGGTACTACCGCGAAATGCTCAACGCGGAGGCCGGCTCGCTGACCTACCCCGCTGTCGTCAAGGCCGACATCTGGAAGTACACGCCCACCCGCGTGTACGGTATGCCGCCCCGCACGCTGGAGTCCGCTCTCGACGACGGCCTCGTCAACGGCGTCGCAAACGGGATCTCGTTCCCCCAGGCGTCCTCGCCGACGGTCAACGAACCCTTCAGCGGCCAGTTCCCCGGCACCTACGAGAGCCGCGGCGACGTCTACGCCCTCAAGGTCCTCGATTGCGCATCCATGATCAACGTCAACGACGGCGGCAAGAACACCGTCCGGATGCTCAACGCCCTTGGATCCATCCTCAAGTGCGTCGACGGCTCGCTGGTCTCCACCGGTGGTTTCAACCTCGGTGACCAGATCTCCACCAAGGCCATCGCCCGCGCCAAGCCGTTCAACAACAAGTCCGAGGTCCTCGACGCCGTCTTTATCAATAACGCATTCTTCGCCGGAAACGCGGCCGAAGCCCGCAAGCGCTTCGCCGCCGTCAGCAACTTCATCACCTGCCACGGATGGGTGGACGGCATGACGATGAAGTTCGAAAACACCTGGACCGGGACCACCGATTACGTCGGCGGCAACTATGCCACGGCGACGTCGGGTCTCTCCCAGCCGCCGGGCGAAACCCGGTACGCGGAGGCCGGCTCCGGGCCGGCCGACGTGGCTTCCGTGACCGATCCTGCCGACGTCCGGATGAGGAATGTCGCCCTCTCGCAGGAGTTCGCCACCAGCCCGATGTACATGCTCACGGCCTCGGTCCCGGGCTCCTACGCGACGCTGCCTTCCACGCGCCTCCTCGCGGCCCCCGGCCCCATGATGGCCAAGGACGTCGCCAAGGGCGGCGCCTACAAGCAGTACGTTACCGGCCAGGGTTCCAACGCCGTCCTGGGCGGCGAAACCAAGGCCGGCAAGTTCGGCGGTTCCTACTACCTCGGTGAGCCCCGCACCCCCGTCAATATCAACACCTGCTCGCGTGAAGTCCTCGTCGCGACGCTGATGAACCTGGAAGCGGACTTCTGGGACTACACCGTCGTCTCCGAGACTGCGAGCCCGAAGGAGTACAACGCCCGCGTCGGAAACATCAACGTCAAGATCACGCCGGCCGACGCGGAGAAGATCGCCGATTACCTACTCTCGGCGCGCTTCACCAACGGAAGCCCCGCCGGCGCGTGGTCGTTCAACGACTGGATGCACTTCGAGGACGACGTCCTCCTCGCCATCCCCGGCATCACGCGCTTCCAGAAGGCCCTCATCAAGGCCAACGCAAACCCGAACTCGAACATCAAGAAGCTGGCGCCGGACCTGATCCTGGTGACGTCGAATCCCTCGGTCATGCCGGACGAGTACGTGCGCATGGACAAGAGCGACATCAAGGTCAACTCGACGGAGTGGACGTTCAGCTCCAACGGGATCTTCGAGATCGAGTGCATCGGCCGCGTGTACAACGCGGGGAAGGTGATGGCCGAGGAGAAAATCGAGACGGTCGTGAAGGTGTTCGACCAGGTCGTTTACACGACGCAGGAGCAGCTCGAGAAGGACCGTGTCTGGACGAACGAGGACTCGAAGGAAGGCGACCTGCTGGCGGGCGGTTATCCGCCGGTGGTCTCGATGCCCGAGTACGTCTACAACTCGCCGTCGAGCGCTTCGCACTACCGCAGCCAGACGGGCGACGTGACGTGGGCCGCGGACTACGAGGGCTACCTGATCCTCAACGGTCCCGCCAACGTGCAGGCGGGGCAGACGCCGGGGCCGGCGAAGAGCGGTACCGCAGGATACGGTGAAGGAGTCGTGGCCGATGCCTGCTGGGGCCCGGACCCGTACAACCTGGCCAAGATCAAGCCCATGAAGGGCGTGCATTCTTCGGCGCTCGTCGGCGACGGACCGCCGGCCGGACTGAAACCGTGCGCGATCTCGTTCGTCGCCGGGTTCAACCTGGCGTCGCTCTACCCGACGCAGAGCCACCGCAACGCTTACCACAACGTCGGCGGAGCGGGAGCTCCCCGGCACCCCGAGTACTCTTATACGTCGCCCCACTGCTTCGCGGACGGCGGGTCCATGAACCAGACCCCCGCGAACTCGTTCACCCAGGACACCGGGTACACGAGCGCCTACTACAGCCCGAAGGAGCCCTACCAGATCAAGCCCACGATGCCCGGCGCGAACTTCTGGGACGGCAGCTGCGACCTCCAGAACTTCGGCGTCTACATCAACGAGACTCGCCGCAACCGCTTCCTGTCTTACTGGGCCGACGAAGTCCCCGCGCCGAACGCCACGCTCGAAATGACCGTGAAGCCGGAAGTTGACCTGTGGTCCTGGGCGACGAAGAGCAAGCAGCACATCGTCTCGGGCTGGTCGGGGACCTACACGATCATGGCCTGCAAACGGCGCTTCCTCTTCGACTGGGGAACCGGCGGCACCAAGGGCATGAACTACACGATCCGCGGTTACGCCGAGCTCACCCGCGTGTACCTGGAGTTCTTCCACCACGCGACGGGCAAGTTCTACGTGCTCTGGCACGACAACACCTGGAAGCCCCACACCTGGCACCATGTCGAGTTCTCCTGGGCCAGCGCCCACGAGCTCACCCAGGCCGACGGCACGAAAGTGACCGTCCCGCCCAACGCGATGCTCTTCGTGGACGGCTCGACCAATGCCCCGGGCACTTCCAGCATGGCCTTCACAGGCGGGACGCCCGAGGACGTGAACACGAAGCTGGGCCTGTCGATCTACGGCGGAGCGGCCATCGCGCTTCCCGAAAACGTCTGCCCCGTGAATCCCAACAACGACATCGGCACCGGCCCGCGCCTCGACATCGGCTGCGTGCTCTCCAACGACGGGATCTTCGGCATGAGCCAGCCCCGCTGGCACGGCCTGATCGACAACGTCGTCATGCACCACTGGCGGAGCCACACCGCTTCATTCACTCCCCGCAACCGCTACCACTCGATGACGTACTACGACGGATCGACGTGGAAGAGCGGCGAGGGGTACAAGAAGGAGAAGGCGGGGGTGTACAAGAAGCGGCTGACGTACCTGGAGAGCGTGGCCGCGACGAAGGACATCACGATCGGCACGGTGGGATGCACGCACTACCACCCGTTCCATGTCCACCTGTACGGGCACGACGGAAGCGCGCCGACGACGTCCTTCGGGCACATCACGCCGAGCCTCCGGATCAAGACGGGCGGGTCGTACGTGGATTCGTACTACTACGACGGTTGCGTCGGCGTGCCGGTGAAGGCGCAGTTGAAGGCCGGGTCGCAGGCGTACTACCTGGGCTGGTTCGAGATTGCGGCCCTGGTGCCGGTGACGATGTCGCCGATCCTGTGCGACATCCGGATCACGTATTTCGAAGAGCCCCAGACGCTGTACCGCCTGTCGAGTTCCGAAGCGCGGAAGTAAAAGGTCCGGACCGACGCCGCCGGCTCACCCGGCGGCGTCGGTTTTTTTGGGGCTAGGCTTCCGGTTCGGCGGGCTCATCCTCGAGCCGCATGATGGCGCTCACGCGCAGGAACGACTTCCGCGTCCTCAGGAGTTCGCTCGTCGGCATCGCCTCGAGGCCGCGCGGCAGCAGCGCCCTCGGCGGCACCGGCGCCCTCGCCAGGAGTTCACGCCCTGCAGGCGTGATCGTGAGCCACACGACGCGGCGGTCCTCCTCGCTCCGTTCGCGCACGACCCAGCCCTTCTTAACCAGTTGCTCCGACAGCGCGCTGACGGTGCTGATGTGCAGGTACATGCTGTCGGCCAGCTGGCCAACGGTCATGCGTGCCGTGGTCGCGAGGGACATGAGCGCCCACACCTGGGGTCCGCCGGCCCCGTGCTCGCGAAGACCGCGGCGCGTGAACCGGTAGGTGGCCCGCACGACGCGCTGGACGGTCTGGATGATGTCGCCGATCGCTTCCCGCCGCCGGGACTCTTCCTTGCCGTCACTCCGGGAAGGTCGTTCCGTCATGGAAACTCCCGCAAGGTGGAACGGTTGTTCTCTGGCAGAACGGCCAGTCTAGTCGCAGGCGAGGGTGGCGCGCTACATCGCCCCGTCGTCGTACCAGCGGTCGCTGAGAAGGGGGCCGGTGCGGCCGCCGTGGGCGATCGCGACGCCGCAGTGCCGGGCGTAGTCCTCGACGAACTCGCGGAAGGCGCGGTCGAGGGCGAGGCCGTGGCGATTGGTGTACGTCCGGTACGTGAGAACGCCCGCGGGCGTGAGCGCCAGCAGGCGCCGGCCCACCACGTTGCCGCCGGGCTCCTTCGCCCAGACGATCGCCTTGTCGATGTCGATCGCGTTGGAGACCGCGCTCCACGCGTTCGAGCCGCGCAGGCTCAGGCACGAAGCGAACCCGTACTCGCCCATGAACAGGACCTCGAACGGGTCCGTCTCGACCGTCAGCGTGATCCGCCCCTCGAAGTCCGAATCCGGCGTCTGCTCGGCCAGGCGGACGCGCTCGAGGTTCATCTCGACCTCCTGGACCAGTTCCGGGTCCGGCGCGGGCCGGTCCGGCGGCGGCTTCGCCTCCTCGCCCTCCTTCTGCTCCCGCGGCGGCGCCTTCAACTCCGCAAGCGCCGCAGCGAGCTCTTCGTAGGAGTCGGACGCGATTCCCTTCGCCCCCGCCTTCTCCAGGAGGCTCCGCGCCTGCGAAAGGTCCGCCTTGATGCGCCGCTTCTTCTCCGCCAGCGCGTCCTGCGGCCGGTACTGGTAGTCCTTCGTATACGCCTCCCGCCACCGGTCGATCTGCGCCCCGGGCTGCCCCTTCTTCACCTTCTCCGCCCACTCCACCACCGCCGGCTCCGTCCTCATCCAGTCGTGCGGCTTCCCCGCAATGCGGTCCTCGATCAGCCGCTTCAGGTACTTGACGTTGTTCGGCATCGACTGGATCGCCTGGAACCAGAGGAACGACGGCAGGATCCGCGGCTCCACCTTCGCGATGTCCACCGGATGTCCCAGCACTTCCCGCAGCCGGCTCTGGTACAGCTCCATCCGCTCCTTCTCGACCGACGACACCGCGATGCGGATGGCTTCGGACCGAAGCGAATCGCGCAGGTGCTTGGCGAGGTCCTTCTTTTCGCGGCGGAGAAGCGCCTGCGCGGGCTCGGGGAGGCGCTTTTCGGCCTCCGGGTCCGTGAACGCCTTCGCGTACGCGGGGTTGATCCAGGTCGCGACCTGGCGGTTGAGCGTCTTCTGGCGCTCGAGGAGTTTCTCCTTCCGGGGTCCCTGCACCTTCTCGATCATGTCCTCGATGGCCCGCAGTTCGATTTCGGCGTCCTGCAGCCGGCTCGCGAAGTCGTCGAGCGGCGTGAGGCGCGGCTGGACATGGAAGCGCGACCCGAGTTCGACCACGAGGGAGTACAGCTCTGCGAGGTCGCGGTCCGCGGAGAGGAAAGCCGCCGGCGGGGGGAAGGGGTGGGTGGGCGGATAGCCGGTGTCGAGCTTGCGGCAGAACCGCTCGTGCTCGGCGCCGGTGCGGCAGAGATAACTGAGCTGGAACGCGCCCTCGAGGAAGCGCTCCGCGGCCGCCGTGGAAATCGCGTCGTCGCCGGCGTGGTCGATGATGAACATGACGAAGTCCCAGACCGGCGAGAACTTCTCGGAATCTTCCTTGCCTCCCTGCTCCGCGGGGGGAATTTTGCGCCAGAGCACGATGCCGGCGGCGTCGCGAAGGGCCTCGAGGAGGACGTGCCGCCGCGCGCGCAGTTTCTGGCGGAACATGATCGCCATGAGGGCGCGGGCGCGGCGCGAGCCGACGCGCGGCGGTTCGCGGAGGGCGTTCTCGAGGCCGGTCTTGATGTGCGCGGCTTCGGAAATGGCGATGAGCGACGACATTTCCTCGGCCCGCACGAACGCCCGGTGGGCCGGCTCGCGCGACAGCGATTCGAAAAGCGCCAGCGTGCACTCGCGGGTGAACTCGGGGCGCAGCTTCAGCAGCTCCCGGAAAAACCCGAACGCGAAGTTCGTCGCGTGCTCGATGTTGCGGAGCCCGGCCTCGACCTCCTCCGGCCCCAGCAGTTCGGGACGCTCGTGCGCCAGCCGCCGCAGCAGCTCGTACGCCGGGTAGGCGTTCGCGGAAAACCCTTCGCACACGGCCTTCACGAGGTCCGGCCTGATCATCCGGATGTCTTCACTCTGGAACGCGTAACGCACGGCGTCGATCCCCTTCCCCGGATGCCGCCGGAGGAGCGCGACGTACCGGTCCATCAGCTTCGGCCGGCCGTCCATCAGGTGGCGCAGGACGGAGAAGAGCGTGCCGGCGTCGGCCTTCGCGGCGGCGTCGAGGCGGTCGAGAAGCGCGTCGTCGAACGCATCGGGCCTGGCGCGTGCGGCGCCGTCGAAGAACTCCCAGGCTTTCTCCGGATTCGCGGCGAGGTTCCGGAGCACGGCCTCGACCAGGCGCGGGTCGAGGAGCGCGGCCTCGCCTTTTGCGGCGCGGGAGGCGCCATCGACGGCGGCCGCGGGATGCTCGTCGAAATGCGACAGGACGCGTTCCATGTACGCCGCGGCCTGCTCGGGATGGTGCCCCGCGAGGCTGAGCATCGTGATGAAGTAGTCCGCCGGCGCCGCGGCTCGCCTCTGCTCGAACCAGTCCACATGAACCGGGAGCAGAAACTCCGGCTCGTACATCGCGGCCGCTTCCACGATCCCCCACGCGCCCTCGGGGTCGGCGTCGAACCAGGCGCGGGCGGCGATGATTTCCTGGTCGGCGGCTTCGGAAAGGACGTCTATGTCTACGAGAAGGGCGACGGCAGCGACAGGATTGACGACTCCGACACGTCATTTAGTGCGACGAGCATCATTCATTTCGGACCCGGGCTAGGCAGGGAGGACGTTAAGTTCGGCGTGGGGTCGCTAAAGGTTTATTTCGCAAGCGGCGACGCGATCCATTTTGACGGGTTCGACCAGGTCAATCCGGAGAACACGCCGCTCATCGGCGAAATCCACTTTGCCGACGGGCAGGTGATGACCTACGCTGACATCCTCGCGCAAGGGTTCGACATCGACGGCACGGCGGAGGATGACGACGCGCACGACACGGCGCATCCGCAGCTCGTGGGCACTGGCGTCACCGACCGCATCCGGGGTTTTGCGGGGAATGACGTACTCGCGGGCCTCGACGGCGACGACACGCTGGAGGGCGGCACGGGCGACGACTATCTCGACGGTGGCGCC
>CAVPNQ010000080.1:0-10461 GCA_963706735.1 uncultured Planctomycetia bacterium
TGGCGACGGCGGGGTTCGTGCTGGCGGCGGGGATTGCGGTGGCGGCGACGTGGCGGCTGAAACACCGCGAGAACGAGGCGGCGGCGGCGAAGGCGGACCTGGACCGGCGGGAGAAGGAAGCGACGCCGCTGCTGCTGGAAGGGAAGTCGCTGGTGGACCGCGCGGACGATGCGACGCGGAGCGGCGTGTGGAAGGACCGTGCGGACTATGCGCGCCGGGCGGTGGAGACGCTGGAGAAGGCGCGCGCGGTGCTGCCCGAGAGCGAGGACGTCTGCTACGAGCTGGGAAGGGCGTTGCGGCGGGCGGGGAGGGAGGAAGAGGCGCTGAAGGTGCTGGAGACGGCGGTGGGGATCAACGCGAAGGACCCGAGGGCGTGGTTCGAGCACGGGTCGATCTGCCAGGAGCGGCTGAGCCGGTCGCGCGGGACGCTGTTCCGGCTGGCGATGAGCGCGGTGCAGAACGAAGTCGGCTTCGTCGTGAGCGGGTTCAGCGGGAACGTGATCGCCTGGATCGGCGGGACGGCGGCGCCGGAGGATGAAGAGCGCCTGAAGGCGACGGCCGCGTTCGATTTCCGGAAGGTCGTCGAGACGGGGGCCGTGCCGTTCTGCGCGGCGTACGGCGAGGGGATGCTGCTGTTCTACGAGGGAAAGCACGAGGAAGCGCTCGCGAAGGTGGACCGGTCGCTCGCGATCAATCCGTACTTTGCGGAGGCGATCGAGGCGCGCGCGGAAATCCTGGAATCGTGGAAGCAGGACATCACGGCCGGGTTGAAGGAGCGCAAGGACCTGTGCGAGCAGCAGCCCTCGAACCCGAGGTATGCGCTCGAGTACGCCCTGACGCTGCGGGCGACGGGGAAGCAGGCGGAGGCGCTGGAGCTCACGAAGAAGGCGGCCGAGCGCGTCCCGGGGAACCCGGCGCTCGTCGTGCGCGCCGCCCAGGTCGCGCTTCAGTGCGGCGACCCGAAGCTCTGCCTGAAGCTGGCGCGCGAGGCTCTGGCGCCGGGGGAATCTGCAGGAAACCCGGCCGAGGCGGCGCGGCTCGTGGTGAACGCACTGATTGCGACTTCGCAGATCAAGGCGGCCGAGGAGGAGCTCGAGAAGTTCAAGGGCGTGATCGATGCGGACTGGGTGTCGGCGTACCGGGGCGAGCTCGCGCTGACGCGCGGAAACGTCCCGGCGGCGCTCGCGTCGCTCCGCGCGGTAAAGGCCGGATCGCCTGCGGACCGGGCGATCACCGCGCTGGCGACCTGGCTGGAACAGAACGCCGGAAACCTCGACCGCGCCGAGATGCTGGCGAAACGAGCCGAGGAGTACGGGATCTCGAAGGCGTACCGCATGCTGCGCGGACTTGTGGCGATGGACCGGGGCGATTTTCCGATGGCCCTGGAGCACTTTGAGGCCGTCCGGAAGGAATTCCCGGGTCTCAACGCCAACCTCTCCAACCTGGCGGCGACGAAGTTCCTGCAGAAGGATTACGCCGGCGCGATCGACACGCTCGAGGAGAGCGTGCTGGCGACACCCCTGACCAAGGCGAGCAAGGAGCAGGCAAAGAAGTCGTTCGCTTCGCTGCGGAAGGAGCTGTCCGGCGTCAAGGAGCCGGCGGACGCGGCCAAGGTCGTGGAAAAGATCTTCGGGGCGCTTCTCCTCGCGACCACGCAGACCCAGGACAAGGCAACGCTCGCCGCGATACGCGAAGGGGTGCGGGGAGTGCTGCGCGTGCTGCAGCAGTTCTACGCCGAGCTGGGAATGTGGCCGGAATCGATCCGGGCCGCCGATCGCTACCTCTCGATTTCGCGCAACGGTGCGATGCTCTACCGGCTCGCCGGCGCCCGGGCACAATCGGGCGATGCCGCGGGCGCCATCGCGACGCTCAAGGAAGCGCAGGCCGCGGGGCTCGACGACGGCGGCAGGCTCGACGCCGACCCGGCGTTCGAGAGCCTGAAGGCGAGTGCGGACTGGAAGGAAGTGCGGAGCAAGTGCCGTTAGCTTCGGGTTGAACCTTACCGCTTCCACGGACGTCTAACTGGAAACCGGCTTCATTCGGTGGCCCCCATGCGTGTTCTGATCCTGACCCTCGCCCTCGCCGCGATCGCCGCGGCGGAGGAGCGGAAGTACGACGACGGCACGCCCGACGGCGCGAAGAGCTTCGGGGATGTCGGCTGCGGGATCTGGTACGAGGACGAGACGGAATTCAAGGCGGTGAAAGTCCATGCGGCGCGCGGGAACTGCCGCTCGTTCGACCTGGCGGCGTTCGACCGCGACGGGACGGAACTCGCGCGAGCCGCGTTCGAGGGATCCGTCCTTCCCGAGAAGGCCGGCTGGGTCGAGCTCGAGTTCCACGTCCGCGCCGAGGAAGGCGCGCTCATCGTCATGACCTTCAACGAAGGCGAGGCCGGGTCGATCTCGTGGGACAAGACCGAGGAGAGCCACTCGACCTACTTCTACGGCGGGCAGCACCACCCGTTCGACGGCGGCAACTGGATGTTCCGCATCACCGACGCCCCGCGGGGCCCCGCGGCGCCGATGAAGTTCCGGTCCCCGGCCATCCCGCCCGGCCAGGTCGTCCGCACCGACGGCCTCGAGGAACTCGGCCTCCGGCGCAGCGAAGCCGGCCAGGCCGTCCGCTTCGACCGCCCCGCCGGGTCCGTCCTCGCGGGCGTCGAGCTCTACGCCGCCCGGACCGGCCGCCTCTCGCGCCCCTTCGAAGCGTCGATCTGCGACGAGGACCTCCGCCCCATCGCCACCATGACCCTCCCGTGCGGCTGGATCGGCGCCGACGAAAAGTGGTACTCGATCCCGTTCCCCGGAACCGTGCAGGTCCCCGAGCGCTTCTGGCTCGTCATCAACTTCCGCACCACCTCGGCCGACTGGGTCTCCGTCGGCGTCTGCCGGAACGAAAAAGCCGCGTGCACGGAAGCGCTTCCCGGCAGCGTGTTCCGGAAGTTCCCGCCCGAGGAGGCGTGGATGATGCGGGCGCATTTTGCGCAGGGGGCGGAGGGGAAGGCTGTGGTGCGGGCCGCGGGGTCGGAGGAGGACAACGCCGTGGTCGGGGAAGTGGCGAAGAAGTTCTTCAAGGCGTGGGAGAGGGTGGACCGGCAGAGGCTGCTGGGGATCCTGGCGCCGGACGCGCCGGGTTTTGACTGGATCCGCGGGGACGAAGCGGGAGCGTTCCTCGAGGGGCGCGCGCACCGGCGCTTCACGAAGGAGATCGCGCGCGACGTCGGCCCGGACCGGGCGACGCTCGTGTTCGCGGCGATCCGCGGCCCGCTGCTGTGGGATCCGCCGGAGGAGTACCGCAAGGCGATGCCGCCCAATTCGCAGCTTCCCCCAGGTCCCGCGGTGTTCCAGGTGGACGGCCCCGGTCGCCATACGGGGGCGGATCTCGTCGTGTTGCGGCTGGTGAAGACCCCGGACGGCTGGAAACTGCACGGGTCGGACGAATTCGACCTGCGCGACGCCGACCGGCGCCGCGGACTGCTCGCGACCGGCGCTTCGCCCGACGACGCGATCGCCGCCCTGCTGACGGCGCGCACCGCGGCGATCGACGCGATCGAGCAGGAGGCGCTCGCGGCGGAGGACCCCGCGGCGAAGGCGAAGCTCATCGCGGACGCGGCGCGCGCGCGCGCCGAGGACGGCGACATCGCCGCGTGGGCGCGGCTCGCGAAGGAACTCGGCGAGGACGAGCGCGCGATGCTCCAGCAGGTGCTGTTCGTGCCGGGCCGGCGCTGCATCGCGGCCGGCGACGACGAGAAGAAACTGAAGGAAGCGGCCGACCTGGCGGACACGCTGCTCGATGCCATGGAGAAGCGCTTCGGGATCGTCCCCCCGGGGCCGGGAAGAGTGCGGGTCCTGCGGATGCCGCACGACCAGACCGGGTTCGTCTTTCACCCGGAGTCGTGGTCGTACCCGGAGATCCTGTGGTTCGTGGCGGAGGGGGATGAGAAGCGGCCGCCGGACCCGCAGCAGATGGCGCTGGCGCTGGCGGACGCGTGCGCTTCGTGGTTCGACGACGCGAACCAGTGGCGGCGGTGGATCGCGGCGGGGGTGATGGCTGAGGCGTCGCTTCAGACGAAGGAGACTCCCGCGGCGCTGGAGCTGGAGGTGAAGACGATCGAGCCGTCACGGACAGTCGTGGGCGGGCTGCTGCGGATTGCGGTCGAGTGCTCGCGGCGGTTCGGCGACGCGGCGTTCGGCAAGGCGATCGCCGCAGCGCGGCGCGACGGGGCGCGGCGCGAGGGTCGCGGCGGGCGCGGGATCTGCATCGAGGAAGTCATGAACGCGCTGGCGAAGGAAACGGGGAAGGCGGACGAGGTGCGGGAGCTGTTCGGGCGATAAACAAACCAGGCTCAGTCTTTTCCCATGCCAATTGTCCCGCTTCAACGCGATCCTTCGACTCGCCCTTCGGGCTCGCTCAGGATAAGCCGGGCCGCGAGAGGCTGAGACTTGAGAAGACACTTCCTCGGCCCGGCTTAACCGCAGGCCGCACACCCCGGGCGGCGTTTCCACGCGACGTCCCGCGAGGTTCCCTTCAGGAAGTCCATCACCCGCATCCGCCCTGCCAGCGGGTCGCCTTTGCCCAGGAGCAGCTTCACCGTCTCGACCGCCATGAGCGTCCCGATCACGCCTGCCGCCGGGCCGAGAACCCCGGCGGCCTCGCAGGTTTCGGCCGCGGCGTCCGGCGGATTCTCGAAAACGCAGCGGTAGCACGCCGTCCTGCGCGGAAGAACGGCCATGAGCTGGCCGCTCCAGCGCACGACGCCGCCGATCACGAGCGGGACGCCCTCCGCGACGCACGCGTCGTTCACCGCAAATTTCGTCTCCGGGTCGTCGGTCCCCTCGACGACCAGCGTCCGGCCGCGGACCAGGTCGCGCGCCCCCTCGCGCGTCACGCGCCGCGCGATCGCCTCGACCGCGACGTCCGGATTCGCGCGCCGAAGCGCCGCCGCCGCCGCTTCGGCTTTCGGGCGGCCGACGTCGGCCGCGCCGTACAGGACCTGGCGCTGCAGGTTCTCCACGGCCACCGCGTCATGGTCCGCGATCGCGATTGTCCCGACCCCCGCCGCCGCCAGGTACAGCGACGAGGGGCACCCCAGCCCCCCGGCCCCGATCACGAGGACCCGCGCGTCCAGCAGCCGCCGCTGCCCCGTGCCGCCGATCTCCTTCAGCACGAGGTGCCGGGCGTAACGGTGAATCTCGTCTTCGGTGAAGGACATCGTCCCGCCTAGTGGTGAGCCAGCTTTGATTCTGCGGGTTGCGGCCGCAGGACGCAACCCACGGAATCAGGCGTGTCGAACCACTAAGTCTTCATGGAGTCGACCATCGCGACCCCGACCGCGCCGAACAGCACAATGGGAAACCACGCCGCCGTGATCGGGTCCAGCCGCCCCGAATTCCCCGCATCCAGGAACGCCAGAAGCGCCCCGAAAAACACGATCCCCACCGCCAGCGTGATACCCACCCCCACGAACACGTTCCTCGTCCCGCTCCGGATCAGCAGCGGCACCCCGATCAGCAGCAGCACCAGGTTCGACAGCGGCATCGTCCACTTCGCATGCCACTGCACCCTCCAGAACGGCTGGAACGGAAACTCCTCCATGTTCCTCTCCAGCTGCGACAGCGTCGCCATCCGGAACACCTCGTGCGACTCCTCGATGTTCTGCGGCCTCAGGTCGCTCTTCAGCAGCAACCCGTCCGGCGGAAGCGGCTTCCTCTCCGTCCTCCTCTGGGTCGCCGGGTCGTACTCCGTCTGCACCCCGTTCGTCAGCAGCCACCCGCCCTGGCTGCGCTTCCAGGCCGCCTTCTCCGCCCGCACGTCCGCCACGCGCCGGAAGTCGCCGCTCAGCCGCACCACGAGCACCTTCTCCAGTTCGTTCGTGTCCGCGTGGTACTTCTCCGCGAACCAGTCCTGGTGGCTCCGGTCGCTCACGACCACCTGCTCGGAGTCCTTCCCGCGCTTCACCGCCCTTCCCGTCTCCCGGAACTCCTCCGCCAGCTCCGGCGCGACCTTCTCGTCGATGCCCAGCATCGCCACGGAGACGAGCACCGACGCGGCGAAGGCGGGGGCGAGGAAGCGGCGGGCGCTGCGGCCGCTGACGAGGACGGGGACGATCTCGTTGGTGCGCGAGAAGCGGGTGAGGGTGAGCATCATGGCGCAGAGGGAGACCATGGGAGCGACCCAGACGAAGAACATGGGGACGCGGACGCCGTAGTAGCGCAGCACGAGAGTGAAGCGGTTGACGCCCTTCGCCTCGAAGAAGTCCTCGACGTGGGCGAGCAGGTCGGAGAGGAGGAAGAGCCCGAGCAGGGCGAGGGCGGAGGCGGCGAAGGCCGCGAGCCAGGCGCGGAGGACGTAGCGGTCGAGGGTCTTCACAGCCTCACGAACCTCCGGAGGACGACGATTCCCGTGGCGAGGAGGACGGCGTCGGCCGCCCAGGCGCCCGCCCAGGGAGGGACGGCGCCCTGTTCTCCCAGCCGCTGGCCGGCGATGGCGAGCGGGAAGTAGGCGAGCATGACGGGCAGGATGATCGCGGCCAGCGCCGCGACCCGGCCGCCGCGCTTGAGGAGCATCGAGAGCGGACCTGCCGCAAGCGCAAAGAACAGGGGCGCTCCGGCCCAGGAGATGCGCCGGTGGAATTCGGTCTTGAGCGTCTCGGTAGAGTAGCGCGTCTTGAGCCGGCCCTGGATCGCGTTCCAGAGCTCTGCGGGGAGAAGGTCGGGAAGGCGCTTCGCCTTCACGAACCGGTCGGACACGTCGATGTCGCGCGTCAGCTGTTCGAACATGAGGTCGCTCTGCACGTCCTTGCCGTCCGAGTTCGAATGGAACGTCACCATCGCGTCGCGAAGATCCAGGATCAGGCGAGCGTTCTCTTCGTCCAGGATCAGGCGCGCTTCCCGCGCCCGGATGCTCTCCCGGTGACCCTGCTTGTCCACGTTGAAGATGTCGGCCTCGACCATGGCGCCGTCGCGGAAGTCCTTGAAGCGGATGAAAGTCTTGCCGAGGCGGAGCTGGCGGAGGGAGGAGCCGGAGGAGGCTGTGAGGCCCTCGAGGGCGCGGCCGAGGAGGTTGCGGCGGGCGTAGAGGGCCTTGGGGATGCCGATTTCGATGAGCCAGAGGCAGGCGACGGACAGGAGGGCGCCGAGAATGAGGCCGGGGACGAGGACGCGGCCGAGGTGCACGCCGTTGGCGCGCATGGCGTTGAGCTCGTTGTCCGCGGCGAGGCGCCCGACGGTGAACGTGACGGAGAGGAGGAGGGAAGCGGGGATGGTGAGGAGCAGGACTTCCGGGATGAGCGAAGGGAAGATCTGGAGGAGGAGGGCGAGGGAGACTCCCTGGACCTGGTGGAGCTGGGCGAGGGTGACGGAGATGAAGATGACGGAGGAGAGGCCGCCGAAGGCGAGGAGGAAAGTGCGGAGAGTTTCGCCGAAGACGTAGCGGGTGAGGATCATGCGGGAGGAAGGGTAACCGAGGAGGGCGGGGGGCGGAACGGCGGGATATGACGGGTGGGAGATGTGTGCACGGATGAAAGCGGATTTCGCAAAAACGTCGGCAGATACGGCGTTCCGTTGAAGGAGTCTCCGTATCTGCGGACGTTTCTGCGTTCATCTGACTTCATCTGCGTACCATGAACTCCCGGACAGCGCTGTTTCTCGCATCCGCCCCCTCTCTCCCTGATAATCGTGAAATGCCCTTCCGCCCCGTCGTCCGCCTCCGTGTCCCCGGCACGCGGGGCCACCTGTTCTTCTTCCGCAAGATGGTCGAGTACCCCGACCGGAGCGTCGAGCCGGGGACGCTGGTGGATGTGGAGGGAGGCTCGGGGTCGTTCGTGGGAACGGGGTTCTACAACCCGGACTCGGAGATCACGATCCGGCTGATCTCCACGCGCCGCGAAGAGGGCGACGGGTTCATCGAGGACCGGCTGCGCGCGGCGCTCGCGATGCGGCACGACCTGCTCAAGCTTCCCGAAGTCACCGAGGCCTACCGCGTCGCGCACGCCGAGGGCGACGGCCTCACCGGCCTGATCTTGGACCGCTTCGGCCCCGTCGTCGTCGCCCAGCTCTGGTCGCGCGGCTGGTTTGCGCGGCGCGATTCCCTGCGCGCTTCGCTCAAGGCCATCCTCCCGAATGCCTCGGTGCGCTTCGTGGCCGACGAGCGCGCGATGGAAAACGAGGGCTTCGACCTGCCGGACGAGCCGCCGCCCGGGCCCGTCGTGATCGCCGAGCACGGGGTGCAGTTCCGCGTGAACTTCGCCACCGGCCACAAGACCGGGTTCTTCTGCGACCAGCGCGACAACCGTCGGGCCGTCGCTTCGATGGCGGCGGGGAAGTCCATGCTCGACCTGTGCTGCTACACCGGCGGGTTCGCCGTCTCCGCGGCGAAGGCCGGCGCGAAGAAAGTCGTCGGCGTGGACCTCGACGAAGACGCGCTGGAGACGGCGAAGCGCAACGCGAAGCTCAACAAGGTCGCGGTCGAGTGGAAGCACGGCGACATCTTCGACGTGCTGCGGACGATGCCCAAGCCGTCCGAGTTCGACCTCGTCGTCCTCGACCCGGCCAAGCTCGCGCGCAACAAGCTCGAGCTCGGCAAGGCCCGCCGCGCCTACTACGACATGAACCGCCTCGCGTTCGGCGTCGTGGCGAAGGGCGGCGTGCTGGTCACCTGCTCGTGCAGCGGCCTGGTCAGCGAGCCGGAGTACCTCGACATCGTGCGCGAAGCCGCGCGGTCCGCGGAGCGCGAGTACCGCGTCTTCCGCATCAGCGGCGCCGCGCCGGATCACCCGGTGAGCACGCTGTATCCGGAAGGACGGTACCTGAAGGCGGTGTTCGGCGTGGTCGTCTAGGACGTCGAACGTCAGCGCCGCGCCCGCAGCTCGATCCGGCGAAGGGCCTCCTGGGCGTCGTCGCGCTCGCGCGGCGACGGGGATTCGTCCGCCATGTGCCGCAGCACGTCCGCGGCGTCGGCGCTTCCGATGCCCTCGAGGACCTGCATCGCGCGCTGGCGGCGGAGGTTCTGTGAAGAGGGCCCGACGCGGGCCTCCGCGGTCCTGACGAGGAGTTCGAGCTCGGTGCGCCAGGCGCCGGAGGGTTCGCCGGTCATGGCGCGCAGCAGTTCGGGTTCGGCCTGGACGCCGAGCCAGTGGAGTTCGTCGCGCGCGTCCTGCCGCCGGGCGAACGACTCGTCGCGCAGCTGGCCGATCAGCCGCCGGATGTGCTCCACGTTCTCGCGCTCGGCGAGTTTCTCCCTCAGGAAGGCAACCGTCTCCGCGTCCCCGGACTGGAGGCGCTCGGCAGCCTCGAACGCGCGGTCCGCCCGCTGGCAGGCGAGATCGCCCCAGTCGTGATTCGGGTCGCGCTTCGTTGTCGCGGCCCTCGGCTCGGCCTCCGGGATGCTCCAGATCTGGGTCAGGCCGCTTTCGTTCACCGTTGCGATCCGGCGACCGTCCGGGGACCAGGCGAGGGAAACCCCGGCCTTCGCGATAGGAAACCCCACGACCGTGTGGAGGTTGGAAGCGTCCAGGACGCGGAGGATCTCACCCAGTCCGGCGATGCGGCTGCCGTCGGGGGAGATCGCGGCCGCTGGGGACTGTTCATTGCCGACGTCTCGGGCCACGGCACGCCCGCGGCGGTGTTGATGGCCATTACGCACGCCATCGCGCACTCGCAGCCCGGGAGTCATACGCCGCCGGCGGCGCTGCTCAGCTACCTCAACGATCAACTGGCCCGGGCTTACACGCGCGACGGCACGTTCGTGACGGCGTTCTATGCGGTGCTCGATCCGACGGAACGCACACTGACGTATTCGCGGGCCGGCCACAATCCACCGCGACTGGTGCGCCGCGAGCAGGTTCACTCGCTCGACAAAACGGGTGCCCTGCCGCTGGGCATTCACGACGGTCAGGTGTACGAAGAGGCAACGATTGCGCTGGAGTCGGGCGACCTGCTGCTATTGTTCACCGACGGCGTCACCGAGGCCTCCTCGCCGCCGCAGAGCGCGACGGCCGGAGCGCAATTCGGCATGCGCCGCCTCGACAACTTGCTGCTCGATTGCCTGAACACGAGCACCACCGAGTGCCTCGATCGGATTCGTAGCGAGGTAGCCGCCTTCAGCGAAAACGCGCCCCCAACCGACGATCAAACGCTGATTGCGATTCGCTGTGGGTAGGTTAGTTGTCCGCGAGCAGCGTTAGAACGTCTCTTTCGAGTTGGTCCACCGGGGTTTTCGGGGCGTAGCGGCGAACGACCGTGCCGTGGCGGTCGACTAGGAACTTGGTGAAGTTCCATTTGATGGCCTTTGTGCCGAAAATGCCGCGACGGGCGGCCTTCAGGTACTGGTAGAGCGGATGCGTCTGGGCGCCGTTGACTTTGATCTTGCCGAACAGCGGGAACGACACTTCGTAGTTCAACTTGCAGAAGCTCTTGATCTCGGCTTCGCTACCCGGCTCCTGGTGAGCAAACTGATCGCAGG
>CAVPNQ010000081.1:0-6962 GCA_963706735.1 uncultured Planctomycetia bacterium
CCTCTTCGAGCACCCGAAATAAAAACATGTCCGCCGCCCGCAAGAGCGACAATCGCCTCGCCCGCTGGACGCGCGACGTCCTGTGGTCCGAGTCCGTCCACCGCTTCTTCGCGGCCGCCGTCCCCGCCATGCCCGACCGCGGCGCCGACGCCGAAATCCGCCCCGGCACCCCGGACGACGCTTCCCAGATCGCCATCGCCTTCCCCCACGTTCCCTTCGAGCAGCGCCTCGCCCTGGGCGACCTCTGCTGGCTCGCCTTCATCGGCGGCCGCCTCGCGCACCAGACGTGGACGTCCACGACGCGCGCGTTCATCCCCCAGGTCCGCTACGAGCGCCGCCTCGCCCCCGACGAAGTCTATTTCTACGACTGCGTCACCGTCCCCGACCTGCGCGGCCGCGGCCTCTACCCGGCCACCGTCGTCTTCGCCGCCCGCCGCCACCTCCCCCTCGGCCGCACCCGCGCTGTCCTCGGCGTCCTCACCGACAATGAACCGTCGCTCCGCGGCGTCGCCAAGGCCGGGTTCGTCCCGGAATTCGACCACGTTTTCCGCAAGTGCCTCGGGCTGTGCTGGCAGAAGGAAGTACGGCTGGAAGGGAGGGGGGAGTGAAGCGCCTGGCCGTCCTGCATGCACTCGCCGCCGTCACCCTGGCAACGGCGTCGTGCACGACAACCGCTGGCAAGGTCGTTCTTCCGGCAACGCCCGTCCCGCCGGTTCCGTGTTCGACGCCTTTACCAGCGGAATGGGAAACGGCCCGGCTATCGGCCCGGGGCGCGCTCACAGGAACCGAGCGCTTTGCGAGATTCCAACGGAGTCTCCGGAAGGGGAAGGACGCCTGGGGGGAACTTGATTTCGAAGTTGCCAGGCGGCATTTCGCGCTTGCCTGTGAACTCGACTCATCGAGTGGCGAGGCCGAAGTCTGGCTGGTGCGGTGCAGTCAGCAGCTTGCAAGGCAGTCAGAAACAACCTCCCCGCAGAATGAGATTCGCATTGTGGTCCTGCGAGAGAGACTCGAGACCTCCATGACTCGCGCCGAGGGATTCGCTCTACGTGCCGACTCGAGAGCGACGTTGCAGGAGCTGGAGTCGGCCGCCGAACTCGCAGGGCGGATTGTCCGTTCTGCCGGTTGCAGGACCGGAGGCGAACTGTCCATTCTGTGGAGCCGCCATGCTCTCGCCGAAATGCAGCAGGGGAATTTCGATTCGGCCGCTGTTTGTTTCGAACTGGCAGGTGAAGCTGTGGACGAACTCCCCGCTTCCGTGCGATCCATCCGGCAGGAGGCGCTCGAGCAGCAGGCCGCCGGGTGCCGGCAACTGGCGATCGCCAGGCACTCCTCCCGCCAGCCACGCCCGCTTCTGGCCCGACGCGGCGGTGCATCGAGTTCTGAGCGGCAGCGGATTGAATGGGCGCTGGTTCGGATCGCCCGGTGCAGGATTCTCCTGGGGGAGTTCGAGGAAGCTCGCCGGGATCTGAACATGCTTGCGTCGATCGCGCCGGAGACCTTCGCTGAATCCGAGCCCGTGCAGCGACTTCTCTCGATGCGGGATTGGGAGCCGCTTCAGTTCATCGAGCAGCCGGTCGCGCGCGAGCAGATGGAATTTACCCGTGCATTGCGTCACTCCCGCGCCGCCCATTTTCAGGAGAGCAGGGGGGACCCATCGGGTGCGGCGGGCCACTTTGAGGAGGCCATGAAGGCTCTTAACTGGTTTCCGTTCGACTCCGGGCTGGAAGCGCGCGCCTCCGAGGCCAGATCCGGCGCCGCGCGTTGCCGCCGCCTCGCGGAGGACGCTTCCCGCTGAGGCCCGAGCAAGAATTCTGCGTGGCAGGTTGCGTCGGCCCAGTGATGGTTGTTGAGCGGTCTTTCGGAGGCGGGCCGACGCAGCCTGGGCCCGCGGGATTTTCGCTCGGCATCGCCGCATTTCATTTTGAAATCCTCTTCCGAAATCCCGTTTCGGTCAGGAATTCCGCCTTTTCCCTTGACGTTGTCGCGGGCATTCCTATACTCCCACTCCCCCAAGTTATTGGGACCCGTCCGGAAGGCCGCCGGCATGACGGCGTGCACCCACGGACGTGGCGCCGCCTGAATCCCGCCGGCAAGGGTTCAGGTGAGGCGCCCTTTTCGTCGTTCAGGGCCGTGCGTTAAGAAACGTGCAAGAGAAGAAGAGGGAATCGGACATGGCTGTGCAAGCGACGAAGGCGGCGGCGGCGGGAGTGGCGGAGAACCCGGACCGCGGGCGGCGCAAGGTGGCGGTGGGCATCGTGACGTCGACGAAGATGCAGAAGACGATCGCGGTGTCGGTGGACCGGACGGTGCGCCACGGGAAGTTCGAGAAGCAGCTGACGCGGCAGACGGTGCACAAGGCGCACGACGAGAAGAGCGAGGCCCGCAAGGGCGACATCGTGGAAATCGTCGAGACGCGGCCGCTGTCGAAGACGAAGCGGTGGCGGCTGTTGAGCATCGTGAGGAAGTCGCAGCTTGCGACGGTGACGGGCGCGCTGGAGACGGAGGACGTGAGCAAGGTGAAGGGCGGGATGAAGGGCAAGAAGAAGGACGAGACGCCCGCCACCGGTGCCCCGGCTAAGGCCGAGACGCCCTCCAAGGGCAAGGAGAAGAAGTAGCCATGATCCAGATGAAAACGAAACTGGACTGCGCCGACAACACGGGCGCGAAGATCGTCCAGTGCATCAAGGTCCTTGGCGGGACGCGGCGCCGTTACGCGCACATTTCGGACGTCGTGATCGGCGCGGCGAAGAAAGTGACGCCCGGCGGCGGCGTGAAGCAGGGCGAGATCGTGAAGGGCGTGGTCGTCCGGACGGTGCGGCCGCTCGGCCGCGACGACGGGAGCTACGTCCGCTTCGATCACAACGCCATTGTTCTCCTCGACACCGAACTGAACCCGCGCGGGACGCGTATTTTCGGCGCCGTGCCGCGTGAATTGCGGGCGAAGTTCATGAAGATCATTTCGCTGGCGGCGGAGGTTGTGTAATGAGCCACATCCTTAAAAACGACCGGGTGAAGGTGCTGGTGGGCGTCGACCGCGACAAGGAGCCGGCCCGCGTGGTGCGGGTGATCGGCGACAAGTTGAAGGCGATCGTCCAGGGGCGGAACATGCGGTGGAAGCACCTGCGCCGTTCGCAGGACTACCCGCACGGGGCGCGCGTCCAGAAGGAAGCGCCGATTCCGCTCAGCCGGCTGATGGTGATCTGTCCCGCGTGCGCGAAGCCGACGCGGGTGAAGTACAACATCACGGAGAAGGCGAAGACCCGCGTCTGCGCCAAGTGCAAGAAACCGCTGGGCGAGGGCAAGTAACCATGGCGAGACTCCACGACAAGTACAAGTCCGAGATCGTCCCGAAGCTGAAGGAAAAGCTCGGGATCAAGAACACGATGGCCGTGCCGAAGCTCGCGAAGATCACGCTCAACATGGGCGTCGGCGCCGCGATGGAAAACAAGAACCGCATCGAGCACGCGGTGCGCGACCTCGAGATCATCGCGGGGCAGCGTCCGGTCAAGTGCATCGCGAAGAAGGCCGTGGCCGGGTTCAAGCTCCGCGAGGGGCTCGCCATCGGCGCCAAGGTCACCATCCGCGGCAAGCGCATGTACGAGTTCCTCGACCGCCTCATCGCGATCGTGCTTCCCCGCATCAAGGACTTCCGCGGCCTGCCTCGCAAGTCGTTCGACGGCCGGGGCAACTACTCGTTCGGCATCCACGAGCAGATCACGTTCCCCGAGGTCCCGCTCGAAACGGTCGAATTCACCCAGGGCATGGACGTCACCCTGACCATCACGGGCAACGACGACGCCGCCTCCGCCGAGCTCCTGACGCTCTTCGGATTTCCCTTCCGGCAGCAGAAATAGAGGAAACACCGCATGCCCCCGTTGACGTGGCGACTCAAGCAGCAGAAACCCGCGAAATTCAAGACGCGCGCCTACAACCGCTGCCAGATCTGCGGCCGCCGGCGCGGCTACTACCGTAAGTTCCAGATCTGCCGCGTCTGTTTCCGGGAGCTCGCCTCGAAGGGCGAAATTCCCGGGGTCAAGAAAGCCAGCTGGTAAAAGGAAAAACCATGACGACCGATCCTGTGGCGGACCTCCTCACCCGCATCCGGAACGCGAACCTCGCGTCCCATGCGACCACGGACGTGCCCGCTTCCAAGCTCAAGGCCGCCGTCCTCGACGTCCTCAAGCGCGAGGGCTACATCGAAGACTACTCCAAGATCAAGGCCGGTCCCCAGGGCGTCCTGCGGATCAAGCTCAAGTACAGCTTCGGCGGAGAAAAGGCCCTCAAGCACATCGAGAGCATCTCCACGCCGGGCTGCCGCATCTACCGCGGCGTGAACGATTTCGGCAAGGTGCTCGACGGCCTCGGCATCCAGATCCTTTCCACGCCGAAGGGCGTGAAGTCGGACAAGGAAGCGAAGAAAGCGAACGTGGGCGGAGAAGTCCTGGCTCGGGTCTGGTAGGCGGAGGAGAACCATGTCGCGAATCGGAAAGAAGCCCGTCGAGATCCCCCAGGGCGTGAAGGTCGCGGTGAATGGCGCCGCGGTCCGCGTCGAGGGGCCGAAGGGCAAGCTGGAATGGAAGCTGCACCCGAACGTCACCGTCAAGGTGGACGGCGGCAAGGTCGTCTGCGGCCGCGCGGGTGACTCCAAGTTCGACAAGGCGCTTCATGGCCTCACGCGCGCCACGATCAACAACATGGTCGCGGGCGTTGTGAAGCCGTACGAGAAGACGCTGGACATCTCGGGGGTCGGCTACAACGTGAAGCTGGTGGCGAAGGAGCTTCACCTGTCGGTGGGCTTCAGCCACCTGGTGAAGCTTCCGATCCCGGAGGGGCTGACGGTGACGTGCCCGTCGGTCACGCGCATCAACGTGCTGGGAGCCGACAAGCACATGGTGGGGCAGTTCGCGGCCAACGTGCGGTTCGTGCGCCCGGTCGAGCCTTACAACCTGAAGGGCATCAAGTACTCGGACGAAGTCGTGAAGAAGAAGCAGGGCAAGACCTTCGTCTCTGGCGGCTAACAGCGAGCGTCTGACGGGGCTGCCTGCATAAAGGAAAACGGAAATGCTGCATCACCAGAAAGTGAAGTTCCAGGCGGAGCGGCGCGCGCGCCGGGTCCGCAAGACGGTGAACGGGACGCCGGAGCGGCCGCGCCTTTCGGTCCACCGGACTCTCAGCCACCTGTACGCGCAGGTCATCGACGACCTGGCCAGCAGGACGCTGGTCGCGGCGTCGACGAACGAGAAGGAATTCCGGGCCAAGCTCAAATACGGTGGAAACGTCAAGGCCGCCACGGCGATCGGGCAGCTGATCGCCGAGAGGGCCAAGGCGAAGGGGATTGCCAAGGTCGTGTTCGACCGGGGTGGCTTCCAGTTCCACGGCCGCGTCAAGGCCGTGGCCGAGGCCGCCCGCAAAGCCGGGCTTCAGTTCTAATCCGCTAACAGAAACCAGGAAACAAGAAGCATGGGACGCCAGCAGCGCGACAGGAACGCCGACAAGGGTGAGTCCAACGAGATCGTCGTGAAGGTGAAGCGGTGCGCCAAGGTCATGAAGGGCGGCAAGCGCTTCTCGTTCGCGGCCCTCGTGGTGGTCGGCGACCGCAAGGGGAACGTGGGATTCGGCCACGGGAAGGCGAAGGAAGTCCCGTTCGCGGTGGAGAAGGCGATCAAGGATGCGCGGAAGAACATGATCTCGGTGCCGGTCGTGAAGACGACGATCCCGCACACGATCAAGGCGAAGTCGTGCGCTTCGATCGTGATGCTGAGGCCTGCGTGTCCCGGGACGGGGATCATCGCGGGGGCGCCCGTCCGTGCGGTGATGGAGCTGGCGGGCGTGAAGGACATCCTGACGAAGGTCTTCGGATCCACGAACCCGACGAACGTGGTGAAGGCTGTGTTCGAGGGGTTGAAGATGCTGCGGTCCAAGAAGAGCGTCGAGACCGAGAGAGGAGTGGCCGTCGTATGAACCTGACCCAGGCGCACGCCATTCACGTGGACCGGAAGAAGGACAAGCGCGTCGGCCGCGGCCTCGGCTCCGGCAAGGGGAAAACCTGCGGCCGTGGCGGCAAGGGCCAGAGCGCGCGTTCCGGCTGGCACGACAAGTACTACTTCGAGGGAGGCCAGATGCCCCTCGTCCGCAAGCTCCCGAAGCGCGGGTTCTCGAACTTCGAGTTCCGCCGCGTGTACGCGACGCTGAACCTGCGCGACCTGGAAGGGCACGACCTGGCGAAGCCGTTCGACCCGGCGCGGCTGCTGGAGTGGGTGGTGGTGGTGAAGCACTGGCCTGCGCGGCGGACTGATCCCCGTGGTCGCCTTTGCCGGCCCCGCGTTCGCCGGCCTGCTGTCCGGCTCCTTCGTGGTGGAGACCATCTTCCAGATTCCGGGGCTCGGCCGTTTCGATGTGCAGGCCGCCTTCAACCGCGACTACACCATGATCATGGGTACCACGGAAGAGATTCTTCGCCGACGCCGATCGTGGCCTTCAATCTGCGAGCAATGAACTGAACGAAGAGCTCAACAACAAAGCCAGCACCGCGTAGACTCCAGCATCCTGCCGAGATCACTTCGGGCGTGTGCGCTCTCGTTGTCCGCTGGCTGATCTCGTGGACGTTGGTACGTCTCGAGGTGCCAACGGCGCGCCGAGTTGGTACGCCGACATCGTGTGGTTCGTCCTGGTGCCGGCCGCAGCGGTCCTCGTCGTGGCCACTGCCTGGCGGGACCGCCACCGTCCCATTCCCGAAGCAGCGTTGCGCTGAATCCTCCCGAGGCGCCCGTCGCCCGCCCCCACTCAGCGGTCGTGGTTCGCTCGGTGTCACCGGTCGCAGGATCAATCCGCCACGAAGCATTCGGCTCGTAGCGGCAACTCCAGCGGAGCGATGGCGCACGACGCCGGTGCTGGTGATGGGATCGACATCTTGGTAGACAGTGAAGTGAAGCAATACGTAGATGAATCAGTGTTACATA
>CAVPNQ010000082.1:0-32875 GCA_963706735.1 uncultured Planctomycetia bacterium
GTGAGGTCGAGAGTTACTTGGGCTTGTCTGCTGGATCCTTCGGCTTCTCCGCTTCATACCGCTTCTTCAGATCTGCCGGGCTTTCCGCCTTGCCGCCCATTTCGTAGGTGTCGAACATCTTGTCGAACTGGCAGTTACGATGGGCGCGCAGCTGCAGTTCCTTGCCCTGTTCGAGAGCGTAGACGGAGAGGCGCGGCTTGGAAGCATCGCTCGTGTCCCACACGTAGATGAGCTTCTCGTTGGCGCCCGTCGGGGGTGTGGCCAGGATGTAGCCCCCGGACGCCTCGCCCGGCGAGTTGGCGAAGGCCATGGGGTTGGAGTGGCCCATCAGGTAGCCCGCCAGGGTGCAGACGGCACCGGTGAGAATTCCTGCAAAGTAAGCTTTCGGGTTCATGACCGATCTCCTTATCAAATGAGGGGTTGTGAGGACTCCTCGAAGCGGAAGTCTCTATCTGCAAGAGCCGTGCCCTGACGCCTGATTCGCAAGTTGTTGCAGGCTAATGACTTAGAGAAGCGGCGTAGCCTCGGACTTGTCCGTTTGTAAGGACACTTCTCAAAAACCTGTCAATTCGCGCGGAAGTGCACGTCTTTGCCAAGGCCTTTGACGCCTATCCGCACGAAAAGTTCTCTTCCGGAAGCGGCTCCAGCACCGGAATGTCGTCGATCGGCGCCAGCTCCTCGAGTCCACGAGGGGGCGCCTGAAGGACGAGGAAACAGGCCGGGCATCTCACTGCGCGCCCGCCGAAATCCTCGATAATCTGGAGGAGGCGGTCGCAGCAGCGGCAGCGGAATCGCACGATCGGGGGCGTGTCCATGGCGATTCGAACGTGCCCGATCGCCGCCGGTTCGGACTAGTCGACCGCGAGCACTCCCGCGACGCCCCCGTCCCGCGTGATGTTCACGACGCGCGACTTCGACAGCCGTGCGAGCATCGCGACGCCGCGCGGCGTGCCGGTGAAGCCGCCGATCGTGACGCGCTTGTCCCACGGCGTCCTCGCGTCGCCCGTCGGGTAGATCTCCTCGACCGGCGAGGCCAGCGTCTGGACGACCCAGGCGGGCGCTTCCTTCACCGCGCGGTTGACGAGCCGGTTCCACGCCGCGGGTTTCATCTCGCGGCCGAAGTTGATGCCGTGGCCGCCGTAGTCGCGGTTCGGTTTCAGGACGAGGCGCTCGCGTTCGCGCCGCGTGAATTCCGGGAGGTCGATCGCGCGCCCGTCCGGCCCGTCGGTCTTCACCTCGCGCACCACGCGCGTCCACGCCACGTGTTTCCGGAAGATCGCGACGTCCGCCGCCGGGAACAGCTTCCGCCACCGCGCGCTCGTGAATATTTCCAGCGCGCCCTTCTGGTCGAACTCCCCCGCCAGCCCCGAAACGACGCGGTTCTCCTTGAACGCCCACTTCACTCCCGCCAGGTCCCTTCCTTCATCCCCCAGCTCGATCAGGTTCACCGCCGTCGGGTCCCGGTACAGGAAGTCCACTCCCTTGTCGCCCGCATACATCCGCCCGCGCTTCACCCGGATCTCCCCCGGGTCCGCCACGATCACGTCGTGCCCGCGCCGCCGGAGAATCTCCGCCATCCGCACGAACTCCGCCGGCCCCGAATCGCACGCTTCTTCCAGCAGGCACACGCACGCCGGCCGCACGCCGACCGCCGCCGCGTGGTCGCACACCTGGTTGTGGATGAGGTCGAGCACGTCGTTGTCGGGGCTGAAGCGCCGCCCGGGGAACGCGCGGCGGAGCCACGGGCCGACGACCTCGTGGACGATGCGCGAGGCGCACCACGAGTAATACGAAGCCCCGACGCCGACCATGTTGGTCTCGAGCACCGCGAGGGACTCGCGCCACTTCGGCGAGCCCAGGTCGATCGCGCAGTCCACCCGCCCGAGCAGCGTCTGCGGCCGGTTGAACGGCGGCCCGAGGTACGAGCGCATCCAGCGGCGTTCGCGCGGGTCGAGCGGCAGCAGGAACGCCGCGTCGCGGTCGGCGTGCGCGATCGCCGGCAGCGCCCGCGTCGCGCGGTCGAGAGCGAGAAAGGTCTGCTGGAGAAGCGCCCGCTGCGGGGCCGTGAGCAGCCACGGCCGCGCCGTGACGTGGATCGGCCGCGCCTTGCCGGGCGCCGGGAAGAACTTCATCGCGTACTTCCGCGCGAGCACCACGATCTCGTGCGCCCAGCGCTCGAGTTCGTCCGCGGGCACGGCGAGAAGGGCCTTCTCGAGCGAAGGGCGATCGATGAGTCCTGCGGCGGAGCTCACGCGGTCACCGTTGCCCGGGAATGACCTGGAAGCGGACGGTCTTCCCCGACTCGCCCTTCCCCATCGCGCGGCCGTAGGCGTGTTCGAGCGCTTCGCGTTCCTTCTCCGGCGCGGCCTCGGCGAGGGCCCAGGCGCGGCCCGCGGTGGTGAGCTTCTTGCGCAGTTCGTTGTCGCCGGCGAGCCGCTTGATGGCGTCGGCGAGGGCGACGTCGTCGCGCTGCGGGACGACGAGGCCGGTCGAGTTCGCGCGGACGATTCCGCGCAGGCCGGGGACGTCGCTCACGACGACGGGCGTCTCGCACGCCATCGCTTCGATCACCGCCGTCGCCCCCGCGGTGCGGACCGCCGGAAGCGCGAACACGTCCATCGCGTTCATGACGCGCGCCAGTTCGCCGGCCGATTTCCACGGCACGAGGCCGACCGCCTTCGCCTGCCCCGGGTGCGCCTTCTGCCAGCCCGCCACCAGGTGCGCGTCCTCGCGCTTCAGCGCCCCCGCCAGCAGCAGCTTCCACGACTTGTCGTCCTCGAGCAGCCGCCCGAGCGCCTTGAGCAGCGTCACGAGCCCCTTGCGCTTCTTGGCCTCGCCCGCAAACCCGATCACCTTCGATTCGCCGAGCCCGAGCTTCCCCTTGATCTCGTGCGCGTCCTGCAGCCGCCGGAAAACGCCGGCGTCCACCGAAGGCGGGCACAGGTAGACGGCGCGGTCGCCCGCGAGCGTGTGGACCTTCTTGCCGATCTCCACGGACGGCGCGGTGACGGCCTCCGCCTTCTCCAGCGCCCAGAGCACGAGCGCCGAGCGCGCGGGGTCGGTGATGGAGCTGTCCATGTCCGCGCCGCGCGTCGAGACCACCGACGGCAGGCCGCACCAGCGCGCGGCGTGAACGGCGGCCCAGGAGGACCAGGAAGCGGAGAGGGCGTGGAAGAGGTCGAGGCCGTGTTTTTTCTTCGAGGCGACGGCGAGGTCGTTCCATTCGAGGAGCGTTTCGCCCTGGCTCTTGTGGACGCCGAAGCGGGTGACGGTGACCTTGTCCTTCGTCTCGTGCGCGGTGTCGCCCGACGGCAGTTTCGTCGAAGGGGTCATGACGAAGACTTCGTGCCCGGCGCGCCCGAGCATGGTGACGAGGCGTTCCGACGACACCGCGAGCCCGCCGGCGTCCGGCGCGTACTTTTCAGTCAGGATACCGATGCGGAGGCCCATATGGTGGGGAAGGGTAGCTTGGAGAGGAGAGAAATGTCCATCGGCGAGTCCCGGGGGGTTGGGAGTTGGGGGTTCCGGATGTTGAGTTCAGGGTTCGGAGTTCAGAGTTCTGGGTTCGGTTGGGGTTGTGGGTTCGGGGTTGTTTTGGGTTGGGGTTGGTTGGGGGTTGAACCCGCAACACGCCCCACAACTCGTAACCCGTAACCCCAACCAAACCCTGAACTCTGAACTCCGAACCCTGAACTCAACATCCGGAACCCCCAACCAGCAACTCCCGCCAAAGCTCCAATTGCCGCCCCCGCCGCATGCGCCAGCGGCACCGGCACGCTTCCCTCCAGGTCCTGCGCGAAAATCGTCGTCCCCGTCGCCGCCTCGTACCCGCACTTCCCCACGAACAGCACCAGCACCCCGGCCGCTGCCGCCGCCCAACCCCAGCTCCGCTCCGCCGCCTTTTCGCGAAGGATCGTGACGGACAACAGCGCGAACACCGCCGAGTCGAGTCCCGACAGGCCCGAGTACTGATGCAGCCCCGGCGTCGCCCACACCGCCAACGCGATCGCCGCCGCCGCCCCCGCCAGCGCCCCAACGAACCGCCGCCGCCCGTCGCGCTCGCACAGGATGCCGAGGAACAGCAGCGTCCCCGCGTCCCACGCGAAATGCTCGAAGTTCACGTGCGCGAAATGCCCGGTCACCAGCCGCCAGGCCTGCCCGGAAGCGACCGCGGCCCGGTCGAACCGGAGCGCCCCGGCCGCTCCCGGGATGACGAAAACCGCGGCGGCGGCCGCGACGAGAAGCAGCGTGACCCAGGGGGTGAGCCCCGCCGCTTCCCGCCGATCGGCCGTTCCGCCGCGCATCTATGCCGCCTTCTTCCGCTTCGCCAGCATCGCGAGCCCGGCAAGCCCGGCCGCCACGAGGACGGAGAACGGATCCAGCGCGCCCGCCCCGCCGCCGCCGCCCGAGGAACTCGAGCCGCCGCCCGGGGGACGTGTCCAGTTCCGCCCGCCCGGCGTCAGCACGTTCGCCGCCGGCTCCGGCGCCGCCCGGTAGACCGCTTCTGGCCCCACGTCCGCCACCGCCTTGCTGCGGATCGCGTCCAGCTGCGCCGCGACCTCGTCCTGGCCTTTCTTCTCACGCACCGTCCGGCGCTGGTTGCGCCGGTCGATCTTCCAGCGCTGGTACTCGCCGTCGTTTTCCAGCACGAGGAAGCTCGTGTACTCGGTCACGATCGAGTACCCCTCGCCCAGCCGGACGATTTCCGGCGCGAACGGCTCGCGGCTTCCCGCGCGGTCGCCTTCCCGCAGCAGCCCGTCGATGCGTTTGAGCGCCCACATCCGCTCAATTTCCGCGTTCCCGACGTCGCTGGCGGGAAGAGCGAGCTCGGTGACCTGGTTGAGTTGCGTGCTTCCGAGGTCCGCCTGCACGTGGACTTTCACTTTTCCGGATTTTCCGAAGCGCCCATAGACGCGGACGGGGGCGCCGTGGAACAGGTTGGGAATTTCGCGGGGTTCGACGTCGTACACATCGCCGCCCTCGAACTTGATGCTCACGTTGGAAGCGGCGGGGCGGAGGAGTTTGCGCCGGAACGCCGCGGCCTGCCGTGTGAAATCGTCGCCGCGCGACACGAAAGCCGCGAGGCCGCCGCTCGATTCGGCGAGCTGCTGGAGGAGGTTGCGGTCAACGTCGTTGCCGACGCCGATGCAGAAGACGCGGACGCCGGACGGCCGCGCCTGGATGGTGCGTGCCAGCGCCGGGCGGTCCCGGTCCTCGGTCATACCGTCGCTCATCACGACGACGTTGAGCGTGCGGTCCGGGTCCTTGTACCGGTATGCCGCGCCCACCGCCTGCGTCAGGATCGTCCCTCCCGCCGCGCGCTGCCCGTCGAGGAACTCCCCGCCCGCCTTCTTCGAGCCCGTGTCGGCCGGCTTGAGCGACCGGAAGAGCGCGTTTGCCTGGATGTTGAACGCGACGATCTCGAACCGGTCCTTGTCGCCGAGCGACCGCACGAACGCGCCGAGCGAATCGCGCGACACGTTCAGCTTCCCGTCGTCCGCCATCGAGCCGCTCACGTCGAGCACGAACACGTAGTCCATCCCGTCGTCGGCGACCGCCAGCTCGTCGCCCGCAGTGAGCGTCATGCAGAAGTACCCGTCCTCTCCCGCGGGCTTCGACGCGATGAGGTCCACCCCCGTGCGGGCCCTCTCCGCGTGGATCGCCACCACGACGTCCCGGTTCAGCGAAGCGCCGCGCGCCTCGAGGCTCGCCTGCGCATACCGCGCGTCGTGCTTCGCCACCACGAACGCGTCCCCGTGGCTCGGGCTCTCGATCCCCACGATCGGTACTTCACTCTTCACGTCCACCGTGATCCCGAACGTCCCCGTGACTTTCGGGGAAGCGCCGGGGCGGGCCTGCGTGGCGAGCGGGTAGACGTACGTCGCCCAGTCCGCGTCGAAATCCAGCTCCTGGTAGTACGTGATCCGGACGCGCTGCTCGGCCCTCGCGGCGATCGGGAAGATCCTCATCTCGAAAGTCCGGAAATCCGCCTGCTCGAGCAGCCCGGGATCGCGGTTGACGCGCTTATAGCTGTCGTAGATCTGCCGGGCGCGCTGCTTCTCCACGACCTCGCCCGTCATCTCCTTCCCGTTGATCCACATCGTGAACCCCGCGACCGAAGCGCCGCGCGGCACCGGGAAGACGTACAGCGCTTCGACCGTCCGGTCCTCGAGGTTGCGGAAAACCTGGTTGACCTCAGTCACCGCGACCCCGTTGTTGATCGTCACCTTCGCGGTGTGCTCCGCGATCTCCAGCGAGCCGCCGAATCCCCCGTCGGCGATGAGAAGCCCCGCGGCGCGCACCGGCGGCGCGAGGGCGAGGAAGAGCGCCGCGGCCGCGACGGCGGCCAGCGGGATACGGGCGCGGACGGTCCTCATGGCATGCCTCCCGAAGTGAGCCTCCGATGCGGCCCGCGCCGGCCCCGGATTCGGGACCTCGCGCGGACCGCAGGCCCCTTCCCTATCGAATGCCGGGCCGCGGAAGCGTCCGGACGTATCACACGGGTTCGCAGGGACTTGCGATGAGCTTCGGCCCGGCGCGGCGGCAGCGCTGGCGCGGGTTGTGTACAAAATATGTATAGTGATATACAATTCATGCCCTATGCCGCTCTTCTCCGCCCGCGACCGCGACATCGCCGCCGCCTTTTCGCGCCTCGTCAACACCAACCCCTTCACCCCGGACCGCATCGCCGTGGAGAAGGACATCCTCGGCGACGCTTTCGCAGGCAGCGACCCGGTCTGGAGCCGCCACGCCGATCAGCTTGAGGAACCGCCTAACGTCCCGAAGTTGGGGGACATCGCCGCGCGTCTCGCCGACGGCGCCCGTCGCGTCCTCGAACGCGACCCCCGGCGCGCGGATTCCGCGGCGGACCTCGCGTTCTACGGGGACGTCGTCCTCTACTCGCTCTTCCACAAGTACCGCGGCGACTCGTACGACCTCATGTTCCAGCAGCGGCGCCCCGGCGCCCGGACGCGCGTCCCTTTTTATGACGACCTGCGCGACGACCTCGCCCACTACCTGGAAATCCCCGGCGTCCGGCTTCCCGAGACCATCGAGCCGCGGCATTTCGTGTCGCTGCTCTTCCAGATCCGCCGCGCGTTCCATCACATCTTCTCGCACATCCTCGGCGGGTCGCTTCCCGCCGCACGGCTCCGGGCTGCGGCGTGGGAGTCGGTGTTCACGCACGACCTGCGGCGCTACCGGCTGGCGCTGTGGTCGCAGATGGGGGAAGTCACGACGCTGGTCACGGGGCCGAGCGGCACGGGGAAGGAGCTGGTGGCGCAGGCGATCGCGCTTTCGCGGTACCTGCCGTTCGACACGGCGGCGCAGGCGTTCGACGACGCGGGGCCCGCGTTTCTGCCGCTGAACCTTGCCGCGCTGTCGCCGACGCTCATCGAGTCGGAGCTGTTCGGCCACCGCCGCGGTTCGTTCACGGGCGCGATCGCCGACCGCGCCGGCTGGCTCGAGGTCTGCCCCGCCGCCGGGTGCGTCTTCCTCGACGAAATCGGCGACGCCGGACTGGAACAGCAGGTGAAGCTCCTGCGGGTCCTCGAGACACGTTCCTTCCAGCGCATCGGCGACACCGAGCCGCGGCGCTTCCGCGGCAAAATCCTCGCCGCCACGAACCGGGATCTCGCCCGCGACATCGCCGACGGCCGGTTCCGCGAGGACCTGTTCTACCGTCTCTGCGCCGACACCATCGTCACGCCGCCGCTCCGCGACGTCCTCGCCGGCGACGTCCGCGAGCTCCGGAACGTCGCTCTCCACCTCGCGCGCCGCTTCGCCGGCCCCGCCGCCGAGTCCGTCGCCGCGGAGGCGTGCGACTGGATCGCGAAGAACCTCGGCGCGGAATACCCGTGGCCGGGCAACGTCCGCGAGCTCGAGCAGTGCGTCCGCAACGTCATGATCCGCCGCTCCTATTCTCCCAGCCCTCCTCCCCCGCCCGACGACCCGGCCGAGTCCCTGGCCAGGGAAGTCCGCACCGGGACCCTGACCGAGGCCGAACTCCTTCGCCGCTACACGACCCTCGTCTACCAGAAGTCCGGCAGCTACGAAGAAGCCGCGCGCCGCCTCGGCGTCGACCGCCGCACCGTGAAGTCCCACATGGACCCGCCGCAAAACGATCGCCCCGCTCGCTGAACCGACGCCGCAAACCCACAACCCAAGACCCCAACCGAACCCCGAACTCCGAACTCCGAACCCTGAACTCAACATCCGGAACCCCAAACCCCGAACCCTTCCCATTCCCCACTCTCGTCGCTACGCTCCCGCCGTGCCGAAAAAAGCCCCCGCGCCCATGCCCGAAGTCCGCGGCCCCGTCCACTTCTCCACCGAGATCTGGATCTCCGCCCCCCTCCCGCGCGTCTGGCAGCTCGCCACCAAGGGCGCCTGGCTCGACCAGTACTTCACCAGCGCCACTTCCGGCAACCTCGACACCCCCGGCCGCGTCCGCCTCTCCTGGGGCGACATCCACGAGAACATCGAGGTCCTCTCCGCTGCGTGGGAGAAGAAAACCGTCTTCCGCTGGATCGCCTTCCGCCAGAAATACGCCACCCGCGTGACCTTCACGTTCAAGGGCAAGGGCGGCATGACGCTCGTCTCCATCGCGGAGGAGGGCTGGAAGCGCGACGCGAGCGGCGTCGAAAGCTCGCTTCACCACGCGATCGGCTGGACGCATTTCCTCGCCCAGCTGAAAGCCTTCGCGCATTTCGGCGTCCAGCTGCGCGGCTGAAAGCCGCGCCCCGTTCCCGTGCGCGTGCCCGTGCCCGTGCCCGGCCGTTGTCCGCCCGCCCCCCCGCGGCTACGCTTTGCCCCCATGCCCGCCTCCCCCCTCAACGCCTTCACCATTGACCTAGAGGGCTGGTACCAGTCGCTTCGCCCGGACCCCGACGCGGTGCCGCTCGCGAAGCAGGCCGACGGGATCCGCGAGGGGATCGACCGGCTGCTCGCGCTGTGCGGGAAGCGCGGGGTGAAGGCGACCTGGTTCACGCTGGGGGCGGTGGCGGAGCTGATGCCGGCCGAGCTGCGCGCGATCGCAGGGGCCGGGCACGAGATCGCTTCCCATGGTTACGGCCACGACGACGTGGACGCGCTGGGGCCCGAGGGATTTGCGGCGGACCTGGCGAAGGCGGAGTGTTTGCTGGAAGCGGCGTGCGGGAAGCGGCCGGTGGGGTACCGGTCGCCGAAGTGGTCGGCGGGGCGCGCGGGGACGTGGTATTTTGACGCATTGCGTCAACGCGGCTACGCGTACGACTCTTCGCTCAACCCGGTGCCGATGCTCGGCGCGCGCGGGATGAGGCACGACGTCCACCGGGTGCGCGGCGTGCCGGAACTGCCGCCGACCGCCGTGCGCACGATCGTCGGCTGGCTGCCGTGCGGCGGGTCGCTCGGCCTCCGCAATTTGACGCACCGCGTCATCGCGCGCCGCGTCGCCGCTCTCAACGGCGCGGGCGAACCCGCCATGTTCTGGGTCCACCCCTGGGAGCTCGCGCAGCGCCGCCTCGCCGGCCGCATGCCCATCGCCACCCGCCTCGTCTGCAACGTCGCCCGCGTGGACCTCGCGACGCGCCTCGACCGCCTCTTCGGCGAGTTCCCCTTCGGCACCGCCCAGGCCGCCCTCAACGCCCGCCTCGCCCGAGGGCCGCTTCCCGAAATCGAAAACCCGTCCTTCCGCGAGGTGGCGCGATGAGCCGATGGGTCGCGATGTTCCCCGGCGTGAGCGGCGCGCGCGTCGCCGGCCCCGAGGTCGCGGGCGCGCTCGCGGCGGCCGGGATCGATCCCGCCGCCGGCAACCCGCACGTCGAGACGTACGGCGCGTCGGTGGCCGGGTTCCACGCTCTCGGCGTCGAGCCCGCCGCCGTCGCCGAGCACTCGATGGGGATCTACGCCGCGCTCACCGTCGCCGGCGTGTGGAGCTTCGAGGACGGCGCGCGCGTCACCGCGGCGGCGCAGAGGTTCATCGAGGAAGCGGCGGGCGACGGCGGGCTCGCCGCGTGCGTCGGCTTGGCGTACGGCAAGGTCGCCGAGCTTGCCGAGGCCGCCGGCATCTGGGTCGCCAATGACAACTCCGAGCTGCAGCAGGTCGTCGGCGGACTTCCGGACGGCCTGAAGCGCTTCGAAGCCGCCGCCCGCGCCGCCGGCGCCTACGACGTCGTCCGCATCCCCGTCCGCGGCGCCATCCACACCCGCCTCCTCGAGCCCGCCGCGAGGAAGCTCTTCGAGTTCCTCGGCGACATCGAGATGAAACCCCCCGCGATCCCGCTTCTCAACCACATCGACGTCCAGTGGACCGGGTGCCAGGAAGTTCTCCGCCAGCACGTCGCCGGCGCGCTCGAGCGGCCCGTCCGCTGGCGCGAGGTCGTCGAGCGGCTGCTCCACGGGGGTTACGACACGTTCGTGGACGTCGGCCCGGGCGAGGTTCTTGCGAAGCTCGTGAAATGGGTGAAGCGCGACGCGCGGATCGGCAGCGTCGCCGCCAATCTCCAGGGAGCCATCACCCTCATCTCCTCGTAACCAAGTCCGTTATCCGCGGCCGTTTCCGCGCCATCCGCCGTCATCCGCGAATTCCTTAATCCTTCCCATGCCCCCCATCACCACCGTCGAAGGCCTCGAGGGCGCTTCCCGCTCCCGCGGCCACGTCGTCATCATCGACGTCCTCCGCGCCTTCACCACCGCCGCCTACGCCTTCGCCGCCGGCGCCGAGACCATCGAGCTCGTCGCCACTCCCGAGGAAGCCCTCGCCCGCCCCGGCTTCCGCATCGGCGAAGTCGACGGCCGCCTCATCCCCGGCTTCGACCACAACAACTCCCCTTCACAGCTCCTCGGCAAGCGCCTCCCCGCGCACATCATCCAGCGCACCGGCGCCGGCACCCGCTGCGCCGTCGCCGCCGCCCCCCACGCCGAATCGCTCTGGCTCGCTTCGCTCGTAGTCGTTTCCGCGACGGCCCGTGCGCTGAAGGGCCTCGACCCCGTGACGCTCGTCGTCTCCGGCGCGCCCGACGAAGGCGAGGAGGACCGGGCGTGTGCGGAGGTGCTGGAAGCGCTGCTGTCAGGGAAGCCGCCCGATTTTGCGAAGGCGGAGCGGGACGTCCGTGCCAGCCGCGCGGCGGCGAAACACGCCGCGGGAGATCCCGACCGGCCGGTCGAGGACATCGATTGCGCGGTGGATTGCGACAGGTTTCGGTTTGCCATGAAGGCGACCTTCCAGATCCCCACGCTTTCCGCGCGGCCGCAAAACACGGAAATCGCGGGTCTTTCGAAACAGTAAGATCCGGGTGTGACCACAGCCCCGGAGTGCGTGCCACCATTCGAGCCCTGGATCCTGGAAATCCGGGACCGGCTCGTGCAGCGCTTCTGCCATGCACCCCTGCCAGGGAAATTCAAGGCGGTGTTCGAGGCGCTGGGGCTTTCGCGCTCGCTGGGCCTCACCTTCCGGCCTGCCGACGGCTGGACGGCGGTTCTCGACGTCGAAATGGAAGCGCGGCTCGGACGAATCGCCAGCGACTCTCCCGAGTCCGTTGCGGAGAGGCTGCGGTTTACGAGCGAGGCCCGCGCACTCAATCAGTTGGCGGGTGCGTCGCCGTCGATGAAGTTGATTGTCATCGACGCGTTTTGGCTGCTTTGGTCGCAACTCGGCACCCTCGCGTGGTCCGAGGCAACCCGGCTGGATCCGGTTCTGGCCCAGCGCTGGTTCGCCTACGCGCTCGACACCGGGGGACTCGTATTTCCACCTGGACTCGACTTCAAAGGATTCTTCGAAAGCTCAGACGCGTCGTCTCGGGCAGGAAACTGCATGCTCGAGCACGCCGGAGCGATTCGGTCGCGTTCGTCTGCCCGGTAACCGGCGACACTGACGAGGAGCGAGTCATGACAGAAGAACCGCTGCCCAACGACTTCCTCACAATGCCGATCCCGTCATTCGACGCCAGCCTCCTTGACGACTACGAGCGACTCATTGGCGCAATGTCCATCGAGTCGCAAATCGCCGTGGAAGAGGATCCTCAACTGGAACCGATTCGCAGGGAGCACGAAGTCAAGGTCAAGCGGTGTCTCGAGGGATTGACGGAAGAGAACGCAATCGAGGTGCGCGCCCGGTTGCGGGCTGCACACGATGCTCTCGAATCCGCGGAGAAACAGGTCAGAGCATCGCGTTCCTCAAAGGAGTTGAAAGCAGAGCCTTCCTCCAGCCTCACGGAACTGCAGCATCTTGGGAAACGCGCGTGGAATCAGGCCTTGACTCGAAACAAGGAAGTGGCCGAATTGTGGAAGGCGAAGTGTCTGGCTGCTCTCCACTCGGCGGGCGAACTCACCGTCGGATTGATGCTGCTTGCCATGGCGAGCACGCGACGGAGGATCGACGCCGTCGTTCCGCGGCGCGGGAAGGACGTGAAGGCCGATTAGGACCGGTTCTTGAGGCTGCCTTCATGGACCAGGGTGTCTGCGGTGTAAAAGACGCCACAAAGTGGGAGAATTTACACCACTCCACCGGGCCCCTGGACACCCTTGTCCGGATGCTGGTGCGGACGCAGGCCTCGAATTTCCGCGGCAACCTTCCGCGAAACAGCGATGCTCACCCCATGCCCTCCCCCTGGGACTCCCTTCCCCTCCCCGACCTCCCCGGCGACCTCCTGCGCCGTTACTTCGACGAGGAATCCCGCCTTGCGCAGGCGGTGGCCGACGTCGAGAAGGCCGACACGGCGCGGCGCGAGGGCACGCGGGTCGCCGGCACGCCGTGGGCTCCCCTCGAACAGTCCGGCGTCCGCCTCGGGGAACTTCTCCGCGAGATTCGCGAGAAGGCGCTCGCCGACCCCGCCGTGACCACGCCTTGGCGCAAGGCGGCGCACGCGGAGTCGCTGGAGCGCGTGAAGGCGCTCGAGCCGGAGTTGTACCGCGCCCTGGAGCGCGAGGGCGCGCTGGACGTGAAGGCGCTGGACGACGTTGTCGTGAAGCGGATGCTGGCGCGGCTGAAGGCGGAGGGGCGTCCGGGGCGGTGGCCGGGAGAAGCGTGATAGCATTCCGCGCTCCATGGGTTCCGAGAGTCGCGCATTGACGCTGGTGTTCGCCGATCTCGCCGCGGGAGAGCGCGGCGCAGGGTGGGCGGAAGCGCTTGCGGCGTGGCGGCCGGCGTATGCGGCGCGGCTGGCGGCGGCGGGCGGGGAGCTGGTGAAAGAGATGCCTGCGGGGGCGATGGCGGTGTTCGGGTCGGCGGCGGCGGCGGCGGAATTTGCGGCCGCGGCGCTGGAAGGGGCGGAAACAGCCGGGGTACTGCTCAGGCTCGGGCTGGCGACGGGCGAAGTCGTGGTTGAGCGCGATCCTTCGACGGGGCGCCTCGATTACTTCGGCCCCGTCGCGAACCGCGCGGCTCGGCTCGCCGCCGCGGCGCACCCCGGGCAGGCGCTCCTGGCCGCCGCGACGCGCGAGGCCGCGGGCGTCGTTCCCGCGGCGGACCTCGCGGACCTGGGCGAGCACCGGCTGCGCGGATTCGAGGCTGCCGAGCGCGTGACGCAGCTCGTCCCGGCGTCCCGCCGCGGACGGCGCTTTCCCCCGATCTCCGCCGCGGCGATCGCCCCCACGAACCTCCCGCCGCAGACGACGACGTTCGTCGGCCGCGAACGGGAACTGCGCGAGCTCGAAGCGCTGTACCGCCAGGGCCGCCGCATCGTTTCGATCACCGGCGCCGCCGGCGCGGGGAAAACCCGGCTCGCAGTGAGGCTCGCCAGCGCCCTCTTTCCCCAGCTCGAGGGCGGCGCGTGGATCGCCGACCTCGCGGAAGCCGCCGACTCCGCCGGCGTCGCCCTCGCCGTCGCTTCCGCCCTCGGCGTCCCTCTTCCCGCTTCGCGTCCGCCCGTCGCGGCGATCGCCGACCTCCTCGAGTTCCGCCCGCCCCTCGTCCTCGTCCTCGACACGTGCGACACCGCCACCGTCGCGACCGCCGCCGCCGTCGAGGCCTGGTCCGCCGCCGCGCCGCGGTCGGCCTTCGTCCTCACCAGCCGCACCGCCGTCGGCGCCGCGGGCGAATGCGAGTTCCGCCTCGAGCCTCTTCCCGCCCTGTCCACGATCGCGCCCGGCCCGGGCGCGGCCGCACGCGCCGCCGCTTCCGACGCCGTGCGCCTCTTCGTGGACCGCGCCCGCGAATCCCGCCCCGACTTCGAGCTCACCGACGCCAACGCCCCCGACGTCGTCCGCGTCTGCGCGGAACTCGAGGGCCTCCCCCTCGCCGTCGAGCTCGCCGCCGCGCGCAGCCGCGTCCTCTCCCCCGCCGAGCTCGTGCGCAAACTCGAGCAGAAGTTCCAGCTCCTGCGCTCCATGCGCCAGGACACCGTGCGCCGCCAGCAGACCCTCTCCGGCGCCATCGAGTGGAGCTGGGAACAGCTCACTCCCGCCGAGCAGCGCGCCTTCGTGCAGGCGTCCGTCTTCCAGGGAGGGTTCACGATGGAAGCGGCGGCCCGCGTGCTCGAGGACCCCGCGGCCGTCGCGGGCCTCCGCTCCAAGTCCCTCCTCACCGAACGCGGCGGGCGCTTCTCCATGTACCGCCCCATCCGCGACTACGCTTCCCGCCGAAGGGCGGAGGGGGGCGAAGCGGGCGCGGCGGCGGAGGACCGGCACGGGGAGTGGTGCCGCGCTCTCGCCTCGGAGTGCCGCGAGGGCCGGCGCACGGCGCGCGAGATCGAGGTGCGCAACCGCCTCGTCGCGGAGCTCGACAACGTGCTGGCCGCCGTGGACCGCGACCTCGCCGTTCCCGCGCGCGTCCAGCGCGGCGCACGGATCCTCATCGACACCGGCTGGATCTTCGACAAGTTCGTCCCCGCCGCCGTCGCCATTCCGCGCGCCGAGGCCGCCGTCGCGCGCCTGGAAGCGCTTCCCCGCGGGCCGGAAGACCGCGCGTTCTTTGCCGAGTCGCTCGTGTTGCTGGCGGGCCTGCTCTGGGCCGACACGCAAAGGGACCGGGCGCCCGTGGTGCTCGATCGAGCGCTGGCCGCGGCGCGGGAGGCGGGCGACCCCCGCGTGCTGGCGGATGCGCTGGGCGAGCGGATGGTCATGACCTGGGCGACCGCGCGCTACGACGAAGCGATGCGGCTCGCGGACGAGATCGAGCCGCTGCGTGCGCGGAGGGGCGACGCCGTCGGCATCGCTTCCAACTGGAACGGCCGCGGCGCGATTCACCTCTGGCGCGGCGAGTGCCGCGAGGCGATCGCATGCTTCGAGAAGGCGACGGCGGCATTCCGGGAGTGCGGGTACGGATACGGGATCGCGTTGGTGAAGGGAAACACGGCGCTCGCGTACAAGGAGCTCGGCGAGTCCGACCGGGCGGAGAAGCTGCACCGCGAGGCGCTGGACTCCGCGCGGCGTGACGGGTACGAGAGCCTCGAGTCGACCTGCCTGGGCAATCTCGCGTCGGTGCTTTCGGACGGCGGGAAGTTCGAGGAGGCGCTCGAAATGTTCGAGGCCGCGGCACACATCGACCGGCGGTTCGGCGACAAGTCCGCCCTTGCCCGCAAGGAGGGGAACCGCGCCGTCATTTTCCTGCGGCAGGCAAACTACCCGAAAGCGGCGGAGGCCAACGAGCTCGCGCTGCGGCACTTCCGCGACCTCGGCGACCTGGCCGCGCTCGCGACGGCGCTCGGGAACCGCGCGGCGATCCTGCGCGCGGAGGGGCGGCGCGAAGAGGCTCTCGACGCGGCGCGCGAAGCGCTGGCGCTCGACGAGAAACTCGGCGACAGGGCAGGCGTGGGAAATTCGCACCAGATGATCGGGCAGTTCCTGTACGAGCTGGGCCGGACCGAGGAAGCCCTCGCGCCGCTTCGCGCTGCGCGGGAGGTGGCGGCATCGCTGGACGCGCGGGGCTCGAAATGGAACCTGATCGCGACGGTGATGCTGGCGCTGTCGCAATCGCGGCTGGGCCGTGGCGAGGAGGCGCGCGCGCTGGTCGAGGAGATCCGGCCGGCGATGGAGGCGTACTTTCTTTCCGAGCGCAGCTGGGATGACGAACTGGCGGCGGCGTGGGCGCAGGCGAAACGGGCCGCGGAGCCGCGCTGACCCATGGCGTCACGGCGACCGTATCACGCCCTCCAGCACCGCGACTTCCGCATGCTCTGGGGCACCAACGCCCTGTCCATCACCGGCTCGCAGATGCAGACGGTGGCGATCAACCTGCACGTCTACCTGCTCACCGGCTCCGCGCTCGCCCTCGGCCTCGTCGGGCTGACGCGCGTCATCCCCATCGTCGTCTTCTCGCTCTGGGGCGGCGTCGCGGCGGACCGCTTCGACCGCCGCTGGATCATGTTCGGCACGCAGCTCACGATGACGCTCGTCGCCACGGCGCTCGCGGGCCTCACGTGGCTCCGTCTCGACGCCCTCTGGTCCCTCTACCTGCTCAACGCCCTCTCCGCCGCCGCCACCGCCTTCGACAACCCCGCCCGCCAGGGCCTCATCCCCCGCCTCCTCCCCCGCGAAGACCTCCCCGGCGGCCTCGCCCTCGGCATCACCGCCTTCCAGGCCGCCACCATCGGCGGCCCCGCCCTCGCCGGCCTGATCATCGCGGGAAGCGGCTTCTCGTTCTCGCACGACGTCGCCGCGCTGTCGGAGCGCGCGGCGCACTCCACCTTCGGGCTCGCCCTGATCTACGCGATCAATGCCGCGTCGTTCCTCGGAGTGCTCTTCAGCCTGCTCGCCATGCGAACTTCGGGGCGCATGGAAGCGGCGAACGGCGTCGCCCACCCGGGGATGTTGGAGTCACTCCGCGCCGGGCTGCGCTTCGTGTTCACCACGCCGATCATGGTCTGGACGATGGCGCTCGACTTCCTGGCGACCTTCTTCTACGGCGCGACGTCGCTCCTGCCGATCGTCGCGGACAAGGTGCTGCACACCAGCGCCGTCGGCTACGGCTGGCTCGTCGCCGCGACGGGGATCGGCGCGCTCGTGGGATCGTTTTACACCTCGCTGTTTCCCATGCCGCGACGCCAGGGAATCATCTTCCTCGTGTCCGTCGCCGCCTGCGGCGTCTTCACCATCGTCTACGGCGTGTCGAGAAACTACTGGCTCACCTTCGCCGCCCTCGCCGGCGTCGGCCTCGCCGACCTTGTCTCCACCGTCATCCGCCAGACCCTGCGCCAGCTCGTGACGCCCGATGCCCTGCGAGGGCGGATGACCAGCGTGAACATGATCTTCTTCATGGGCGGCCCGCAGCTCGGCGAATTCGAAGCGGGGCTGGTCGCGGCGTTCTTCGGGATCACGGCGTCGGTCGTGTCGGGCGGGGTCGCGACGCTGGCGGTTGTGGCGCTGGTGACGGTCGTCACGCCGGTGGTGAGGAGATATGACGTGGCGGAGGGGGCGGGGGGGAGGTGAGGGTGGGAAGGGACTGCTGGGGAATCCTGCACTTTGGACTCGCGCATGCGGTGACCTGTTACGCGGAGGGGACGCGCTTTCGAACCAGGCCCAGGGCGTCCTCCACGGTGCTCGCAAACTCCCAGAGACTTCCCAAGCCGAGCATGTCGATTACGACCCGGATATTTGGGTGGACGTTCACCATGATGACGCAGCCACCACGTGGGCGCACCGCGTCCGCGAGATTGACCAGGACCCCGTCACAGATCGAATTGAGGTATAGAACGGCCTTCAGGTCCAACACATACCTCAGGATACCGGCATCGCGTAGTGGCATCAGGCCCTCAACCAGCGACGGTGCCGTGGTCGCGTCCAGCGGTCCGTCCAGGGCAATAACCACCGTGTCCGGTATGTCGTCCCGCACCTGTGAGACGAAACCCAATTTGCGGTAAGGAAAGGCCAATCTAATCTCCAGACATCAGCTGCCGACGAGTTTCGGCCGGACGACTGATCCTCATCTGAGTCGCCTTAGAGCAGGCTCATGCATTGCCAGTCTTTCGGACACGGATCCCCAACGGAGTCGCAACGACAAGCGAGCCGCTGTGGTCCTCCAACCGAATGGACTTTGCGGTCGTCACGGCAAGCTCCTCGTACGCACGGCGACTCTCGGAGTCCAGTCGAAGCAGGATGATGCCCGTCCCCGGACGAGGAGCGAATCTACGGATGTCTCCGAACCCTTTGTCGGCCGTGACCAGACACCGCAACTCCGCTTGGACGCGCTTCCAGATCTCGGGGTCCTTGAGGCCGCCCCATTTCTGCCGATAGACGGTTGTTGATGAATAGCCGGCCGCCTCAAATGCCTCCGCCACCGCTTCGGGCAGATCCTCATCGACTTTGACGAGAGGCGTCACCATTTCACCCCACCAGGGGAAGGATCGACCCGTCCTTCACTGCTTCCGCGGCGTATTTGAGGCACGCGCGGACGTCGTGGGGCCGAAGCGCCGGCCAGGCTTTCAGAATCTGCACGACGGTATCGCCGTCCGCCACACTCCCGACGATGACGCTGACGGGGATGCGAGTACCCTTCACGCAGGGTTGACCCGCGTGGATCCTGGGATCGACGGCAATGCGGAGCATCCAGTCGTTCTTCGCCATGACCGGATTATCGCTAATCGTCCTGCGGGGATCAATCCGCCACCCGTGGATGACCCCACCCTTCCTCTGGGGTAAAGTACCCGCCTCATGTCTCCCCTCCCCTTCCAGGACCGCATCGCCCTCGTCACCGGCGCCTCCCGCGGCATCGGCCGCGCGATTGCGCTCGCGCTCGGGCGCGCAGGGGCGACGGTCGTGGTGAACTTCCGTTCGCGCGCCGACGAAGCCGAGAAGGTCGCTTCCGCAATAAAAACATCGGGTGGGAAGGCGCGGACGTGGAAGGCCGACGTGGCCGATCGGGTCGCGGCGCCGAAGATGGTGGAAGGGGTGGCCGCGGAGTTCGGCCGGCTCGACATCCTCGTCAACAACGCGGGGGTGCTGCAGGACGGGCCGCTGATGATGATGTCGGACGAGCAGTGGGACGCGGTGGTGAAGCCGGCGCTGGACGGGGCGTTCCTGTGCTCGCGGGCGGCGATGCGGCCGATGATCGAGAGGCGGAGTGGGGCGATCCTGAATGTCTCGAGCGTCAGCTGGCGGGTCGGCGTGCCCGGGCAGACGAATTACGCGACGGCGAAGGCGGGGCTCGTGGGGTTCACGCACGCGCTGGCGGCGGAAGTCGCGCGGTTCGGGATTCGCGTGAACGCGATTGCGCCGGGGCTCGTGGACACGGAGATGTCGGGGCAGGTGCCGGATAAAGTGAAGAAGAAGATCCTCGAGGTCGTGCCGATGGGGCGCGCGGCGACGGTGGACGAGGTTGCTTCGGCCGCGCTGTTCCTGCTCGGGGACGGGGCGAGCTATATCACGGGCAAGGTGCTCGATGTGGACGGCGGGATGAGTTAAGGATTTCGCGGATAAAGGCGGATTTTGCGGAAACAGCCGCGGATTGGGATTAGTTTAAAGGGCACATCCGTCATGACTCGCCCCCGCATCCTCATCACCGGTGTAGGCCTCATCACCGCGCTCGGCCGCGACGCCGAAGCCTGCTGGTCCGCGATCGTCCGCGGAGCATGCGGCGTGGGCCCGGTGGACCTCTTCGACGTCACTCCCTTCGCCGGGCAGGTCGGCGCGCAGATCCGGTTCGAGCTTCCCGAAGCGCCGCTGCCGCGCGCGGACCGGCGGCGGCTGTCGCGCTGCGACGTGATCGGGCTGGCCGCGGCCGGGGAGGCGCTTCGCGGCGCTGGGTTCACGAAAGGCGACGCGCGGTTCGGGCTGGCGGTCGGCGCCGGCGCGGGCGGGATGTTCAACGCGGAGAAGTACCACCAGCGCTTCGTCACGGAAGGGCCCGACACGCGTGCGCCGTTGCGCGACCTGAGCTCGTTCCTGCCGGACGCGACGGCGGAGTGGGTGGCGAGGGCGTTCGGGATCGGCGGGCCGCGGGTGACGGTGGCGACGGCGTGTTCTTCGAGCGCGACGGCGATCGGGATCGGTGCGGACTGGATCCGCGCGGGAAAAGCGGACCGTGTGCTGTGCGGCGGGGCGGACGCGCTGTCGCAGGTGACGTGGGGCGGGTTCAACGCGTTGCGCGCGGTGGACCCGGGGCCGTGCCGGCCGTTCGACAGGGCGCGCGCCGGGATTTCGCTCGGCGAGGGCGCCGGGTTCGTCGTGCTCGAGCGCGAGGATCTCGCGAAGGGCCGGCCGCTCGCGGTGTTCGGCGGGTACGGCGTGACGAGCGACGCGTTCCACATGACCAACCCGCACCTCGAGGGTTCGCGCGCGGGCGAGGCGATCCGCGCGGCCCTCGCCGAAGCCGGCGTGAACCCCGCCGAGGTCGACTACGTCAACGCGCACGGCACCGGCACTCCCGCGAACGACGCCGCCGAGTCGAAAGCGATCCGCGTCGCGCTCGGCGAAACGACGCGCGCCTGCGTCTCCTCCACCAAGTCCCAGGTCGGCCACACCCTCGGCGCCGCCGGCGGCGTCGAGGCCGCCGTCACCGTCCTCGCGATCGACCGCGGCGTCGCTCCCCCCAACGTCACCACCCGCGACCTCGACCCCGCCTGCCTCCCCATCGACGTCGTCCTCGGCCAGGGCCGCCCCCTCGCCATCCGCCACGCCGTCTCCAACTCCTTCGCCTTCGGCGGCAATAACTGCTCCCTCGTCTTCTCGAGGGCCGCGAAATGATCCCCATCGCCGCCACAGGCGTCGGCGTCCTCGCTTCCCCTGGCATCGGGCGCGAGGACTTCTGGAAGGGCCTCCTCGCGGGCGGCCGCGGGCCATCGAAGATGGAGGGCTGGCCGCTGCGCGCCGGCGCACCGTCGCTCGTCTACCAGGTGCCGGAATTTGACTCGAAACGGTGGATCGCACCCGCGGCGCTCCGCCGGATGGACCGCACCGGCGTCCTCGCGATCGTCGCGGCGAAGCTGGCGCTCGAAGACGCGCGGCTCGACATTCCGCTTCACCGCATCGCCATCATCGTCGGCGCGGGCGGTTGCGGCGTCACGACGACGACGGCGTTTCACCGGAGGCTGGTCGAGACGAAGGGCGCGGACCCGAACCCGATGGCGTTCCCCAACACGGTGCCCAATGCCGCGGCGGGGCAGATCTCGATCGCGACGGGCATCACGGGTTTCAACACGACGCTCGTGCATACCGGCGCTTCCGGCGAAGAAGCCATCGTGCTGGCGGCGGAGCTTCTGGAAGCGGGGCGGTGCGACGCGGCGATCGCGGGGGGGATCGACGAGCTGGCGGGGATGATGCACCACGCGCTGGACCTGCTCGGCGGGTTGCCCGGAACGTCGTGCCGGCCGTTCGACCGCGCGGCGGACGGGACGATGCTCGCGGAGGACGCGGGGATGCTGGTTTTCGAGCGGGTCGAGGATGCGAGGAAGCGCGGTGCGCGGATCCTCGCCGAGCTTGCGGGTTGCGGCCGTGCCAGCTCGCCCGCCCGCCCGCTCGCCTACGGGCCGGTCTCTGCAGCAGTCTCCGCGATGAACGCCGCACTCGCCGACGCGCGCCTCGGCGCGGCCGACGTCGCCTGGGTGAACTCGGCCGCGAACGGTGCGAGCGATGCGCGATGCGCCGCCGCGATCCGTGCCTGTCTTCCCCGAGCCGCGGTCTCGTCCGTCTCGGGAGCCTGCGGCGAAGGGCTCGCCATCGGCGGCGTCCGTGCGGCGGCGTCCGTCTGCGCGATCGCCGCGGGGACGATCCCGCCGACCGCGGGGCTCTCTTCCCCCGCCTTCGAGCTCGATCTCGTGCGCGAGCCGCGGCCGCTGACGGGCGCCGTCGTGCAGCACGGCGCGGGAACCGGCGGCATCGACATCGCCCTCGCGTGGAGGAAGTCCCCGTGACGGAATCCAACCCCTTCGTCGCCCAGGTCCTCGTCCGCCTCAACGAAACCGACGAGTTCGGCGTCGTGTGGCACGGGCACTACGTCACGTACTTCGAGGTCGCCCGCACCGAGATGGCCCGCGCGTTCGGGCTGACCGCGAAAGACCTCCGCTCGGCCGGGTTCTTCCCCCCCGTCATCGACTACTCCGTCCAGTGCCGCCTCCCCGCGAAGAACGACGACGTCCTCTTCGTCGCCTGCACCGTGGACCCGGTCGAGAGCGCTTCCATCACCATCCGCTACCGCATCTCGCGCAAGTCCGACGGCGCGCTCATCGCCACCGGCCACACGCGACAGGCGATGGTGAACGACAAGGGGTTCCTGCTGTACCAGCTGCCGCCGGATCTCGAGGCGAAAGTCAAGGCGCTGGCGGCGGCGCACCCGGCCTAGTGGTGAGCAGCTTGGATTTCGTGGGTTGCGCCCGAAGGGAGCAACCCACGGAATCAAGCGTGTCGAACCACGAGCTACTGGATCCGCTCGAACCCCGCGAACAGGTCCTTCGCTTCCTTCAGGCTCGCGAGCGGCACGTAGTCGCACACGCGGTCGAATTCCTTCCACATCTTGAGAACGCGCAGGTCGCCGTGCGCGTCGCCGGTGGCCTTCACGGACTTCCACTCGAAGATCTCGATGACCGTGCCGTTCTTCGCGCGCAGCATCGTCGAGGGACGCTTCGTCGCGAGTCCCCACCGGCGCAGGTTCGGGACGTGGGTCGCCAGGACGCGCGCGAGCGCGGCGGCCTTGCCTTTCTTCGGGCGGTAGAGTGCCACCACGGTGAAGGGCTTCTTCGGGTCGAATTTCTCGATGCGCGGCATCCGTTACCTCAAGAGCCCGGCGATCACGTCGCGCGCCAGCCGCGGGTCGCCGGCACAGCGGCGGTGGACGAAGAAACCTCGCGGCCGCGCGTAGGCGTAGTGTTCCGTGCCGACGGCCTGGGCCGAGTCGCGCGAGACCACCACGTCGCCCTCAGTCCAGAAGGTCGAGATCGGCATGGAGGAGGTAGAAGGGTCGCTGGCGAGGGTGGCCAGGAAATCGCTCTTCGGGCGGCAGTCGGCGGCCTGAAGCGGCCAGGGGAGGATCGGCCAGAAACCGCTCCACGGCGAACCGCGGTGCGGCGTGGCGATCGCAAAGAGCCGTGCAATGTGCAGCCGGCGGTCGCCGCGCGACGCGCGCGCCGCCTCGCGGGCGACGAGCCCGCCGGCCGAATGTGCGACGACGTCGACTTCGCCCAGGTCTGCGCAGAGTTCGACGACGCGCTCCGCCGCCGCCGCCAGGCCGCCCGGGCCGCGCAGGTCCGGAATGAGAATCTCCCGGTCGCACCCGCACGTCGCCGCCTCGAGCCACGCCCGGAACGGCGCCCAGTTCGCCGGCGGCTCCGCCCAGCCTGACAGGATCACCAGCGGACGGCGAAGCGGCCTGGGCGCCCCCGCCATCTCTTTCAGCTCGCGCTCCGCGTCGCGCTGCTCCGCCGCCACCTCGCGCGTGCGCTTCTTCTCCGCAGCCGAACATCCCGAGAGGATGATCGCCCACGCCAGCACCAGCACCGGGAGCATCGCGCGCTTCATTTGCCTTCGAGTTTCACTTCCTCAAGCTTCACGTCCGCCGGCACCTTGAACAGCTCGTCCTTCACGCCCGCGTTCAGCACGAAGTTCGACAGGCGGATCTCCATCGTGTCCCCCGTCGCCTCCAGCACGAAGATGCGCGACACGATCCACTCCTTCGGGTCGATCTCCAGCCGCAGCTCCTTGATGAACTTCTTCAGCCGCTCCGACGTCGGCGTCATCTTCAGCTCCCAGCCCTTCCCCTCCGCCGGCTTGCCGCCCAGCTCCACCGAGAACGACTTCTTCATCCCCGACAGCGACCCGCCGATCGTCAGGAACTCCTGCACCTCGAACTTCCCTTTCCCGAGGTCCGTGAATTCGCCCGTCTTCTCCTCGGTGCTGAACGACACCAGCTTCGACTCGTCCCCCAGCACCAGCATCCGCTGCGGCGCACTCGTCTCCCCCGTGTCGGGGTCCACCTCCCACGATTCCCAGCAGATCCGCGGCCCCTTCTCCGTCTTCTTCACCGACACCGTCCCCTTCCCCACGATCGGCCGCTTCATCACCTTCATCTTCTTTTCCTGCCGGAACTCTGCTTTAAGGTCCTTCATCGTCTCGGCCTTTACGTCCACGTTTTTGAAAATGTCGTCGAGGTCGGAAGCGTCGTCGGCGCGGGCGCGGAGGCAGAGGGCCAGGGTCGCGGCGGCGATGCAGAACGGGAGTGTTGTTCTCATGGTGAGAATGTAACAAACGAAGTGCCGCGGCTGTTCCCGAGCCGGACCGAATAGCGGTTTCTCAAACCAGGACCCCGCTCGGCCCGGCTCGCCCTGAGCGAGCCCGCAGGGCGAGCCGAAGGGAGTCCTTGATTCACAGCAACCTAAGGGGAGCCGAATCCGTCTGTTCGAATAGAATGCCCCGATGATCAAGGCGGCGTGGGTGCTCTGTCTTCTGCTCGTGGCGATCGTGATCGTCGCGATCGTGTGGCCCTCCACGAACGAGGCCCCGCCCGGCGAGTGGGGCGAGCTGACCGGCGCCTCGACGGCGAGTTCGCCCAACGTGATCCCGAACCCGACGTTCGAGGGCGAGCTCCTGAACGGCTGGGCGCACCGCCCGCACGTCCTCGTCCTGCCGACTCGACTCCCCGACGGCAGCATGGACACGCAGCTCCCGGAGGGCGGGATCGACCCGAAGGGCGGCCGCACCGGCGGCGCGCTGCGGCTCGGGGACGAGCGCGCGAAAAAGGCCGAGGTGATCGCTTCGTGGTCGCGCCCCATCACGCACTCCGACTGGTTCTTCGACGGCTACGCGCGCGCCGCGGCGAAGACCGGCAAGGGCTGGGTCGGCATCGAGTTCGTCTTCGAGGGCGACAAGGGCGAACCGATCGCGTCCTACCTCAGCTGGCGCGGCCTGAACGGCGGTCGCCCGGAGAAGCGCGAAGGGCGTCTCATGGAAGAACTGGCCCCCGCGGACGGCGGGTGGGGCCGCGTCCCCGCGCGCACTTCCAAGGACCTCCGCCTCCGGGGACTCGCCATGCCCCGCAAGCCCGCGTTCCTCACGGTCAACCTCATCCTTGCCCTCGAGGACGCGTACGCCGACGCGTGGTTCGACGACCTCGACCTGCGCGACATGAAGGCGGGGCGATGAAGCGCGCGTCCGCGGCGTTGGCGCTTGCGGTTTTCGCCGGCTGCTCCTCCGGCGCGGAGAAGCCCAGGCCCGCAGGTGACCGCTACCGCGAGGCGTGGACCGGGTTCGACCTCGAGGCCGAGGCAATGCTGCGCGCCGCCGGTCGCAACCGCCTCAAGGTCGAGGCCTGCGCCGGCCGCGCCCGCGCGGCGCTCGACGACATGGCGTCCCTCCTCGGTCCCGAACCGGCCGCGCGCCTCGCGGCGCTCCGCGACCACTTCGCTTCCCTCTCCCGCACGATCGCCTCCGACAACGCCGTCGCTTCCGGCCAGGAGCGCGCGGTGGGCGCCATCCGCGACGAGGTCGCGCGCGACTTCTCGCCCGAAAGAGTCACCGTGATCCCGCGCGAACCCGAACCGCCGCAGCCCGCCACGCCCGATGCCGTCGCGCGCTGGGAAGCCGCACACAGGCGCTTCGAGGAACACGCGCGAGGGAACGAAACCGCACACCTCGTGCAGGACTATTCGGAATTGCGCGCGGCGATGGAAGGGTTCGCGAAGGGCGACGACGACCGGCTGCGCATAGAGCGCTTCCTCCGGGAATACGAGCGCGTGGCCGAGCTGGTGCAGTCCGGGAAAGGAACGGAACAGGATTTGAAAGGGTTGTCCGTGCTCGCCGCCGACATCCGCGCGGCCTTCGGAGAAAAGAGATGAGCATTTTCGACAAGAGCCAGTCGCAGAAGAGCGGGTTCGAGCGGCTCCTCGCGAAAATCCCGGGCTTCAAGGGATACCTCGCCAAGGAGGACCGCCGCGAATCGGACAAGCTCGAGCGCGGGTTCATCGCCAAGGCCTTCGACGACGCGCGCGAGCCGCTTCGACGCACGGTCACGAAGGTCGCCGACACGGGAAGCTTCGACTCGCTCCGCTCCGTCGCCGGCCTGGACCCGCTCGAGAAGCTCATCGAGAAAGTCGGCAACCGCATCCGCTTCGCCGACTACGGCTACTCCGGCTTCTTCGACGTCGTGAAAGTGGACGAGGCCGCACTCGACCGGCTCTACCAGTTCGACCTCGGCCTGTACGAGAAGGCGGAGCAGCTGTCGAAGCGGACGGTCGGGCTGCCCGCGCTGGCGTCGGACGCCGACGCGCTCAAGGCTGAGATCGAAATGCTGCTGCAGCTCGTGCGCGAGATCGACAGGGAATTCGACCTGCGGGAGAAAGTGCTGCTCGCGTAAGATCCCGGCGGAACACGGCGCTTCCACGATTCAACGAAAGCAGAGGGAAACGAAATGGCGATCTTCGAAGTCCTCCAGTACCTCGACGAGTCCGGGCAGAACCTCGCGGCGCGCATCGGTCCCGCGACGGTGAACATGGGCTCGCAGCTCATCGTGCGCGAGACGCAGGCGGCGGTGTTCTACCGCGACGGCAAGGCGCTCGACACGTTCGGGCCCGGCCGGTACACGCTCTCGACCCAGAACATCCCGCTGCTCAGCACGCTCATGAGCATCCCCTTCGGCGGCACGACGCCCTTCCCCGTCGAAGTCGTCTTCATGAACATGCGCGACATGGTGGACCTCAAGTGGGGGACGAAGGAGCCGGTGACGTTCCGGGACACGGAGTTCGGGATGATCGACCTGCGGGCGTTCGGGAAGTTCAGCCTGAAGATCCGCGACCCGAAGCTGCTCGTGGGGACGCTGGTGGGGCAGAAGTCGGTTTACCGCGTGACTGAGCTGGAAGAGTGGCTGCGGGACATGATCGTGCAGGAGCTGAACGACACGCTGGGCGAGAAGATGACGACGATGATCGACCTGGCGAAGAACTACAACGAGATCGCGCAGCTCCTGAAGGCGAAGGTCTCGACGGACTTCGAGAGGTACGGCGTCGAGATCACGGCGTTCATCCTGGGCGCGATCACGCCGCCGCCGGACGTGCAGGAAGCGATCCGGGAGCGGCAGAAGGCGGGGATTCTCGGGCCGGCGATGGACGTCTATGCGAAGAAGAAGGCCGCGGACGCGATGATGGAGGCGGCGAAGAACCCGAGCGGCATGGCCGGCATGGGCGTCGGCCTGGGCGCGGGAATGATGATGCCGCAGATGATGGCGTCGAGCATGCAGTCGCAGCCGCAGGTGCAGCAGGGCGGCGGCGCGGCCGCGGCGGCGACGGAGCCGTGCCCGAAGTGCAAGACGCCGGTGGCGAAGGGCGCAAAGTTCTGCGCGAACTGCGGCGCCTCGACATCGACGCTCTGCGTCGCTTGCCAGGCGCCCCTTCCCTCCCCGACCGCGAAGTTCTGTTCCGCGTGCGGCAAGCCGCAGTCGGCGAGCTGCCCGAAGTGCAACGCGATGATTGCGGCGGGGGCGAAGTTCTGTGCGGGGTGCGGAACGGCCGTATAACAGTTGCGGGTTGCGAGGAAGGGCAAGGGCAAGGGCAGGAACTGGTCCGCAGCGAGTACGAAACAAAACGGCCCCGGCAGTTAGCCGGGGCCGTTGTCGTTGCCGTTCCTCGCAACCCGCCTGCGCCCCTGCGGGGCTACGGCGGGCATGGCCCGCATCTCGCAACTGCCGTTGCTACTTCTTGCTCTTGCCCTTCTTAGCCGGCTTAGCCTTCGAGGACTTCTTCTTCCCCGCCCTCGACGCGCGCTGCGGCGGCACGATCCCGAGCCCTTCGCGCGCCACGACCGACAGCACGTCGCGCACGCTCACCATCCCCATCAGCTTCTCGCCGTCAATCACCGGCAGGTGCCGGAAATTGCCGACGTGCATCTTCTCGCAAAGGCTCGCGAAACTCTCGTCCGGCGGCACGCTGATCAGCTTTCCCGTCATCGCCTGGTCCACCGTCGCTCCGCGCGGATCCAGCCCCGTCGCCACCACGCGCTTCAGAAGGTCGCGCTCGCTGAATATCCCCACCGGCCGCCCCTGCTCCGTGATCACGAGCGCGCCGATGTTGTGCAGGTGCATTTCCTTCACCGCGTCCAGCAGCGGCGTTCCGCGCTGCACGCTCTTCACGTTCCTCGACATGATGTCCGCCACCGATCTCGGCACCATCCAGGCACCCCCCGCGTGTTGTGTCAGAGTTGACGTCCCGCCGCGCCGCACGGGCCGCCGCGCGTTGAACGACTACCGGCCGTACCGAAGCCGCTCCGCCAGGATCTCCGGCAGACCGGCCTTCACGATCTTTCCCGCAGCCTTCTCGATGTCGTACGGGATCCGCGTGATCTCCATCGTCCGCGTCGCTTCGTCGTAAATCGCAAACGCCGCGTCCGGGTTCTCGTCGCGCGGCTGCCCGACGCTCCCCACGTTCACGATCGTCTTCGCATTCGGGTCCACCTGGATCTTCGGCTCCATCGTGAACGACACCGACCGCTTCTGGATGAACGTCACCGGCACGTGCGAGTGACCCAGGAAACAGATGTGCGTCGTCATCTGCTCGAACGACAGGTGCGCGTCGTAGGACGTCTGGATGTACTCGAAGAGCTCCGGCGAATGAAGCGTCGCATGCACCAGCGTGCAGTCGTCCATCAGCTCCACCAGCGGCAGGCTCGCCAGCCAGGCCTTTTCCTCTTTCGTCAGGATCCGCCGCGTCCAGAGCGCCGCTTCACGCGCGTAACTGTTGAAGAAATCGACGTTGATCTTGTCGATCGTGGCGAAATCGTGGTTCCCCGCGACCGTGGTCGCGCCGATCTCGCGGATTTTCGCGATGCATGCCGCCGGATCAGCACCGTACCCGACCACGTCGCCCACGCACATGAGCTTGTCGGGTTTGTGCTTCTCCATCGCGGCCAGTACCGCTTCCAGCGCCTCTAGATTGGCGTGGATGTCACCCAGGATGCCGTATCTCATCGAGCTGTGTTCCCCACCCCGCCGCTCAGCGGATCTCCTTGCGCGAGAAAAAGGCTGCACCCGCGACGAGAACAAGCGCCGCGTAAGCTAAGCCATAACCCGCGCTCCAGCAGACGTAAGAGAGCGAGATTTCCCGGCCGGCCGCGACGAGGGATTCTACACGCGAATTCTCGAGATTGGGAAAGATCGCGTAAAAAATCCGGGCGAGCAGGCGTACGGCGCGGCCGTGGGAAGGGTCGGCAAGGGCCTGGAAGACGTAGTTGGAGACGTGGCCGAGGAGGAAGATGAGGAATGAGACGGCTCCGTTGACGACGAGGGGAAAGTGCGGGGCGAGTGAAGCGGCGAAGGCGAGGAGGATGGCGACGCGCAGGACGGCGAGGAAGGCGCCCTTCACGATCTGGACGGCGTCGAAGGTCCAGAAGCGGGCCCAGAGCATCTGGGCGGCGCCGTAACGGGACGGGGCGAGGCGGGCTTCGCCGGTTGACGGGGGGAGTTCGGCGCGGGCGCGGGAAGGGTCCGGGGGGAAGTCGAGGGGGGCGCCGTTGTCCGGGGAGAGCCAGGGCTGGCGGACCGCGACCTCGACCATGCCGTTGCCGTTCTCGTTCCAGCTGCGAAGGACCAGCCACTGCTGAAGGGTGTTGTCCTTCCAGATGTTGAGCTGACCCTGGGCGAAGCGTCCTCCGGCGGGGCGGCGCGCGAGGCGCTCGACGGCGGTCGCGCTTTCGGGGAGCTCGCGGGAGAGGGCGACGATGGCGCGATAGGGGCAATCTTCAGGGACTCCCTTGACGCTGACGATCTGCGCGCTGATGTCCCCCTTCTCGTGGTACGTGACTTCCTCCGTCGCCGTCAGCTCCGTCAGGCGCGGACCCGTCTCCTTCTGCCACAGCGTCGCAACCAGGATCCCGGCCAGGACCGCGCTGGAGAAACCGACCGCGATGAGAATGCCGCTGAATTTCCCGAAAAGGAACTGCGCGCGGGAAATCGGCTTCGAGAGGACGGTGAGCGCGACGAGCCGCTCCATGTCGCGCGTGATCACGAGCCAGGAGAGGAGGACGGCGAGAAGCGCCCCGCAGAGGGCGATCGAGGAAATGCCCATTTCGCGGAGCAGCAGTCCCTCGAGGGTCTCGTCGAGCGTGAACATGGTGAAGAACTGCGACGACCAGATCATCCCGGCAAAGCAGGACGTGAGGATCCAGAACAGCGGCTGGCGAAGCGACTGGTGCGCGGTGTGCATGGCGACTACGAATGATTTATACATACTTTGTGTCAGTATCTCACTTCAAATGAAGAGAATTCTCCCGTGAACGCGTCCGCTCGTGTCTCATGACTCTCTATATAGCGAGACATTTCATGCAAAAGAGAGTCAAGAAACGCTGAATTCGACGCCGGCTCCCCTTCCGCAACGCACCGGACTGTGCCATCGGGCTCGTTGCGCACCCAGCCCCGGACGCCGCTTCGCGTCGCGGCCGAAGCGGCGCGGGCGCGGAAACCGACGCCCTGGACGCGGCCGTGGAAAACGATGTCGAGGCGGGAGGGCGGCATAGGGGAAAGGATTCTAGCAGGGCTGGTGCGGAGTTGGAAGGCGGGGCGTGGAACGGCGTGGAGGACCGGGTTTGAACTGGACGATTGCGCCGGGCGGACCCGACTCATATAATGGCGTTGGAATTAGGGCTTTTAAATAGTAATAACTACGGAAAAGAAGCGTACATGGGGTTCGTTCTCGCTATCGCGAATCACAAGGGCGGCGTCGGCAAGACGACGTCGGCGATTAACCTCGGGACGCTCCTCGCGCTTACGGGCCGCAAGACCCTGATTCTCGACCTGGACCTGCAAGGCAATGCCACGAGCGGCCTCGGGGTCCGCAAGGAAGACAAGCCCGGCCTCGCCAGCGTCCTCCTCGACAATGTCCCCCTCGCCGATGTCGCTTGCCCCTGCTACTGCGACGACCTCTTCGTGCTTCCCCTTGGACGCCGCGCCGGCGCCATCGAAGAGGAGATCCGGAGTCAGCCCCTTCTGATGGAACGCCTCGAGAGCGTCCTGGACCAGATCGCGGCCGCCTGGGACTACGTCATCCTGGATTGCCCACCGGCGTTCGGTATCCTGCCCAACACCGCCATTCGCCAGGCCCAGTACACTTGCATCCCGGTCCAGTGCGAGTTCTTCTCCATCGAAGGCCTGACAGCGATGCTGAAGCGACTTCAGGAATTGCAGGCCAGCGGCGCGCGAACCCCCAGAACCGGAGTCGTTCTCACGATGTTCACGGCTCAGGACGAGCATTCCGCACAGGTCAGAGCTGAAGTCGAGCGGCACTTCTCCTCAATCCTCCTGAAATCGGTCATTCCTCGGGATCCGATCCTTTCCCAGTCCACCTCCCTGGGGATTCCCGCCGTTATCCAGGCCCCCGAATCGCGCGGCGTCCGGGCCTACCTCGAACTCGCATGGGAGATCCTGAAGCATGAAAGGCAAGAAGCTCGGTAAGGGGTTGGACTACCTCCTCGGAGAGGCTCTGGGCAATCCGACCGAACCCGCGGTCGTATCAGCCGCGGCGTCCGGCACGCTTGAGATCCCGGTCAAACAGATCAAGCCGAACCCGTTCCAGCCTCGGAAGGTCTGGGATGGGGCGGAAATCGAAGAGCTCGCCTCCAGCATCCGCGAACAGGGGCTGATTCAACCCATCGTTGTTCGAAAAGCCGGCGACGCCTACCAGATCGTTGCCGGAGAGCGTCGCTTCCGCGCCCTGCAGCACCTGGGAAGAGAATCCGCGCCGGTCGTCGTTCGGGAGATGGACGACCGGGGGATGCTCGAAGTGGCGCTGGTTGAAAACCTGCAGCGCAAAGATCTCAATCCGATCGAGAAGGCGCAGGCTTTCAGGGCCCTGATTGACCGGTTCCGTCTCACCCACGAGGCCGTTTCGGCCCGTTTGGGGCTGGATCGCTCGACGGTGACGAACTTTCTGCGCCTGCTGGACCTCCCGGAGCTGATTCGGGACGCTGTTTCACGTGGAACAATCAGCATGGGACACGCCAGAAGCATCGTGGCGCTGTCTTCGCCTGCCGAACAGCTGGTTCTCGCGAAGCGCATCGAGCGCGAGGGGATGTCCGTCCGGAAGCTGGAGAAGCTGGTGCAGAATCTGAAGACTCCCCCGCTGCCGAAGGCTGAAGCTGCGTCTCAGGTCAGCAGCTCGGTGGTGAAGGACTGGGAAGAGCGCCTGCGCAGGCGATTCGAGACCAAAGTCAAGGTTCGAATGGGAAAGAACCGGGGCGCGATCATCATCGAGTTCTACAATCTGGACGATTTCGATCGGGTGGTCGGAAAAATGGGTGCAGAGTAGGGAGGCGGCGGGGATCGGGCGAAAGGCGAGCACTTTGGATACCACAGAGGGGTGCGGGAGGGCCCATTCTCGTTCTTTGCGCGAGCGAGGAGTCATCCCGAGATCACAATCACTACATAAACACTTTCTATACACATCTATCAGAAACAATCTCTTCATATAGAGGACTGTGCTCCTTAAGGCCCTTGATGTTCCACGACTTCGTCTCCGCGACGAAAAATATACGTCCGCGCTTCCGCCGGTCCTTCGTTCCAACGGACAAGCTCATGGCCCAGGACCGCCATGCTGGCCGGGACCTTCTCCCAGGCGGGGCGAAAATCCAGGATGACCTGAAGGATTCCGCCCACGGGCAGCTCTTCGATCGCGAGTCTCGCCTTGATGAACGTGTAGGGGCAGCGCTCGCCGCGGAGGTCGGCGAGGGGAATCGTGGGGGTGGGGGGCTCGGGCATGGGATCGGGAAAAATGCTACCGGGGGCGGCCCGGGGATACAATCCCGGGCCTGGCGGGGGCAGCCCGCCGCGCGTTGACGCGGTGCGTCAACCAGCCACAGGGGAGGAGAACCGCAATGAGAAAATTCGCCGTCGCCGTCCTGGCCGTGTCGCTGGCCGCAGCCGCGCACGCGGAAGACTGCGCCGCCTGCAAGCCCGCCAAGGTGTGCCCCGCCCACGAGGGTGCCGACGACGCCGCCGTCAAGGAGGCCTCGCCGCTTCTGAAGGACAAGGACCTCGAGAAGCGCCGCAGCGGCAATACAT
>CAVPNQ010000083.1:0-43097 GCA_963706735.1 uncultured Planctomycetia bacterium
TGTCTATGTCGCTGACACTTCCTCAACTCATCGTATTGCTCAAGCACCACGTCCCTTTTGCGGGCATCCGGACGTTCCCGATCGCAAGCCTCTCCGGGTTCCTGTGCGCGACGATTGAAGGCCCGGCCCTCCTCGTCGCCGGCCTGCTCGCGACAGCCGCACTGGCCGTGGCTTCCCACCTGCGGGCCGGCAAGGATGGGCACCCGGGAGTGACGAGCGAAGCGGCGTTCGTCCTGACGTTCCTGCTCGGGGCGGGCTGCGCCCGGGACATGGTCCTCCAGTGCGCGAGCGTCGCGCTCGTCCTGACGACGCTTCTCGCCGGCCGGGAACAGTTGCGCTCTTTCGCAAAGCAGCTGCCGGAGCGGGACCTCGCGGCGGCGATCAAGTTCGGGGTGATTTCGCTGATCATCCTGCCGTTGATCCCGGACCGGCCGATCGGCGGCGGCTGGTGGGCCGTGAATTTCTACACCACGTGGCTGATGGTCGTGCTCATCTCGGGAATCGGGTTCGCCGGGTACATCCTGACGCGCATCGTGGGTCCGCGAGCGGGGACGGGCCTCGCGGGACTCGTCGGCGGACTGGTGTCGAGCACCGCCGTCACCCTCACGTTCTCGCGCCGCAGCCGTGAAACTCCGGGCCTGTCCGCGGCGTGTGCCGTCGCCATTCTCGCGGCCTGCACAGTGCTCTGGGGACGGGTCCTGGTCGAAGCGATCGTCGTAAACCGGGAGTTTGCCCTCTCCCTGGCCCCGGCGGGCTGCGGCATCCTGGGCGTCTCCGCACTGATGGCCGCGCTCGCCTACCGGAAATCAGCCGTGGCAGCCTCGCCGGGCAACACGGGCGTGATCGAGTATCGCAACCCCGTCGAACTGCGCCCCGCCATCACGTTCGCCGTGGCCTTCGCCGCCGTCACGATCCTGTTCCGCCTGGCCCAGCTGAAGTGGGGTTCGACTGGCGCATATGCCGCGGCGTTTCTCTCCGGGCTTCACGACATGGACGCGATCACCATCTCGATGGCCTCCATGTCAAAGGCCGGCACGATCGCCTACCCGCAGGCCACGGCCGCCGTCCTTCTCGCGGGCGCCGCAAACACCCTGGTCAAAATGGGAATCGCCGTCGCCCTCGCAAGCCCCGAGACCCGCCGGCTGGTCGCCATCGGCCTCGGAGTCACGTGCCTCGCCACCGCAGGCGCCATGGCCTTCGTTCTCGGGGGCTGAAGCGCCCTACTTGGGCGGCGCGTAACGGCCGAACACGTCCTTCATCGCCCCGCAGATCTCCCCCAGCGTCGCGCGCGCCTTCACCGCCTCCAGGATCGGCGGCACCAGGTTCACCGCCGCCCCCGCCGCGTCGCGCAGCCCCCCCAGGGTCCGCTTCACCTCCGCCGCCCCGCGCTTCTTCCTCAGCACCGAAAGCCGCTTCGCAGCCCGCTCACGCGCCTTGCCGTCGATCTTCATCGTCGGGATCTTCGTCGCGCCCTCGTCCGCCCAGGCGTTCACCCCGACAACCACCGCTTCCCCCGAATCCTGCGCCTTCTGCGCGTCATACGCCGCGCGCTCGATCTCCTTCTGGACGTACCCCGCCTGGATCGCCGCGACCGCGCCGCCCATCGCCTCGATCTTCTCCATGTAGTCCCGCGCGCCCTTCTCGAGCTCCCCCGTCATCTTCTCGATGAACCAGGAGCCCCCGAACGGGTCCGCCACCGCCGGGACGCCCGTCTCGTGCGCGAGGATCTGCTGGGTGCGAAGCGCGATGCGGACGGAGTCCTCGGTCGGCAGGGACAGCGCTTCGTCGCGGGAGTTCGTGTGGAGGGACTGGCAGCCGCCGAGGACGGCGGCCATGGCCTGGAGAGCGACGCGCGTGACGTTGTTCTCGGGCTCGCGGGCGGTGAGGGTGGAGCCGGCGGTCTGGGCGTGGAAGCGGAGCATCTGGGAGCGGGGGTCCTTCGCGCCGAAGCGGTCGCGCATGATCCCGGCCCAGATCCGGCGGGCGGCGCGGAACTTGGCGACTTCCTCGAGGAAGTTGTTGTGGGCGTTGAAGAAGAAGGAGACCTGGCGGCCGACGGCGTCGGGGTCGAGCCCGCGTGTGACGCAGTGCGTCAAATAGGCGGTCCCGTTCGCGAGCGTGAAACCGATCTCCTGCGCCGCCGTCGAACCCGCTTCCCGGATGTGGTACCCGCTGATGGAGATCGGGTTCCACCGGGGCATCTCTTTCACGCAGTGCTCGACGATGTCTGTCGCGAGACGCAGGCTCGCGGCGGGAGGGTAAATGTAGGTTCCGCGGGCGATGTACTCCTTGAGCACATCGTTCTGGACGGTCCCGCCGAGCTTGGCGGCCGGCACTCCCCTTTCCTCCGCGACGGCGACCACCAGCGCCAGCAGCACGGCCGCGGTCGAGTTGATCGTCATCGACAGCGTCACGGTCTCGAGCGGGAGGCCTTCGAGCAGCTCCCGCATGTCCTCGATCGACGAAATCGACACGCCGACCTTGCCGACCTCGCCCTCCGCCATCGCGTCGTCCGCGTCGAACCCCATCTGCGTCGGCAGGTCGAACGCGCACGAGAGCCCGGTCTGCCCGCGGTCGAGCAGGTACCGGAAGCGCCGGTTGGTCTCCACCGCGGTCCCGAAGCCGCTGTACTGGCGCATGGTCCAGAAGCGCGACCGGAACATCTCGGGGTGGATGCCGCGCGTGAAGGGGAATTCGCCGGGGCGCGGCAGGTCGGCGGACCCGGGCTCTGAAACCAGGTCCACGGGGATCCCGCTGGTCGTCCGGACCGGATCGCCCGTCTTTCGGCTCGAACTCATGGGATCGGCGGCTCCTGGATGCGGCGGAACGCGCATGATACCGGCGGTTATCGCGAACCGCCGAGAGCTTCGCTGTTCGTCACGGTCCGGGCGCCGCGCTGCCGCAGGATGCGCGAGGCGGCGCGGGCCAGGTCGGCGTCGCCCGTCACGGCGGCGACCCACTTTCCCTCCGCGGTCCTGCGAATCGCCATGCCGGACGCGAGCAGCGCGTAATCGGCGACCGTCCTCCCGTCGGCGAACAGCGCGCGATCGACCTCTTCCACGGTGACGTTGCGCACGGGACGGCTTGTCCCCGGCAGGAAATCGGCGGGCTTCCGCTCCCGGCGCCCGGGGCTTCTGCCGCCACCCGGTGGTTTCACTCGATCACCGCCAGCAGTTCGCCCTTCTCCACCGCCGCGCCCGCCTTCGCCCGCAGCTCGACCAGCTTGCCGGAACGCGGCGCACGGATCTCGTTCTCGAGCTTCATTGCCGCGAGCACCAGCACGGGCTCCCCTTCCTTCACCTCGTCCCCGACCGCCTTGAGCACGTTGGTCACGAGCCCCGGGATCGGCGCCTTCATCTCGGCGCGGCCGGACACGGCGCCGCCGCGCGCCTGCTGGAGTTCGAGAAGTTTCTCGAAGCGGGCGTCGCGGGTGAGGAACTCGTAGTTGATCCCCTCGAGGACGACGTCCCACGTCTCGCCCTTGCGCATCACGCCGACGGTGTGGCGCGCGTCGTCCACGACGACGCCGCGGACGGCGCCACGGCGGTCGTCAAACCGGATGAGCCACGAGTTCTTCCCGTCCGAAACGCGATAGCCGCCCGCTTCTTCCTCGACGGAAAGTTCCAGCCGGTCCTCGGCGTGCCTGAGTGCGAATTTCATTTCCGGAGGCCCTCGCGAAGAGCGTTGAGCTTCCAGGCGGACATCGCGGGCGCCGTCCCGCCGGCGCCGTTCGGCGTCTCCTGGCGGCGGCGGCGGTACTCGAGGGCCGCCGCGATCGCCGCGGCCTCCGCGAGATGCGGCCGGTCGAGCCCTTCCATCGAGAACTCCTTCTCGACGAAACCGGTGTGGAAGTTGCCCTTCCGGAAGCGTTCGTCGGCGAGGAGGTGGAGATGGAACGGGACGAGCGTCGGGACACCGACGATGACGAGTTCCGCGAGGGCGCGGCGGAGGCGTTCGATCGCCTCGGTGCGGTCGCTTCCCCAGCAGACGAGCTTGGCAATCATGGAGTCGTAGAACATGGAGATGGCGCCGCCCTCGCGGATGCCGGCGTCCCAGCGCGTGTGCGGCCCCGCCGGGACGGAGAGGCCGAGGATCGGGCCGGCCTGCGGCGAGAATCCGGCGAAGGGGTCCTCGGCGGTGATACGGGCCTCGATGGCGTGGCCGCGCGGGGCGAGCTGGTCCTGTTTCCACGGCAGGGCCGCGCCCTCGGCCACGGCGAGCTGGGCTTTGACGAGGTCCGTGCCGGTCGTCATTTCCGTCACGGGGTGCTCGACCTGGAGCCGCGTGTTCATCTCGAGGAAGTAGAAATTCCCGTCGCGGTCGAGCAGGAATTCAAGCGTCCCGGCGCCGTAATATTTCACCGCCTTCGCCAGCCGGATCGCGGTCTCGCCCATCTTTGCGCGCAGTTTCGCGTCCACCGCCGGGCTCGGGGACTCCTCGATGAGCTTCTGGTGCCGCCGCTGGATCGAGCACTCGCGCTCGTTCAGGTGCACGACGTTCCCGCGCTGGTCGCCGAACACCTGGATCTCGATGTGCCTCGGCTTGTCCACGTACCGCTCGATGAAGACGCTTCCGTCCCCGAACGCCGCCGCGGCCTCGCCCCGGGCTTCCCGGATGTTCCGCGCCAGTTCCTGCGGTTCGCGGACGACGCGCATGCCGCGCCCGCCGCCGCCGGCCGCCGCCTTGATGAGAACCGGGAACCCGATCTTCTTCGCGATCCCGGAGATGTCCTCGCCGTCGTTCACCGCCCGGTCGAGCCCCGGCACCGTGGGCACGCCCGCCTTCTTCGCCACCTGGCGCGCGTTCACCTTGTTGCCGATCGCGTCGATCGACGAAGGCGACGGCCCTACGAAGATCACCCCCGCGTCGCCGCACTTCTGCGCGAACGCCGCGTTCTCCGAAAGGAACCCGTACCCCGGGTGAATCGCGTCAGCGCCGGCCTTCTTCGCCGCTTCGATGACCAGGTCGCCGCGCAGGTAGCTGTCCTTCGCGGGCGGCGGCCCGAGACGGTACGCCTCGTCCGCAAACTGCACATGCGGGGCGGATTCATCGGCGTCGGAGTAGACCGCGACCGTGCGGATGCCCAGCTCGCGGGCGCTTCGCATGACCCGCACCGCAATCTCCCCGCGGTTGGCGATGAGCAGCTTCTTGATCTTCTTCGGCTTCACCGGAATCGACACCTCGATTTCACGACGCCTTCATCCGCGGCTGTTTCCGCGTCATCCGCACAATCCGCGAATGTCGTTTCACTTCTCAAAGGAATTCGCGGATCCGGCGGATGACGCGGAAAAGGCCGCGGATAACAGCCTATAAGGGAATGTTCCCGTGCTTCTTCGCCGGAACGCTCTCCTTCTTGCCCCTCAGCATCTCCATCGCCCTGCAGATCTCACGCCTCGTCTCCGCCGGCTCGATCACCTTGTCCACGTACCCCTTCCCCGCGGCGATGTAGGGATTGGCGAAGCGCTCCCGGTATTCCGCGACGAGGCGCGCGCGCTCTGCGGCGGGGTCCGATGCCGCCTCGATTTCGCGCTTGAAGAGGATGTTTACGGCGCCCTCGGCGCCCATGACCGCGATCTCGGCGCCGGGCCAGGCGACGTTGACGTCGCCGCGCACGTGCTTGGAGGACATGACGTCGTAGGCGCCGCCGTACGCCTTGCGCGTGATCACCGTGATCTTCGGCACGGTCGCTTCGCAGTAGGCGTAAAGCAGCTTCGCCCCGTTGCGGATGATCCCGCCGTGCTCCTGGGCCACGCCGGGAAGGAACCCGGGCACGTCCTCCAGCGTCACGATCGGGATGTTGAACGCGTCGCAGAACCGCACGAAACGCGCGCCCTTCACCGAGGAGTTGATGTCGAGGCAGCCGGCGAGGACGGCGGGCTGCTGGGCGACGATGCCGGCGACGCGGCCGTGGAAGCGGGCGAAGCCGACGATGATGTTCTGGGCGAATTTCGCGGCGACTTCGAAAAACGTCCCCGGGTCGACGATGGGCCCGATGACGTCGTGCATGTCGTACGGTTTCTTCGGGTCGTCGGGGATAACCTTGTTGAGCTTCTCTTCGCGCCTGTCCGCGGTGTCGTCGCTGGCGACGGCGGGCGGCTCGTCGAGGTTGTTCGAGGGAAGGTACGTGAGGAGGCGGCGGATGGACTGGAGGCAGTCGGCCTCGTTGCGGGACTGGAAGTGAGCGACGCCGGAGGTCTCGTTGTGGACGGCGGCGCCGCCGAGGGCCTCGCTGGTGACCTCTTCGTGCGTCACGGTTTTGATGACGTTGGGCCCGGTGACGAACATGTAGCTCGTCCCCTCGACCATGAACGTGAAGTCGGTGATGGCGGGCGAGTAGACGGCGCCGCCTGCGCAGGGGCCCATGATGGCGCTGACCTGGGGCACGACCCCGCTGGCGAGCGTGTTGCGCAGGAAGATGTCGGCGTACCCGCCGAGGGACTCGACGCCCTCCTGGATGCGCGCGCCGCCGGAATCGTTGAGCCCGATGACCGGCATCCCGACCTTCATCGCCAGGTCCATGAGGCGGCAGATCTTCACCGCGTGCGCAAGGCCGAGCGAACCGCCGAAGACCGTGAAATCCTGCGAGAACACCGCCACGGGCCGGCCGTCAACCTTCCCGACCCCCGTGACAACGCCATCGCCGAGGATCCGCTGCTTCTCCATCCCGAACGCGTCGCACTGGTGCGTCACGAACATCCCGACCTCGTCGAACGTGCCTTCGTCCAGGAGCAGGTCGATCCTCTCCCGCGCGGTCAGCTTCCCCGCGGCGTGCTGCTTCTCGATGCGCTCGACGCCGCCGCCCACCAGCGCCTTCTTCTTCATTTCTTCCAGGCGCGCCAGGGGGCCTGCTGAAGCGGCCCGTGCGGGGGCCGGAGCCGGCTTGTCGGCCTGGGCGGGCGTCTTGCGGGGCTTCGTGGGTCGCGCCATTGCGGCGGAATCCTAGCGGGGGTTGGGGCGGGCGGACAGAAAACGTGCGCGGCGCTTACTTCTTCTCGCAGTCGAGAAGCTCCATCTCCGTCTTCGAACCCGCGTATTCCGCGAGGATCTTCACCGTCCGGCCGGGCACCTCGGCGCTGGTCCAGGACTGCGACCAACCCTGGTCCGTCGTGGTCTTCACCCAGTGGCAGGCCATCTCGCCCTTCGCCACCTTCACCTTCTCGTCGCCTTCCTCCGACTTCGGCGCCTCTCCCCCGGCGGCCTTCTGGCGGAGATTGATCTTCGTTTCCTGCCCGGGAATCGCGTTGCCGCCCATCACCATGTCCGTCTTGATCGTGTACGACTCCTCGTCGAAGTTCACGAGCGTCGTCGTCATCTCCATTTCGGTCTTCGTCCCCGCGGCTTCCGTGACCATCCGGTACTTCGCCCACGAACCCTTGCCGCATCCTTCCCACGGGTTCGGCAGCAGGACTTCCTTGCCTTCCCCGGGGCCACCACCGCCGGCCGGCGGTTTCGTCCCCGTCGCCCCCTGCTCCTTCATCTCCTTTTCCTGCGCCGAAACGTCTCCCAGCACCAGGCCCCCGACGACTCCCTTCACGGAGTCCTTCACCTCATCCCACGCCTCTTCCAGGCAGATCACCTGCAGGTAGTAGATCTTCTCGTTGCGCCCGAAGAACACGAACACGAAGCGCATCGACTTGCCCATGTTCTCCGCGGTGAAATCGCGCCGCTCCGTCCCCGCGGGGGCCTTGCCCTCGAGCATCTGCTGGTTCTTGAAGGACTTCCCCAGCGCCTTCACCGTCATGTCCGCCCACGTCTTCGCGTCGGTGCCGCTGGGGTTGTCTACTTCGGAAAGCGTGACGATGAATTCCTCGTTGCCCGTCGCCCACTCGAGGATCTCGTAGGGATCCTTGACGTGGAAATCCTCGGTGCGCCAGGTCCATCCGGCCGCCCCGCGGATCGCGATCCCGCGCGCCGCGTCGGCCCACACAAGCCCGCCGCCCTTCGCCTCAGGCTCCTCGACTTTGGGTCCGGGTTCGCCTTCTTCCTCCTTGAACTCCCCGAATTCCAGCGACGCGAGTATCTCGTCCGCCACCTTCACCGATTTCTCCCAGTCGCCCGCCTTCGACATCACCGCCAGTTCGAAGTCGTCCTTCCCCCTCGACACGAACAAATGCGCGGACTTCATCTCGTCCTCGCCCGCCTCCAGCTCCAGCACCACCTTCACCCAGTCCCCTTCCTTCCCCGCCACCTTCTCCTCGCTCTCCCACGTCACCAGCGCGCCCTTCTTCTCCCACTCCGCCCCGCGCCACTTCGCATGCTTCGCGGCCCCCATCCCCTCCTTCACGTGCCGCAGGACGCCCCTGAGCTCGCCGTCCTCGCTCTGGAACAGCACGACTTTCCCTTCGCTGGTGTTGCTGGTGTCGACGGTAGCGCCCTTGGGGAGCTTGAAGCGCGCGCCGTGCTCGGCTGACGTGAACACGCCGTCCTTGAAACCGGCGGTAGCGACTGTGGCGCAGCAGGCGACGAGGACGACGGGGAGGAACCGGACGCGCATGGGAGGTCTCCTGTGTGGAAGGACGAAGAGCTTATTCCGGGGCGGCGCGGAATTGAAGGAGTGTCGTGGATCAGGGAAGGGGCGCGAGGGAGGGGCTTTCGTCGCGGTCAACGGTCAGCCTCCAGGCGGTGCGGCCGGGGAAGGATGCGCGCAATTCGGCGTCGGGCCCGGGTCCGCATTCACGGGCGAAGAGGACGGGCGCACGGTCCAGGTCGGCGGGATTGAAGACCCATTCGTAGTTGGGAGAATGACCGCGGCCGTACCGGACGAATACGAGATGCGCACCGCCGGTCGCCTCAAGTTCGCGCACTACCGCCGCGCGACGCCGGCCGAATTCCCCTCCCGGGTCGTGCCCGGCGACGCGCCACGCGAGCACGCCCACGGACGGCAGCAGGAGCGCTGCCGCGGCCAGCCGGCCCCACCGGTGCGCCGGGCGGCCGAGCGCGTGGATGCGGCGGATCGCGAGCAAAACGCACAACAGGAAGAGCCCCGCCGCCGGCGCCGCGTAGTGGGGCAGCACGAACGTCAGGCACCCCATCGCCAGCAGAAACGCCGCCGCGGCCGCCAGGGGGAAGCGCCCCGAACGGGAGCGGGCAAGAGGCAGGAGCATCGCCAGGGGGAGCAGGGCGAGCATGCCGAACGGAAAATCGACGCTCCTCCACCATTTCCAGAGAGTCTCGACCGGCAACGCGCCGGCGGATTGCTGCCGGTCCCACACCGGACGCTCGACGCCCAGGTAGTAATCCCCGATCGCCCGGTGCCGGTACGGCGGCGGCGCGGGCGGAGTGCCGAACAGAAACGGGGATGTGACCGCGTATTCCTTCTGGTACACGAAATACGGCAGCCGCGAAGCGCTTCCGGTGATCGCCCGGTTGTACGCGGCGCCCGCCGCCACGGTCAGCGTGAGGCAGGCGGCGACGGGAAGCGCTGCCCGGCCGAGCCAGGCGGCCCGGGAGAACGGCGCGGGCCGCGCCAGTGTGCGCCACCCGAGCGCCGCGGCCGCGATGGCACACAGGAAGAATCCTTCGGCCGGGCGGCTGTTCGCGAGGATCGCGGCGCCAAGTCCGAACACAGAAGCCACTCCCGGCGAAGGGCCGCGCTTCCAGAGCCGCGGCAGCGCGCCGAACACGAGCGCGCCACCGAGCGCGGCCACCGATCCGCCCCAGTAACTCTGCGCCCAGTACCCTTCCACGCCGAATCTCAGCAGCGCGAGGACGCCTCCGGCGACGGCCCAGCGGGGCGGGAGCCAGCCGAAGAGCATCCATGTGACGGCGCCGACGGCAGCGGCGGTCGAGAGCCACACGCCGGCGATGGGCCAGCCCGCGAGTTGTCCCGCGGCCAGCGCGATCCCCTGCCCCGGCGGAAACTTGGACATGCGGGTCGGCTGCGAGAGCTCGTGAAAAGTCTCGAAATGCTGCCAGTGTTGCGGAGCCGGGTTGGTGAGGCGGCCGGAGGCAAAAGTGTCGGCAGCGAGGAGGTAGCTGAACTCGTCGTGCACTGCGGGCTCGGGCACGCCCCGCAGCGCCGCGGTGGCGCCGCCCGCCAGGGACAGAAGGGCCAGCGCCAGCACGACGCGCGAGGGACGCTTCCCAGCCGCCGCCGCCGCGCGCCAGGCCGCCCCGGCCCCGCGCTTCGCGGCGCCCGGCAGGAAGCGGCACGCCGCGACCAGGAAGGCCATGGCCCCGAGCTCGACGATCTGCGCCGTCGAGATCCAGTCCTCGAGCGGCGCCGGACCCAGCATCAAGGCCATCGCCCTCACTCCTCCGCCGCCGCTACATCGTCATTCCGCCGTCCACCACGATGTCCTGCCCCGTGATGTAATCGGCCGCCGCACTCGCCAGGAACGCCACCACTCCCGCCACGTCGGACGTCTTCCCGAAGCGCCCCAGCGCGATGTTGGCGAACAGCGCCTTCTTCTGCTCCTCCGTCAGCTTCCCCGTCATCTCCGTCTCGATGAAGCCGGGGCACACCGTGTTGGCCGTGATCCCGCGGCTCCCCAGCTCGCGCGCGACCGACTTCGTCATCGCGATCATCCCGCCCTTCGACGCCGCATAATTCGCCTGCCCGGGATTCCCGATCAGCCCCACGACGCTCGAGATGTTCACGATCTTCCCCGCCCGCGCCTTCATCATCGGCCGCGCCGCCGCACGGATCAGGTTGAACGCTCCCTTGAGGTTCACTTCCATCACGCGGTCCCACTCCTCGTCCTTCATCCTCATCAGCAGGTTGTCGCGCGTGATCCCCGCGTTGTTCACAAGCACGTCCAGCTTTCCCCAGTCCTTCCCGATCTTCTCGATTACCGCTTCCGCTTCGGCCACCTTCGAAACATCCGCGATCGCGTACGCCGCCTTGCCTCCCTTGGCTTCGATCGCGGCAACGGTTTCCCTGAGAAGCGCTTCGTTCGTGGCGACGCAGAGCACCGAAGCGCCTTCCTCGGCCAGCTTCAGCGCGATGTCGCGCCCGATGCCGCGGGAAGCGCCTGTCACGAGGGCTGTTTTTCCGGTCAGAAGGGCCACGGGGGTCTCCTTTCGGGCGTGAATGGGGTCACTTGATGCCGGGATAGGGGCGGGGCTGGGGCAGGATGCCGTCGTCGTCGATCTCCATGAGCCAGATTTTCCGGTCCCGCGCAAGGAAATACGCGATCAGGTCGCGGTTCTCTTCGTCGCCGAGGTCGCGGGCCCAGACGACGCGGGAGGCGTCGATGTCGGCGCGATTGTAGACCCATTCCATGTGGACCAGGTGTCCCGGGGGCGGTCCGTAGCGGACGACGACGAGGTGGTCGCCGGGAATCTCCTCGATGCGCTGCTGGACGTGGGCGCGGACGTGTCCCCATCCGCCCAGGATTGAGTGGAGCCACATGAGGTACACGAACATGGCGGCGACGAGGCCGGTCACCCCGACGGCGGCGAGGCGGCCGAAACGATGGCCGTTGCGCCGCACGGCGTTGAGATGGCGGAGGCCCTGCATGACCAGGAGGAATCCGCACGGCGTCGCCGGGGCCCCGTAGTGGGACAGGAAAATGGACAGGGTCGAGGCCGCAACGAGCGCCGCGCCGAACCCCGCAACGGCCATCCGCGTCCGCCTCCGCCTCCAGACGCCCGCCGCGAAGACGAGCGGGAAGAGCATCAGCCCCGAGTACGGGATGTTCGCGGCCCTGACGATCTTCCAGGGAATCTCGATGACGACGTTCGAGAAGTGCTGCTGGCGCTCGTAGTACGGGAGTTCCTCATCCTCGTAATACTCGCGCATCGCCTCGTGCCGGTACGGCAGCGGCGTGTTCCGCTTCCCGAAGACCCACTGCGAAATCTGCGCGTAGGTCTTCGCATGGACGAAGTACGGCATCGTCGTGGCGCTTCCCGTGACCGCCTTGTTGTAGGTCATGATCCAGGCTGCGTCGGCGGCGAGCACCAGGAGCACCGGGGCTGCGAGGCGGACGAGCCACGCGCGGCGCACGGCCGGCGCGGAGCGGACGAAGTGCCACGCGAGCCCGATCGCCAGGGGAAGCGAAACGACGACGCCCTCGAACGGCCGGGAATTCGACAGGACGACGAGTCCCGCCGCGAGCAGAAGGCTGTCGCGCACGGTCGGGGAATTTCGAAGCCTCGGGTACGCCCCGTACACGAGCGCGCCGCCGAGCGCCGCGACGGCTCCGCCCCAGTAACCCTGCGCCCAGTAACTCGTCACGCCGACGCGCAGGAGCACGATCAGCGTGCCCCAGGCGGCCCACCGCGGCGGCAGCCAGCCCCGGAACATCCAGGCGAACGCCGACATCGCCAGCGCCGTGCTCAGCCACACGCCGACAATCGGGTCGCCGGTCGCACGCTGGCCGAACGCCAGGAACAGCCCCTGCGCCGGCGGGTACTTCGACTGGTACGTGGGCTGCTGGATGATGTGGAAGGACTCGAAGTGCTTCCACATCGGGTGCGGCGGATTCGTGAGCCTCCCCTGGGCGAAAGTGTCCCCGGCCAGGAGGTAACTCCACTCGTCGTGAATCTCGGGCTCGGGATAGCGCAGGAGCAGCCCTGCGAGCGAGGCGCCGGCGAACGAAATGAGCCCGGGAAGCGCGATCGCGAGGATGGGCCTCTCCGCGACCCGGTCCAGCATCCGGCAGAAGGCGCGAGCCACCGCCAGGGCCAGCCGCACCGGCGCGAACGCTGCCGCTGCCGTCACCGCGGCGATTCCGCCGACCTCGATCTGCTTCAGCGTGTCGAACCACGTCTGGAAATTGCTCGGGCCGAGGACGGGCATCCCTTCACGCTAGCCGGGACTTGCGGCGCTGTGAAGAACCGCTCAACCCGCGCCTGCCGCTTCCCGGATAGACTGCCTCCCAGCCATGGCGGAGAGCGGGAAGAAGACGGCCGTCATCATCGGCGCGGGACCAGCCGGCCTGACGGCAGCCTTCGAGCTGCTGTCGAGGACCGGCGTGGTGCCCCTCGTCCTCGAGCAGTCGCCCTTCCTCGGGGGACTTTCCCGCACGGCCGTGTACAGGGGAAACCGGATCGACATCGGGGGGCACCGGTTCTTCTCCAGGTCCGAGAGGGTCATGAAGTGGTGGCTCGACGTGCTGCCGCTCCAGAAACTGGACGGGACGCCGCAGGCGATGGCGTACCAGGGGCAGACGAGCGAAATCACCGGGTCGGCGGAGGGGCCGGACCCCGTGAAGACCGATCGCGCGATGCTGCTCCGCAGCCGCAAGTCGCGGATCTATTTCCTGCGGCGCTTCTTCGATTACCCGATCAGCCTGAGTCTTGGCACGGTTCTGAATCTCGGGCTGATCCGGATGACGGGGATCGCTCTGAGCTACGCAAGGGCCTCGCTGTTTCCGATCCGCGACGAGCGAACGCTCGAGCACTTCTTCATCAACCGCTTCGGCCGCGCCCTCTACCGGACGTTCTTCAAGTCCTACACGGAGAAAGTCTGGGGAGTCCCGTGCGACCGGATCAGTGCGGCGTGGGGGGCGCAGCGGATCAAGGGGCTGTCGATCCGCAAGGCCGTGGCGCACGGGCTGAAGCGGATTTTCGGGCGTGGGTCGAAGGAGATTGCGCAGAAGGGGACGGAGACGTCGCTGATCGAGCAGTTCCTGTATCCGAAGCTGGGCCCGGGGCAGATGTGGGAGGAGGTCGCGCGGCGAGTCGAGGAGCGGGGCGGGCGCATATTGACGGGGATGGACGTCACGGGAGTGCACGTGCGGGGCAACCGGGTCGAGGCGGTCACGGCGGTCGAGCGGTCGAGCGGCGAGGCGCGGAGGCTGGAGGCCGACTTCGTGTTCTCGACGATGCCGGTCCGTGATCTCTATCGCGCCTTCGACGCGCCGGTTCCTCCGCGCGCGCGGGAGGTCGCCGAGGGCCTGGTCTACCGGGACTTCATCACGGTAGGGATGCTGGTGAAGCGCCTGCGCGTGAGCGAGGCGGCGGCGGATGGCCGGAAGGTGATGATCCGGGACAACTGGATCTACATCCAGGAGCCGGACGTGCAGATCGGGAGGCTTCAGGTGTTCAACAACTGGAGCCCCTGGCTGGTCGCGGACCCGGCGACGGTCTGGCTCGGCCTGGAGTACTTCTGCAACGAATCCGACGCGATGTGGAAGCTGTCCGACGAGCAGATGATCGGGATGGCGAGGGGCGAACTGGCGAAGATCGGGATCGTCTCGGAGGAAGACTTCCTGGACGCGGTGGTGATCCGGGTCCCGAAGACGTACCCGGCGTACTTCGGCTCTTACGAGAGCTTCCCGGCGATCCGCGAGCACGTGGACACGATCGAGAACCTGTTCCTCGTCGGCCGCAACGGGATGCACCGCTACAACAACCAGGACCACTCGATGCTCACCGCGATGACGGCCGTGGACAACATCATTGCCGGGAGGACCGACAAGGCGAACATCTGGGACGTGAACACGGAGCAGGAGTACCACGAGAGCGGAAAGTAGGGGCGCCGGGTTTCCGCACCCCAGGAATCGTGCGAGCGACCGTTGCCCGCGTTATCAGACCCACGACTCGACGCCGGCCCAGTTTTCAACGTTGACGGTCTCGGAACCGTCCACGATCTTGCGGGCAAGCCCGGTCAAAACCTTGCCCGGCCCGACCTCGACGAAGCGCTTCACCCCGTCGGCGCCCATCCGGCGCAGCGAATCCTCCCAGAGGACGGGCTCGCCGACCTGGCGGCCCAGGAGTTCGCGGATCTGCGCGGGATCGGTCACGCTGCCTGCCGTGACATTGCTGACGACCGGGATGCGCGGCGCGCGGATTTCGGTCCCGGCCAGCGCGGACTTCAGCGCCGCAACCGCGGAGGCCATGAGCGGCGAATGGAACGCCCCCGCGACCTTCAGCATCACGACGCGCTTCGCCCCCAGCTTCTTCGCGGCCTCCCCCGCCGCCTCCACCGCCGCGACCTCGCCGCTGATCGCGGCCTGCCCGGGCCCGAGAATGTTCGCCACGACGATCACGCCCTTCGACGCCGCCTCTGCGACCGCGGTGCGGAGCTTCTCCAGGTCCAGGCCGAGGACCGTCGCCATCGTGCTCGGCTTCGCGTCACACGCCGCCTGCATCGCCTCGCCACGCTTGCGAACGAGCCTCAAGGCGTCCGCAAATGCGATCGATCCCGCGTACACGTGCGCGGTGTACTCGCCCAGCGACAGCCCTGCCGCCACGTCCGCCTTCAGCGGAAGCCCCTTCTCCTCCAGCGCCCGCACTGCCGCAATCGAGTGCACGAGGATCGCCGGCTGGCACGTGTCCGTCCGGTTCAGCGTCTCCTCCGGTCCCTCGAAACAGATCTTCGCTAGGTCCAGCCCCAGGATCGCATTCGCTTCCTCGAACGTCTTCCGCGCCGCTGCGGATTTCTCGAACAGGTCCTTCCCCATCCCTACACCCTGCGCACCCTGCCCCGGGAACAGCGCCGCGGTCTTCATGCCCGATTCCTCCTCGAAACGAAACCGGCCGCCTCATTGGCGGCCGAAGATGCCCGTGCCCAACCGCCAATTCCCTTAATACCTCAGCGCCACGCTCCCCCACGTCAGCCCCGCGCCGAACGCCACCATCACCACCAGGTCCCCACGCTTCACCCGCCCCGACCGCACCGCCTCGTCCAGCGCAATCGGGATCGAAGCGGCGCTCGTGTTGCCGTACTTGTCGATGTTGATCATCATCTTGTCGAGCGGGTAGTTCAGCTTCTCGCTGGCGTACTCCAGGATGCGCAGGTTCACCTGGTGCGGGATGATCGTCGCGATCTTCGACACCGGCACTCCGCACTTCTCGGCACACAATTCCACCTGCTCCACCATCTTCGTCACCGCGAACTTGAAAACCTCGCGGCCCTTGATCCGCAGGTAGTGAAACTTCCCGTCGATGCTCTCATGCGACGCCGGCATCGCGCTTCCGCCCGCCGGCAGGCTCATGACGTCCTCCGTGCCGCCCAGGGCGTGGAGGCTGGTGAAGAGGATCTCGGAGGGGCCGTCCATGGCGCGAACGACGGCCGCGCCGGCGCCGTCGCCGAAGAGGATGCAGCTGGTGCGGTCCGTCATGTTCAGGAGCGTCGAGAGCTTCTCTGCGCCGATGACCAGGCAGTTGCGCGCGGTTCCGGCCTTCACCATGCTCCAGCCGACGGCCAGGCTGTAGATGAACCCGGTGCACGCGGCCGAGACGTCGAACGCGCCCGCCTTCACGCACCCGAGCCTGTGCTGCAGATGGCACGCCGTGGACGGGAACATGTTGTCCGGCGTCACCGTGCCGCACACGATCATGTCGATGTCCTCGGGCGAAATGTTCGCCGATTCCATCGCGCGCCTCGCCGCCGCTTCCGCCATGTGCGACGTCGCCATGCCTGCAGGGGCGAAGCGCCGTTCGCGGATCCCGGTGCGCTCGCGGATCCACTCGTCGGACGTGTCGAGGAACTTCGCGTAATCGTCGTTCGTCATCACCTTTTCCGGGACGTACGAACCGGTTCCGGCAATGCCGACTTTGAAGGGTTGGGTCATGGGTCAGGCGCTCATCGGGTACTTCAGGATTTCTGCGGCGATCTTCTCCACGACCTTTTCGCGGGCGCACGCCGAGGCGCGCCGGAGCGCGTTGGCGATGGCGGTCGCGTTCGACCGCCCGTGCGCGATCATCGTCACGCCCTTCGTCCCCAGCAGCGGCGCGCCCCCGTAAGAGGCGAAATCGCCGATCCGGCGGCCTTCCTTCAGCGCGGCCGCGAAAGCGTCGCCGGTCACGCCGCTCTTCTCGAAGTGCTGCAGGAGCATCTCGCCCATCCCCTCGAACGCCTTGAGCAGAATGTTCCCGGAGAATCCGTCGGCGACGACGACGTCGGCGGCTCCCTCGGCAATCGCGTTCGGCTCCAGGAACCCCACGTAATTCAGGTCCGTCTTCTTGACCAGGTCGCGCGCCTGCTGGACCAGTTCGGTCCCCTTGTCTTCTTCTTCGCCGATGTTCAGGATCCCGACGCGCGGGTTGGCGACGCCGCGAACCTTCGCGTAGATCGACCCCATCAGCGCGTACTGCAGCATGTGCTGCGGCTTCGGGACGATGTTCGCGCCCGCGTCGATCACCGTGCACTCGCCGCCGCGCATCGGAAGGGGCGTCGCGATGCCGGCCTTGAGCACGCCGGGCAGGTGCCCCATCAGGAAAAGGCTTCCGCCGACGCACGCGCCCGTGTTCCCGGCCCCGACGAACGCGTCCGCCATCCCCTTCGCGCACATCCCGACGCAGATCGCGATCGAGCTGTCGCGCTTCTCCTTCAGCGCCTTCGCCGGATGCTCGCCCATCTCGATCACCTGCGTGCACGGAATCAGCTTCACGTTCGGCGGGGCGCCCGCCAGGAGGGGCTGAACTTTCTCCGCGATCCCGACCAGCAGGACCACGTCCTCCGGGGCCGTGCGCGCATAGTCCAATGCCCCACGCACCACCTCTGCGGGTGCGTGATCGCCGCCCATCGCGTCGAGGGCGAGCTTCATCGCGCTAGAGCTTGATGACCGGTTCGCCGTCGTAATACCCGCAGTTCCCGCACACGCGGTGCGGACGCCGCCTCTGGTGGCAGCGCGGGCAGTCGGCCAGGGTCAGCTTCGGAAGCTTGTGCCGGTCGTGCGTCCGCTTCTTGCGCGTCCGCGACCGTGAGAATTTACGTTTTGGATTGGGCATGTCCGCTCCTGGATGGGACTTCGAAGGGCGCGGAGTCTAGCGAGGGGCCCGCGGGAGTGTCAAGGATGGGCGCCTGACGGCCTGGACTCAAGAGGTCAAGGCGTCGAGCCTGAGGATGTCGCAGGCCAGTACCGACCATAGGACGGGGCAGGTGACCTTTGGCAAAGTTCGGCGGCCATTTCGATGTCCTCCTTCACGGTCGCCGACTATTCGTTCGGGAAATCAATTCCAGAGCGCGCAAAAAAAGCGGGCGACGGCGAGCGGTCGGGACTCGCGACACGGCGTCGATCCGTTCCGACGCCGCGTCGCGAGGTCCGACCGCCGACGACGCTCGATTTTTTCGCGCGCTCTCAATACTCCTCGGTCGCGCCCTGCGACGGCATGTTCGCCATCGCTGACTGGAACTCCGGACCGAGCGCAGGGTCGTCCCGAAGGGCCTGGAGAAGCGGGTCCCTCACGGCGAGATCCCGGTTGTTCCAGCCCGCGGCCACGGCCTCCCGAAGCGCCGCCAGCGCCGCAGGAAGGTCCCCCGTCGCCGTGAACGAACACGCCAGGTTGTACCTCGGGCCCGCCAGCGACGGATTCAGCCGGATCGCGCTCTGCAGGAACGCAATCGCTTCCCTGTGCCTCCCCAGCCGCGCGCAGATCGCCCCGCAGTTCGCCAGCGTCCTCGGGCGTCGCGGCTCGATCCGGTTCGCCTTCACGAAGTCCCGCAGGCTGTCGTTCAGCCGGTTCAGCCGGTGGTTCGCCCGCCCGCGCCACAGCATGACGTCCGCGCTCTCGGGCTGAAGCTCCAGCGCGCGGTCGAACGCCGCCTTCGCCTCCTCGTATTCGCCCCGTGCGAAATGCAGCGTCCCCTTGAAGTGGGCGGCGCGGAAATGCGAAGGGTCCTCCTCGAGGGCCGTGTCGAGGCACTTGAGTGCCGCGGCGGTGTCTCCCGCGCGCTGAAGCGCCGATGCCTCGGCCAGCCGGTACTCGACCGGCGATTGCGCTCCCCTTGCCGCAGCTTCGAAATGCCCCGCGGCCTCGGAGGGCCGCCCCTCCTGAAGGGCGATCTGCGCCAGGACTTCGGCGGCCACCGGGGAATCCGGAAACGCGGCCAGCGCATCCTTGGCGGCCACCCGCGCACGGTCAACGCGGCCACGCGCGAGGTGTCCCTGCGCTGCGTGCTCCAGCGAAACGCGGATCGCATCCTCCGCCATGTCGCGCACTTTCTTCGCCGCCGCCTGCAGGCACGGCACCTTCTGCAGCCTCCGCCCCAGCGCCGCACAAGCGGCCCGGGCGGCGCGGGCGTCGGATTTGCGCAACGCGTCGCGCAACTGCGGGTAGAAGTCCTCGAATACTTCCCGGTCCACGCACGGAAGCGCGCTGGCCGCCAGGCTCTCTGCGACCTCGTCCTCGCCCGCCGTGAGCTGGCCGCGGGAAGCGCAGAGGAAGTAGCGGACGTGCGGGCAGAGGTTGGCGGCGTCGATGTGTTCCTCGAGTTCCTTCTCCGAGGAGAACGCGATGAAGAACTCCAGCAGACCGCGCGACTGGATCGCCTTGAGCCCCTTCGGCGACGCGAGCAGCACCGGGGCCACCCGGTCCGCCGTCAGGATTTCCCGCAGGCGAAGCAGCGGGCCGATCGCCTCCGATGGAAACGTGGCGCAGGAACTGAAATCGAGGATGACATTGTTCGCGCCTGACAGGCACACCATCCCCGCCACGCGCACAAGGTCGTCGCGACCGGCCGCGCTTCCCGCCCCCTGGTCGCCGATCCGCAGGACGAGGAAGCACGCATGCCGGTCGATCGCGAACGACGCGTGGCTCATCGCGACGCCGCGGCAGTTCGGGCACGCCAGCTCGCCCCGGAGCGGGGACTTGAACTTGAAGGACCGCCCGCACCCGTCGCAGCGCAGGACCACCGGCTGCGCGAAGAAACCGTCGTCGTGCCCCGCCCCCGCCTCGCTCCCGTATCCCAGCCCGCGCAGCACGTGCCACCGCGGCGGCGCCGGCATCCCCTCCGCCGTGAACATCGCCTGCACCTCCGCACCGCGCTTCACCCTCTCCTCGTCCATCCACGCCTCTTCAAGTCCCTGTGCCTCCGGCTTGTCCATCTTCGACCGCGCCGCACCACTTTCCCCCGGCTCCGAAAGCGCCTCGATGACCTCGTCGTAGTCCTGGAAGCGCTTCGATGGGTTCTTCTCGAGCATTCTCGACAGGGCGGAGCAGATCGGCGTGGGAACGGCCGGGTTGTAGCGGAGCGGCGACGGGGGTTGTCCCTGCTTGTGGCGCCGCATGAGGGTTGAGAAGTCCGGCCCCTCGAAGGGGGGATGACCGGTGAGCATGTAGAACAGGGTGCACCCGAGAGAGTAGAAATCGGAGCGCTGGTCGGCACGGGCGCCGTCGAACTGCTCCGGGCTCATGTATTCCGGAGTACCGACGACGGCGCCGGTTCCGGTGAGGCTGGACCCGTCGAGCATCATCTTGGCGAGGCCGAAGTCCGTGAGCTTGACTTCCCCGCGGCGGGACAGCAGGACGTTTCGCGGCTTGATATCGCGGTGGACGATGGACCGGCGGACGGCGAACCGAAGGGCCTCCGCGAGCCGGATCGCCACCTGCGTCGCGAGGGCGGCCGGCATGGGCCCGTTGGCGGTGACGATGGAGTGGATGCTGGCGCCGTTCACGTACTCCATCGCCATGTAGTGGAAGCCGTGGTGCCGGCCAATGTCCACGGTGCGGCGGACGACGCCGTGCTCGAGAGTCGCGGTGATGCGGGCTTCCGTCATGAAGCGATCCAGGTGGTCCGCGGATTTCGAGAGTTCCGGCCGCAGGACCTTGATTGCGAATTCGGTCCCCTCGGACTCGGCGAGGTAGACGTTCCCCCACCCGCCGATCCCGAGGAGGCCGGTGACCTTGTACCGGCCGAAGGTTTTTCCAAGGAGCGGGTCCCCGGGCTCCGGACGCGCTTCCGGATCTTCCGGGATCTTCAGTCTCCGGAGTTCCTCGAAGGCCTTGCCGGTGAGAAGGGCCTCCTTTGACACCGTGGCGGCGGCGCCTCGCGCCGCGGGGCGCGCCGGGATGCGGACCGACGGAGCTTTCGATGCACCGCGCGACAACCGCTCGACCCCGGCCTCGCCGCACCTTGGGCACACCACGGTCCGTTTCCGGGCGAGATCCTTCCCCGCCAGGATCGCCGAGCAGGAGCAGCAGCGGAATTCGCCTTCGCGAATCGAGGCCATTACCGCCTCGATGGCGCTCTCGTCCGCCATTCCCAGCGAGGTGACCAGAGTCTCAATGGGGACGGGATGCCCCGATCTTTCGAGGCGTGCGGCGGCGGCGGCGGCATCGCCGGAATCGCGGGCCGAGAAGTGCCCGAGCCTCTGCCCAAGAGACAGGAACAGAGCGTCGAATGAGTCGATGGTGGCGGTGTTCATCGGGACAGAGCCTTCACCTGCCGAGGTGGCGGCTTGGCCGCCCATGATATCCACCGCACTCTGCCAGTGCATCGCGAAAAAAAAGACCGCGCCGCCGTCCGTCTACCCCAGCATCTTGATGATCGCCGAACGCGCCGCCTCCAGTCCCGCGGGAACCTTTGCGGGATCCTTCCCTCCGCAGGTCGCCAGGTCCTTCTTTCCTCCGCCCCCGGCGCCCATCGCCTTCCCCGCCTCCTTCGCAATCGCCCCCGCGTCCGCCTTCCCTGTCAGGTCCTGCCGGACCCCGATGACCAGCACCGGCTTCTCCTCGAAGACGCTTCCCAGCGCCGCCACGCCGATCTTCTGCTCCTTGACCAGCTTGTCGATCATCGAGCGCAGTTCGTCCGCTGACTTGTCGCCGAGCAGCTCGACGACCGCCTTTTCCGCCCCCACCGCGAACGCCTTCCCGTGAAGCCCGCCCGCCTCGTCCGCTGCCGCCGCGCGCCGCGACTTCTCGTGCTCGCGCCTCAATTGCTGAAGCTCGTCGAGCACCTCCTGGATGCGGTTCGCCAGCTTCGATGCCGGCGCGTTGAGCATCATCGCCGCCGCGTTGACACGGTCCTCGACCTGAAGAGCATGCGCCACCGCGCCCATGCCGGTGACCGCCTCGATGCGCCGCGTCCCGCCCGCGACGCTTCCCTCGCTCACCACGTGGAAGTACCCGATCGTGCCCGCCGCGGGGACGTGCGTGCCTCCGCACAGTTCGCGCGACCAGTCGCCGACGGAAACGACGCGGACGATGTCGCCGTACTTGTCCTGGAAGAACATCATCGCCCCGAGTTTCTTCGCGTCCGCCATGGACATTTCACGCCACGTGACGGGCGCGTTCTCCATGATCCGCTCGTTCACGTAGTTCTCGATCCGCCGCACCTCGTCGCGCGTCAGGGCCTGGAAATGGCTGAAATCGAAGCGCAGCCGGTCGGCGGCGACGAGCGAACCCGCCTGCTCGACGTGCCTGCCGAGGATGGTGCGAAGCGCGTTGTGCAGGATGTGGGTGCCGGTGTGATTGCGCATGATCGCCCAGCGGCGGTCGATGTCGACCTGCGCCTCGACCTTGAGCCCCGGGCGAAGCGTGCCGCGGATGACTTTCCCGCCGTGCAGCCAGTAGCCTTCGGTCTTCTTCGTTTCGTCGATGCGGATCTCGACGCCGTCGCCGCGCAGCACGCCGGTGTCCCCCGCCTGTCCGCCACTCTCCGCGTAAAAGGGCGTCTGGTCCAGGACGACGCGGACGACCGTCTCTTCGCCCGCCCCGTCCACGACGTCGTTGCCGACGATGACCGCCTTCACCGTCGCGGTCCCCTGCATCGCGTCGTATCCGCCGAACTTCGTCGTCGCCACGGTCGGCTTGATCTTTCCGAGCGGCCCGAGAGAGAACACGTCCCCCGCGACCTGCGCGTTGCTCTTCTTCCTGTGCTCCTCCATCAGCTCGTCGTACCGCTTGCGGTCCACGGGGATCTGCTTGTCCTTCACGATCTCCGTCAGCTGGTCGATCGGCAGGCCGTGGGTCTGGTGCAGGTCGAACGCGACTTCGCCCGAGAACGTCCGAACCTTCTCACTCCTCAGCCGCGCGATCTCGTGGTCGATGATCCCCTGCGCCGCCTCCAGCGTCGCCGCGTACTGCTCCTCCTCCGCCTTCACGATCCGCGCGATGTTCTCGCGGCGCTCCACGATATCCGGGTACTGGTCCCCCATCGCTTCCCCGACCGCCGGCACCAGCCTGAACAGCCACGCGTCGCGCATCCCCATGCGCTTCCCGTCGTCGGACGCGCGGCGGATGATCCGGCGCAGCACGTACTCGCGCCCCTCGTTCCCCGGGACGATGCCGTCGCCGATCACGAAGGTCATCGCGCGCGCGTGGTCCGCGATGCGGCGGAAGCGCGGGGTGTCGTCGCCGTCCTGGGAGTACTGCTTTCCCGTGATGTCCTCGATGCGGCGCATGATGGGCGCGAAGAGGTCGGTGTCGAAGTTCGTGGGGACGCCCTGGAGCGTCGCGACGGTGCGCTCGAGGCCCATCCCCGTGTCGATGTTTTTATTTTTCAGGGGCGCCAGGACGCCGCCTTCCTGCCGGTCGAACTGCGTGAACACGAGGTTCCAGATCTCGATGTGCCTCTTGCACTTCGTGCACAGCGGGCCGCAATCCACGGGCGAACACCCGTACTTCGCCCCCCGGTCGTAGTAGATCTCGCTGCACGGCCCGCACGGCCCGTTCGGCCCGTCCTTCGGCGCGTTCGCCGGCCAGAAGTTGTCCTTCGCATCGCCGCGGAAGAGCTTCTCCTTCGGGATGATCTTCAGCCAGAGGCCGTACGCCTCTTCGTCGTCCTCGTACACCGTCACCGTCAGTTTCGCCGGGTCGATCCCCAGCTCCTTCGTGCAGAACTCCCACGCCCAGGGAATCGCCTCCGCCTTGAAGTAGTCGCCGAACGAGAAATTCCCCAGCATCTCGAAGAACGTGTGGTGGCTCGGCGTCTTCCCGACGTTTTCCAGGTCCCCCGTCCGGAGGCACTTCTGCGACGTCGTCGCGCGCCGGTAGGGCTTGTTCCCCTTGCCCAGGAACATGTCCTTGAACTGGTTCATGCCCGCCCCGGTAAACAGCACGGTCGGGTCGTTCTCCGGCACCAGCGAGTCGGACTTCTCGACGGTGTGGCCCTTCTTCTCGAAGAACTTCAGGTACCGCGCGCGGATCTCGGAGGCCTTCATGGCTCAGCTCGACTGGATGAGGGGGAAATCGGGGATAGCGGGGGCGGAGAGAATAACAACCGGGGCGGGAAGGGGTTCGAAAAAAGGCGGGCGGGCATGCCATCCGCGCCGCCGGGCCTCCTACTTCTCCGCCGGCGCAGCCCCGGCAAGCGCCGCCTTCTTGATCTCCTCTTCGACCTGCTTCATGACTTCCGGGTTCTGCTCGAGGAACTCCCGTGCCCGGTCGCGGCCCTGGCCCAGGCGGGTCTCCCCGAAGTTGAACCAGGTACCGCTCCGGGTCAGCACCTTGTGGAGTTCACCGATGTCCAGGACGTCGCCCTCGCGCGAGATTCCCTTCCCGTAGATGATGTCGAACTCCGACTTGCGGAACGGGGGTGCGAGCTTGTTCTTGACGATGGTGGCCTTGGCGCGATGGCCGATCGTGGTTTCCCCATCCTTGATGGCGGTGACGCGGCGGGTCTCGATGCGGACGCTGGCGTAGAACTTGAGGGCCCGGCCGCCGGGAGTGGTTTCGGGATTGCCGTACATGACGCCGATCTTCTCGCGGATCTGGTTGGTGAAGACGACGGCGGTCTGAGACTTGCCGAGGGAGCCCGTCAGCTTGCGCAGGGCCTGGCTCATGAGGCGCGCCTGCAGGCCGACGTGCTGGTCTCCCATCTCGCCCTCGAGCTCGACGCGCGGCGCCAGGGCGGCGACCGAATCGATGAGGATGAGGTCCACGCTGTTGGAGCGGACGAGCAGGTCCGCGATCTCGAGCGCCTGCTCGCCGTTGTCGGGCTGGGACAGCAGAAGCTCTTCCAGCTTGACGCCGATCTTCTTGGCGTAGACCGGGTCGAGCGCGTGCTCGGCGTCGATAAAAGCCGCGGTTCCGCCCGCCTTCTGGGCATTCGCCGCGAGGTGCAGGCAGACCGTGGTCTTGCCGCTTCCTTCCGGCCCGAAGATCTCGCTGACCCTTGCGCGCGGGATCCCGCCGCCGCCGAGGGCGAGGTCAAGGGAGAGGGAGCCGGTGGAGATGCCGTTCACGATGATCTTCGGCTCGGCCCCGAGCCTCATGATCGAACCGCGGCCGAACTGCTTCTCGATCTGGGAAATTGCGGCCTGAAGCGCGTTGCGCCTGGCGTCGGGTCTGGCGTCGGGTTTGGAAGCTTCGGACATGGCGGGTTCCGTGAAGGGAATTTTTGGGTGAGGGAGGAGCTACAGCGTAGCGCGCGAGCCGGATCGGGCAATCCCCTGAGACGCGAGGGTCGCGCGGGAGAGGACGCGGTAGTCCGCGCCGTCGGGACGGAGAATGGACTCGTAGAGCAGGACTTCGCGTGCTTCCCACTCCCCGGACACTCCGGAACTCTCGCGCTTGACGGCTTGCAGGAGGGCGGACGTGTTCCTGGGCGAGCGGATCCGGGCGAGAGTCAGGTGCGGGTTGAAGACGTGATTGTCGGGGTGGAAACCCAGCGGAGCGAGTTCGCGATCGAGCCCTCCTGCTGTCTCGCCCAGGCTTCCGCCCTCGTCCTCGACTCTTGCGATGACGACGCGCGGCTTGAGCCCCCCGAACACGCCGAGCCCGCCCAGTCGCAGCCTCGCCGGTCGGCCCCGGGCCGCGACGCGCCCGATGGCCTCGACGATCGCGGGAAGAGCCGCCTCTTCAATCTCGCCAAGGAACTTCAGGGTCACATGCCACTGGGCGGGCGCCGTCCACTTCGCGTCCGCCCCGGAGAGTCGCAGCGCATCCGAAGCGCGGCCCAGGCAGGCGTGAAGAGCGATCGGGGTGTCGACGGCGCAGAACAACCTCATGGTGTCTCCGGACGAAGACGAATGGCGGGGCGCAGACTCCGGGGCCAAGCCTGTCACCGACTCCGAAATTTGTTCGGCGGTCAATTGAAGCGATTCCCGGGGAATTTGACAAATTCCGCGGCTGCTCTGAGACTCTCCTTTCCCGCGACGTGAGCGGATCTCCTGGGAGTGTCGCATGGGCGGATCGAGCTGTTGCTGGGTCTCCAACTTGCTGAAGTCGTCGATCGGCAAGAAGGGATTGATGGCAGTGACGGGGCTGGCGTTGTTTGGTTTCGTGGTGATTCATCTGCTGGGCAACCTCCAGGTGTACCTGCCCAACAAACACGCGCTGACCGAATACGGCCACCTGATCAAGAGCAAGCCCGCGGTGCTCTGGGCGGCCAGGCTTGGCCTGCTGGCGCTCGTTCTCGCGCACGTCGCGACGGCGATCAAGCTGGCCCTGGAAAACCGGGCCGCCCGGCCCGTGAAGTACGAAGTCAAGAAATGGCGCGAGGCCGACTACGCGGCGCGGACGATGATCATCAGCGGTCCGCTGATCCTGCTCTACGTCGTGTACCACCTGCTCCATTTCACGACAGGCCAGGCGCACCCGAATTTCAATCCCGACGACGTCTACGCCAACGTCATCACGGGTTTCCAGAGCAAGCCGGCCGCGTTCATCTACATCGTCGCCATGGTCATGCTCACGCAGCACCTCTCGCACGGGCTGTGGTCGATGTGCCAGACGATGGGCCTGAATCACCCGAAATACACTCCCACGCTGCGCTTCGCGTCCGTGGCCGTCGCCACCGCGATCGGGGCCGGATACATCTCCATCCCCGTCTCCGTCATGATCGGGATCCTGAAATGACCATCGAACTCAAGTCGAACATCCCGTCGGGCCCGATGGAGCAGAAGTGGGAGAAGCACCGCTTCGATGTGAAGCTGGTGAACCCCGCGAACAAGCGCAAGTACACGGTGCTCGTGGTCGGGACGGGGCTGGCGGGCGCCTCGGCGGCCGCTTCGCTCGCCGAGCTCGGGTACAAGGTGAAGGCCTACTGCTTCCAGGACAGCCCGAGGCGGGCGCATTCGATCGCGGCGCAGGGCGGCATCAACGCGGCGAAGAACTACTGCAACGACGGCGACTCGGTGCACCGGTTGTTTTACGACACGGTGAAAGGCGGGGACTACCGGGCCCGGGAAGCGAACGTTCACCGGCTGGCGGAAATCTCGGTGAACATCATCGACCAGTGCGTGGCGCAGGGCGTGCCGTTCGCGCGAGAGTACGGCGGTCTCCTGGCGAACCGGTCGTTCGGCGGGACCCAGGTCAGCCGCACCTTCTATGCGCGGGGGCAGACCGGGCAGCAGTTGCTGCTGGGGGCGTACCAGGCCCTCGAGCGCCAGATCGGGCTCGGCGCCGTGGAAATGTTCCCCCGGACCGAGATGCTCGACCTGATCATCGTGAACGGCGCGGCGCGCGGCATCGTCACGCGCCACCTCGTGACCGGCAAAATCGAGGTCCACATCGGAGATGCGGTCTGCCTCGCCACCGGCGGCTACGGGAACCTGTTCTTCCTCTCGACGAATGCGAAGGGCTGCAACGTCACGGCGATCTGGCGCGCGCACCGCCGCGGCGCGCTGATGGCCAATCCCTGCTTCACCCAGATCCACCCCACCTGCATCCCGGTCAGCGGCGAGTACCAGTCCAAGCTGACCCTCATGAGCGAGTCGCTTCGCAACGACGGCCGCATCTGGGTCCCGAAGGACAAGGGCGACAAGCGCGCGGCGCCGCAGATCCCGGACGCCGAGCGAGATTACTACCTCGAGCGCCGCTACCCGTCGTTCGGAAACCTCGTCCCCCGCGACGTCGCTTCCCGCGCGGCCAAAGCCGCCTGCGACGAAGGACGCGGCGTCGGCCCCGGCGGCCTCGGCGTCTACCTCGACTTCGGCGACGCCATCAAGCGCCTCGGCCAGAAGGCCATCTCGGACAAGTACGGGAACCTCTTCGAGATGTACGAACGCATCACCGACGAGAACCCGTACAAGCTCCCCATGCGCATCTACCCCGCCATCCACTACACCATGGGTGGCCTCTGGGTGGACTACAACCTCATGTCCACCATCCCGGGGCTGTTCGTCCTCGGCGAAGCGAACTTCAGCGACCACGGCGCGAACCGCCTCGGCGCTTCCGCCCTCATGCAGGGCCTTGCCGACGGGTATTTCATCCTTCCCTACACGATCGGGCACTACCTGGCGAACTCGAAGCTGGAGAAGGTTGAGCCGGACAGCTCGCTGTGCAAGCCGGTGCTCGAGGAGGTCGCGGGCCGGATCGCGCGGCTGCTGGCGATCAAGGGCAAGCGGTCGCCGGACTCGTTCCACCGCGAGCTCGGCAAGGTCATGTGGGACAACTGCGGCATGGGCCGCAACGCCGCGGGGCTCCAGAAGGCGCTCCAGCGGATCCCCGAGATCCGCGAGGAATTCTGGAAGAACCTCGCCGTGACGGGCGCGGGCGACGAATTCAACCAGCAGCTCGAGAAGGCCGGCCGCGTCGCCGATTTCCTCGAGTTCGGGGAACTCACCTGCACGGACGCCCTCCATCGCGAGGAGTCCTGCGGCGGACACTTCCGGGAAGAACACCAGACACCGGACGGCGAGGCGAGGCGTGACGACGACAGGTTCGCGTACGTTGCGGCGTGGGAGTGGAAGGGCGTTGGACAGAAACCTGAGCTCAACAAGGAGCCGCTGACGTTCGAGATCGTTCACCCGACGCAGCGGAGCTACAAATAATGAAGCTGAAGCTGCACATCTGGCGCCAGAGCGGCCCGAAATCGCAGGGCAGGATGGTTACGTACGACATGCCCGATGCGAGCCCGGAGATGTCTTTCCTCGAGATGCTGGACGTGCTGAACGAGCGGCTGATCGAGAAGGGGGACGACCCGGTCGCGTTCGACCACGACTGCCGGGAGGGAATCTGCGGCATGTGCGGGATCGTGATCAACGGGATACCGCACGGGCCGAAGCCGGCGACGACGACCTGCCAGCTGCACATGCGTTCGTTCAAGGACGGCGACGAGATCTTCCTCGAGCCGTGGCGCGCGGGGGCCTTCCCCGTCGTGCGCGACCTCGCGGTGGACCGTGCCGCTTTTGACCGCGTGATCGCCGCGGGCGGTTTCATCAGCGTGAATACCGGAAGCGCGCCGGAGGCGAACTCGGTGCCCGTGTCGAAGAAGGACGCGGACCTCTCGATGGACGCGGCGGCGTGCATCGGATGCGGCGCGTGCGTGGCGGCGTGCCCGAATGCCAGCGCGATGCTCTTCACGTCCGCAAAGGTCTCGCACCTCGGGCTCCTGCCGCAGGGCAAGCCCGAGAAGGCGGCGCGCGTGCAGAACATGGTCCGCCAGATGGACCTGGAAGGATTCGGGAACTGCACGAACGCGCGCGAGTGCGAGGCGGCGTGCCCGAAATCCATCGGTGTCGAGTTCATCGCGAGGATGAACCGAGACTACCTCTGCGCGTCGTTCCTCGACCGACCGGACGTCGAACGCGGCGGCGGCTCATAGGGCCGGACGAACGGATCGAACCGCGCCGGCCGCAGGGCGTTGGATCGTGAGGAAACTCCGCATCCCCGCAGGCCTATAATCCACCCATGCGCCGGATCCTCGCCGTGCTGGCCCTCCTCGCGATCCCGGCTTCGGCCGAGGACGCGGCGGAACTCTGCCGGCGGCTCGGTTCCGAAGTGGCGACTGAGAGCGCTTCCGCCGTCGCCCCGCTTCGCTCCGCGGGGCCGGAAGCGGACGCGGCGCTGACGGAACTCGCGGAATCGGGCCGGACCGGCGCGGCGCTGGCCGGCGCGGTGCGGGCGGCCAGGAAATGGGATCCCGAGGCCGCCATCGACGACATCGAGATTTTCGCGCTGCTGGACTCGCCGGACCCGGTGCAGAGGGCGGCGGGATTCGCGAGGGTTGTGGCATTGGGAAGTTCGAAGTGCTGGCGCGTGGCACGGCGGATCATCGAGAGTTCTGATGCCGGGGAGCAGCCCCAGTTGATCTCCGGGCTCGGGAACGGCCCGGGGCTCGACCGGGGATGGGCAAAGGAGGCGCTTCGATGGTCGCAAGCCGACTCCGCGACGGCGCGTAACTCCGCGGCGTCGGCGCTCGCGGCTCACGCGGGGCGCGAGCAGATCGGGGAGATCAACCTGTGGATCCAGCGCGAAGCGGATCCGGGAGTGCGGAGGCGGCTCTGGTACGTGCTGCTGTGCACGACGGTTTCGCCGGCGGACTTCCCTCCCCTTCCGGCGGACCCTGAGGAGTACGCCTATGTCATGGAAGTGCTGGCCGGTGGAAATGCACCCGAGGTGCGCCAGGTCGCTTGGGACGCGGCGGAGAAGCGGCTTCCCTCGCCGATCTCGCGGGCGTTCTGGCAGGATCCCGCGCGGCTGCAGCAGTTGATCGGGATCGAGGAGTACATCGAGCTGATCGAGCCGGGCTCGCGGCCGTCGCTGATGCCGCTCGATGTCCGCCTGCGGATGGGAAGTTCGACGAGACCGGAGGCCCGCGCGCTGGCCGCTGGAATCGAGGACACCTCGCCGCTCGAGATCGCTCGTGCCGGCCCGTTCCTCGCGGATCCCGAGTACGCGGTGCGGTTGAGCGCGCTTCACAGTCTCGACCGCTGGGACCGGACGATGCCGGCGCGGCCCGAACGCGCGAGGCACGAGGCCTTCGAGCGCCTGTCGCTGGCGGTCCGGACGCTGATGGACGCGGCCGCCGGGGCTTCGGATCCCGGCGAAATTCGCTGGGCGGTGAGGCACCTGCTGGTCGCGGGGGGTCCGTCGAGTTCGATCGGCGCGACGGCCTACCAGTCGTTCTGGATTGCGCGCGAACACACCGCGGCGCCGCTCGCAGAGCTCGAATCAGACAAGGACGTCGGGCCATCCGCAAAGCGAGTCAACCGGCTCCTGGGGCTGGGGCTGCCTCCGCAGGCCGTTTCGATGAGCCGGGGTCTCGACAGCCCGGGGCGGGTTCGGCAGGGTTGGATCGAAGCGCTCGACATCGCGCGCTGGCGCGGGCTGTTGGCCTCAGAGGATGCCGAGGAAAAGCAGCTCGCCGTTTCGCTGATCGGAGACGCCTGGGACCGCCTGGACCTGCGCAACGACCTGGCCGCGGACCTCCTGAAACTGGCCGCCGATACCGACCCGGCCGCGAGCCAGGCGGCCGTCGGAGTACTCGCAGCGTGGTCCCCCGGCCAGATTCCCGAACGCGCGGAGATCGACGGACGTGAGGTCTGGTTCCGCTCGCGCCAGTACGTCCTGGCCAGGCTGCGCTCGTCCCTGGTTCCCCAGTCGCCGCTCGATCGCCAGAAAGCGGCGCTCATCCAGTCCCACGGCGACAGGGCCCTGCTCCTCTCCGCCGTGCGCGCTGGCCGCTACGACCAGCCCGCAACCGAGTTCATCCTGATCCAGCGACCCGGAGAAGCGGCCCTGTTGCCGTCCTTCCTCGATCGTATCGAGACCCTCAACGCTCCCCTCACTTCCGCCCCATGGCTCTCCGCACTCGCATCCTGCTCCCCCGCCGGGTCCCGCATCGTGGCAGGGCTCGCGAAGGAAGGAGGCCCGAAGGTCCGCCCGGTCGCCCTGTCCACGCTGCTCGCCCGGCCCTGGTCCGATTCGCTCGCGGAACCCCTCGTCGAGGCGGCCGCCGCTTCCGCCGACCCCGCCGAACGATCGATCCTCCTTCAGGCCCTGCGGCTTCAACCCGGCAGGAATCGACTTCCCTACTCGAAGCGGATCGCCGAGGCCGTCGCGACCCTGCTCCTTCGGCTCGCCATGGCGCCGGAATTGCGCGCCGACCTCGAAGCGCTCATCGTGGGGATCGGGGACGCGCTTTCGGGGGCGTCGGAGGAGACGCTTTCCGCGCTGGCGAGCAACCGGGACATCTCTGCGCTGGGCCGCGCCGTCGGCATCGAGTACGGATCGCCCGGCCCGGTCGAGTCCCAGATCTTCGCCGGGAACCGGACTTCCAGGGAACGCGCCCTCGCGCGCCTGCCGGCAGCGTCCCTCAACTCGGTCCGGATCGCCGTCGTTGCATGGCTCACGGTCGGGAGCCTGTTCGACTACACCACTCTTTACATCCTGGATCGCTCCAGCGCTGAGGCGGATGCGGCGCTTCTGGTGTGGGCTGCCGAAGATCCCGCGAACCGCGATGAGCTCCTGCGGATCAGGCGCGCCATCCGGCGCTGGAGCTACCGTCCGTTCTCGTACGGGGACGCGACCTCCTGGCGCGTTTCCGACGCGGAAGTTCCGCCGGCATTCTGCGGCGATTCGTCGAAGTCGCGCAGCCGCGCCGCGGCCCGCGTCGGCACCGAGCCTTCCTCGGAGTTCATGGGTCTCTGCGCGGCCGCATTTCGCGGCGGGCGCGGGGACGAGATCGCGCTTCTCGCCGTCATCTCCCGCCTCGGGCCCGATGCGATCCCGCGCCTCACCCCGCTTCTCCAGGCGTCCCTGCCCGGGGTTCGCGTGGCATCTGCCCGGGCCATCGGGCGCCTCGGCCCTCACGCACGCCCGTTCGCACTCGCCGCTCTCCGCTCATCCCTCGACGGGGAGACGCATCGCGCGGCGCGTGCCGCGAAATTCACGGCTCTCCTCCGGCTGGGAGACGCCGCCGGCGCCGAAGGGATGAAAGAGATGGCCGCATCCCGGGATCCGGACGACCGCCTCGCCGCCGCCATCGCTCTTCCCGCCGTCGCGAACCCCGACTCCGCTGCCCTCCTCGCCCTGCTATCCACCGACGACGACTTCCGCGTCCGCGATGCCGCAGACGCTTCCCTGCAGCGCCTCACCCGCCGCATCCGGACTGCCGACACACCGCCCTGGCAGTCCCAGGATTGGCCCCGATGGCTCCGGGAGAATCCGGAAGCGCCGCTGTACGCTGACGATGCGCCCTGATTCGTCGACGGCACGGGCGTATACTCCCGTCGTGCGCCTCGCCCTTCTCTCGCTCCTGGTGACCGCCTCGCTCGCCGCGGGCGAGGACTGGGAAGCGCGCTGCCGGGAGGCCGCCGCCGGGACGCCCGCGGCCCGAAAGGCCGCCGTCGAGGCGCTTCGCAGGGCCGGCCCGGACGCCCACCTCGCACTGGTCACGGCGACGCGGTCCGATGACGCGGATCTCGCTTCGGTCGCGAAACTGGTTCTCGCCGCCCGGACGTGGGATCCCGGCGCCAGGCTGCTCGACATCGAGCCGCTGCGGGAGCTTGAGTCCGCGACGAGAACGGGCGTGGAGGAAGCGATGACGGCGTTGTGCGCCGCGGGGGCGTACCGTTCGGGCGGCGTGGTCACGAGGCTGTTCGAGAGGAGGCCCCGCGAGGAGCGGCCGGGGATGCTCGCGATTCTCTGGCGGAGCCCGGGAAGGGATCCCGGGTGGGCGGAGATTGCGGCGGCGTATCTCGACGATGACGTTTGCGAAACGAGGATCGCCGCGGCGACCGCGATCCGGATTCACGGCAACTGGCGCCAGGGGGCGGACCTGCGGAAGTCGATCGGGCGCGAGTCGGATCCCCGGGCGAGCCTGCACAAGTGGACGGCTCTGATCGAGATCTCGAGGGGGCCTGAGGACCTGCCGCCGCTTCCGGCCGACCCGGTCCTATATCACGAGGTCCTGGGGGCGATGGGAGCCGACCCGGAGCGGCCGCGGATGTGCCGGGCGGCCTGGGCGGCGTGGGATCGCCGCCGGACGATCCGGCTGCCGTCGTCCTTCGGGTTCGACGCCCAGCGGCTGGCCGCCCGGGCGGGGATGGAGTCGCTGGAAGAAGCGGCGGAGAGGTCGGCGGGGTTGGGAGACCTGGGGCCCCTGGAAGCGACGGCGCTGGCGGGATCGAGGAGTGTTGAGGCGAGGGGTGCGGTGCTGGAGTACGGAGCGGACTCCGCGGGCAGTTTCTGGCGGATCGCCGCGCTGCTCGACGACCCTGACTACTCCGTACGGGAACGCGCCGAAGGAGTTCTCGACGACATGCTGGATGCCTGGGAGGACGAGAGTCCCGGGGATCGACGGGAGAAGTACCGTGCCTTCGCCGCGGCGGCACGGCTTGCCCTGGACCTGCCGCTCGACTCGTGCGCGCCTGAAGAGGTCGCCGGGACCGTCCGTGCCCTCGTCGAGGCCGGGCGGGCCAGCGCGGCGACCGCGCGCCTGGCGATCGTGATCCTGGCAGGGCTGGGCGCCGACGGAAGAGAAGCGCTCCTGGAACTGCAGGAAGACCCGGACCTCGGCGCCGCCGCGGCCAACGCGCGGAGAATCCTGGACCTGCGGCTGGACGGCACCATTCTCGATTTCGAGGAAGGGCTCGATTCCCGGCCCTGGCTGGACTGGTCCGAAGAAGGCATCGACTGGGAACGCTGGCGCCGCGCCGCCGAATCACCCGACGCCGATGACCGCTGGTTCGCTGCGGCACTCCTCTTCAACGCGTGGGACTCGATCCTTCACCGCGACGAAGTCCGGAAATTTACCCTGTCGTCCCTCAAAGACGACAACGCGGACACCGCCGCCACGGCGAGGCAATTCGGACAGTGGATGTTTCCCGCCGATCTTCCGGATGAAGAAGACCTCCGTCCCGGAGACGCCTGGTCCCGCTCGCGCGGGTACGTCCTCCGCCGCCTGCGTGCCTCCGCGACCGCGCTCTCCCCTCTCGACATCGAACAGTCCCGAGCCATCTTCGATCGCGGCGACCGCACGCTCGTCCTGCAGGCCGCCCGCGCCGGACGCTTCGCCTCCGATGAGATCCGCGACCTCATCCGCTCCGCCGGCGAACCCGGACTCCTTCCACTTCTCCTCCAGGATCTCTCGGACGGAAACGTCACCAACTGGCAGAGCTGGGCCAACCAGATGGCTGCATGCGGAAGCGACGGATGCCGCCTCCTCGGGGCCGTCGCCCGCACCGCCGAGCCCCAGCTCCGCGGTACCGCCATCGCGGCCCTCCTCGCGAGCCCGTGGGGATTCGAGGCCGCCGCCGCCCCTCTCGAGGAGCTCTCCCGGCACGAAGGAGAGGACTGGGAGGCGGCCCTGCTCCATGCGATGGGAATGAGCGGTCTCGCCTGGCGCGAGACGCCTCTTCCCCGGCGCACCGCGGATGCGCTGGCCGGCGCACTCGTCCGGATTGCCGATTCCGGCTCCCCGCCTGAGCGGACCCGGCTTCTCGTGCGCAGCCTCGGCCGGCAATCCCTTCGCAATGCCACGCCGGATCTCCTCCGGGACCTCGCTTCCCGCCCCGATCTCGCCGATGCCGCCGTGCTGTCCCGCGCGTGGATCGGCCCGATTCCCGGAATCCACGAGCAGGCCTTCCGGGGAGCCACCTGGATGCGCGGCGCCGCGCTGGAACTGCTCCCGGGCAACCGCCTCGAACTCCTGCGCTGCAACGTGCTCGCGTGGGTCGAGACGGGATCGTGGCGCGAACCGATCGAACCCTACCGCATCGGCGCCACCTGGCAGGAAGTCATCGTCGCGCTTCTCGACGAGGCCGCGCGCGACGATTCCAATCGAGAAGCGATTCTCGACCAGGTTGCGTTGCTCCGCCGGTACGCCGCGGACGCGGATCCTCCCGCCACCCTGCCGAGCATGCGCATCGCCGAAGCCCCGCCCCACCGCGCCTTCGCCGGGGAATCCGACCGGGAACGGACGGAAGCGGCCTTCGAGTTCCTGGCCTCGCCCGACCCGTGGACCTTTGCGCAGCTCAGCGCGGCGGCCTTCAGGGGCGCGACCGGCGACGAGATCGCGCTCGACGCCGTGGCTCCCCGCCTCGGCCCCGAAGCCCTCCCCTCCCTCGCCCCGCTCCTCGGGAACTCCTCGCCGCGCGTGCGGGCCTCCGCCGCGTCCGCCATCGCCCGCGCCGCCGGCGCCGCTCGCCCCTTCGCCCTCGCCGCACTCCGCGCCGCCGCGACACCCGAAACCGAAGAGTCCGCGCGCCTCCGGATCCTCGCCGCCCTCGCGCGCCTCGAAGACTCCTCCGCCCTCGACCAGCTCCGGGCCATCGCCGCTTCCCCGGACCCCGACCGCCGGCTGGCGCTCACCCGCGCCCTCGCCTGGTGCCCCACCCGCCCCGCCGCCCTCATCCTCGCTTCCCTGGCGGACGACCCGGATGCGGTGGTGAGGTCCGAAGCGCACCAGGAGCTGGTCACGATGACGCAGCGCGTCAACCCCGCGGCCGACCCGCCTTTTGCGAGGGCGGCGGGATGGCGCGCGTGGTTCGAGGCGAATCCCGCGGCGCCGCTTCGGGATCCCTCCCCCCGCGCGCCGTGGGCGAACCTCTACTACGAATTCTGACGCGGGGAGCCGGGAGGTTGACGCCGCGCGCCCCGCGCAGCAAACTCGCCCTCTCCTGCAGGCAACGGTCCATGAACAAGGCACACCTCTGCGAAGCGCTGTCCCGAGACCTCCGCTGCTCGAAGGCGGGGGCGGAGCGCGCCTTGAACGCGGTGCTGGCGAACATCCTGAAGGGATTGCGTGCGGGTGGCGAGGTTGCGCTGGTGGGGTTCGGCACGTTCCGCGTCCGTGCGGTCCGGCCGCGCGCGGTAGTGAACCCGCGCACCGGCGCCCGTACGCGCACCCGGGCGGGGCGGACCGTCCGTTTTCGACCCGGCAAGGGGCTTCGTGAAAGCGTGTGATCCGGTGCCCGACCATTTATAGTTAAGGCCATTCACCAAGGAAGGGGCACCCCATGACCGCGCCGTTCCAGGGCATCGACTTCTACCAGCTCGACGAACTTCTCACCGAGGAAGAGCGCGCCGTGCGCGACACGGTCCGGGAGTGGGTCTCGAGGCGCTTCATCCCGGTCATCGAGAAGCACAACCGCGAGGCGACGTTTCCCGACTACCTGATCCCGGAGATGGCGGAGATGGGGCTGCTGGGGGCGCCGATCGTGGGGTACGACTGTGCGGGGATGAACGCGACGGCCTACGGGCTGATCCTGCAGGAGCTGGAGAGGGGCGACTCGGGGCTGAGGTCGTTTGCGAGCGTGCAGACCTCGCTCTGCATGTGGCCGATCTGGCAGTACGGGTCGGAGGAGCAGAAGAAGAAGTGGCTTCCGCCGATGGCGCACGGGAAGAAGCTGGGGTGTTTCGGGCTGACGGAGCCGGACCACGGCTCGAACCCGGGCGGGATGATCACGAGGGCGAAGAAGAAGGGCAACAAGTGGGTGTTGAACGGCGCGAAGATGTGGATCACGAATGCGACGGTGGCGGACGTGGCGATCGTGTGGGCGAAGGACGAGGAGAACGTGATCCGCGGGTTCCTGGTGGAGAAGGGGACGCCGGGGTACACGACGAAGGAGACGCACAACAAGTGGAGCCTGCGGGCGTCGGTGACGGGAGAGCTGATCTTCAGCGACTGCGCGATCCCGGAGGAGAACGTGTTTCCCGGGGTGAAAGGGATCAAGGGGCCGCTGTCGTGCCTGACGCAGGCGCGGTACGGGATTGCGTGGGGTGCGGTCGGGTCGGCGATGGCGTGCTACGACGCCAGCGTGAACTACGCGAAGACGCGCATCCAGTTCGACAAGCCGATCGGCGCGTTCCAGCTGAACCAGGAGAAGCTGGCGTACATGCTGACGGAGATCACGAAGGCGCAGTGCCTGTGCCTGCGGCTGGGGCAGCTGAAGGAGAAGAAGGTGTTGAAGCCGGAGCAGGTCTCGCTGGCGAAGCGGAACAACGTGGAGATTGCGCTGAACATCGCGCGGATCGCGAGGGACCTGCACGGGGCGAACGGGATCACGGACGAGTACCCGGTGATCCGGCACATGATGAACCTGGAAAGCGTGAAGACGTACGAGGGCACGCACGACATCCATACGCTGGTGCTGGGGCAGGCGGCCACGGGGCTGGCGGCGTACAGTTAACGGCGGGTTGGGGGTTCCGGAAGTTGAGTTCGGAGTTCAGAGTTCTGAGTTCCGGGTTCGGTTGGGGGTTCACGGTTGAGGGTTGTTGGGGGAGTCCCCTGTTGCGTTGGGAGTTCGGTTGCGGGGAAACTCGCAACTGAACCAGCGACCAAACCACAAACCAGACTCCAAACCCCGAACCAAACCCGCAACCCCGAACCGAACCCGGAACTCCGAACTCAGAACTCCGAACTCAACTTCTGGAACCCAAAACCCGCAACTCAAGCCCAGCGCCCCCTCCTCCCGATAAGCCTAAAGCTCCCCATGCTTCCCTTCCCCGAAACCGCCTGGTCTCTTTCCTGCGCCGCCTTCGGCGCCGGGCTCGCTATTTTCCTCTCCGCCACCGTCCTCGCGGGCGAAGGCGCACGGCGGGAAGCCCTTCAGGTTTACCGTCGCCTCCTCTTCGAGAAGAGCCTGCGCGACATCCTTCCCACGACGCGCCCCGCCTGGGAAGCCGCGGCACGCTACGCCGGGCAGCTGACCGAAATGGACGAATCGCGCGCCGCCGACCTCCTGCGCCGCGCCGCCGACGCCTCGCGCCGCAAGGCGGACCGTCTGGAAGCGGTGCGCCGGGCGCTCGCGGAACTGGATCGGCCCCAGGCGAAGGGTTAGGCCCGGCTCAACAGCTGGTCTTTTCGTACGCGGCGATCTTGCCGATCCGCCGCTCGTGCCGCCCGCCTTCGAAGGGAGTCTCCATCCAGGTCTTCGTGATGTCCTTGATGCGCTCCTCGGCCAGCACCCGGGCGCCCATTACGAGCACGTTCGCGTCATTGTGGCGGCGGCTCATCTCGGCCGTGAAACCGTCGTGGACGAGCGCCGCGCGGACGCCCGCCACCTTGTTCGCCGCGATTGCGGAACCGATTCCCGTGCCGCACAGGATGACGCCGCGGTCCGCCGTCCCCTTCGCGACCCGCTCCGCCACCGCAAACGAGAAGTCGGTGTAGTCGCAGGACTCCTCCGACTTCGTCCCCACGTCCTCCACCAGGTGCCCCGCCGCCGAAAGCGACGCCTTCAGCGCTTCCTTCGCCCGATACCCCGCGTGGTCCGACCCGAGTGCGATTCTCATAGTGTTTTCACAACCCCCTCAATGGCCTTGCGGATCTGTTTCGCGGCGGCTCGGTACGCCTCAACGCCGGCCCCCACGGGGTCCTCAATGTCCCGCGCCGCATCCAGCCGGCGCGACCGCCCGGCCGCCTCAGGCGCCATCTCGATGATGCGCGCCAGATGCGACCGCGTCATGGCAAATACGGTGTCGGCTTCCCTCACCATCTCCTGCGTCAGCGGCCGCGACCGCTTCTCCCTCACCTTGCACCCCATCTCCTGCAGCACCTGCACCGCGTCGTCGGCCATCGGCGCGCCCTGGGAAGCGCCGGCTCCGGCGGATTCGACGACGTATCCCTTCTCCTCGACCTTGTCCTCGCCGACCCCGAGGCGAAGGGCGAGGGCGCGCCGCATCAGGGCCTCGGCCATCGGCGACCGGCAGGTGTTTCCTGTGCAGACGAAGAGAATGCGGCTTCGGCAGACCTCGTCGATTTCCGGCCGGGGGATGATCCCCTCGCGCGCGATCCGGCAACCCTTGTCGTCGATTTCGACGACGGTGGACTGCCGGGCGTGGCGGGCGGGACCGCCGTCGACCACCGCGTCGATCTGGCCGCCGAAGTGGCGGAGGATGGTGGTGGCGTCGTTCATGGGGGGCGCTTCCCCGGCGTTGACGCTGGTGGCGATGACGGGGACGCCGGCGAGCTTGATGAGTTCGCGGGCGATTTCATCGGCGGGGGTGCGGAAGCCGCGGGTTTCGCCGTCGGCGCAGCGGAGGACGAGGGTGAGGGGGCCGGGCCAGAAGCGGCGGGTGAGCCGGCGGACGACGGGCGGGATGACGCGGACCCAGCGGTCGAGTTCGAAGGTGTGGCCGAGGTGGATGGTGAGGCGGCGGTCCGCGGGGCTGCGGGTGACTTCGAGAAGGCGCGTGACGCTGGAGCCCTTTTCCGCGTTGGTGCCGAGCCCGTACACGGTCTCCGTCGGGAACGCGACCAGGCCGCCGGCCGCGAGGATCCGGGCGGGCTCCGCGATGGCGTCGGGCTGGAAGACCGCCCGGGAGAGGGAGAACACGCGCGTATCGGCCATGCGCTCATTCTAAGGGCCGGGAGGGCCCGGGCAAGCACCATGGGCGATTCGGCGCCCCGACTGGTCCTAGCTACTCTCACCGCCACGACCTAGAATCGTCTCCTCACACCAATGCCGATCAACACGCTCTACCCTGTCTTCCTCAACCTCTCCGGCCGGCCGGTCGTCGTCATCGGCGGCGGACGCGTGGCCCTGCGCAAGGTCCGCGCCCTCGTGAAAGCCGGCGCCGTCGTCACCGTGGTCGCGCCGAGATTCGCCCGCGGTTTCGAGAAACTCCCCGTCGGCTGCGTCGACGAACCCTACCGCCCTTCCCACCTCCGCGGCGCCGCCGTCGCGTTCGCCGCCAGCGACGACCGCGCCGTCAACGCCGCCGTCGCCCATGTCTGCCGGGCGAAGGGAATCCTCGTGAACATCTGCGACGATCCCAAGGAGTGCGATTTCCACGTCCCGGCGGCGCTCCGTGACGGCCCTGTCGCCGTCGCGGTTTCGACGGGAGGCACCGCGCCCGCAGTCGGCGTGAGGCTGAAGCGCGAGATCCGGGGACTTCTTTCTAAAGGATGGGCAGCCCGCGCCGCGGCGTCGGCCCGCAGGAGGAAACAACTGCGCGCGTCCGGCGCGTCGCCGGCGTCGCGCAGGCGCGCCCTCCGGGCCCTGGCGCGCGACGGGAGGAAACGCTGATGGGCGCCTACTCGACCCTCGAACTCGTCACGTTCTGGTTCGGGCTGATCGCCTGGACCACCGCCGGGGCCACCGCCCTCGGCGTGCTCCTCGCGCGCCGCGACGAACTTCCCCATTTCCTCCGCATCTTCACCACCGTCGGCGTCGCCGCCCACACCGTCTTCCTGTTCGCCAACGCCGCCCGGACCCACTCCTGCCCCATGTTCCACATGTTCGAAGCGTGCGTTTTCGCCGCCATCCTCGCCGCCATCGCCGCCCTCGCAATCGACATCCGCTTCGAAATGCCCGCCGTGACCGCCTTCGTCTCCCCGCTCGCCGTCGGACTTTCGGGCGTGCCGTTCCTCATGATGGTGTTCCAGACCCCGCCCGCGAAGGTCCAGGAAAGCGCCATCACCCCGTTCCACATCGCCCTCGTTTCCCTCGCCTACTCCGCCTTCCTCCTCGCCTTCGTCACCGGAAGCCTTTACCTCCTCCAGGAACGCCAGCTCAGGAGCCGCTCCGCAGGCCCGCTCCTCTCCGCCCTTCCCTCCCTCGAGGCCTGCTACGCCGTCAACCTCTCCTCCGTCATGGTCGGATTCGTCCTCCTCACCGTCGGCATGGCCTTCGGTTTCGCCCGCGCCCACCTTCTCGACAAACCCTTCCTCACAGACGGCCGCGTCATCGGCGCCCTCGTCACCTGGCTCTTCTACGGCGGCCTCGTCGCCATGCGCTTCACACGCGGCTATCACGGCCGCTCCGCCGCACGCATGTCGATCTGGTCCTTCCTCATCGCCGCCTTCACCCTGTTCGGCGCCTCCATCCTGGGCTCGGGAGTCCATCACCCGTGAGCCAGGTACAGGTCGTCGGACTCAATCACCGCAACGCCCCCGTCGAGGTGCGCGAAAAGGTCGCCGTGCCCGCAGGCGAAGCCGCGAAGTTCCTCTCGGACCTGCGCGAGAGGCCGATGGTGGAGGAAGCGCTTCTGATCTCGACGTGCAACCGCGTCGAGGCGTGGATGACGGGCGACCCGGAGGACGGGCTGCGGCGGGCGGTGCTCCTGATCGCGGCGCGCGGAGGCATCTCCCCCGAAACGCTTCGGCCCTTTCTCTACGACCTGCGCGGCGAGCAGGCCGTCTCGCACCTCTTCGCCGTCGCTTCTTCGCTCGACAGCATGGTCGTCGGCGAGACGCAGATCCTGGCGCAGGTGAAGGACGCCTACCGGGTGGCGACGGAGGCGGGCGTGGTCGGCAAGACGTTCCACATGCTGTTCCAGAAGGCGTTCAACGTGGCGAAGGCGGTGCACACGCAGACGAAGATCGCCGAGGGAAAGCTCTCGGTGGCGAGCGTCGCGGTAGAGCTTGCAGAGAGGGTGTTCCGGCAACTGAAGCAGAAGCGGGTGCTGGTGCTCGGAGCGGGCGAGACCGGGGAACTCACGGCGCAGTGCCTGAAGGACCGGGGCGTGTCGCTGATGGCGATCGCGAACCGCACGGAGCAGCGCGCCGCGGCCGTCGCAGGGCGGCTCGGCGCGACGCCGGTCGCCCTCGAGTCGCTTCCAAAGGCCATCTCGGAATCGGACATCGTGGTGGCGTGCGCTTCGGTGGAAAAGCCGCTCATCACCGCGGCGATGCTGAAGGACGCGATGACGGCGCGGGAAGGGCGGCCGATGTTCGTGGTGGACATCGGGGTGCCGAGGAACGTGGAGGACGCGGCGGAGAAGATCCCGGACCTGTACGTGTACAACATTGACGACCTGAAAGGCGTCGTGGACCGCAACATGGCGGCGCGGCGCGGGAAGCTGGAGGAAGGGCGGCGGCTTGTGGAAGAGGAGGCGCGGGCATGGACCACGGCGCAGCTGGGAACATGATCCGGCTTGGCACGCGGGGCAGTCCGCTGGCGATGTGGCAGGCGAAGCGCGTGAAGGGGCTGCTGGAGGCCGGCGGCGCGGCGGTCGAGATCACGGTGATCAAGTCGAGCGGCGACGCGACGCAGGACCGGCCTGTGGAGCAGATCGGGGTGGGCGTGTTCACGAAGGAGCTGGAAGACGCGCTTCTGGAGCGGCGGATCGACATTGCGGTGCACTCGCTGAAGGACCTTCCGTCGCAGACGGCGGCGGGGCTGTCGCTGGCGGCGGTGCCGGAGCGGGAGGATGCGAGGGACGCGGTGCTGGGCCGGGCGCTGGGGGCGCTGAAGGCGGGATCGCGCGTCGCGACCTCGAGCCCGAGGCGCCAGCAGTGGATCGCGCGGAGGCATCCCGCGCTGGTCGCCGTCGCAGTGCGCGGGAACGTGGACACGCGCGTCAGGAAGCTGGAGGCGGGAGAATTCGACGCGCTGATGATGGCGGTCGCGGGGCTGCGACGCCTCGGGCTGGACTCGAAAATCGCGGAAGTGCTGCCGATCGACGATCTCGTCCCGCCGGCGGGGCAGGCGGCGCTGGCGGTCGAGACGCGGGCCGGGGAGGAATCGCTCGTCCGGGCGATCGACAATCCCGTGATCCACGCGGCCGTGGACGCCGAACGCGCGCTGTTCCGCAACCTCCGCGCGGGCTGCCGCACCCCGCTCGGGGCCCACGCGACGTGGACCCAGGGCCGCCTCCGGCTCGACGCCGACCTCGCGGGCCTGCGCGTCTCCTCGGAAGGCACGCTCGCGGATGAAGTCGCCGGCGCCGCCGCGGAACAGCTGCGGGCCATGGGCGCCGAAGACATCGTGAAGCGCTGGAGGTAAGGCGCTACGCGGCCTTGCGCCTGGCCCAGGCCGCGCGGATGACGGACGAAATGAGCACCAGCAGGAACAGGGCGATGGAAGCGGCATTTCCCAGGCCGCCCCACTGGCGCACTTCCATCCACGGCCCGAAATCGGCGGCCACGC
>CAVPNQ010000084.1:0-10180 GCA_963706735.1 uncultured Planctomycetia bacterium
CTTTGAAATCCAGCGAAGGCGGTCAATCGCGTCGTTCGCGGAGGAGCGGACACGGTATTTCTTGAGCTGCTCCTGGATTTCGGGGCTGACGAGGTTCTGTTCGGCCTTCGACATCTCCTCGAGCTCCGCCACCGATTCGTCCATCACCGCCAGGTCGTGCTCCTCGAACGTCTGGAGCAGCTGCAGCACGCGCTTCTGCTGTTCCCGCAGGTCCTTCGGCGTCTGGATGGTGCGGTTTCCCTCGGTATCGTCCGGATCGGGCTCGTTGGTCGCGCAACCGGCGGCGAGCCAGGGAAGGGAGGCGATGATCACGGTGGCAATGGCATGGCGCATCGAGGATTCCTGAAGGAGTCGTCCGGTCCGCCCCCGGCCGGGAAGGAGAGGGATTCTATAGCGTTGGAAGGGAAGCGGGGAGAGGTTCTCGGGGGTGGGTTGGGGGTTGGGGGTTCCGGAGGTTGGGTTCGGAGTTCTGAGTTCGGAGTTCGGGGTTCAGTGGGGGGGTGGGGGTTGGGTCAGGGTTCCTTTGGCGCCGTCGATGGAGAGGGGGGTGTTGGGCGGGACGGTCAGGGCATCGGGCCAGAGGACGCAGGGGACACCCAGCTCGCGGGCTACGATCGCGCCGTGGGAGAGCTGGCCGCCGCGGGCGGTGACTACGCCTCGGACGCGGGAGAACAGGAGAGTCCAGGATGGGTCGAGGGAGGGGATGAGGAGGATGGCGCCTGGTGGGGGAGCCTCAGCGGGCGAGGAGGGGAGCCAGGCCGTCCCTTCGGCGACCCCCGGCGAAAGACCTGCGCCCGACGTCGCCGCGGCCGCTTCACCCTTCGAAAAAACCAGCGTGGGAAGCGGAATGCGCAGGACGGCCTCGCGTTGGCGACGGCGGCTGGCCGCGAGTGCCGCGTCGGGGCGCTCCAGCTCCTCGGGGGTCAGGAAGAAAATGTCTGACCCGATCCCGGCGCGCCGGCCCAGCTCCAGCAGGTCCAGGCGCAGGACCTCGGTTTCGCGCAGCAGGGCGTCCTTCGCGCGCTCGCGAAGGGCGTAGAGGCCGTCCGCGTCGCGGCCGGGAGGGGCTTCCTTCGTGAGCCGCGCCCATTCCTCCGGGCGTTCGCGCCAGCGCGGCTCCGCTAGTTCCATCTCCATCGGGCCGCGGTGCGCGAGGTCGGTGGGGATCCAGGTGCGCAGCGCGCCGCGCTCCGCCGCCGGCGTGCGTTCCCACTCCGCGGCCCCGAGGATGGAAGCGGCGATGGCGAGGCCGGCGGTTTCCGTGGCGGCGCGGTTGAAACGCTCGCGGAATTCCGCGGGGGATGCGGCGCGCGTCGCGGACGCGGCGCGGGCGCGGACCGCGGTTTCCCACGCAGCGTACTCCGAGGGAAACGAGCCGCGGGCGGCGTCGAGGCGGCGCTGGGCCGCCGTGAGTTTCCAGATGTACCAGGGGAGCTTGAACCAGAACGATCCGCGCGCGCGGCGCCAGTCCGGCTTCGGCTCGGGGCGCGCCGAGAGGGCGGGGTTTTGACGCAGTGCGTCAAGATCGTGCGCCAGCGGCCACTCGCCGAAGTACGTGGCGGCCTCGAGACCCAGGTCGGCGTACAGCCGGCCGCCGCACAGCCGCAGGAACCCGTCGCGCTTCACGTCCTCGCGAAAGAAGAACCCGAACCGCCGGAACGCGACCCCCAGCCCGCCTTCCCACGACATCATCCGCTTCAGGAACGCCCAGGTCATCGGCGTCGGCGCGGGGCACGTCTCGGCGAGCGAGTAGGCCGCCGACCAGCAGGTCTCTTCCGTCGAGGTCCGGCGCAGGTCCGCGACGAGGATCGCCGCGGAGACCGTGACGGGGCGGGACTGCAGGAGCCAGAGGCGGCCTTTGCGGACGCACCATTCCACGTCCTGCGGGGATCCGAAAAGTTTCTCCGCCGCGGCGAGGCGGTCGAGGAGTTCCTTCTCGATTTCGCGCGTGACCGGGATGGACCCGTCGCTCGCCGACCCCGAAAGGCGCAACCGGTCGGGCGTCCTCGCTCCCGAAACCAGCGCGTCCCCGCGGCCGCGCACCGCTTCGATCACGATCCCTTCGCCCGTGGACGGATCGCGCCCGAACGCCACGCCCGAGACCTCGGGCTCGATCATCTCCTGCACGACCGCGGCCGCGGACCCGGCGCCTGCGCCGTACGCCGTCGCCTTCCGCTGCGACGCCGCCACGCGCGTCAGCGCTTCCCGGATCCCCGCCTCGTCCCTTACGTCGAGCACGCTGAGGAACTGCCCGGCGAAGCTGGCGGCCGAGCCGTCCTCGAGGGCGGCGGAAGAGCGGACGGCGACGGGCGGGGAACCGGCGGCGCGCCAGGCTTCGAGAAGCGGCGCGGGATCGGAGTCGGGATCGAGGACGGCCCAGCCGGGCGGGACCGCGAAGCCGGCCTTCACGAGCGCGTCGAGGCCGCGCGCCTTTCCGCCGGCGACCCGGGAGTCCTCCGGAGTGAGCCGGCCGAGGGGAATCGCGCGCACGACGCGGAAGGCTACTTCCTGCCGAGGCAGTAGAAGTAGAAGTTGTCGCAGCCGATGTAGACGCGGCCGTTGGAGACGGCGGGGCTGGAGGTGAAGGCGGCGCTGTTGACCGCGTCCCAGGAAGCGCCGTAGGTCCACTCCTCGACGCCGTCCGCCGCCTTGACGGCATGCACATGGCCGCCCTGGCAGCCGTAGACCACGAGGTGACCGGCGACCGCGGCGCTCGACAGGACGGCGTACCCGCAGTTCGCGCGCCACTTCAGCTGCCCGGTCGTCGCATCGAGGCACGTGAAGTCGCCGCTGCGGTCCCCCAGGAAAACCTTTCCGTCGGAAACGAGCGCCGCGGCGAGGACGGCGTCGCGGAGGGGGAAGCGCCAGGCGAAGCCGCCGCCGTCGAGGGCGAGGCAGACGATTTCGGCCTTCGGGTCGGGGGAGACGTCGCGGAAGTTGCCGTTGCCGATGCCGACGATGGCGCCGCGCGGGCCGAGCGCGGGCGGGCCCCAGCAGGAAGCGGGGAGCTTCGTGAACCACCTTTTCGTCCCGTTCTTCGCGTCGTAGGCGGCGACGCCGGTTTCGCCGTAGCCCGCGCCCACGACGAGCATGCCGTCGGCCAGCAGGGGCGAGCAGTCGAGGTGCATCCCTTTCACCTGCCAGATTTTCGCGCCGGTTTCGGCGTCGATGCAGTAGAGGCCGTCGTCACCTGCGCCGAACCAGCAGCGCCCGTCGGCGACTGTCGGCGCGTCCTCGACGTGGCTTCCCGTCTGGAACTCCCAGAGCTTCCGGCCGGTGACGGCGTCGGCGCAGTAGAGCTTCGCGTCCGTGTTGTGGTGGAGACCTTCGCCGAAATAGACCTTCCCGTTCACGACGGTGGGAGAAGAGAAGACGGGGTAGCGTGCGGGGAAGACCCAGAGCGGGTCCTCGCCGCCGTCGGCGTTGAAACAGTAGAGGACGCAATTGTCGCAGCCGACGTAGACGCGGCCGGCCCAGATGGCGGGGGAGGAAGCGAAGCTGGCGCGGTCGAGGGATTCGCGGAAGCGCCACGTCGGTTTGGCGGCGCCGGCGACGAAGGAGCGGTCGCCGCCGGAGCGGGCCTGGTCGCCGCGGAAGGTCCACCAGTCACCGTGCTTCGCTTCGGGGATGGGCGGCGGAGGCGGAGGATTCTTGTGGCGGCCCCAGGCGACGGCGGCGGCGGACCCGCCGAGAGTCAGGCCGAGGAGCGTGAGGGCCACGACGCGGTGCGTCTTCGCCATGTTCCACGCCCAGCGGTACACCTGGGGGCGGAAGATCGCCGTCGCCGCTGCCGCGACCGCGATGGCGATCTGCGGCAGGAAGGAGAGGAGCGACTGGAGGGGGGCGAAGAAGGCGGGGACGACGGCGAGCATGGTGGGCATGGGCTCCGTGAGTGTAAGGATCAGACGTCCGGGCGCCCCGAAAGTTCCGGCGGGCCGCGGGAAGATCGAACCGGGACGCGCGCGCTCCGTTCGTACCGGGCGAGGGAAACGGCGGACCCGGGCACGGGGAGCCGACGCGCGGCCGCACGGGCCGCGCGCCGGCTCCCCGTGTTTCCGGCGCGCCACTGTTTTTATTTCGCAACGATTAGCTTCCCGCCCGAACCACGCGCGCGATTTTCCGTCAGTACGGGGGTCACCAACAGGGGGCCCAGCCATGCGCAGATCCAGCCTCGTTCTCGGTTCGCTCGCCGTCGCTTCCCTCATCCACCTCGTCGCGATTTCCATGTGGGAGCCGTCCCCGGCCACGGCGGCCCGGGAACGGCGCAGGGAAGCGCGGACCGTGATGCTGGCGCGTCCGGGGCAGATGACGGCCGTCGGGTCCATGCCGGCCGACCTGACGACTCCGCCCAAAGTCGCTGCCGAACCCGCGGCGGACCTCTTCCTGGAAATTCCGTCGCAGTTCGAGCGGGGAACCGACGGCGAGGCCTGTGTCCTCGCGACGCGCGTGACCGGGCCCGGGCAGTTCGCCGCGGCACCGGGAACCCAGGTCGAAGTCTCCCTGATGAACGGAAACCAGGCGATCGCCAGCGCCGCCGGCAGGACCGGCGACGACGGGCGCTTCATCGCCCGCTTCGCAGTCCCTTCCGACGCGCCGGGCTACGTGACGCTTGTGGCGAAGCTGCCCGGCGAGGCGTTCCAGGCGTCGGGGAACTGCGCCGTGCTGGCGCGGCGGGAGCCGACGAGGATGCTGCTCGTCTCGGACAAGCCGGTCTACCAGCCGGGACAGGTCATTCACCTGCGCACGCTGGCGCTGGACTCCCGCACGCTCAAGCCTGCGAGCGGGGAGGTTGTTTTCGAGGTGGAAGACTCGAAGGGGAACAAGGTCTTCAAGAAGCGCTGCGTGTTGTCGCCGCAGGGCGTCGCAAGCGCGGACTTCCAGCTTGCGGACGAAGTCCTGATGGGGGACTACCGGATTTCCGCGCTGGCCGGGGACGTGCGGGGGGAGAAGAGCGTCGTCGTGAAGAAGTACGTGCTGCCGAAGTACAAGGTGGCGGTTTCGACGGACCGGAGCTGGTACCTGCCGAAGGACACGGTGAGGGGGACGATCCGGTCGGACTACTTCTTCGGGAAGGCAGTGGCGGGGGCCGAGGTGACGGTCAAGGCGATCACGTTCGACGCGGCGTTCCGCGAATTCGCGAAGGTCGTGGCGGAGACGGACGGCGAAGGTGTCGCGACCTTCGAAATCGTGCTGCCGGATTATTTCGTCGGGCAGCCGCTGGACTCGGGCAAGGCGTACTTGAAGCTCGACGTGACGGTGAAGGACTCCGCGGGGCACGAGGAGCAGGCGACGGTGTCGCTCAACGTGGCGAACCGGGCGATCAGCCTCGCGGCGGTCCCGGAGAGCGGAAAGCTCGTGGCGGGCGTCGAGAACACGATCTTCGTGGTCGCGACCGCCCCGGACGGCGCGCCCGTGGAATGCGACGTCGAACTTGAACTCCCCGGCACGACGGTGCGCGGCAGAACGGACGAAACCGGCGTTGCGGAACTCGTCTGCACGCCGGCCGCCCCGGGAAACGTCCCTGCGGGGCTTCGCGCCCGCGACGCGCAAGGCAACGAATGCGTGGTCAAGACGATCCTGATGTCCGATCCCGGGAGGGACCGCATCCTGCTGCGGCTCGACCGCGCGACGGCGAAGGCAGGGCAGGCGATCGGGATTGAAGCGCTGGGTACGTTCGGGACGGGCAGGGTCTTCGTGGATGCGATCCGCGCGGGCCGCGCGGTCATGACGGCTTCGATCGACATGAAGGACGGCCGCGCGCGGACGGAGATCGCGATCCCGCCGGGCGAATTCGGCGCGATGGAGATCCACGCCTACACGCTTCTCGCCACCGGCGAAGTCGTGCGCGACACGCGGCTGATCCACGTTGAGCCGGCGAACGACCTGCGCATCGAGATGAAGGCCGACCGCGAATCCTGGCGTCCGGGCGAGAAGGCCACGATCGAGTTCCACGTGACCGGTGAGGACGGAAAGGACGCCGCCGCGGCGCTGGGCGTCGTCGTCGTCGATGAGAGCGTGTACGCCGTCCAGGACCTTCAGCCCGGGATGGAGAAGGTCTTCTTCACCCTCGCTAAGGAACTCCAGGAGCCGCGCTACGGCATCAAGTGGCGCGGCGGCATCGCCAGCGTCGTCGGGGGAGACGACGGAGAAGCGCGGACCCGCCGCGTCGCGCGCGCGCTTCTCGCCGCCGTGGAGCCCCAGGGAACGATCACGACCGCCACGACCGCGACGGCGCGGAAGGAAGCCTTCCTGCGCAAGCAGGCGCTGGTCTGGCGCATGCTCGAGCAATGGATCCTGACGTGGCGCGAGAAGTGGCACGAGGTCGATCCCGCCACCGGCGCCGGGAAATGGGTGCCGCACCTGCTGCGCATCATGGTCGCCGACGGGCGGCTCAAGGTGGGCGACACGCTCCTCACCGACCCCTGGGGGAACGAGATCACGCTCGAGGCGCTGGCGAAGGTCCATCCGTCCTTCACGCTCGAATTCTGGACGCGCGCGCTGTCGCGCGTCCGGATGCCCGAGCTCCGCAAGGCGCTCGTCCAGCTCGGCGCCCAGGGCGACCTCGTCGCCGACGGGAAATTCGTCCCGGACCTGAACGATCGGCTCATCGCCGCCGGGCTCAAGGACGGCCTGCTCACGCTGACGTTCGGCCATCCGATGAGAGCCGAGGATCTCCCGGCGCTCGACCCGGCCTTCTCCATCGAGAGCCTCGTTTACTCCGCAACCCAACTCCAGCAGGTCCAGATCTGGCCCGCGCTCGTCGAGCACGTCGCTCACTACGGCGGAATCAGGAAGACCGAAAACGGCTGGGTCTACGAAGCCACGGTCGCGCGCGACGCCATCCTCCCGGCGCGCTTCCCCGACGGCTCCCCGATGAGCCTGAACCGGCTGCTCACCGAGTGCAGCGCCTTCGAGCCTTCGAACGTCCTCAAGGCCGCCTGGTCGGCGCGCAACGCCGAGCTGAAGCGGTCGATTGCGAGCTTCGTGGCCGTGGCGGGCTGGCGCGAGGCGGTGTCGGACGACCTGGTTTCCTGGCGGCCGGGAATCGAGGATCGGCTGGTCCGCGAAGGGACGCTCTCGCCGTCGAAGCTGCAGGCCGCGAGCGGGGCTCCTTACACGCTGGCCGAGGCCGCTCTGCTCGATCCCTCGATCAGCGTCGGCACGCTGGTCCCGGGGCGATTCAGCGCGAGCATCGCTTCCATTACGCTGGCCGTCTGCCGCGAGTGGCATGGCAGCGGTTGCCCTCCGCTTCCCGGCGACGCAGTGGGCTCTCTTCTGAAAGAGGGGCGCATCACCGAGGACCAGGCGAAGGATCCGTGGGGAATCCCGATCCGGATCTTCCCGCTCCAGGCAGGCGAATCCGCGGCGGTCTTCGGGTGCGCTCTTCTCGACGGAAAGCGCAAGTTCATGTCCGCCGGGCCGGACCGGGAGTTCGGGACGGCGGACGACGTCCGGGTGGACCTGCCGCAGCCGGCCGCGGCGCCGATCGTCTTTGCGACGCCTGCGCCGCTGGTGAAGGGCTCCGAGTATGCGGGGCCGCGCCAGGACCTGGCGCCGCCGGAGTTCCAGCGCTACATCTGGATGCTGCGCCGCGCGGGCGCGAAGGCGGACATGGAGGCGATCTACTTCCCGGATGCGGAGGATTCGGACCACAACGAATCGGACAATTTCGGGGCGATGAAGGGTGACTCGCTGGAGTTCCTCTCGGCGATGCCGGGGGAAGGCGGGGGAATTCGCGGCCGAGCGCCGGGCGTTTATGACGCGATGGGCGTCGGCGGCGGCGGGGGCGGCGGCGGAACGTACGGCACAGCGATGGGCGGCGGCCGCAGAAACGTCCGCGCCGGCAGCGCCGGCCCGGCGGAACCGCCGTCAGGCATCCGCGTCCGCGAGTGGTTCCCCGAGACGCTGGTCTGGAACCCGCTTCTCATCACGGACGAACGCGGCCGGGCCAGGCTCGACATCCCGCTGGCCGATTCGATCACGACGTGGCGCATGACGGCCAGCGCGAGTTCGGCCGACGGCAGGCTCGGCTCGGCCACGCGCGGGCTCCTCGTCTTCCAGCCGTTCTTCGCGGACATCGACTTTCCGGTCGCGCTCACCCAGAACGACGAGGTCAGCGTGCCGGTTGCGGTCTACAACTACCTCAAGGTCCCGCAGGACGTGAACCTCAAGGTCGAGAAGGAGGACTGGTTCGAGCTCCAGGGCTCGCCCCGCGCGACGATCTCGCTCCAGTCCGGCGAAGTCCGCGCGGCGCACTTCCGCGTCAAGGTCAAGGGCCTCGGCCGCCGTCGCCTCACGGTCTACGCGTGGGGCGCCGACGAAGCCGCCCGTGACGCCATCCGCCGGGAGGTCGAGATCGTCCCCGATGGCCAGATGGTCGAGGTCGTCCTCAACTCGCGCCTCGATGCGCCGATCTCCACGACCATCCCGCTTCCCGCCAGCTCGATCCCCGGCACGACGAAGATCTTCGCGAAGATCTACCCCGGCGTTCTCTCCCAGGTCGTCGAGGGCGTGGAGGGGCTCCTCGGAATGCCGCATGGCTGATTCGAGCAGACGAGTTCCTTCACGTATCCCAACGTGCTGGCACTCGACTACATGCGGCGGAGCCGCAAAGTGTCCCCGGAAGTCGAACTGAAGGCGCTGGAGTACATCAACGTCGGATACCAGAGGCTGCTGACGTTCGAGGTGAAGGGCGGCGGGTTCGACTGGTACGGGAATGCGCCGGCGAACATCGTGCTGTCGGCGTATGCCGTCCTCGAGTTCAGCGACATGGCAAAGGTCTACGACATCGACCCGCGCGTCATCGACCGGACCCGCGCCTGGCTCTTCGCCCAGCAGAAGCAGGACGGCTCGTGGCCGATGCCGGCCCGGACGGCCTGGTCGTGGAGCGGGCTGCAGGGCGACTACGTCGTGACGGCGTACGTCGCGATGTCGCTCGCGGAGAGCGGCTACAAGGGGATGGAACTCGACCGGGCGTGCGAGTGGCTGCGCGACCACCTCGAAGAAGCGAAGGACGCCTACGCGCAGTCGCTGGCCCTGGGCGCGCTCGTCGTGGCCGACCCGACGGGGAGCGAGACGCTCGCGCTGATGCGGGACCTGGAGAAGCGCAAGACGGTCAGCGAGGACGGCAAGTCCGCCTGGTGGGAACTCGCCGGCAAGACGGCCTACTACGCTCAGGGCGAATCGGCCCACGTGGAGACGACCGCGCTGGTCGCCGCAGGGCTCTTCCGCAGTTCCACCGCCGCCGACTCGGTGAGCCGCGCGCTGGCCTACCTTGCCCAGAAGAAGCGCTCGAACGGCACCTGGGGAACGACGTCCGCGACGATCCTCTCGCTGCGCGCGATCCTCATGGCGCTCGACCAGCCCGCTTCGCAGGAGACGTACTTCGTGAACCTGAAGCTGAACGGCGTCACTCTCCCCCCAGTATTTCGGCACGGTGGTGGCCGATCCCACCATTGTGACGAAACTGCCCGTCTTCCACTGGTTCATCACCTCGTCCAGCTACACCACGGTCACCGACACGGAAACACCGGCCCGTTGCTCGATCTATTTCAATGGCCAGTTCCTGGATAACGTGACCGCCTCGCGCCACGGGCAAAGCAGCTCCGGTTTCAGCCCCAAGAAGCGCAGCGTCAACTTCGACGCCAATCCTGGATACAAACTGGCGTGGAAAGCGGGAGAGCTGCCGATCAGCGACTGGTCGATTCTCTCCACCCTGGCGGACCGATCGCACTTCCGAAACATGCTGACCACGGAACAATACGCCTGGTCCGAGGTGCCGGCGCATTTCAGCTTCGGAGTGCGGGTGCAGCACGGCTTCATGGCAGTCGTGCCGTAGGCTGTGCGCAACGTCGTCAGCGATAACGGCCTGTTCGCCCGTCATGCGCATCACGTGTTTGGGCGCCAGCCAGCGATCTACCCCTTCAACAGCTCCAATGTAGAGCATCACGAACACGGCGGATGCTGCCATTTCACGCACGCAATACGCGCGGTTCGGAAGTGCCTTCCGGGAAGATGTGAGGCAGGCGCGCATGAATGGCCGCACGGTCGATGTATGGCGGCAAGCTCACGTTTCGTAATCCAGGCCGTAAAGGAGCCGGGCCGCCCACTCGACGCTGGCGGCATCGTTGCGATGGCCCAGCAGGCTCTTTAGTTCCGTAGGATCGGGCAGTGGCAAGTT
>CAVPNQ010000085.1:0-36024 GCA_963706735.1 uncultured Planctomycetia bacterium
CCGGTCAGCCGGGCCAGGATGATGTCGCGCGCGATCATGGATTCCTCGGCGGCGGCAGGGATCCCCTCGAGTCCGAGCTCCATGGAGACCTTGCCCTCGTGCATGCAGCCGCAGCCGAAGAGGTTCGGGTCCTCGGAGTGCTGGATGACGCACCGGTCGAACATGGCCGCGTACTTGAGCGCGAGCCGCATGAGCGCGGCGTTGTGGACCGGGGCGCCGTCGTCGCTGAAGGCGACCGCGCCGCCGCGGACCATCTGGCCGATCTCCGCGAGCTCTTCACCCTTGCGCGCCTTGCTGACGGCGCCGATCGGGAAGACGTTGGCGAGGTTCGCGCGGCGTCCCTGGAGGATCGTGAACTCGACCTGCGCCTCGGAGTCGCACGCGGGCTCCGTGTTCGGCATCGCGGCGATGCTCGTGAAGCCTCCCGCGATCGCGGAAGCGCTTCCGGACGCAATCGTCTCTTCTTCTTCCTTGCCCGGCTCCCGGAGGTGGACGTGCATGTCGATGAGGCCGGGGCAGACCACGAGGCCGCGGGCGTCGAGCGTTTCGGCGGCCTTGGGAGTTTTTTCGCCGACGGAGACGATCTTCCCTTCCCGGATGAAAACATTGGCGATGGCGTCGACCCCGCAGGCGGGATCGACGACGCGGCCGCCCTTGATGAGGAAGGTGCTCACGCTTTTTCCCCCGTCGCGAACGGCTCGAACCCGGCGGCGCGGTGGAGCACCGCCATGCGCACGGCGAGCCCGTTGGATACCTGGTCCAGGATGACGCTTCGCGGCCCGTCCGCAACCTCGGGGGTGATTTCGACCCCGCGGTTGAGCGGTCCCGGGTGCATCACGAGCACGTCCTTCTTCGCCGTCCGCAGCCGCGCGGCGTTCAGCCCGAAGATCCGCGCGTACTCGCGGATCGACGGGAACATCGGCGGCCCCTTGATGCGCTCGTGCTGGATTCGCAGCATGTTGACGACGTCGAGCGAAGGGAGAAGGGCGTCGAAGTCGTAGGAGACTTTTACACCGAAGTCGCGCAGCTCGTCGGGGATGAGCGTCGAGGGGCCGCAGGCCCAGACTTCCGCGCCGAGCTTGGTCAGCGCCCAGACGTTCGAGCGTGCGACGCGCGAGTGGAGAAGGTCGCCGACGATCGCGACGCGCAGGCCTTCGACCTTGCCCTTGTGCTGGAGGATCGTGTCGACGTCGAGGAGCCCCTGGGTCGGGTGCTCGTGCGCCCCGTCGCCCGCGTTCACGACCGCGGACTTCACCTGGCGCGTCAGCAACTCGGGCGCACCCGACGACGGGTGCCGCACCACCAGCACGTCGATCGCCATCGCCTCGATGTTGAGCGCCGTGTCGACCAGCGTCTCGCCTTTCGAGAGGGACGAAGAGCCGGCCGCGAAGTCGAGCGTGTCGGCGCCCAGCCGGCGAGCCGCGAGGTTGAAGGAGACCTTGGTCCGCGTCGAGGGTTCCACGAACATCGTGACGACGAGCCGGCCCTTGAGAAGCGACGATTTGCGGACGTTGGAGGTCGCGAGTTCGCGGTAGGCGGCGGCCTGCTTGAGGATCAGTCGGATTTCGCCCGCGGACAGCTCCTGCAGGCCCAGCAAATGTCGCGACGACCAGGCGGGAGAAGAGGACTCTGCCGGTTTCACGGCGGCGGCCTTGGCGCGCGAGCGGGGCATCGGGAGAGCGACTTTACGCGAGGCGTGCCTGCCGGTCAAAGAATGCTCCTGAGAACGTGATCGGAAGCCTCCCTGCGGCGCGCGGCGCAGGTCCGACCGGCGCGCGACGAAGGGTTTGGGTCGTGCCGAGGGTTGTGGGGCGCGCCGACCGGACCCGCGCCGCACGTCCTCGGTCGGCTTCCGCTCACGTTCTCAGCCTCTCCACGATTGACCAGGGAGGTGTCGCCGTGTGACCCGCAGGGCTTTCTCTCAGGCTTTCAGGGCGGCCTCGATCAAGCGGACGTGGGAGGGCCGGAACGGCGCGGGGCGGGCGTCGGCGGGGAAGGGAAGCCCGAGGGCGAGAAGGACAGATTGACGCAGTGCGTCAAGTCCGGCGCCCGTCGCGCCGGAAACGGCGAGCGTCCCCGGGATGCCGCCGCCGAGGTCGCTCTTCCCCGAAATCCGGAGGTCCACCCGGCCGGACGGCGCCGCGGGCGCCGCCGGGTCCTCGAGCCACAGGACCAGGTCGGCCGCCGCCGCGACCTCGCGCGCCCGCTCCTCCGCTTCCGCATCCACTCCCGCGGCCGCGCCCGCGAGGCCCGCCGTATCGACCAGGCGCACCGGGTAACCTCCAAAATCCGCAATCGCCTCGACGGGGTCCCTTGTCGTTCCGGCCTGTTCGTGGACCAGTGCTCGCTCACGGCCGCCCAGGGCATTGAGAAGCGTCGATTTGCCGGCGTTCGGGGGGCCGGTGATCGCGAGCGTTCGTGGAACGGCCAGCGCGGCGCCGGCATTCGCCCGAGCGAGCAGGGCCCGGAGGCGCGCCGGGTCGCCGCACGTCACCTCGCGCTCCAGCGCGCCGTCCGCTGCCGCCGCGAGAAACATCGCGGCCGGAAGCGTCGCGGCGCGCGGCAGCAGCACCGCCGCGTCCGCCGCCGTTGAGCCTTCGGCGGGAAGCGCTCGTTCGGTCCGCACCCCGGCGCGGCGAAGCGCCCGAAGCACTGCGGCCACGGCGGCAACCCCGCCGTGAAGTCCAAGTTCCACCCTTCCGCCTGCGCGCCAGGACAGCGCCTCGTCCAGCCGCCGTCCGTTCTCGACCAGCCAGCGGCGCGCAGTTTCTCCCTCCGCCAGCGGCCCGCCGGTGCCCGGCAGCAGCCGCGCAAGCGCTTCCTCCGCGCCCGTCCCCTCCAGCGCGATCACGGCGATTCCTCCCTCGCCGGGAGCCGTGAGCAGTCGCGCTACCGCGGGACGCGGTTGTTCGCCCGGTCGTGGGGCTTTGTGCATGTCGAGTATCTCAGGTACTTCGCAAAATCGAAGTTGGGGTCCCGCGTCTCCGAATGGCACGTCCGGCAGAGCGCATCGTTCACTTTCGCGTACTTGCCGCCGCCGGGATGCTTCGCAATCGGTACGTGGCAGCTCTCGCACTGCACTCCGCGGAAGGGTCCCGTCTCCTCGATCTTCCGCGACCCTCCAGGCTGCAGGAATCCCGAGACGTGGCAGGACACGCACTCCGGATCCTGTGTCGCCCCGTCCGGGTCCTTCACCAGCGACTCCCACGCATCCGCGTGAAACGTCGCCTTCCAGTTCGTTAACTGCTCCTGGTGGCACGCGCCGCACGCCTCGGCCCCGACATACTTCGGAGCATCCGGGTGGTCCGGCGCCGCCGCCAGCGACGCCTCCCGCGTCCAGGCCTTGTACTCCTCGATCCGGCTCAGAATCCCGGGATCCCCTTTCACGTTCCCGAATAGTCGCTTCATCTTGAAATCCGCCAGGCTGCACTCCGCCGCCGCTACAGCCTCCTCCTCCAGGCTCTTTCCGGCCCGGATCGCTTCCTCGTACCTGTCCGTCCGGTACCAGTACGGCGACCCGCGCTTCAGGTAAAGGTCCGCCGTCAGAAGATCCGTGCCCCGCGCCGGCGGCTTCGCGAAGATCGTCCTCGTCACCGTCGAAGCGCTCTTCACTTTCGTGGAGCCGTCCGCGTCGATGGCGATGCGAGGGGGACCGTCCTTCTCCGCGAGGCGCTTCATGAGGGCGTCGTCAAAGCGGTGGCAGGACACGAGGAGCACGTCGACTTTCCCCGCGGCGGCGAGAGCGGCGTCGAGCGCCGCGAGAGGTTCGGTGACGGAGACGCCATCGAGGCCGGCGGCAGCGCGGGGAGCGAAGAGGTTGACGGCGACGAAGCGGTAGCCCGACGTTTCCCAGGCAACGAACGGGACGGTCTTTACCGACGGGTCGGCGAAACGGAGGTTGGTTGCGATCGGTGTGATACCGCGGGATTCGAGCAGGCCGGCTGCCGCGCCGGATCCCGCGATGAGGTCGAGTTCGCCCAGGGAAACCGCCTCGGGCTTGGCTGACTGGAGGTAGTCCGCGATCAGTTCGGCCTTCTTTACGTTCTGCTCGTTCACGGAACCGCGCCGTTTGGCGTCCGCGCTGACGAGCGAGTCGCCCGCGTCGATCATCGCGACGCCAGGCGACTTCTCCCTCGCCTCCCTGATCGCGGTCGCCACACGGGCGATTCCGCCGACTTTGTCGCCGTGTCAGCCGCAGGGATAAATCTCGGCCATCAGCCGGCCCGAGATCACGATCGTCACATGGTCGCGTTTCGCGGCCAGCTCTTCCATCAGCCTGACGTGCGCCTTGACCTGCTCGCTTTCACTCCCGTCGCCGCGCCAGGCAACCCAACCGCCGACGCCGAGGGCTGCGAGCGCGAGGCAGGCAAGGGCAATGATCAGGGGGCGTTTCACGAGGCCGGGCATGGTAATCCGGACTGGAGGAGAAGGGGACTACTGGAGTTGATTCAGGCGGAAAATCCTTCGTGGCCGCAGGCCGGTTCCCCTTTCCTTCGAACAGGGACAGGGTCCCGGCGGAGACGACGGCCGCAGGGTCGCTAGGACGGCTTCCCGTCGCGGCCGTCAGACCGGTAGGCGTGGAGCATTCCCTCGAGGGTCAGGCTCGGCACGACCTCGTTGATTTCGGGAAGGAAGGGCGCGAGCCGCGGCGCGTCGCCGCCTGTCGCCAGGACTCGCACCCCTCCGCCCAACGCGTCGGAAAGCTGCCGGATGATGTGACGCGCGGCGCCGACCGTGCCGTGAAACAGCCCCACCGACATCGCGTGCTCCGTGTTCCGCCCTATAGGGTCGACGTAGGGCACGGGGTCCACCTGCGGGAGCTGGGCGCACTTCTCATGAAGCGCCGCCGCCTGGATGCGCAGGCCGGGTCCGATCGTCCCGCCGAGGAATTCACCCCGCGCGTCCACCGCGTCGATCACCACCGCGGTCCCGAACGAGGCGATGACCGTCGCGCCACGCGTTCGCCGGTGCCCCTCCCATGCGTTGATCAGCCGGTCCACCCCGACACGATCCGGCTTCTCCACGCGCGCGCAGATCGGGATCCCGAAGTCCCTGCCTGCGCGCTTCGGGGCGATCCGGAACACCTTCTTCACAAAAGACGCCAGCGACTCGTCGATCTCCGGCCGCACCGACGCCATCAGCACGAGCTCCACGCTCGACACGACTTTCGATTCCTTCAGGCGCTTCCACAGGCCCAGGATCGCCTCGATCCGGGACGTCGGGATGCGCTCCTTGAACAGGAAGCGGTCTTCGTCGTCGAAGAAACCGAAGTCGATGTTGGTGTTGCCGATGTCGACGCAGATGATCATGGGAGCCGCCGTGGCGGCGCGTGCATCGTACGTCGCGGCGGTCGGCCGCGCTACCGGCCGCCGATCTTGAACACCATGTCGATCTTGCGCCCCGCTCGCTCGACCGAGATCGTGATGGACCCTTTCTTTTCCACGTCGGGCGCGTCCGCGAGCTTCTTGATGTCGTCGATGCTCGTGAGCGTCTGCCCGTCCACCGTCTTCACCACGTCGCCTTTCAGGAATCCACGTTCCGCCGCAAAGGAACCCGGCGAGACGTCGTCGAGAACGAGTCCCGCGATTTCGCCCCCCTCGTTCGCGTAGGGGCGCAGCTTGACCTGGCCCAGGATCGAGTCCGCATTGCCCGCCACGAAATCCAGTTCCCGCGCGTCGAGCTCCCAGTCCGCACGATCCGCCGTCTCGCCGACCTTCTTGGTCTTGAACTCGCCCGGCGTGGAAGGGTCCTTCGCAGGCTTCGGCCCCTTCGGAGTCACGCCCTTCATGGTCAGCGCGGCACGCTTCGTGAAAATCTCCAGATCCTTCCCGCCGTCGTCGAACACGACGCTGGCCGACCGGATCTCCTTCACCCGCGCTCCCAGCACGGAATCGCCTTCCTTGACGCGCTGCTGGTCGCCGCCCGACAGGATGTTGATGAACGCCAGCGACCGCTTCCGCTCGGTCACCTTCATGACGCCCGCCACTTCAACCTTCGTCTCCAGCCCGCTCGGGCCCGCCGTCGCCTTGACGGTCACATCCCCCAGCCGAGCCGCCCACATGGGCGCGAATTTTCCGCGGTCCACCGGTCCCTCGACCTTCGTCGGCGGCCGCTCGAGCTTCTTGATCATCGCCGGGTAGCCCGACGCGTGCCGGGGGGGCGGGAAGAGGATGTACACGAACGCGAACAGGAAGATGCCGAAGGCCGCGATGAAGTTGAGGCCCCAGGTGATGTTCGTGGCGAGAGGGATGCGTTTCATTTTTCTGAGCGCCTGATGCTAAGCCACTCCGTGGAGTTTCCCAAGGTGAACGTTGCGGTTCCGCGACCGATCCCGGAGAGGCGTGCGCCGTCGAAGCGGTCTCCGGTCCTCAGCAGGGACTGTCCCGAGGGCCCATTCACGACCGCGTAGCAGTTTGCGGGGTTGGAAGAAGTTGTCGTGCCAACGAGGGTCGCCTCGAGCGGACGGCGTGGCGGCGGGATTTGGATGACGGGCTGCCACGTCCAGACTGACTCGATGTCCTTGCGCCTGTAGGGCGGCTGCGTGCCTTCCTTCGGGCGCGTGATCCGCGCAATCTCTGCGGCATAGTCGCGCACGGGCCGGGCGGGTGCCCACCCCACGAACGCCACGCCATACGCCAGCGCCGCCGTCGCGACCAGTCCCGCCGCCGCAAGGCACGCATTCCTCACCGCCGTCACGCGCTTCATCGTCATCTCCCGATCCTCATGTCCGTGTCCGACGCCATCCGCGAACCGCTTCCCGTGCCGATCCCTTTCATCTCCAGCTTCAGTTCTTCCGGCTGGTCGGACGCGCCCAGTGCTTCGTCCATCGTGATCGTCTTCGCGTCGACGAGAGCGCGGAGGCTCTGGTTGAACGTCTGGGTGCCGAAGTAGGCGCCGGCGGCGAGGGCCTTGGGGATTTCCGAGAAGCGGCCCTTGGCGAGGAGGTCGTGGAGCGTCGGGGTGCGGACGAGGATTTCTGCGGCGGCGGCGCGGCCGCGGCCGTCGGCGCGCGGAAGGAGGCGCTGGGAGACGATGCCCTCGAGCTGGGCGGCGAGCTGGTTGCGGATGAACTCGTGCTGGTGGGGCGGGAAGAAATTGAGGATGCGCTCCACGGTCTGTGCGGCGTTGCGGGTGTGAAGGGTCGTGAGGACGAGGTGGCCCGTTTCCGCCGCGTGCAGCGCCGTCTCGATCGTCTCGCGGTCGCGCAGCTCGCCCAGCATGATGACGTCGGGAGATTGCCGTACGACCGCGCGCATTGCCGCCTCGTACGTCAACGTGTCGATCCCGAGCTCGCGCTGCTCCACGAGCGATTTCCCGTCCGCGAACACGTACTCGATCGGGTCCTCGATCGTCACCACGTGCTTCGGCGCCGTCGCCGCGATGTGCCCGACCATCGCCGCCAGCGTCGTGGACTTCCCCGAACCCGTCGTTCCCGTCACCAGCACAATCCCGCGCGACAGCCCCGCCAGTTTCTCCAGCGTCTTTGACGGCAGCCCCAGCGAATCCAGCGCCGGGACCACACGGTTCACGAGCCGGAACACGAACCCGAGCTCCCCGCGCTGCCGGAACGCGTTGCACCGGAACCTCCCCACCCCCGCCACCTCGTGCGCCGTGTCCGCTTCCCCCTTCTCCATGAACGCCGCCATCACGCGCGGCGAAAGGACCTCCTTGAGAAGCGCTTCCCCGAATTCCGTCGGGACGGCGGGGAGGGGAAGGGCCTTGAGCTTCCCTGAAATGCGCAACACGGGCGGGGCCCCGACCTTCACGAACAGGTCGGAGGCTTCCTCGCGGACGGCGGTTTCGAAGAGTTCGCGGGAGGTCATGGTAGGTGGGGGCGCGGGCCCTTGGATTGAACGACCGGGAGGGGAGCGGGTTGGGCTGCGAAGTGCGAGCGCGACGGCGAGCCGGGCTTACCGGCGGCGCTTCTTCGCAACCGGCCGTGCCACTCGCTTTGCGGCCCGGGCCGGTTTGCGCTTCTTTGCGGCCGGCTTGCGCGCCCTGGCGGGCTTTGGCGCCAAGGGCTGCTGGACCGCCGGCCGGGGGCCTTCCTCGAGAACGACGGGCTTGACGACCTGGGGCATCGCGACCGTGATGTCGGACGCCTTCCCCCCCAGGATTCCCAGCTCCCGGAACAGCCGCATCGTCAGGTCCTTGAGCCCCTTGCCCGTGGCCGCCGAAACCGGCAGTACGTCCTTTCCGCTCGCCTTCTTCAGCGCCTTCAGGCCCGCTTCCCAGCCCGGCAGGTCAATCTTGTTCCCGACGATGACCTCGGGCTTGGCGGCGAGGTCTTTCGAGTACTGCTCGAGTTCCCGGCGGATCACGCGGTACGCCTCGGCGGGGGTCGGGCCGGACATCGGCACGAGGTCGACGATGTGCACGATGACCCGCGTCCTGTCCACGTGCTTGAGGAACTGCATCCCCAGGCCGACGCCCTCGTGCGCTCCCTCGATCAACCCCGGCAGGTCCGCCATCACGAACGACTTGAACCCCGGGCCCGTCACGATCCCGGGTTGGGGGATGAGGGTGGTGAAGGGGTAGTCCGCGATTTTCGGCCGCGCGTCGGAAACGTGGGCCAGGAGGGTTGACTTTCCGGCGTTGGGGAGCCCGACGAGCCCGACGTCCGCGATGAGCTTCAGTTCCAGCTCCACCCAGCGCGACTCGCCCTTCTGGCCCTCCTCGAATCGCGTCGGGATCTGGTTTGTCGGCCCCGCGAAGGTCTTGTTCCCGCGGCCGCCGCGCCCGCCCTGGCAGATCACCACCCGCTCTTCCGCCTTCACCATGTCCTTCAGCACCACGCCCGTGTCGCGATCCTTCACGATCGTCCCGACCGGCACGTGGACCTCGAGGTCGTGCCCGTATTTCCCGTAGCAGTTGCAGCCCTGTCCGGGATCGCCGGAGGGCGCAATGCGATGGATCTGGTGGGTGAGATGGAAGAGGGTGTTCATTCCCGCCTTCGCCACCAGCACCACGTCCCCGCCGCGCCCGCCGTCGCCGCCGTCGGGCCCGCCCTTGGGCATGAACTTCTCCCTCAGGAACGACACGCAGCCGCGGCCGCCGTCGCCAGCCTTGAGGAACAGGTGAAGCTGATCGCGGAACATGGTTGGGGGCTCGCGTGATGAGAGGACGTTGCGACGGGCGAAAACGACAAGGAGCAATTTCCAACTCTCAAGGAAACAGAAAAACGAAAAAACGCCAAATTCCAAAGTTGCCGTCGGGTGGGGGCTTTAGGTCATGGCCCCGGACAGATCACCCTTGGCATTTTTCCCTTTGGAAGTTGGCGTTTCCTTGGAAGTTGGAACTTGGTTCCTTGCCGTTTGCCTTCCTAGCAGACGATGTCCTTCACGCGCACCAGCGTCTGGCACTGCCGGTGCCCTTTCTTCCGCCGGTAGTTGTCCGTGCGGTCGAATTTGGTGAAGCGCACCTTCTTGCCCTTCTGCTCCTTGAGGATCTCAAGGACTACCTTGGCGCCCTTCACCGTGGGAGTGCCGACTTTGACGTCGGCTCCGTTGGCGGTGAAGAGGACGTCGGTGACGTCGAGGGTGGTGCCGGGCTTGGTGTCGGGCAGGCTGTCGAGGGCGAAGGTTTCGCCTTTTTCAGCGCGGAACTGATGGCTACCGAGGCGGACGATGGCGTACATGGCTGGTTTCTCCGGTGGAACTTTGGGCCGGGGAGTATAGCTGCGGTGGGAATTAAGGCAAGCGGAGTTAGAAGGCGGGGAGAATCGACGGGATGCTCGCTGCAGGGGGGCGGTGGAAGGCAACCGGGTGCCCGCCGATTCTGCCGGGGGCGTTGGCTGCAACGGCGCGGGAGAGTATCCTGAAGGGTCCCCGGAAGAGGCCGCGGTCGGCGGGCCGCGGATTCACAGCGAGGATCCATTGCCGCATCCGATTTCCACAGAAGTCAGGACGGTCACGGTGCTTGCGGGCGAGGTGGTTTTCGGCGCCCGGCAGGACGCTGAACTGGCCGCTGCCGCGCTGCCGGCGCTGGCCGCACGTCTGAAGGAGATCGTTGAGGCAGCGGGAGGGCGACTGGAGACTGTCTCTGCCCCGGACTTCGCGGCCGTTTTCGGCACGGGCCACGCCGATGACCTCGATCCTGTCCGCGCCGTCCGCGCCGCGCTCACCCTTCAGCGCGAATCCGCCGGCCTGTCCACGCTGATCCGGGCGCCGCTGACGTTTCGGGTCGGTGTTCACTCCTGCGAAGTCCCCTGGTCGCCGGGCCAGACCCGCCAGTCCGGGATGCTCCAGGAAGCTCTCCACGCCGCGCGCAATCTCGTGCACTCCGCCGCACCCGGCGCCGTCCTCGTCAGCGCCCCCGTCATGCGCGCCGCCGCCGCCAGGTTCCGCTTCCGCGCCGCCCCCTCGGGCACCGAGGCCGCGCACGAGGTCATCGGCGAGGTTGAAACCCGGCGCGAACCGAGCGAAGAGCGCGCGACCAGCACGGTGGGACGCGAAACCGAACTGGCGCGGCTGATGCAGGCGTTCGAGTCGCGAAGCGGGGAATTCGTCCTCATCGAGGGGGATGCGGGGCTCGGGAAGAGCCGGCTGCTCTACGAATTTCACCGGCGGCTGCTGGGCCGCGGCGTGCCGCTGCTGGTCGCGTTCGGGAGGGCGTACGAGGGGCCGCCGGTGCCGCTCAGCGCATTCGGGGACCTCGTGCGGCATGCTGCCGGCGTGACCGGGCTGGAGCCCGGGGACGGCGAGAAGATCGCCGCCTGGCTTTCGGGACACCTCGAGGAGTCCATCCCTGACCCGATCGACCGCGAAAACTGTTCGCACCTCATGACCCTGTCGCTGGGTCTCGCGCTCCCCTCCACCCGCGTCGCCCAGATCGAGCCGGCGCGCATGAAGAGCGAAACCCACTACGCCTGGCTCCGCTGGCTGCGCGCTCTCGTCTCGCGCCAGCCCGTGGTCTTCTGCCTCGAGGACCTCCACTGGGCGGACGACGGAACCCTCTCCCTGCTGGAGTCGCTCGCCGCAGGCATCGCCGGCGAACCTTTCACCATCGTCGCCACTCGCCGTCCTGCGGCAAAAACGCCCCGCGGCTGCGTCCGGCTGCGCCTCGAGGAATTGCCGCGCGAGGCCACCGCCAAGCTGGCCGAGGAACTCTTCCGCGGCCCCGTCAGCCCCGAGCTGGCCGAGTTCGTGGTCGAACAGTCGGGCGGCCACCCTTACTACTGCGAGGAACTTTCCCGCTACCTGGTGGAAGCGGACCTCGTCCGCGGCAACCCGCTTCAGCTCGTCTCGCGCCCCCGGAAGCTTCCCGACGGCCTTCACGGCCTGCTGGTCGCGCGCATCGACTCGATGGGGCACGAGGACCGCGACGCGCTGAAGGCGGCCAGCGTGTTCGGGCGGTTCTTCTGGTCCGGCCTGCTCGAGCAGGCGATGTACCGGAAGGTGGACCGCGGGCTCGAACGCGCCCGGCGGCGGCAGATCGTCGTGTCGCGGCCGCATTCCCTCATCCCCGGCGACGAGGAATACGCCTTCCGCCACGACCTCCTGCGCGACGCGGCGTATTCGCTGCTCACGGCGCGCGAGAAGCAGCGCCTCCATCGCGTCGTGGCCGACCTCCTCGAGCCCCACATCCCCTCGGGCGGCCGCCGCATCCGCGCGCTCGTCGCCGTCCATCGCGAGGCCGCGGGCAAGAAAGAAGAGCCCGCGAGGCTGTGGCAGGAAGCCGCAGAGGAGGCGCTTCGCGACTCCGCCTATTCGGAGGCGTTGTCGCACGCGCGCGACGCGCAGCGGCTGGGGCGCGGCCCCGCGGCGCGGCTGGTCGCGGCGCGCGCGCTGGTGCGCCTTGCGCGGCTCGACGATGCGCTCGTCGAGGCGACGGCGGTCGCGGGGTCGCCCGACGCTTCCGCCGAGGAGGCCGCGAGCGCCCGCCTGCTCGAGGGCGAGATCCACGGGCGCCGCGGCAATCGCGAAGCATTCCTGGCGATCGTCGAGAAGGTCGCGGCCGCCAGCCCGCCGGGGTTCGTGCTGCCCGAAGCCCTCGTGCGCAAGGGGCGCGTGCTCTGGGGCATGGCCCGCTACGACGAGGCGCAGAAGTGCGTGGAGGAGGTGCGCACCCGCACGATTGCTCTCGCGACCTCTCCCGCCGACCGGCAGGCCAACAAGCTCATGGCCGAGGCGTGGGCCCTCGAGGGCCAGGTCCGCTGGAAGCAGAGGCGCTACACGGAGGCCGCCGTCGCCTACGAGAAGGTCCTCGAGATCGCCGCCCGAATCAGCGACCGCCTCACGACCGCCTCCACGCTCAACGCCATCGGCGCTCTTCACCGCGACGAGGGCCGGGACGCGGAGGCCCGCGCGGCGTTCGAGCAGGCTCTCGTCATCCTGCGCGAAATCGGCGACCGCATCGGCATCGCGGGCGCCCTGGCCAACCTCGGCCTCGTACTGCGCGAGACCGGGGACTTCGAGGCCTCCGTCAGAGTCCAGCGCGAGTCGATCGGGATCTACCGCCAGGTCGGCGACCAGCCCGCCGTCGCACGCGGCCTCAAGTCCATCTCCGACGCCCTCCTCGACAGCGGCCAGATCGCCACGGCGCTTCCCATCATCGAAGAGGTCCTCGTTCTCGCGCGCGGCATCGGCGACCGCTCTGCCGAAATGCTCGCGCTGCGCAACCTGGGGCAGGCCCACGCGCTGATCGGGGAAGAGGGACGCGCGCTGTCGGAGCTGACGCTGGCGCTGGAACTCGCCCGGGCAGAGGGAAACGCGTACAACCTGACGTTGATCCAGGTGCGGCTGGCCGAGCTCCATGCCGACGGCGGCCGTCCGGCGGAGGCGGAAGCGGCGATCGGGGCGGCGATTGTTCTGGCGACGGAGCGCGCTGCTGACGACCTGCTGACGGTGTCGCTCATCGTGCGCGCGAGGCTGCGATCCCGTTCGCCGGGCAGCGGGGCGGCCGACGACGCGAACCGCGCGATCGAGGTCGCCGGGCGCCGCAGGCAGGCCGGACATGAGGCGCTGGCACACGCGGTGCTGGCTCGGGTGGCGGCCGGGGCCGGCGACCTCTCCCTGGCCAGGGAACACCTCGCCCGCTCGCGGGAACTGGCGCCGCGGTGCACCGTCTTTCACGAGAGGCTCCGGCTTCTCGAGGACCAGGCTGCGGCCTGCGCCTCCCTGGGCGAAGCCGCCGCCGCGGACGCAGCGCGCACGGAAGCTCTCCGCCTCGCCACCTCGCACGGCGCCGCCGCCACCCTCCGGCGCCTCCAGGCTCCCTGATCTTCGCTTCCCGGCAATGCCCTCCCTGCGTACCATCCGTCCATGAAACTCTCCACCCTTCTCGCTCCCGAGCGGATCATCGACCTCCAGTCGCGCGATAAAGCAGGCGCTCTCCGCGAACTCTGCGCCGTCATGGCAACCTCGAGGAACATCGGCGACGCGAAGGCGTTCCAGAAGGCGATCGAGGATCGAGAAGGCATCCTTTCGACCGGAATCGGGCTCGGGCTCGCCATGCCGCATGCGAAGGTCGCGTCCGTGAAGGACTTCACCGTGGCCATCGGGCGCTCCAAGGCGGGCATCGAGTGGGAGTCGCTCGACGGCGGCAAGGTCCACATCGCCGTCATGATCGGCGCCAATGACAAGCAGGCCGCCGAGTACACCAAGGTCCTCGCCGCCATCGTCACCCGCATGAAGGACGAGGGAGTGCGGAAAAGGCTGCTCGCAGAGCAGAAGCCCGGGGACGCGGTGAAGGTCCTGGCCGATTAGGGCGCCTCCTGCCCGCTACTTTCCCTTCGTGCGCCCCTTCAGCCACACCGCAAACCGCTCCAGTCCTTTCTCAATCGACACGCAGGGGCGGTAGCCCAGGAGCTGCTTTGCTTTGGAGATGTCCGCCCAGGTGGCGGGCACGTCGCCGGGCATGTCGGGGAGATTCTGGCGTTCGGCTTTCCGGCCCAGCGCTTTCTCGAGAAGCTCGACCAGTTCCCGCAGCTCGACCGTCCGCGACTCGCCCAGGTTCACGATCTCGAACCTCCCCTCCCATTCGGTGGCGGCCGCGACTCCCTGGATGATGTCGTCGATGTACGTGTAGTCGCGGCGCGAGAGGCCGTCGCCGTAGAACGGGATCGGCTTGCCCGCAAGCATCAGCCGCGCGAATTTGTGGATCGCCATGTCCGGGCGCTGTCGCGGGCCATAGACCGTGAAGAACCGAAGCGCGATGCACGGCAGCCCGTAGAGCGCCGCGTAGTTCGAGCAGTAGAGCTCCCCGGCGCGTTTCGACACACCGTACGGCGACGCCTGCTCCATGACCGGGTCCGTCTCGCGGAAAGGCACTTTCTTCGACGCCCCGTAAACGCTTGAGCTCGACGCGAACACGAACCGCTTCACCCCGAATTTCCGCGCCAGCTCCAGCAGTACCAGCGTCCCGCCGCAGTTCACGCTCTCGTACAGCAGCGGCTGCTCCAGGCTCGGCCGCACGCCGGCCCGGGCTGCCAGGTGCACGATCGTCTCCGGCCGGTGCTTGCGGATGAACTTCTCCACCTTCTCCGCGTCCCGGATGTCCGCTTCCAGAAGCGGCACTTCCTTCTTCAGCCCCGCGAAATTCTCCCGCTTCAACGCCGGGTCGTAGTAGTCGTTGAATTCGTCGATGGCGCAGCACGCGCGCTTCTTCTCGCGCACCAGCCGCTCGAGCAAGTGCGACCCGATGAAACCCGCGCCGCCGGTGACCAGGATCATTTCGTTTCCCGAAGGAATTTGAGGATCTCGTCGGCCGTCGTCTCCAGTGCGCCCGGCCGTCCCAGTTTCGCGCGCATCTCGTCGAAATCCCGCTCACCTTTCGCGCGCTCCGCCGGCTCAAGCCACTTCTTCGCCGCATCCGCAATCGACCGCGGCTTCGCTTTCAGCCCGTAGAACTCGGGAACGATCGTCCGGCCCGCGACGATGTTCGGCAACGAATAGTGCTCGCGCCCCCCGCCGGTCAGGACATGCGCGAGGATGAGGGTGGGAAGCGACATGTCGTAGACGACGACGAGGGGGGTGCCGACGACGGCGCATTCGAGGGTGGCGGTGCCGGAGGCCACTAGCGCGACGTCGCAGGCGCGGTACGCCTCGACGGTGCGGCCCGCGACGGGATGGAGGTCCAGGCCCGCGGATTTTTCGAAGGGAGCAACCATCTCCGCCGTGATACGGGGCGCCAGTCCCGTCACGAACTGCGCCCCCGGGACCTCCGAGGCGAGCAGCTTTGCCGCCTCCGTCATGATCGGGAAGTTATAGCGGAGCTCCTTGCGGCGCGAGCCGGGGAAGAGCCCGAAGAGCGGCCCGTCCGGCGGGAGGCCGAGCGCCGCGCGGGGCGTTGCGCGGTCCGTCGATTTTTCGAGCTGGTCCAGGATCGGGTGCCCGACGTGAACCGAATCCACTCCCCGTTCCCGGTACCACCGCTCCTCGAACTCGAACAGCACGAGCATCCGGTCCACCGACTTCTTCACCGTCTTCACCCGCCCCGACCGCCACGCCCACATTTGCGGGCTGATGAAGTAGATCACCGGCAACCCGAGCTTCTTCGCCGCTCCCGCCAGGCGCAGGTTGAACTCCGGGAAGTCCGTCAGGATCACCGCGTCAGGACGGTCTTCGGCGAGCAGCTTCTTGGTGCGCTGGAAGAGCTTCCAGAAGTACCCGAGGACGCCGACGACCTCGACGACGCCCACCGCGGCCTGCGCGGTGATGTCCTCGACTATCTCGACGCCCGCTTCGCGCATTTTCGAACCGCCGAGGCCTTTGAGCTTGAGGGACGGGTCGCGGGCAAGCAGGGCGCGGGCGAGCCCCGAGGTGTGGAGATCTCCCGAGGCTTCGCCGGCGACGAAGAAAAGTTTCATGGAGAGGCCAGTCTCGCGGGCAGGTCGGTCGGTGTCTAGCGCTGGAACGCCGCGACGGCCTCGAGGATCCGGTGCGCGATCCGGACCGCGCGCAGTCCGTCCTCGCCGCTGACCGGCGGAGGCTTTCCTGCCTTCACAGCTTCGACGAACGCGCCGTCCTCGAGCGCGAGCGGTTCTCCGGCGGGCACGGCGGGGGACTCGGTCGTGAGCAGCTCCCCGTAAAGCAGTTCCTTGAGGTTGGGGACTTTCGCCGGGTCGACTTTCGACACGTCGAACCCGCCCTTCAGCTTCGCCGACTTCGACACGCGCGTCACCTTGCGTCCTCGCAGGTCGACCTCGACGAAGCCGTCTTCGCTGAATGTCCTGAAGCGCCGGCCGGGGTCGGGCGACACGCGGCTCGCGGTGATGTTTGCGACCATGCCGTCCTCGAACGTCAGCCGTGCGTTCACGAGGTCGTTGGTCGGCGACAGCACCTTCGTCCCGGCGGCGTTGACGTGCGCCAGAGGCGACCGGGCCAGGGACAGCACCAGGTCGATGTCATGGATCATCAGGTCGAGCACGACGTCGATGTCCGTAGACCGGAAGGGGTACGGGCCGACGCGCTCGGCGTTCACGAAGCGCGGGTTTCCCATCAGCGGACGGGCGACCTGCCAGCTGGGATTGAAGCGTTCGATGTGGCCGACCTGCAGCAGCGTCTTCTTCTTCGCGGCCAGCGCAACGATCTGCTCGCACTCCGCCACGGTGCCGGCCAGCGGTTTCTCGACGAGGCAGGGGAGCCCCGCCTCCAGGAAGAACACCGCCACGTCCCGGTGGTACAGCGTCGGGGTGGCGATGACGACGCCATCGACTTTTCCCAGCAACTCGCGCCAGTCAGAAAATGCCGGCGCGCCGTGCTTCGCCGCAATCTCCTCCGCCCGCGGCCGGCTCGCATCGCAGACCGCGGCCAGTTTCGCGCCCGGCAGGGAAGCGCAGACCCGCGCGTGTTCCTTGCCCAGGCTGCCGACGCCGACGACCCCGAGTCGCACCGCGCTAGGCCGGGGGAGCCGCCGGGGACGCCGCCGCCGTCGCCGGGGGAGCCACGGGGGCCCTCCGCAGCGCCTCGCGCGCGCGACCCTGCCGTCCCCTCTCCACCGCACGCAGGAACCCGATCAGCTTCAGCACCTCGGGATACTGCGGCCGCCGCTTCTCGAGGATCTCCATCGCCTGCGCCTTCGTGAAGCCGCTGCGATAGATGAGCTTGTACGCCTCCTTCAGCGCCTCGATCGCTTCCTTCGTCAGCCCCTTGCGCTTGAGACCCACCGTGTTCACGCACTTCACGCGTGACGGATGCCCTTCGACCGTCATGTATGGCGGCACGTCGTGCACGACGCGCGTGAGGCCGCCGACGAACGAGCGTTCGCCAATCGTGGAAAAGTGATGCACAGCGGCCAGGCCGCCGAAGTTCGCTTCGCGCTCGACTTTCGTGTGCCCGCCGAGCTGCACGCCGTTGGCCATGATGATCCCGTCCTCGAGCACGCAGTCGTGCGCGATGTGGCAGTAGGCCATGATCATGTTGTTCGAACCGACGATCGTGGACCGGTCGCCCTTCATCGTCCCGCAGTTGATCGTGACGTATTCGCGGAAGAGGTTCTTGTTGCCGATGCGGACGAAGACTTCCTCGTCCTTGTATCCCAGGTCCTGGGGTGCGGTGCCGAAGACGCAGAACGGGTAGACCTGGTTCTGCTCGCCCAGTTCGGTGGTTCCCTGGAGCACCACGTTGTTGTGAAGGCGCGTGCCACGGCCGATTTTGACTTTCGGGCCGATGATGCAGAACGGGCCGATTTCGACGTCATCGGCCACTCGCGCTTCAGGGTGAACCTGAGCGCTGGCGTGAATCCTGTTACCGCCCATCAAGGGGCGCCTCCAAGGTGTCGCCCGCAAGGGGCGCAGTGCGCCGAATGGTCGGCGCGCCGAGCAGGCCGCCAATGCGGCCCGGTCTCTGCCTTGACTCCCCCGCCACGGCCACCCGGAGGCGACCGTGAAAGTTCAAGGGAGAGGGAAATCTACGGCGGGGGGGCGAATTGCGCAAGGACGGAATTACGCCGTCGTCGCGCAGCCCCCTCCGGTCACTCTTCGTTCTCGACGATCATGAACTTCATCTGCGCCTCGGACACCATCTGCCCGTCCACGGAGCACTTGGTGTACACGTGCGCCGTCCGCGACTTGATCTTGAGCGCTTCCGCTTCGATGCGCAGCTGGTCGCCCGGGACGACGGTCTTGCGCAGCTTGCACTGGTCGATCGAGAGGAGGACCGCGAGTTTCTGCTGGTTTTCGGCCTTGCGCATGAGGAGGGCGCCGGCGAGCTGGGCCATGGCCTCGATCTGGAGGACGCCGGGCATGATGGGCTGGCCGGGGAAGTGGCCCTGGAAGAACGGTTCGTTGAAGGTGACGTTTTTGATGCCGACGGCGCGCTTGTAGCTGTCGAGTTCGATGACCTTGTCGATGAGCAGGAACGGGTAGCGGTGCGGGAGGATCTTGAGGATCTCGCGCACGTCGAGCATGGTGCCGGAGCCCTTCTTCGGAAGCGGCGCGAGGCCCTCCATCTGCCGCTTGATCTCCTGCACGAGCTTGTGGTTGATGGCGTGTCCGGAGCGGACCGCGATGACGTGCGCTTTCAGGTACGACCCGGCCAGGTAGAGGTCGCCGACGATGTCGAGGATCTTGTGGCGGACCATTTCGTCCGGGAAGCGCAGGGTGTTGTCGCGTACGCCGCGTGCATCGAGGATGAGGGTGTTCTGGGTGGTGCAGCCCTTGCCGAAGCCCTGCTTGAGAAGCTCCTCGACCTCCGTCGAGAGGCACCACGTCCGGGCCGGCGCGATTTCGCGGGCGAAGGTTTCGGGCGTGACGGCGACGGTGTAGTGCTGGGCGTGGAAGGGCAGGTTTTCGTGGTTGAGCGTGTAGGAGACGGTGAGGCCTTCGGCGGAGGGGAGAGCGATGATGCTCTGTTCTCCCTCGCGGACGGTGATGGGTTCCTTCAGGGCGTAGTAGCCCTTGGGCTTGTCCTGGTCGACGATTCCCGCGGAGGTGAGCGCATCGACGAAGGGGGAGCTGGAGCCGTCGCCGCCGGGGACTTCGACGCCGTTGATCTCGACTTCGAGATTGTCGATCGACAGGCCGCCCGCAGCGGCGAGCAGGTGTTCGACCGTTTCCACTTCGGCGCCGTCGATCGCGACGGAGGTGCGCCGCGGCTTTATGGCGGCGGTCGAAGCGTTAGCAGGGATACGCGGCCGGCCGGGCAGGTCGACACGCGTGAAGCTGACGCCCGTGTCCACGGGCGCCGGGAGCATGCGGACGCGGGTCCGCAATCCCGAAAACAGCCCGATACCCTCGAGTTCAGCCGGGCGGCCGATCGTGCGCTGGAGTCTCATTCTTCCTCCTTGGTTCCGCTCCCCACCGGGCGCGGTGTTCCGGGACTGATTCCCTGCGAGGACGCCTCATCAGGGATCCGGGACAGTGCTCTTGGAGGCCGAGCGGCTGCAGGTCCGCGCGAGCTCCTCGCTTCTCCACATGGTGGAGCCGGGAGCCGGGCAAGCGACGCCACGCGTCGCCTTGACCTGCAAGCACTTGCCGGACTACGGGTGAAATCCTATGGCAGCGGCGGGGCCAAGTCAAGGGGGCCTCTGGGCGTGAGAAACAATCCCCGCGGTTCAGGCTGCGTCGGCCAGGTGTTCGTTATTGAAGTGTTTTTCGTTTGAAGGCCGACTCCGCCCGGCCCGCGGTGATTGTTTCTCGCGCCCAGAGGGAAAAACGACATTCTCCGTGCAAGGTTTTGTCCCTCGCGTGTTGGAAGAGCCATTCAGACACTGGAGAGGCTTCATGGGTGACACGAGGCGGCGTGCCGGAGAGGTCATGCTAGAAACGGCGAGGAGGGAACAGCTGGAGCTGGTCCCGAACAAGATCGACGAGCTGATCGCCGCGGATCACCCGGCGCGCGCGGGAATTGTCCCGGCCTAGAACCCGAAATCGAACCCGATGTGCACCGTCTGGCGCTCGTCGCCCGACTGCCGCTTCATCGGAAACCCGAAATCGATCGTCAGCGGCACGATCTGCGGGCCCAGCGGGATCTGGAGGCGGACGCCGAAGCCGACGGACCACCGGAAGTAGCCGAAGTTATGCGTGTGCGCGACGACGGTTCCCCAGTCGGTGAAGAACGCCCCGCGGAGGATGTCGATGTCCTTTCCGAAGACCTCCGGCCGGATGATGGGGAATGTGATCTCGGCCGAAGCGAGGGTCATGATGTTCCCGCCGATCGGGTCGTCGCCGTCTTTCGGGCTGATGGTGCGGTATTCGAAGCCGCGCAGGTTGCTGCCGCCGGCGTAGTAGCGCTCGAAGATGGGAAGGGACTCGCTGTAGTAGTGCTCCTGGGCAAAGCCACCGACGAGTTCGGTCTCGAAGATGATCTTGCCGCCGCCCTTCGTGGTCCACAGGGTGGAGAAGGCCTGGTGACGGTAGTTGATTTTCCAGAAATCGAAGTCCCCGCCGATGGGGTAGCCGGCGTACTCGTAGCTGACGGTGGAAACGAATCCCTGTGAGGGGAAGACGCGGGAATTCCGGCGGTCGAGGGTGACGTGGAAGGTGACGCTGGAGAGGTAATTCACGCCCTCGACGTCGAGCAGGTCCGCGGGGGCGTCCGTATCGACGTTCATGATGTTGATGCGTGCGAGGCGGTACCCCGCGCCGATTGCGTAGCCGCGCTCCCAGAAGCGGCGCACGCTGTACCCGTGGACGATGTGGTCGTCGAAGATGAAGTACCCCGGCAGGTGGATCGCGGCGTACGAGATCCCCTGCAGGATGCCTCCGAGGAAGCTGCCCCGGAGATCTGCATCGAGAGTCCCCGGGGGCGCCGCCACGAAATTGTCCCAGCGGTGCCCCAGGTCGAGCGAGGCGCCCAGCCGGCGTTCCCGGTAGTAGCGGAAATCCTGGTCGTAGAACGTCCCCGCGACGGTCATGCTGATCGGGTAGTCCAGCAGCCACGGCTCCGTGAACGAAATCGAGTACCGGCTCCGCTGGAACCCGGGCTCCAGGTCGATGCTCGCGATCTGCCCCGCACCTGAGAACCCCTCCCCGTTGAACAGCTCCGCGATGCTCTTCGGGAGGTCGAACAGGTCGAAGTTGTTCTGCGTCACCGCCAGCTTCCCGCTGAAGCCGCCCTCGTCGCTGTACGTGCCGCCGAACTGCAGGTTGCCCGTGCGGCCTTCCTGCACGTGAATCAGGAGGTCCCGCTCGTTCTTCGCACCGCCCGGCAGCACTTCCACCACGATCACCGGGTCCCGCACCGGTCCCCAGGCGCGGGCGAAGAGCTGCTGGTTGGTCATTTCGAAGAAGCGCGTGCCCTTGAGGCGGTCGATGGAGGCGTCCAGGTACAGCTTGTTGAACTCCTCGCCCGGAAGGAGCAGGAGCTCGCGGCGCAGCACCTTGTCGCGAGTGCGGTGGTGGCCGACGAAATCCACGCGCCGGACGTACACCTTTTCGCCCTCGCGGATTCTCCAGGTCAGCTTGACGTGCCCGTGCTCGCCGAGATACCGCGGCACCGGAGTCACATCGGCGTCGATGTACGCCTTCTCGCGGTACCGGTCGAGCATGAACTGCTCGTCGTGCTCCACCTCGCGAAGGGCGTAAGGCTCGCCCGCGCGGACATGGAGCCCTGCGTAGAGATCGTTGACCGCGAACACGTTCGCGCCTTGGATCTCCACCGAGTCCACGGTGTACTGGATGCCCTCTTCCACCTGGAAATGAACCGTCACCCGCGTCCGCTCGGTGTTCCAGGCGAGGTCGCGCACGTAGACCTTCGCATCCAGGTAGCCTTCCCCGCGCGAGTACCGGAGGAGCGACTTGACGTCCTCGCCGACCGCCGCCGCCCTGTAATCGGGAGGGGAGAGGAAGTTCCAGAGTGTGGTCCCCTTCGTCTGAAGGTCCTTCGCCATCTTGTCGGGATCCATCCCTTTCGTGCCGTGGATCTCGACGTCCCTGACCCGCACGCGCGGTCCCTCCCGCACCGACAGCGTCACGATCGTTCCCTTGCCCGTCGACGCTTCCGTCCCCGTCACCTGCACGAACGCGTACCCGTCCGCGAGGTACTTGTCCCGGATGCGGTCCGCGTCCAGCTTCACCTTCCAGGGCGCGAAGTACTCCCCGGGCTTCAGGATCGCGTCGGCGGCGACTTCATCATTGTTGAAGTGCCGGTTTCCTGCGTAGCGGATCTCGCGGAGGATGTCGTTCTCGAGGACTTCCAGGATGACGACCGCCGCACCGGGTCCCGCCAGGATCGAGCGTTCCGACAGCCGCACGTCCGCGAACCACACGGTTTCGAACAGCCGGCGTATGTCCTGGTCCAGCGTTTCGCGCGAGAACGGCCGGCCCACGTGCGTGGACATCTTGAGCCGGACTTCGTCGGCGGTGTGGATCCTCAGCCCCTCGATCTCGACGCGCTGCACCACGGGGGCGTCCTGCGCCCCGGCCTTGGCGGCAGCCGCGGCAGTGAGGACGACAGCTGCAAAGAAACGCTGGAAACGCATGGGTGGCGGAGGATACGGGGGTCGGGGAAGCGAGGCAAGGACGGTAATGCCCCCCGTCCGCCCGAAAGTTTCCCTTCTCCCGGCCGGGATTCCTGAGATAACGGCGGCCCCATGAAAATCAAGATCGAGCCGGAGGACTTCGTCGTCGAGGAGCTGGCCGACCTGCCGTCCGCCGGCGGAGCCGTGTCGATCTACCACCTCGAGAAGTCGGGCCTCACGACGCTGGACGCGATCGCGGCCGTCGCACGCGCGTTCGACCTGCCGCGAAAGCTCGTCCGCCACGCCGGACTCAAGGACCGCCACGCCGTCACGCGCCAGCACCTGTGGATCGAGGGCGGACCCGAGAAGTCGATAAAGGAGAAGGGGCTCTCGCTGACGTTCCTGAAGAAAGCCTCCGGCCCTCCCGTGGTCCACGGCAACCGGTTCCGCATCGTCCTGCGCGACCTCAATCCCGCCGAGGCGCCCCGGCTCGCCGGCGCGGCGGAAGCGGTCGCCGCCGACGGCGTCCCCAACTACTTCGATTCCCAGCGCTTCGGGTCCTCGCGCCACGGCGAAGGGTTCGTGGGGAAGAAAGTGCTGCTGCGGCAATGGGAGGAAGCGCTGAAGCTGGCGGTGGCGAAGCCGTCGCAGTTCGACACGGAGTCGCGGCAGAAGCGGCTGGCATCCTTCAAGCGGCACTGGGGGCAGTGGGAAACCTGCCTCGAGAAATCGGGGACGCGAACCGAGGCGCACGTCTTCGGCTACCTCTCACGGCGCCGCGGCGATTTCGCGGGCGCCCTCAAGCTCATCGAGCGGCCGATGCTCGCCATGTACATGCACGCCTACCAGTCCTGGCTCTGGAACGAGGCCGTCTCCCGCTTCCTCAAGCACTCTCTTCCCGCCGACGTCCTCCTCGCCGCCCGCTACCTCGGCGGCTACCTGTGGTTCCACCGGTTCGTGCCCGCGGACCTCGGCTCCAGCTGGCGCCGCATGACCGTGCCCCTTCTCGCCTACCGCACAAGGTTCAACGACGGCGGGATCCAGGCCGCCTACGACGAAATCCTGCGCGCGGAGAAGATCGACCAGGGGACCTTCAAGCCGGCGGGGCACAACCTTCCCTACATGAAGGGCGAGGAGCGGGCGCTGCTGCTGATTCCCGCGAAGATGAAGTGCGGCGCGGTCACGCCGGACGAGAAGTTCCCCGGCCGGATGAAATCGACGGTCGAGTTTGACCTCGGGCGAGGCGGGTACGCGACGCTGATCGTGAAGAAGCTGAGGCTGATGATCTCGGAAGGGCAGGACGAGGAGGACCCGGAGCCGGCCGAGGAGGAGTAGACCTGCCGGCCGGAGTGCCAACCGGAACCAGTTTCCGCTGATATCGACAGGTCTGGAGGAGCTCCCGTCGGAAGTTCGTGAGCGCGCGAGAGACAGTCGTCCGCAGGCGTGCGGCATCGGCCCGCCCGGCGCGCGTCGGAAGCGTCGACTCCAGTCTTAACTTCTCTCGCGCGCCGGGCGGGCCGATACCGCGCGCCGAAGGACGACTGTCTCTCGCCCGCTCAGACGACGAAGAAGCTCGTGATCCAGGTTCCCGCGCGGCAGACGAGAAAAACCCGCGCCAGCATCCTGTGCGCCGCGCGGCCGTTGCCGGTGCGTGCCAGCCGCGTCCCCGTGACCGCCATCGCCGCGTAGAGCACCAGCGACAGGAACGCGAACGAGATGTGCACCATCAGCAGCGGCGTCGGCGTCGAGGCCGCCTTCTGCACCGCCCGCCGCTGAACCTGCAGGAACACCACGCTCCCCAGGTCCAGCGCGAACGCCGAGAGCATCAGGGGGATGTGCACCCGCGGCCGTCGCCGGAGCGCGAGCCCCAGCACGATCACCGCCACGACCCCCGTCGAGTACGCCTGGACCGCTGTCATGGCACGATCGTCTTCTGCGGGTCTCCCGCGATCCCCGGCACCTTCGAATCTCCCTGCACCCGCGCGCAGTTCCGCCCCGCCGCCTTCGCCGCGTACAGCGCTACGTCCGCCGCTTTCACCAGCGCCTCCGGCGTCTCCCCGTGCTCCGGGAACGCCGAAACGCCGATCGATACCGTGACCTGCCCGTGCTCCAGCCCCTTGATCGGCAGCACGATCTTCCGCGTCGCTTCCATGATCCGCTCCGCCGCGATCCGCGCCTGGCCCAGCCCCGTCTCCGCCAGCATGACCGCGAATTCCTCGCCCCCGTATCGCACCATCACGTCACTCTGGCGCGCCGTTGACTGAAGCGCCTTCGCGAACTCCCGCAGCACGACGTCGCCCGCGTCGTGGCCGTACGTGTCGTTGAACTTCTTGAAGTGGTCTATGTCGATCATGAGGACGCCGAGCGGGTGGTGGAAGCGCTTGGCCTGGGCGACCATGACCCGCGCCGTGGTGTCGAACTGGCGCCGGTTGTACAGGCCCGTGAGCGGGTCGCGGATCGCGGCCTGCGAGATGAGCGCGAAGTAGCGCTTTGCCTGCACCACCGCCGACGCCTGGCGGACCAGTTCGAGCGCGAGCTCGACGCGCGCAGGGTCAGGTTTCACGTCCTGCAGCTCGAGGTGGATCGTCCCCTCGACCTTGCCGCCCACGGAGATGGGCGCGCAGAGAAATCCTCCCGGGGAGATCCGCCCCAGGCACGGCTGCACCCGCTCGTCGCAGTTCCGCGGGTCCATCGGCTCTCCCGTCTCCAGCACCGGGCAGATCCCCGGGTTGCCGATCACCGGCGCCTCGAAACCCGGCTCCGGCTTCAGCCCCGTCGTCCTCTCCGCCCGCAGCCGCTCGCTTCCCGCCCGCCTGAGGAAGATGTTCGTGCTCAGCGGCTGCAGCACCGCCTCGAGGTGGTAGTTCAGCCGCCGCAGCACTTCGTCGTCGTCCTTCGCATCCGCCATCTCCGCGGCGAGCTTGTTCTTCACGGTCAGCGCGAAGTCGCGCGCACGGACCGTCTCCTCCCATTCCCTCTGCTTCGTCAGGTCGCGATGGACCGCGACCGCGCCGATCACGCGCTTCTCCTGGTCGTAAAGCGGCGCGGCCGTGATCGACAGGGGTATGACCTGGCCGTCGCGCATCGCAAAGAAGTCCTCCGACGAAACCTTCGTCTTCTTCGCGATCGCCTGCGACACGGGAAGCCCCGCAGAATCCAGGTCGGCCCCGTCCGACTTGACCAGCTTCGGCTCCGGGCCGAGCAGCCCTTCGCCCGCGGCGTTCACCATCAGCGTTTCGCCCTGCGGACCCGCAAGCACGACGCTTTCGTCGAGGCTGTCGAGGATGGTGAAGAGCTTCCCGCGTTCGCGCCGCTCCACGCCGGCCAGCACTTCGACTTCCTTCGCCATCTTGTCGATTTCCGCGGCGCGTTCCTCGAGGCGCTCTCGGTCCACGACGCCGCGGCGGCGGGCGCCGACGAATCCGGCCCAGAGCGCGCCGGAGAGCGCCACGATCGACCAGATGAGCGCGCGGGTCCGGGATTCGCCCTGGGAGTGCTCGTGGACGTTCAGGGTCCAGGCAAGGCCGGGAAGGGAGATATCGACGCGCAGGGTCGCCTCGTCTGCGGCCCCGCGCGACAGGGGCATCCGCCCGCGCGAATCGGTGAGCACAAACGCCGCGTCCTCGCCGGCGGACGCGTTCACGGCGTCGCCGACAAGGCGGTCGAGCCGGAAGATCCCGGCGATCGCGCCTCCCTCGGCCGGCGCCCAGATCGCCACGACGGTTTCGTGGTTGGAAGCGGGGAAGGGGTCGTCCACGGCCGGGGCTCCGGCCATCGCCGCGCGTGCCGCCGCCGAGGTGATCGCCAGGCTCGTCGCTCCCGAGTCGAATCCACGGAAGTCCGCCGCGAATTCCCGCTTTCCGTCCGCCCCGAAGCGCGCGACTCCTGCCAGCGCCGGGAACAGCTGGGCGACTGATTCCGCCCGCTCGCGCTCCCACTCCGCGCCGGACTTCCTGCCGTTGCCCAGCTGCCGCACGACCTCCACGTGCCGGAGGATCGCCGACGTCATCTGCCCGCGCACATGCTCGGCCTCCGTGGAGCGCCTCGCTTCCCCCAACTCCTCGAAATACCAGAGCACCGCCGCGTCGCCGGCGGCGATCAGGAGCGCGAACAGCAGCGCGGGGACCAGGACGGTGCGCTTCATCGCTTCAGAACCGGTTCCGGAACACTGGATCGTCCCGGTACCGCTCCTCCTTCCACGGGTCCCCGCGCATGTGATACCCGCGCTCCTCCCAGAACCCCGCCTTGTCCTCCGCCAGGAACTCCACCCCCGTCGCCCACTTCGAACTCTTCCACAGGTACAGGTGCGGGATCAGGTCCCTCACCGGCCCCCCGTGCGGCACCGGCATCGCCCCGCCCTCATATTCGTACGCGAACATCGTGTCCGGCCTCGCAAAATCCGCCAGTGGGACGTTCGTCGAATACCCGGGCTCCCCCAGGATCAGCACGAACTTCGCCGCCGGCTTCGGCCGGCACCGCTTCATGATCTCCGTGTGCAGCACGCCCCGGAACGTCATGTCCAGCCGCGACCACGTCGTCACGCAGTGCAGGTCGCACTTCAGGGTTACGGCCGGAAGCGCGAGAAACTGCTCCCACGTGTACTCGAGCGGCTGTTCGACGAGGCCGCCGACGGAGAAGCGGAACTGTTTCTTCGTGATGAAAGGGGTTGCACCGGCGGTGAGGACGGGCCAGCCGCTGACGAGCTTCTGCCCGGGCGGAACGCGGTCGGCGGTACGGCGGGTGTCCGGGTGAACGAGATCGGGGGCGGGCATGGACCCGAGTGTAGGGGGAGCAGCGCGGAGGGCGAAGAGGAGATGAAGGGGCGGTGCGGACAGGCCGATGACCCTGTGATAGGATTATCGTCGAAACCAATAAGGAGGCGACCGCCATGCCCGTCACGATCTACGGAAAAGAGGGATGTCCGTACACCGGGGCCGCCCGCGAGGAATTCGGCCGCAAGGGGAAGGTCGCGTACTTCGACGTGAAGAAGGACGCGGCGAGGCTGGAAGAGATGCTCAAGCACTCCAACGGCGCGCGTCGCGTGCCGGTGATCGTCGACGAGGCCGGGAAGGTCACGGTCGGCTTCAACGGGTCCTGAGGGGTCTAGCCTTCCGGCCGTGAGCCGGACCGACGAAGCGCCCCCGCGAGGGGGCGTTTTTTGTTGGCCCTCCGCTGAAAAAACAATGGGCCGGCGGTTTCCCGCCGGCCCCTTCGACTTTCGACCTTGAACCGTCGCCGTCTCTAGCTGCAGCCCGACGTCCCGCCGCAGTTGTCGCAGCGGTAGCAGGCTGCGTACCGCGTCATGATCGTGCCGCACTCCGGGCACGGCGGAGCGTCCGCCTGGTTGATGAACACCTGCCGTTCCCGCTTCTGGATCGCCGTCAGCGGCGCGGCCGCAGGGGCCGTCGCCTTCGGGGCCGCCGCCTTCACCGCCGCGGCCGCCGCAACCTTCTCGATCACCGCCGTGTCCGTGTCCTTCCCCAGCGTGGCCTGGATCTCCGGCTTCAGGAACTTCTGGGCCAGCCACCGGAAGATGTAGTCCGTGATCGACTTCGCAAACCGGATGTTCGGGTTGCTCGTGATCCCCTGGGGCTCGTACCGGCTGTGGCTGAACTTTGTGACGAGGACTTCGAGCGGCACGCCGTACTGGAGCGAGATGCTGATCGCCGTCGCGAAGCTGTCCATCAGGCCGGAGATGGTCGAGCCTTCCTTGGCCATCGTCACAAAGATCTCGCCCGGGTCGCCGTCCTCGAACAGGCCGACCGTGACGTACCCGTCGTGGCCGGCGATCGAGAACTTGTGCGTGATCGCCTGCCGCTCGTCCTGCAGGCGGCGGCGAAGCGGCTTCGCCGGCTCCGCGGCCGCGCCTTTCCGCTCCGCCTGCTCCGACTTCGAGGTCCCGAGCGGCTGGATGCGCTTCGAATTCTCCCGGTAGATGGCGACGGCCTTGATGCCGAGCTTCCAGGACTCCATGTAGGCGGTCTGGATCTCGTCCACGGTCGCGTTTTCGGGGAGGTTGACGGTCTTGGAGATGGCGCCGCTCACGAAGGGCTGGACGGCGGACATCATGCGGACGTGGCCCATGTAGTGGATGAAGCGGCTTCCGTTGGCGGCCTTGAAGGCGCAATCGAAGACGGGGAGGTGTTCGGGGCGGAGTTCCGGGGCTCCCTCGATCGTCTCCTTCTCGTCGATGTACTTGACGATCTCGGCGATCTGGGCGCGCGAGTAACCCAGGCGTTCGAGGGCCTCGGGGACGGTCTGGTTGACGATCTTGAGCATGCCGCCGCCGACGAGCTTCTTGTATTTCACCAGGGCGAGGTCAGGTTCGACGCCGGTGGTGTCGCAGTCCATCATGAAGCCGATCGTCCCGGTGGGGGCGATGACGGTGACCTGGGCGTTGCGGTAGCCGTGTTCGCGGCCGAGCTCGAGCGCCTGGTTCCAGGCGCGGCGGGCGGCCTCGAGCAGCGCGCTCGGGACGTACTTGGGGTCGATGTTGGCGATCGCGGCGCGGTGCTTCTCGATCACGCGAAGCATCGGCTGGCGGTTCTTCATGTACTCCTCGAACGGCCCCAGCTTCTCCGCGATCACCGCGGACATCTTGTAGGCCGTGCCGCACATGAGGGCGGTGATGCCGGCGGCGTAATCGCGTCCTTCCGCGCTGTCGTAGGCGAGGCCGCGGGCCATGAGAAGGGCGCCGAGGTTGGCGAAGCCGAGCCCGAGGGTGCGGAACTTGTGGGACATGGTGGCGATCCGGTCGGTCGGGTACTTGGAGCCGCCGACGATGATTTCCTTGGCGAGTGTCATGATCGAGCAGGCATGCGACAGCGCCTTGAGGTCGAGTTCGCCGTCCGGCGCGCGGTACTTCATCAGATTCAGGCTCGACAGGTTGCACGCCGTGTTGTCGAGGAACATGTACTCCGAGCAAGGGTTCGACGCGTGGATCTTGTCGGTGTTGGAGCAGGTGTGCCAGTCGTTGATGGTGGTGTCGAACTGCATGCCGGGGTCGCCGCAGAACCAGGTTTCCTCGGCGATGGCGCGGAAGACGTCGCGTGCGCGGTACTTGGAGATGACGCGGCCGTCCGTGCGGGCCTTGGTCGCCCACTCCTTGTCGTCGAGCACGGCGCGCATGAACTCGTCGGGCACCCGCACGGAATTATTCGAGTTCTGGAAGAACACGGAGCTGTACGCCTCGCCGTTCACGCCGCCGTCGTAGCCGGCGTCGATCAGCGCGTGCGCCTTGCGCTCCTCCGAGCCCTTGCAGTGGATGAACTCGAGGATGTCGGGATGGTCCGCGTCCAGGATGACCATCTTGGCCGCGCGGCGCGTCTTGCCGCCGGACTTGATGACGTTCGCGAACGCGTCAAACCCGCGCATGAACGACACCGGGCCGGAAGGCTTTCCACCCGACGAGAGGCGCTCCTTGGCGCTCCGAAGCGGAGAGAGGTTCGTGCCGGTGCCGGAGCCGTACTTGAACAGCATCCCCTCCGTGCGCGCGAGCGTCAGGATCGAGTCCATCGAGTCCTCGATCTGGTTGATGAAGCAGGCGGAGCACTGGGGGTGCTTCTCGATGCCCACGTTGAACCAGACCGGGCTGTTGAACGCCGCCTTCTGGTTCACCAGGAGGTGCGTGAGCTCCGCGTAGAACGCGAGGGCATCCTCGGGGCCCGCGAAATAGCCGTCGCGCTCGCCCCAGTTCGTGATCGTCCGCGCCACGCGCTCGACCAGCTGCCGGACCGAATGCTCCCGGTCCGGGCCGTCCACCGCGCCGCGGAAGTACTTCGAAACGACGACGCTCGTCGCGAGCGCCGACCAGGACTTCGGAACCTCGACGTTCTTCTGCTCGAAAATCACCTCGCCCTTGTCGTTGGTGATCTGGGCAGCCCTGGTGTCCCATTCGATTTCGTCGAAGGGGTGCACGTCGGGTTTTGAGAAGAAGCGTTCGATGTGGAGACCGCCATAACGTTTCGGCTGGGGCTGGGTCGAGGCCGGCGCTTGGGTTGCGGCCTGGCTGACTTGGGGCATCTTCTGGACCTCCGAGCTTTCTGTTTTATAAAGGACGAAATGTAAACGGGGCGAAAGGCTACCGAAGTGGCAATCGCATGGTGAAGCTGAGGAGGCCGCCAGCCCGGCGAGGGCCGGACGAAGTGAAAGACCCCTGCAGCACGACCGCTAGGACTACCCCCCCTGAAGCTCCACAACAGGTTGTGGAGCGTGCCTCGACTACCCCAGTTCCGACGGCGCAAGCCGCCCTCTTAACACAAAAGGTTAATCCCCAAGCCTTTGTGTGTCAATCTCAAATTGATACTATATTTGGTAGTGCCTAACATTGTTAGGCAAATCCTTGCCCCGCTTGGAGTTGCTGCTTTGGCTCCCCAACTTCTCCACAACTTGTCCACCTCACCCCCGGAATTTTTTTCGAATTTCGTCGCCGTTAGACCCTTTTCAGCCCCCCCTTGGACCCCCATAATCCCTCCCCCATGCCCCCCTCCGCCCTCATCTTCGACTTCAACGGCGTCCTCGTGGACGACGAACACGTCCATTGCGAACTCTTCCAGTCCCTCCTCAGCCAGCACGGCCTCCCCCTCACCACCGAGGACTACTTCGCGCGCTATTTCGTCTACGACGACTCCGGCGTCATCCGAAACGTCTTCGCCGACGCCGGTCGCCCCCTGTCCGATGCCCAGGTCCGCACCCTCTGCGACCAGAAAGCCGCCTCCTACGCCGCCCTCCCCGCTTCCCGCTTCACCTACTACGCCGGCTCGGAATCCCTCGCCCGCGACGCCGCCCGCACCGTCCCCGTCGGCATCGCCAGCGGCGCTCGCGGCGCAGAAATCCGCCGCCACCTCGACCTCCGCGGCCTGGCCTCCGTCTTCCGCACCATCGTCTCCATCGACGACGTCCGTAAAGGCAAGCCCGACCCCGAACCTTTCGCCGAGGCCGCCCGCCGCCTCGGCGTCGATCCCGCCGGCTGCATCGCCATCGAGGACTCGCCCGGCGGCATCGTCTCCGCAAAAGCCGCCGGCATGCGCGTCGTCGCCGTCACCCACAGCGTCTCCCGCGACCGTCTCCCGGCCGACCTCGTCCTCGATTCGCTCCAGGGCGTCAGCTGGGAAGCGCTTCTCGCGAAACTAGGCCCGCGTCAGTAGAAGCGGACGGGGGCGGATGTCGTTATCATTCCGCCCGTGAACAACCGGATCCTCATCCAGGCGTCTTTCTCCGCCCTCGGCCGGCTCCCCGATGACCAGGTCGATCTCGTCCTCGCCTCCGTCATGATCGCGCAGGAGGACGACACCGCGCTCCGTCTGTCCGATGTCGCCGCCCGTTTCGCCGACCTCGCCGCGCGCGCTCCGCGGCTCGAAGCCGCCACGACACGACAGCGCGCCTCCGCCCTCGCCGAGTTCCTCTTCCAGCAGGAGGGCTTCCACGGCAACGACAAGACCTACTACGACCCGCGCAATTCCTTCGTGAACCACGTCCTCGAACGCAAGGCCGGCATCCCGATCTCGCTCACCCTCATCCTCCTCGAGGTCGCCCGCCGCACCGGCGTTCCCCTCGCCGGCGTCGGCTTCCCGGGCCGCTTCCTCGCCGGCATCCCCGGCGACCCGGACTTCTTCATCGACGCCTTCGGCGGCGGACGCATCCTGGACGCCAAGGGCTGTGAGGACCTGTTCCGCGAGCAGTCGGACGGAAAAGGGAAGTGGTCCCCCGCGTTCCTCGAGACGGTCACGCGCAAGCAGACCCTTCAGCGCATGCTGCGCAACCTCAAGGAGATCTACCTGCACCGCGAGGACGTCCCGCGCTGCCTGCGCGCGGCAGAGAAGCTGTCCGCGCTGGCCCCCGACGACCTCGAGGAAGTCCGCGACCGCGGCGTCCTGTCCTTGCACGGCGGCGCGTTCGTGCGTGCGCTCTCGGACCTCGAGACCTACCTGGCCGGGAGACCGGAAGCCGACGACGCGGAGCTGATCCGCACGCACGTGAGGGTGTTGAAGCAGCACCTGGGGGCGGGGGTTCGCTGAAGGACACCTGACGGTTTGCCGCCAGTTTCCAGCTGCCACTTTCCCTCTTCCCGCTTCCCGCTTCCCGCTCTACCCCTTCTTCAACCAGTACCTCTGCCACTCGTTCATGTGCGTCAGCGTCACGAGGTCCTTCATCCGGTCGAAGTACAGCACGCCGTCCAGGTGATCGACCTCGTGCTGGATCACCCGCGCGAGAAACTCTGTCGCCTCGAACTCGATCGCCTTCCCCTTCCGGTCCAGCGCCTTCACCCCGATGTGCCGGAACCTCGGCACCTGCCCGCGCAGGTCGCCGATCGACAGGCACCCCTCCCAGTCCTCCGCCTTCTGCTGCGAGAGCGGCTCGATCACGGGGTTGACGAGCGGCATCGCCGCCGGCCACGGCGCCCCCTTGACCGATTCGATGATGCACACCCGCTGGCTCGCGTGCACCTGCGGCCCCGCCAGCCCGACCCCCTGGTACTCCTTCATCGTGTCCACCATGTCGTCCAGCAGCCGCTGCGCTTCCGGCGCCAGCACGTCCTTCACCGCCGCCGCCTTCTTCCGCAATACCGGGTTCCCCAGCATCGCTACCTTCAGGATCGCCATGGGCTCTCTCTCTTCAGGCCAGTTTTTCCTGGAAGCGCCGCGCCAGTTCGCCGAACGCGTCCGGCGGCGCTCCGAGCGTCTCGAGCAGCCCGGGGAGGGAAGATTGTCTCCCGAGCGCGAAGGCGGCAAGCAGGAAATTGCCGGTCCCGGCGTTGAGGTACCAGGATTCGAAGCGGGACTGGAGGAGGGAGGCGAGCGAAGCGGCGGCGGCGGCGGCGCGGAAGCGGTGCGCGGTGAGGAACCACGCCGAAGATTCTTCGTGGAGGAGCGCGTGAGGAAAGCGCGCCAGCGTGGAGGCGGTGAGGCGTTCGGCGGCCTCACGGGGGGCCGCGCCCGCCGCGAGCTCGATTTCCGCTTCGAGGAGCCCCGCGAGGCGGCGGGTGTCGGCGAGATGCAGGGTCTGGAGTTCGCGCGCGGCGTCCCTGGATTTTCCGGAATCCTGCAGGCGCGAGATCCAGTCGCGCTCGAGGGGGGCGAGCGAAAAGAGCGCGCCCCACGAGAGCGGTACCGCGGCGTCGCCGAGGACGCGCTCTTCCATGCGCAGCGTGGCCGGCGTCCAGGCTGCGGCCAGCGCGCGGCCCCACTCCCCGAACGCCGCCGACCAGGCAGGGAGGCCGTCGTCCAGGTGAAGCAGAAAGTAGACTTCTCCCGGTACGCGGCGCCGCGCCACGACGCTCGGCGGCCCGGCGGCCCGTCCGCGATGGAGTTTCCCGCGCGCCGAGGGATCCAGCCCCAGCCACTTCAGCGCCCCCTCCAGCGCCTGCGCCATCGACTCGCGCGGCGCCGGGACGGCCTTGCGCATTTCGAAGCGCGCCCAGTCGAGGTCGTGCGATTCGGCGGTGTCGATCGAAGCGTCGTGGCGCTTGAGGAGCCAGGCGAGATTGTCGCGATAGACGTCGCGCGTGGAGTCGAGAAACGCCTGCGCGTCGGCGGCGAGCTTCGCGAGATCGACCCCGTCGAGGCGCTCGAAGACGCCGCGCTCGTCCTTCGCGCCGCGGCGCTGCGCTTCCTCGCGCCGCTGGCGCAGGGCCTCCTGGCGGGCGGCCGCGGCGGACTCGGCGGCGGCGGCCATGGCTCGTTCGCCGGCGGCGCGGGCGCTGCGGGCCGGCGCGCGGTCGCGCATTTCGCGGAGTGTGGACCAGCCTGCGGCCGTGCCGTCGGGCAGGACCGCGTGGCTGTCGTGAAGGCGCTCCGCCGCGATCGCTGCCGCTTCGCGCCCGTGCTCGCAAAGGCGCGCCCAAGCGATCCCGGCCCGGAGCGCGCGGTGGCGGCGCAGCAGCGCCGGGTCGCCCTTCGCTTCGGCGGCGATCACCGCGTCCTCCGCCGCCTGCTCGCTGTGGGCGGACAGCGCGAGCGGGAAGCGCGCGGCCAGCGCGGCGGGGTCCGATCTGCGGACCGCCGCGAATTCGGTTTCGCCGATCCACGACTCAAGTTGCCGCCGGATGTCCTCGATCATCGGCGCACTCTATCGGAACGCGGCCTCACGCGGAATCCGGGGAACCCCGGATTGCCGGAGAAGAACGGCGGTTTTCAGGATACTTGAAGGCGACGGCCCGGCGCCTCCCAGGGGGCATCCCCGGGCACCCCATACAACATCCCTCGCCTTCCCGGAGAAGCTCGCTATAGTGCCCCCAATGCACCCGCGCATCACCATCGCAGGAGTGGGGACTGTTGCGCCCCAGGGAGTCGGCAACAAGCGCTACCTCGACGCTCTTCTCTCGGGGGAAAGCGGCATCCGGCCGATTTCGCACTTCGATACCACCGGCCTCAGCGTCCGCATCGCCGGGTTCTCGAAGGATTTCGAGCCCACGAAGTACATGGACGAGCACACGCTCAAGCACGTCGGGCGCGTGGTGCCGATGTCGGTCGCCGCTTCCATGGAGGCCTTCGCCGAGGCCGGGATCGACCACACGAAGCTGTCGCTCGAGGAGCGGCGGCGGTTCGCGGTGGTGATCGGGTCGGGCGGCGGGGCGATGGAGTTCGTCGAGAGGCAGTACGACCTCTGGTACAAGGGGACGATCAAGAAGGCGTCGGTGTACGTCGTGCCCAGCGGCACGATGGGGAACATGGCGAGCGAGGTCTCGATGGTGTTCGGGCTTCGCGGGCCGAGCCACGTGATCACGACCGGGTGTACTTCGTCGTCGGACGCCATGGGCTACGCGATGATGCTCCTGCGCGACAACCGCGCGGACCGCGTGCTGGTGGGCGGCGCGGACTGCACGGTGACGCGGGGGATGATGGAAGGGCTGTGCCTGATGGGGATTCTCGCGTCGAAGTACCAGGCGGAGCCGGCGCGGGCGTCGCGGCCGTTCGACGGGCACCGGGACGGGTTCGTGCTGTCCGAGGGCGCGTGGATGATGATCATGGAGCGCGACGGCAAGAAGGCGGTCGCGGAGATGGGCGGCCACGGCGGAACGTGCGACGCGCACCACCGGGTCCGCATGGCGGAGGACGGCCTGGAACCCGCGCGCTCGATGCAGCTCGCCTGCGAGGACGCCGGGGTCAAGCCCGACGACATCGACGCCGTGTGGCTGCACGGCACCGGCACCCAGCTCAACGACCGCATCGAGACGCGCGCGATCAAGATGTTCCTCGGCGACCGCGCGAAGAAAGTCCCCATGACCGCCGTCAAGTCCATGATCGGCCATCCGCAGGGTGCGTGCGGCTCCGCCGCGGCCGTCGGCGCCATCCTCTCCATGCAGGCAGGGGCGCTTCCCCCCACGATCAACCTCGAGAATCCCGATCCGGACTGCGACCTGGACTACACGCCGCTCAAGGCGCGGGATTGCAGCGCCAAGACAATCATGGTTTCCACGCTTGGCTTCGGCAGCAAGAACGCCGCGATCGTGGTGAAGAAGGGCTAGGTCCGGCCGCACGCAAAGCCTTACGCAATCATGCTTTGGAAGGGCCTTCCGGGGGAGCCAAATTCGTTGACTTCCCTCAGGCCTTTAGCTATCACAACCCAAGATAACGGTTCCGGGACGTATCCCATTTTTCAGGTTCATAAGGAGGGGAAATGAAGAAGCTCAGTCTCGCCGGTCTGCTCGCCCTGCCGCTGTTCGCTGGCTGCTCCGGCGGCTTC
>CAVPNQ010000086.1:0-30633 GCA_963706735.1 uncultured Planctomycetia bacterium
GCCCTGATGGGCCTCGGGAAATACCTCGGGACAACCGAGACTCCCCAGCCGGACGTCGACGGCGTCTTCTCGACCCTGGCCTGCAACCCGGAAACACCCGAAACCGTGCGCCGCTGGGCCGCGCGCGGACTGGCCTGGGGCCTGACCGGCGCCGCGCAGGACGCGATCCTCGGGATCCTCGAGGGCAAGGAAGAGTCCCTCCAGCTCGGCATGCTCGAGGGGCTCTTCGAGGCGAGCGGGTTCCACTGGACGGCGCTGATGGGGATCGAGGCTGAGGAGAAGCGGCTTGCGCGGTGGAAGGCGTCGCTCGCCGCGTTGTCGGCCTCGAAGTCCGAAACCCTCGCGCTCCACGCGACCGTCTTCCGCGCCTGGCGCAAGGATCCCGAGGCGCAGGCCGCCCTCGTGACCGCCAGGGAACCGCGGGACCCGCAGATCCGGCTCTATTTCCTCCACGCCCTTCACCAGGCCGGGACGCCCGCGGCACAGGAGCGCTTCCTGGAATTCCGTTCGAGCGCGGAGCCGCGGACCCGCGCCGCGGTGGCGGCGATTGCCGGGAGCCGCGCGGGCGGAACCGGCCGAGGCCCGGAAGCCGAACTGCTTCTCGATTTCCTCGCGGACCCGGCACCGATCGTCCGCAATTTCGCGGCCACCGGCCTCGGCACCCTCTACTCGGGGTCCGCTTCGGAACCGTTCCGGGAGGGGAAGGACCGGGCCATCGCCCGGCTCGAGGAGCTCCTGGAGAAGGAACCGGATGCCCGCGTGAAGGAAGCGATTGAGGCCGGGCTGAAGAACGCGAAGAAGTAGGACCTCGCCCCCGCCTTGCCCTGAACCTTGGCGCCGCTTACGCTCTCCCCCCGATGCAGGACATCTTCAACATCGTCATAGGCACCGCGGGGCACATCGATCACGGCAAGTCCACGCTCGTGCGCAAGCTCACGGGGATCGACCCGGACCGGCTGCCGGAGGAGAAGGAGCGCGGGCTCACGATCGACCTGGGCTTCGCGCCCTTCACGCTCAAGGACGGCCGCCGGATCGGGATCATCGATGTCCCGGGGCACGAGAAGTTCGTGAAGAACATGGTCGCGGGGGCGACGTCTCTCGACGGCGTGATCCTCGTCATCGCGGCGGACGACGGGATCATGCCGCAGACGCGCGAGCACCTGAACATCCTGAGAATCCTGGACGCGAAGCGCGGGATGATCGCGCTGACGAAGATCGACATCGCGGAGCCGGACATGGTCGAGCTCGTCGAGGACGAGATCCGGCAGATGGTGCGCGGGACGTTCCTGGAGAACGCGCCGATCTTCCGCGTCAGCTCCCACACCGGCGACGGCTACCCTGCGCTCATCGACGGCATCAACAAAATGGCGACCGCCACGCCTCCGCGCCCGACCGAGGGGATCTTCCGGATGCCGATCCAGCGCGTGTTCAGCGCGAAGGGCTTCGGGACGATTGCGACCGGTGTGCCTGTGTCGGGAAAGGCGAAGCTCGGCGACACGGTCGAGGTGCTTCCCCTCGGGAAGTCGTCGCGCATCCGGGGCCTGCAGGCGTACAAGGGCGACGTCACCGAAGTTCGCGCAGGGCACTCCTCCGCGGTGAACCTCTCCGACATCGACCACGCGGAAGTCGTCCGCGGCATGGTCATGGCCACGCCCGGCTACCTCCATGCCGCTGATCACGTCAATGCCCGCTTCCGCTTCCTGAACGAAGACGTCGGCAAGCTCCGGAACGGGGCTGCGGTGCGCCTGCACACGGGGACCGTCGAGGGGCTCGGCACGCTCAACCTGATCGAGGGGCAGGATCTCCTCGCCGGCTCGGACTCGCTCATCCAGGTCCGCCTCGCCGAGCCGGTTGTCGTCGCCGCCAACGACCTGTTCGTCCTGCGCCTCCAGTCCCCCACCGTCGTCCTCGGCGGCGGCCGCATCCTGTCGTCGACGCTCGGCCGCCCGAAGATGAACCGCGCGAAGCTCGTCGAGGACCTGAAGGGCGCCGAGGGGGCCCTGGGCGACGTGCGCAAAACGCTGGAGCACCTGCTGCGGCGCGCCGGGACTGCCCCGGTCTCGCTCGACTCCCTCGCGAAACAGGCACTTCTGCCCCTCGCCCAGGCCTACGACCTTGTCGGAGGTCTGAAGCAGAAGGGCGTGGCGGTTGAGATGCCGGAGACGAAACGTGTGATGCATCGCGACGGGCTGGCGGCGGCGGCGGACGGGATCGGGAAATCGCTCGAGCAGTTCCACAAGGCGAACCCGGTGTCGGTGGGCATGGAGAAGATTCCGCTGAGGACCGCGACGGGGCTGGAGCCGGAGGCGTTCGAAGCGGCGCTGGCGCTGGCGCGCAACTCGGGGCGGGCGACGGAGGAACGCGGGCTGTGGCGCAAGGCGGCGCACGCGGTGGCGCTGACGGCGGAGCAGGAGAAGCTGATCGAGGCGGCGAGAAAACTGCTGCTGGCCGACAAGTACGCGACGCCGCGCGTGGACGAGATGGCGGGGAAACTCGGCAAGACGCCCCAGCAGGTGGACAAGCTCCTCAAGCTCATGATGCAGACGGGCGAGATCGTGAAGCTCAAGGACGACATTCTGCTGCATCGCGACGCGATCGCGGAGGCGGCCGAGACGGCGCGCAAACTCTGCACCGAGAAGGGCGAGGTCGGGCCGAGCGAATTCCGCGACGCGATGAAGACGAGCCGGAAGTACGTGATTCCCCTGCTGGAACATCTCGACGCAATCGGGGTCACGGTGAGACAGGGAGACAAGCGGGTACTGAAGGGATGAAGTGTGAAGAGGGGGTTGGGGCCGACGGAGCCTGCCCCGCAGGATTTTTCCTCGGCCTCGGAGGTATCCTCTCCCCCGCGTGAAACCGCCTCCTCCTCAGAAGGGCCCTTCTCCTGCCCCCGAGCCTGACCCGGACACGCTCCTCATGCTCCGGGTGCGGGACGACGACATGGAGGCCTACTCGCTCCTCGTCCAGCGCTACCAGCAGCGCATCGTCAACACCATCTTCCGCTACACCGGCGACGGCGCGGGCGCGGAAGACCTGGCCCAGGAAGTCTTCATCAAGATCTTCAAGGCCCGGAAAACCTGGGAGCCCGTCGCCAAGTTCTCCACGTGGCTGTTCCGCATCGTCACCAACATCTGCCTGAACGAGATCCGCAACCGCAAGCATCGCCCGAGCCTCTCCCTCGACGACAATCCGATGCTCGACCCCGGGCAGGACGATCCCACGGTGCTCGAGACCTCCCGCCGCGAACTCGCCCTCGCCGTCCGCCAGGCCCTCGACGCGCTTCCGGAAAACCAGCGCATGGCCGTCGTGCTCAACAAGTGGGAAGACCAGAGCTACGAGCAGATCGGCGAGGCGATGAACCTGAGCGTGCCGGCGGTGAAGAGCCTTCTGTTCCGGGCGCGGCAGGCGATGAAAGACAGCCTGGAGAAGTTCCTGAGCCCGGAGGGATAGGGACCTACTTGCCGGGGACCAGCTCGGTGGTTCCGCCGTTCAGCCGGACGGCTCCGTAGGTCCCCGGGATGGCGAAGACTCCGCCGGGCCTGTTGGCGATCTCGTCGAACTTCGCCTGCTGTTCGGGTGTGAGGAGCACCTTGACCTTCGCGTTGGTGTCGGCGGTCAGGTCCTCGACGGCCTTTTTCGTATCCTCGCCCGACTTGGAGCTCCGGGCCGCGCGGAAACTCACCATCTGGCCGGAAATGACTTCCCTGACCTGGGTTTCCTGCTGAGCCGTGAGTCCCAGATGCCTTACGAGCGTTTCCACGATTCTTGTGCTCGTGGCCTCCAGCCACACCTGCTGGCGGGCTTCTTCGGCCTCGAGTTCCTTCTTCGCGGCCTCTGCCGCAACCGCGGGATCGACGGAATTATTCAAGGTGGAACCGGAGGAGGCCGGTCCGGGACGAGCCTGCAGCGCCGCTACCTGGGAGCGAAGCGCCGAGAGTTCGCGCGACAGATCCGCATTCGTGGGGCCGGCAACCGCGGCGGGCGACGCCGCGGGCGCGGTCGTCTCCACCTTCGCAAGGCGCTCGGACAGCGCGTTGAGTCCGGAGGAGGCACGCCGCGCCTCCACGGCCGCAAAAAACGACACGGCTGCGGCGAAAACGGCCAGCACGGTCGCCCCGATTTCAGTCCTGGTCACTTCGTTTCGCTCCCGCAGCTTCCGAGGTTTCTACTTCGCCGTTCCATCATCATTCGACGATTCTTCCGTCCCGACGCCCCATCCGTTCCCCTTCTTCATCATCTCATCGTACTTCACGCCCTGTTCCGGCGTCAGCACCAGCTTCACCTTCTCGTTCGTTTCCGTCTGCAGCTTGTTGTAGTCCACCGGCTCAGCGTTCTCGTTCTCCTGGGTGTCCGTCCACATCGTGTTCATCCGGCCCCACTGGTCGGCGAAGATCGCCGTCAGCTGCGTCTTCTGCGTCTCGGTCAGCTCCAGCTTCTTCGCCAGGCTCTCCGCCCAGCTCTTCGCCGATGCTTCCAGCTGCTTCTTGTACGCACGAGCCTGCTTTTCCTTGTCCGTTTTTTCCTTCTGCACCAGCGCTTCGTGGACCGCCTTGGACAGGTCATCCTTGTTGAGCGCGGGGCCGCCGGCCGAAGCGGCGCTTCCGTCCGGATGGTGACTGGTTCCGGCTGTGTCGCCGGCGACCGGATCGCCGTTGCGAAGGGCGGCGATTTCCTGGCGCAGTTTGGCGATTTCGCCTGCGAGGTCGGCGGTCGATCCGGAGGAACCCTTGCCGAGGGCTGGGGCATCCCCGACGGGAGGAATCTCCGTTCGGCCGGCGGACCCGGATTCCGCCTTTGCAAGGCGATCTTCAAGGGCCGTCAGCGACCCGGTCATGCGGCGGAACTCGATCGAGGCGAAAACGAACGAAACGGCCAGCAGGAGGCCGAAGAAGATGGCGGCGATGGACAAGCGATTCATGGGATCTCCGGGCTAGGGTCTCATGAAGAGACGACGCGGGGGGCTCTGGGTTCCAACCCGAATTCTATTCGGGGGGAGCGCCGGATGGTTCAGGGAAGTGCGGAGTGACGCAAACTATTGGCATCACGGCCTTTGCGATGCCGCTGGAGCCGGAATCGGCGCGCCCGTGGCTAGAACGGAACAGGGTCGTCCAGCATCTCCAGCTTCGCTTCGACTTCCAGCATCGCCTCCAGCAGGCGCTTGCGCCGCTCATCGACGCTGAGTTTGGGGATGAGCCGGGTTGGGGTGTCCTGGGTCGGACGGGAGGTGCCGGGGGCCGGTGTGGAGGGAAGGCCGGAGTGACGGAGAATCCGGGTATCGGTCATGGAGGCGGGGGCGACGGGAGTGGAGGGCTCGGCGCGGAGCGTGATCGTGAGTTCCGCGCGGGGGCGCTCCGGGGGAGCTGCCGGCGCGGGGGAAAGCTGTCCCAGAACGCGCGTCTCGGCGTTGGGATCGTTGGCGGGCTTGAGGGCCGGGGGCGACGGGCGCGTGTAAGGGGTGGGAACCCAGACTCCGGGCCGGCCGGGCGTCAACGGGATCAGGATCGGGATGGCGTCGCCGCAGGACGGACGCGGGGATGCGGCCGGACGCGAAGGCGCATCCGCCGAAGGCGCGAGGGGCGGAAGCGCCGGGGGCAGGGCGGGCGGAGGCACCCGCCGGGGGCGGGGCTTATTTTCCGGCGACGCAGGGGGCTGAGGTTCGTTTTTCATGCTTTCGGGTGCGGTGCCAGGGGCCCAGCCACGCATCGGTCCTGTATTCGGCGCGGACGCAGACACGGCCATCCCGGATGGCGACGTCCACGAACTCGAGCGAGACGCCGCGCACGGCGGCGGCTTCCCGGATGTCCTGGACCACCCACGGCTCCAGGCCGGGCCCACCCTTCGTCGCGGCGAACTCGACGTCGGCGGCGAAACCAGTCGCGCGAGCCATATCGCGGCGGTTCCGCGCGGCGAAGAGCAAGGCCGCGGAGAGAAGGACGAGGACGGCGAGGCACCAGGCGAAGCGACGGTCGGGTTGGGGCCGGGACATGTGCGTTTCCGTCCGCGGCGGGTTCAGGGAAACGGGTCGCAAGCGACGTGCCCTGCCGGGGCAAAACGGAGTGCGGGCCGGAAGCGCCGGAGCGTGGCGAACTTAGGGAAAGCAGGGGCTACTTAAAACTCTTAAAGTTTTATGATTTTCGTAAACTTGTACATTCTCACTTACACCTTCACCCGCTACGACTGCACGCCCGACTCCTCGATTTCCACTTCCCCGCCCCCGACCCGGCACCTCACGCCGATCGGGATCACCCAGCTCGACACGTGATGCCCGAACGCCTCCGTCTTCACCACCGGCCACTTCTCCGACTCCGACGCCTTCAGCGTCACCTGCTTCACCGTCACCCCGAACTTCTGCTCTTCGATCCCCTCGAGATGCCCCACGACCATGCCCTTCAGCGCGCGGAACTGCCCGCCGAGGCGCAGGTGCCAGAGCGCGCTGTTCACGTCGTCCACGTTCTCGCCGACGTCCTCCCAGAAGTACACCCGGCCGCGCCACGCCGGCTCGTAACCCGTGCCCTTGAGCCACACCGTGCTCCAGAGGTTTCCCGCGACCGTCAGGCCGCGCCGGACCGGGGCATCGCGCCAGACCACCGTCTCGCCCGGGGGCTTCCCTGCCGGTCGGGGATCCATCAGCGCCCGAGCGAAGTACTCGCGCGACTTCTCGCGCCCCTCGGAAAGCCCCCACAGCACGTTCTCTCCCATGAACGTCACCAGCCCCGTCTTGCGGTGCACCGCGTTCAGGAGCGACGTGTTGTCGCTGAATCCCATGAAGACCTTCGGATTCTTCGCCATCTTCGCGAAGTCCAGCAGTTCCAGGATCTCGAACGCGGAAAAACCGCCGACCAGGCAGAAAATCCCCTTCACCTTCGGGTCCGCGAACTGCCGGTTCAGGTCGTTCGCGCGCAACGCACGGTCGCGCCCGATGTACCCGCGCGATTTCTTCACCGACTCCCCGACGCGGACGCGCAGGCCCTGGCCTTCGAGGAAGCGGACGCCGTTCTGGATCTGGTCGTCGTAGGGCGGACAGCCGGAGGGCGCGACGATGGCGACGAGATCGCGAGGGCGAAGGATGCTCGGTTTGACGGGTGTCATGGGGTCCTTGAACGGAGGAGACCAGGCAAACGGATCCGCGCCATGATACGCCTTTCGCGCGAGATGGAATCCAATCGCCCTCCAGACGCACGACGGTACCATTGGCCGCCAACCATGAACCCTTCACGCGTCGCCGCCATCCTTCTCGCCGCCTGCGCCCTTGCCGCCGCGGAGCCCGAGGGCGAAGAGATCCGCAACCCGTACTTCAAGAAAACCGAGTGGCGAGTCTGGCGCCTCGACGAGAAACCGATCGAGAAGGCGAAGGCGGGGATTCCGCCCGCCGAGGACGGCTCCACCATCCAGCCGCCCGATCCCGCCAAACGCCTCTGGCCCACGGAACCCGTGCCGCCCGGGAAGCTCTTCCTGCTCGGCCCCAAGCCTTCCGAAAAGTACGCGGGCACGTGGGACGACGTGTACGGGAGCTGGTCGCACGTGCACGGGTGGGTGAGGGACGTCTGGAAGAGCCCGTCGGGGACGGAGGCGAAGGGGATCAAGGACGCGATCCTGGCGTTCGTGGACAACGACCCGGTCCAGAACCACCTGAAGCTCGGGATCAACTTCTACCACCAGTCCACGACCGGGATGGCGCACACGATCACGAACTACGTCCTGGCGCAGCAGAAGACGGAGCCGTACGAGAAGATCTACTTCTCGTCGGGCCTGATCACCGCGCCGTGCCACCTGTCGCTCGTCGAGGAGAGCGCGGCGCAGACCGAGGTCGCGACGGACCTCTACCTCGCGTACATGCCGACGCTGTTCAACTCGGTGGGGTCTTCCGACAGCGAGACGATGGCGATCACGAAGCTCGTCATCGCGGGCGCGCACCTGTCGCCGGCGATGAAGCTGAAGCTCAAGCGGACGGGGCTCTACGCGTCGGCCATGCTGTGGCTCTGGAAGTCCGCGCTTCCCCTGGACGCGCCGTACGACAGCGAGATGCGGCACCGGGTGGCGTACGCGGCGGTGGGCGACCGCTTCGCGTTCCCGGGCGGGTACGGCGCGGCGGGGATCGCGCGCGGCGACATGTGCCTGGACTTCCACCAGTACGACGACAACGAGCACATGAAGCGGATGATCGAGCTGGCGAAGGGGATGACGGTTGCGCCGCCGGAGGCGGTGGTGAATCTCGTGGAGCAGAAGGGCGGCAAGACGCTGTACGCGCTGAAAAAGACGGTGTGCGTGCTGCAGGAGCCGGGGCAGGACGTGGAGTTGCGAATTTCGACGGAGGAGAGCTACGACCTCGACAACAAGCCGCTGGCGCTCCGCTGGAAGCTGCTATACGGCAACAAGCGGGTGACGGTGGAGCGCGAGGGGGAGACTGCGGTCTGGAAGATCCGCGTGCCGTGGGACGAGGCGCTTCCCGAGGGGCGGACGACGCTGATCCTGGTGGCGAACAACGGCGTGTACGACGGGAATCCCGCGGCGGTGAACGTGTACCGGAAGCGCGGGGACCTGCCGCCGAGCGGCGGGGGGTACGACGACTACAAGTACGACACGAAGTTCACGAACCGCCGGCCGATCGTAGTGGGGCTGCAGGACGAGCTCGTGAAGCCGGGGCAGGCGGTGGCGATCCCGATCCGGGCGATCGACCCGGAGGGATTCCCCGTGAGGTACTTCAAGCGCGCGGGCGAGCCGGGGTCGTTCGACGGGAATGTGTTCACGTGGAAGGTGCCGAAGAACATCGCGGCGGGCGACCACGTGGTGACGGTGATCGGCTCGGACGGGACGAGCGGGAACAACTACGAGGCGCGGCAGATCCGGCTGCGCGTCGGGCCCAGGGTGCATGCGAACATCGAGGCGGACAAGGTCGAGGGGAAAGCGCCGCTGATGGTGAAGTTCACTTCGCAGGGTTCCTACGGCGGCACGAAGCTGGAGTGGGCGTTCGCGCTGAGAGCGCCGGGGCAGCCGGTGATGCCGAAGGCCGAGGGGACGACGCCGGTCATCGCGAAGAAATTCGACGCGCCGGGAATCTACGAGGCGTGGCTCAAGGTGACCGGGCAGGGCAAGGACGCCGAGGCCGTGACGCACATGACGATCCGCGTGACCGCCGCCGATCCGCCGGCCGCGCGCCCGGCCGCACTGGGTGTCGAGGGCAACGGCGTGGCGATCGCCGATGCGGACGAGTCGCCGTCGTCCTTCGACCACACCGATTTCGGCGCCGTGAAGCTCAAGGCCGCCGTCGAGCGCGAGTTCCTCGTGCTCAACCTGGGCGACGCGAAGCTCACGCTCGGGAAAGGTTCCGTCACGGTCACGGGCCCGGACGCGGCCGAATTCACGATCGCCGCCCAGCCGCGCGACAGCCTCGATGGCACCGCCAGCTCGCGCTTCGCCATCCGCTTCGCCCCCAAGGCCGCGGGAGAGCGGAAGGCTACGGTCGAGGTCAAGGCGGGACTCAAGCTCGTGAAATTCGCGATCCGGGCCGTCGCGACGGAGTAGGGCCTACTTTCCTTCCTCGTCCTCCGGCACGTCCCCCCAGTACCCCCACCAGTGCCACCCGCCGCCGTTGGGGCTGTGGTGCTCGCCGATCTCCCAGCCTTCGCCGAACTGCTCCACGATGAACGCGTTGGTGGCCTCCAGCGACGTGAGATCCTTCCCCGCCACCGGCGAGGTCAGCCGGATTTCGCCGCCGATCCAACCGGCGTAGAAGTCATCCGGATCGACCCCCTCCGGCGCCGCAAGATCCCGCTTCTTCACGCACAGGATCGGCAACTCCTCCTCGATCGAAGTGTCCCCCTTGTACGCGTCGGTCAGCTTGTCCGCCCCGACGAGCGCGACCTGGTCGTGCACCTTGATCAGGCTCCAGGTCATCCCTTTCTTCCCCTCGCTGTTCCACGGGTTCGCCGGCTGGCCTTCGATGTGCACCCAGAACCGCTGGGTCGGGATTTCCGCCCCCTGCTCCGTGGCCCGCAGCCACTCCTGGACGAGCTCAACGAGGCTCCCCGCCTGGCGGTGGTTGCGCAGTCGGCCGACGTCAAGCGACTCGATCATCGCAACCGGGACCTTCCACTGGCGGGAAGTGCCCTCGACGGCGACTTCCGCCGCGGCAAGCGTGGCCTTGAACGCCTTCACGCCCTTGCGAGTCACCTTGAAGAACCCCGCCGCAGCCTCGTCCCGCACGATCGACAGGATCTGGTCGGAGCACAGCTTCCGGCCTTCGTCGTCCACCAGCGCGAGCGCTTCCGGCCGCACCAGCCCGACCAGCCGGGAACCGCTGCGGAGGCAGACGATCACCTGGAGCGGCAGTTTCGGCGGCTCGCTGGCCATCGGGGGCGGCCACTCGGCCTCGTTCTCGGTCTTCGCGACGCTTTCCGGGGCATCGGGATGCCGGATCGTCCGGATCTCCGCGCGCGCGATCGTCACGGGGCCGAATACCGTCTGGATCTCGAGATTGTCGAACTTGAGCCAGCCGCGCACGACCTTTCTTTCCAGGACCACCAGGTCGCGCGAGTCCAGCAGTTCGCCCCTGGCTTTCAGGGCCTTCAACACCGCGAACGCCCGCGCGACCACCTCCGGGTCCGGGTCCTTCGCCAGCACCGACACGAACGGCGCGATCGGCCCGCGAAGCGCCCCGAGCGCCGCCGAGGCCTCTTCCCTCACCCTCACATCGTCCGCACCCAGCCGGTCGCGCAGCTTCAGTACTTCCGCCTCGAGGGCGGCCGTTTCCTTCTCGCGGAAAGTGGAGACCGAGAGCCGCCGGATTTCGCGCACGGCCACGCGCGTCTCGCCGGCGCCCTGCACGACAACGATTTCGGAACCGGCAGGAAGGGTCCCCGCCAGGACGGAACCGTCGGCGGTCTCAACAAGAACGGAAGTCGCGGCGTCCTCGGCATGGGACGGCAGGGCGGAGGCCAGGGCGCACAGGACCGGGATGAGCGCGTGACGGATCATGGTGTTCCTCGTTGCAAGGTTTCGGCGGGCATTCCCCCGTGGCCCATGATACGGAACGCGCCCGCAGCCGGGACCGCGAGTTTGCCGGCCTCGCCGCTTGTCCCCCCAACCGTGCGGCGGCTACCATCGTCGCTCTTCCTGAAATCAAAGGTGCCTCCATGAATCCACGCCTCTTCGCCCTTCTCGCCGTCTTCCTTCTCCCCGCCGTCGCGCGGTGCGAGGAAAGCCTGGAGGACCTCCTGAAGCGACTCGACGGCCGGGCCGCGGAGCTGGCGAAAGAACTCGGGCAGGGGCGCACGAAGGCAGTGAACGTGGCGGCGCTTGTCTCGCGGACGTACGCGCTCAAACTCGACAAGGCCCGTGCCTACGTCGTCGCGACCTACAGCTTCGAGCACGCGACGCGGGACGACGTGGACAACGTCGTCCGGAACGACTGGGACCTTCTCTACGGAAACGGGCAGGGCGACCCGTTCACCGTGTGCACGGTCACCGACGACACGAGCCGGATCTGGGACCTGGGGGAAGCGGACTTCGACGAGTTCAAGCCCGGGGGCGTGGCGCAGAACGTGGGAAAGGGCGGCGAGGATGCGGTTGCGCGCAAGAACCACCTGTACATCCTGCACACGGTCGATCGTGAGACGAACCTCTGGGCGAAATTCCAGGTGCTCGAAGTCGCGGCGGACCAGTCCGTCATTCTCCGATGGGAGCGGATCGACGACCCCGCCGGATGGATGGCCCTCGAACGCACTCCGGGAGCCGCCCTTCGCCGCGGCCGCGTGCAGATCCAGATTCGCAGCGGGGCGGCGGGCGGAAGTCCATGCCGCGCCGACATGAGCGGAAAGGCCTACGCCTACGTCGACGCCATTTCGCCAATGCCGATCGACATGACGGGAGACGTGGAGATCGAAGAGGAAACCCGGGCTTACATCGCGGGCGGCTTCATCCCCGAGGGAAAGGTCTGGGTCCTGCGCGCCGTCGAGTACTCCGGGCTCAACAAGGGAGACACCAACGGCGATGGCCCGTTCATCGTCGGCGCCGGCGGCCAGGAACTCGCCCGGCGCGCGGCACGAAGCGGGGACTTCAAGGATGCCTGGAAAGGCCGCCTGGTGATCCGTCCCGGGCAGGAGAACAGCGTGTTCGCCGAGATTTCGAACTCTTCGCGCTGCGACGTGGTCTTCCACGGCATTCTCTGCGACGAAAAGTGGGCCGAGGCGACGAAGTTCCCGGCGCTCGGCGCGGACGAGAAGAAAAAGGTCGACCAGTTCGTGTCCGGCCTCGACGCGAACGACGCGGCGGCGCGCGATCGGGCCTCGCAGGGCCTGCTCGACATGGGGCCGCCGATCCTCGAGCACCTGAAGGGAATCTCGAGGGAGAAGCGCTCCGCGGAGTTCAAGGCGCGGCTCGACGAGGTGATTGCGGAGCTCGGCGGTGAGTAAGACCCCGAAGTTCATCTACGGCACCGCCTGGAAGGAACTCGAAACCGAGCGCCTCGTGGGGCTGGCGTTGAAGGCCGGCTTCCGCGCGATCGACACCGCCAACCAGCGGCGCCACTACCACGAGGCTGGCGTCGGCGCCGCCCTGGCGCGCGCGTTCAAGGACGGCCTGCTCAAGCGCGAAGACCTCTTCCTCCAGACCAAATTCACGGACCGCGGCGGTCAAGACCACCGGCTGCCGTACGACCCGGACGCCGACGCGGCGACGCAGGTGCGGCAGTCGTTCGCCAGCTCGCTGGAACACCTCGGCACGACCTTCGTCGATTCGTACGTCCTGCACGGGCCTTCCACCCGATCCGGCCTCGGGGAACACGACCGCCAGATCTGGCGTGCGATGGAAGAGATCGCGCAGGAAGGCAAGGCACGCGTCCTGGGCGCGAGCAACGTCGCGCTCGACCAGGTCGAAGCGCTGTGGAGTTTCGCACGGGTCCGCCCTTCGTACGTGCAGAACCGGTGCTACGCCCGTTTCGGCTGGGACTCCGGCGTCCGCGCGTTCTGCCAGGCCAATGGCATCGTCTACCAGGGGTTCTCGCTTCTGACCGCCAATCCGCACATCGTGATGCACCCCGAGGTCGGCCGGATCGCCGCCGCGCGCAAGAGGACACCCGCGCAGGTCGTATTCGCGTTCACAATGGGAATCGGGATTCTCCCGCTCACGGGAACGACGGACGAGCGGCACATGAGCGAGGACCTGGAAGCGCTGGCCCTTGAACTCACACCGGCCGAGCGGCAGGCGATCGAGAGGCTCGCGTGAACCCGGAACCTGCGTTGCCGCCGCTCAAGCCGATCGCGGCCGGCCGCTACCGGCACTACAAGGGGAACGACTACGAAGTGATCGGCGCGGCGCGGCACAGCGAGACGCTGGAGGAACTCGTCGTCTACCGCGCGCTCTACGGCGAGCGCGGCCTCTGGGTGCGGCCGCGGGCGATGTTCGAGGAGACGGTGCAGTTCGAAGGGCGCCCCGTGCCGCGCTTCCGGCACGTCGGCCCCGCGTAGGAATCAGCGCTTCGAGAGCGCCACGCGCAGACGCTCCACGGGCAAGCCGACGACGTTCGTGAACGACCCGGAGATCTTCCGGACCAGATCGTCCCCGTGCTCCTGGATGGCGTACGCCCCGGCCTTGTCGAGCACGTCCACGCGCCCGAGGTAATCCGCGATCGCGCGAGGCGTGAGGCGCCGGAAGGTCACGAGCGTGCGCTCCGCAAAAAGTTCGAGGACCGACGCCGGCCCGCGCACCAGGCAGACGCCGGTGATGACTTCGTGCGTCTTTCCCGACAGCGCCCGCAGCATGCGCGCCGCGTCCCGACGGTCGCGCGGCTTCCCGAACAGCCTCCGCCCGAGCGCCACGACCGTATCCGCGCCGATCACCAGCGCGCGCGGATGACGCCCGGAAACCGGAAGCGCCTTGCGGCAGGCGTTGGTCAGGGCAACCTCGGTGGGCGACAGGAGCCCGCCTTCGACCTCCTCCGCACGGCTGGGAACGACCCGGAACGCGCACCCCATGCCGCGCAGGAGTTCAGCGCGTCGAGGCGAGGCGGAGGCAAGGATGACGAGCGGGGCGCTGGGCACGATCCGGATGCTAGCCGCCCCCCGCAAAAAACGACAAGCACCCGCCCCTTCCCGCTTCCAGCTTCCCGCTCCCTACATGTACCCCTCCCGCCTCAACGACTCCAGCCCCCCGCCATCCGCCGCATCCTGCCCGCGCCCCGAGCGCTCCGCGATGTTCGCGAACTTGCCACTTCGCAGCTCCTCGATGATCTGGGGCACGTCGCGCGCCTCGGACTGGACGCACTGCGTGCACGGGCCGCAGCCCAGCGAGCGGTAGCGCGAACCCGAGCCCTGGTTGTAGTAGAGCGACACGGTGGGGATGCGCTCGCGCTGGATGTACTCCCAGATGTTGAGTTCGGTCCAGTCCAGGAGCGGGTGAATGCGCACGTGCGTCCCCGGCGCGAACTCCGTCTTGTACTGGTTCCAGAATTCCGGCGGCTGCTCGCCCACGTCCCAGGCGTTCGCCTGCGTCCGCGGGGAGAAATACCGCTCCTTCGAACGGCTTCCCTCCTCGTCGGCGCGCGCTCCCACGATGACGCCGGTGTACGGCTCCCGGTTCCGGTCCACTTCGTACGCCCCCGTCTCGTGATTCAGCCGCCGGCGCGGCCACTCGCCGGAGAGCGTCTTCTTCAGCGCCTCCGTCTTCAGCAGCCCGCAGCACGTGATCCGGTCAACCGCCCCGTCGGGAAACGTCCGCTTCGCCGCCAGCGCTTCCGTGTTCTGCCCCACGATCATCGTGAGCTTCCACTCGCGCGCCAGCCGGTCGCGGTACTCGATCATCTCGGGGATCTTGAACGCCGTGTCGATGTGCACGAGCGGGATCGGCACGTGGCCGAAGAACGCCTTGCGCGCCAGCCACAAAAGCACCGTGCTGTCCTTCCCGATCGACCAGAGCATGCACAGCTGGCGGAAGTTCGCGTACGCCTCGCGCAGGATCTGGACGCTGCGGGCCTCGAGGCGGTCGAGGGGGTCGTTGTGAAGGGCTTCGGTCGGAACGGCCGCGGTTTCGAAGGTGGTCGGCATGGTCTTAGAGGATCCCCTTTTCCTGGAGAAGGGCCCGGACGATCCCGGCGTCGGGAAGCGGAATTTCGCCGGCGGGGCCGACGACAAAGGTGCGGTCGGGTCCTGCGGCGTCGCGGACGAGCGCGATGTCGGCGGAGGAGAGCGCGGAGGCGTCGGCGACGGCGAGGAGGCCGGCGTCGAGGAGAGCCGCGGAGGCGTCGGCAAGGCGGCGCGCGCTGGCGGCGGCGCCGATGTAGCCGGTGGCCGCCCCGCCGTCGAACAGCGCGGCCTCGAGATCCCTGGCGGACTCCGTTCCCGAGGTCACGAGCACGAGCGCCGCGCGCTGGCCGTACCGCTCCGCGCGCCGCGCGGCGTTGACGAGGCCCGCGTCGCGCGCGCCGGAGTCCCGCTCCGGCCCCGCGTCGGCCAGCGCTTCCCGCACGATCCCGCCTCCGCGGATCTCGAAGTCGTCCACGAGCACGAATCGCCCGGTGGTGGCAAGGTCCGTTGCGAGGTCGAACGCGATGGGCCGGCTGGCGCGCAACGTGCATTCAGCGACCTCGTGCCGCTCCACGCGCTCGCGGCGGTCGTCCGTCTCCAGCGTCGAGGCGTCGAGCACGCGGTGAATCTCCTCGACGCGTACCGGGACGCGCGCCGTGCCGAGCTTGAGTGTGTAGTCGCGGTCCTTCACGAGCGGCTGGCGCCCGAGCCAGAAGAGGCTGGCCTTGAGCCGCGTGCCCACCTGCGGCCGCGGCTGCCCGGCCACGGTCGCGATCTCGCCGCGCGAGACGTAGATCTGCTCCTCGAGCGTGAACCCGGTCGCCTCCCCAGCGCGCGCTTCCGTTCTCGGCGCGACGTTGAAGCCCTCGATGGAAGCGACTTTCGAGCGTTTTCCGGACGGCTGGAAGACGACTTCGTCGCCGACCGCGAGGGTCCCTGTTTCGACGGTCCCGGCGACGATGCGCCGGTCGTCCCCGTCCGCCGTGAACTTGTAGACGTCCTGCACGGCCATCCGGAACGGCTTGTCGGCGTCGGCGTCCTCGGATCGGAACCGGTCGAGCGTTTCCAGGACCGTCGGGCCGTCGTACCACGGCATGGCGTCGGAGGGGCGGGCGATGTTGTCGCCTTCGCGGCCGCTGACGGGCACGAACCCGAGCGGCGTGACGCCGATGCGGGACAGGAACGCGCGGTACTCGTCCTCGATGCGGCGGAACGCGGCGCCGTCGTACCCGACGAGATCCATCTTGTTGACGACCACCACGAGCTGCCGGATTCCAAGCAGGCTCATCATCGTCCCGTGCCGCCGCGAGTTCTCGCGGACTCCTTCCTTCGCGTCGATCACCAGCAGCGCCGCTTCCGCGCGCGCCGCCCCCGTGATGAGGTTGCGCAGGAACTCGATGTGGCCGGGCGCGTCGATCAGGATGTACGGGCGGCGTTCCGTGCGAAAAAAGACCCGCGCGGCGTCGATCGTGATTCCCTGGGCCTGCTCGTCCTTCAGCGCGTCCAGCAGGAACGCGTACTCGAACGGCTTGCTGTTGCGCTCGCAGTTCGCGCGGACGGATTCGAGCTTGCCCGTGGGAAGCGAGCCCGTGTCCGCGAGCAGGCGGCCGATGATGGTGCTCTTGCCGTGGTCGACGTGTCCGCCGATGACGAGATGCAGGCAGCGGCGGTCGGTCTCCACGGGGAGGTCGAGAAGGGTGGTGGAAGCAGTCTCGGTGGTGAGAGGCATGGGCTAATGTTTACCAATCTAGTCAGGATTAGGAAAGGGTTTTCTTGCCCTCAACCTTGAGACCGCGAGCAGAACCCGACCGGACCCGCGCCGCGCGCCGCAGGGAGGGTTCTGCTCGCGGTCTCAGTCACGTAGAATCCCCCCTCCATGCCCACAACCCTCCCCTTCACCGCTCCCTGGCTCCTCGCGCCCATGGAAGGCGTGACCGACCCCTGCTACCGCGACCTGGTGCTCGAGCGCCAGAACCCGCGGGATCTCGGCGGCGCCTACACGGAGTTCGTCCGCGTGAGCCTCCTGCCGATCCCGGAATGGAAGCTCGCCGAGCACCTTGGGCCCCGCCGTTTCGGCCAGCCGGTCGGGCTGCAGCTCATGGGAAGCGACCCGGCGCCGGTGGCGGCGACGGCGGACGCGGCGATCTGCGCCGGCGCGCCGCTCGTGGACCTGAATTTCGGCTGCCCCTCCAAGGGCGCTTTCAAGGACTGCGCCGGCTCCGCCCTGCTCGCACACCCGGAACGCGTGGAGGAAATTGTGCGGGCCTGCGTCTCGGCGGCAGGCGGGCGCGTGCCCGTGACGGCGAAGATGCGAAGCGGCGTGGCCGACGACCGGCGCCTGGAGGAAGTCGCCCAGGCCGCCGAGGCGGGCGGCGCCGTCATGCTCACCGTGCATTGCCGGACCCGCGAGGAGAAGTATCGCGACTGCGCCGACTGGAGCCGCATCGCGCGCGCCGTCGCCGCCGTGCGCATCCCCGTCTGCGGCAACGGCAGCATCGAGACTCACGACGGCCTTGAGAAAATGCGTCGCGAAACCGGCTGCGCCTACGCCATGATCGGCCGCGCCGCCCTCGGCGACCCCTGGATCTTCAGCGGTCGCCAGGTCGGTCCCGCCGACGCCGCGCGTTTCCTGCTCGAGTACGCGGAGGCCCTTCGCACCCGGCGGAAATTCAACGACCTCGGCGCCGCAGGACGCGTGAAGAAACTCCTCTTCCATTGGACCGCGGGCGGACTGTTCGAGGGGGCCGACGAACCCGCGCGCGAAGCCGAGCGCTACCACCGGCTGGGGGAACCAGAACCCGCGCGGCTGTGGGCGTGGCTCGAAGAGCGGGCGGGCGTCGCGGCCGCTTCAGGCGCATAAAAAAAAAGCCCCGCGACCGTGAAGTCGCGGGGCCGACGCCGATGTTTATTTTTAGACGGCCTTGGTCACGTTGACCGCACGCCCGCCCTTGGCATCCTGCTGCAGGTCGAACTGGACCTTCTGGCCCTCCTGCAGCGAGCGGAAGCCCTGTTCCTTGATCGCGGTGTGATGGACGAAGACATCCTTGCCTCCGTCGTCCGGTGCGATGAAACCGTAGCCCTTCTGATCGTTGAACCACTTCACGGTACCCGTAGCCATGTCTCGATCTCCTCTACTACATCGGAAACGCCCGTCCTACCCAAATCGGGTCGGGGCGGCTTGCGCTGCCCCGGCCGGCCTCCCTGTTGGAGGTCCTGCTCCCGGACGTTCCCGGCTGAAGAGAGAATGGTACCAAGAGCGGGCCCGAGATTCTTTTCAAGTCCGAATAATCCTGAAAAGTGGTTTCGGTAGCCCTCCGGCGGTTCCTTGGGTAGGGACCGGGTCCGGCGGGCGGGCGGAAATTCGCAGCGGCTACTTCTTGAGCAGGGTCCCGAAGAAGGCCATGACCTTGTCGCCGCAACCGGAGTGGCCGACGCCCGGGAGCATGTCGCGCGTGACGAGCTTGTAGCCGTTCTCGTCGGCCAGCTTCTTCGCAGCCACCCACTGCTCTTCCAGGTTCGGCGGGTTGTGCCAGTACTCGTCCTTGTCCCCCTGGAAAGCGTGGACGGGCAGGGTCGCTTTCTCGGGGACGTCGGGGATCGCGTACTTGCGCGTCGCGAAGTTGGCGCAGGCGGGGGCCGCGCCGAGGAGCATGTCGGGGTGCTGGAACACGAAGAGCCAGGTCAGGTTGCCGCCGCCGGAAAAACCGGTCATGCAGAACTTCTCCTCTCCGGAGAAGTCCTTCTTCACGTCGGCGATCACGGCCAGGAGACCCTCTTCGTCGAACTTGAAGCGGTCGCCGTTGTCGTACTCGGCGACCAGGTCGGGCGAATAGGTGTACTTGCCCGCCTGCCCGGCGAGGCTGTTGGTGCTCGAGAAGGTCTGGGGCGTCACGCAGATGACCGGAAGGTCGCCGCGATTCCCGACGAGGGCGCTGAGCATCCCCTTGAAGTTGCTTCCCGCCCCCTCGATCCCGACGACGATCGTGTACTTTTTCGCGGGGGTCCATCCCTTGGGAAGCTGGAGGTAGTACTGCATCTTGTGCGTGCTGGCCGTCCTGAGGATTGGCCCGGATTCGGCGCACTTGAGTTCGACTTCGCGGATGACCTTGGCGCGGACGGGGCTCGACTGGACCTTTTCGGCGCCCGAGATCAAGCGTTGCGTGCGCTCCCAGTCGCGCTTCTGGTACGAGGACTGCCATTCCGCATCGATGACCGGGCCCATGGATTTCGGGTCGAGTTCGTAGGCGCGGACGAGGTAGCCGTCGAAGCGGGCGTCGTCCTTGTTCGCATGTTTCTGCGAGGAGAGTTCGCGGTACAGCGGGGCCAGTGCCTTCCCGTACGTCGCGAGCTTCTTCGTGTACTCCGCCTTGTCGGCGTCCGACGCCGCGGAGTCGCCGTCCAGCTTCAGCGCCTTCGCGTTCGCATTGTCGGGATCCAGGGAGAGCGCCTCCGCCACCAGGGCCCGCCCTTCGGCATTCAGTTTCTTCGGCTGGCACCAGGCGGCGAGCTCGGCGAACCCCGCGGCGATCTTCTTCCTGAGATCGGTCTCACGGTCGTTCTTGGGGGGGCCGGCCAGGACGATCGCGGCCGCAAGGAAGAGCAGTGTGAGTGTGCGCATGGGCGGAGTATATCCGGCGGGCGCGGCGACGGAATCAGGTCCGCGCACTTTCGGGCGGACCGGTCCGGGAGATTCCGCTCAACCATGCGAAAAGCCCCCCGGTTGCGGTCTCTTCTCCCGCGCCGTGCCGGGCACCCCGGTTGCGCTCTGACGGGACATGACGATGGACACCTTCAGGCAATGGCACCCCGTTCTGCAGGCCCTCGCCGCCACGCTCTTCACATGGGGAGTGACGGCCCTCGGCGCCGCCGTCGTGTTCTTCGCGAAGTCGGTCCCACGCCGCTTCCTCGACGCCTCCCTCGGTTTCACCGCGGGGGTGATGATTGCCGCGAGCTTCTGGTCGCTGCTGGCCCCTGCCATTCAGCTGTCGCGCAGCATGGGGATGATCCCCTGGCTTCCCGCGGTCTTGGGTTTCCTGGTGGGCGGCGGGTTCATTCGCCTGCTCGACCTGTTTCTGCCGCACATTCACCTGTTCGGCGAGTCGGGGACTGAGGAAGGGATCCCGACGTCGTGGCACCGGACGAAGCTGCTCGTGGCGGCGATCATGCTGCACAACATTCCCGAGGGGCTCGCGGTGGGGGTCGCGTTCGGGGCGGCTGCCGCGGGGATCGAGGGGGCGTCGCTCGGAGCCGCGGTGGCGCTGGCGCTGGGCATCGGGCTGCAGAATTTCCCGGAAGGGATGGCGGTTTCGGTTCCGCTGAGGCGTGAAGGGCTCTCGCGCTGGAGGAGTTTCTGGTGGGGGCAGATGACGGCGATCGTGGAGCCTCTGGCGGGGGTCGTGGGTGCGGCGGCGGTGTTCCTGATGAGGCCTCTGCTGCCTTACGCGATGGCGTTTGCGGCGGGCGCGATGATATTCGTGGTGGTGGAAGAGGTGATTCCGGAATCGCAGGCGGGCGGGAACGCGGACCTGGCGACGTTGGCGGCGATGGTGGGATTTGCGGTGATGATGGGGATGGACGTGGGGTTGGGGTAGGGCAGGAAATGATATTGCCTATATGCGCAATTTGGCATATATTGACCCCGTGGCCAGCCAACTCGCTCATCCTCCCGCTCTCCCCCGCGCCGAACTCTTCCGCCTCCTCGCCGACGAGGACCGCCTGAGCCTCCTTGCCCTCTGCGCCCAGGAGGAGCTGGCCGTCAGCGAGCTCGCCATTCTTCTGCATCAGAGTCAGCCCCAGGTCACCAAGAAGTCGCAGCCGCTTCGCGACGCGGGGCTGCTCCTAACCCGGAAGGACGGAACGCGGACGCTGCTGAAGGCCGCGGAAGTCATCGACCCGGTCGTCGCCGCGGCGCTGAGCGAAGGCCGGGCGCTGGCGTCGCGGAGTGGCGCCCTGGCGCGGGTGCAGGGCGTCGTGGCCCAGCGCGAGGACTCGAGCCGGCGATTCTTCGAGGCCGCGGCGGAAGGACCGGTGGTCGTGGAAGGGTCGGCGCTGCTTCCGTTTCTGCCCGCGATCGCTCCCCTGTTGCCGGCGCGGGCGTTCGCCGTGGACGTCGGGACCGGCGAAGGAGCATTCCTGCCGATGCTGTCGTCGCTGTACGAGCGCGTGCTCGGCGTCGACCGGAGCCCCGCGCGGCTCGCCCGCTGCGCGGCGCGGCTCCAGGCGCTGGGAATCGTCAACGTGCGGCTGTGCGCCGGGGATGTGGAAGACCCGGCACTCTACGAGGAAGTCCAGCGCGCGGGCGGCGGCGCCGACCTCGTCGTGCTCGCCCGCGTCCTTCACCACACCGCCCGCCCCCACGAAACGCTCGCCGCGGCGGCACGCCTCTGCCGCGACGGCGGCCGCGTCCTGGTCGCCGACTACCTCCCGCACGACGACGAATCCATGCGCGAGCAGGGCGACGTCTGGCTCGGCTTCACCCCCGAAAAACTCCGCGACCTCGCCTCCGCAGCAAACCTCGCCGTCGAGGCCCTTCAACCGTTCACCCCCCGCCTCGCCTCCAGCGAACCCGACCATCACCTGCCCTGGCAGCTGGCGGTGCTCCGCAAGCCCGGATAGACCGAATCGAAAACCCCTTTCATTCCCGATAGAGGAGAACGCGCATGGACAGCCGCACGGAATTCCCGGGTTACATGGTCAAGGACATCGGCGAGGCCGCCCTGGGCCGCAGGAAAATCCGGATGTCTGAGAAGGAAATGCCCGGCCTGATGTCGCTCCGGGCGGAATACAAGGGCAAGGCGCCGCTGAAGGGCGCGCGCGTCGCCGGCTGCCTCCATATGACGATCGAGACGGCGATCCTGATCGAGACGCTGGTCGAGCTGGGCGCCGAGGTCACGTGGACGTCGTGCAACATCTTCTCGACGCAGGACGAAGCGGCGGCGGCGATCGCGAAGGCGGGCGTGCCGGTGTTCGCGTGGAAGGCCGAGACGCTGACGGAGTACTGGGCGAACATCGACCGGCAGGTGAGCGCGTTCAAGGGCGGGGCCGGCCCGAACCTGCTCCTCGACGACGGCGGCGACCTGACGCTGCTCGTGCACAAGGGCGTCGAGTTCGAGAAGGCGGGCAAGGTGCCCGATCCCTCCACCGCGACGAACGACGAGTACCGGGTCATCCTCACGCTCCTCCAGGCGTCGCTCAAGAAGGACCCGCAGCGCTTCACGAAAATGGCGAAGGAAATCAAGGGCGTCTCCGAGGAGACGACGACCGGGGTCCACCGCCTCTACGAGATGGCCGCGAAGGGCGAGCTGTTCCTCCCGGCGATCAACGTGAACGACTCCGTGACCAAGTCGAAGTTCGACAACAAGTACGGATGCCGCGAGTCGCTCTTCGACGGCATCAAGCGCGCGACCGACGTGATGGTGGCGGGCAAGGTCGTCGTGATCGCCGGGTTCGGCGACGTGGGCAAGGGGTGCGCCCAGGCGGCGCGTGGCCTCGGGGCCCGCGTGGCGGTGACCGAAATCGACCCGATCTGCGCGCTTCAGGCGGCCATGGAAGGCTACGACGTTGTGACGATGGACGACGTCGCGCCGCGCGGCGACATCTTCGTCACGGCGACCGGCTGCGTGAACGTGATCAACCAGAACCACATGCGCGCCATGAAGGACGGCGCCATCCTCTGCAACATCGGGCACTTCGACAGCGAGATCGAAGTGGCGTGGCTGGAGAAGAACCCGGAGATCAAGGAAGAGAACGTGAAGCCGCAGGTGGACGAGTACGTGTTCCCGGACGGGAAGCGGCTGATCCTGCTGGCGCGGGGGCGGCTGGTGAACCTCGGTTGCGCAACGGGCCACTCGAGTTTCGTGATGTCGAACTCGTTCTCGAACCAGGTGCTGGCGCAGATCGCGCTCTGGAACAACGCGGTGCACGGGAAGGACACGCTGACGGGGATGTCGTTCAAGCCCGGGACGGTGAGCGTGCTGCCGAAGAAGCTCGACGAGAAGGTGGCGCGTCTGCACCTCGCCAAGGTCGGAGCGAAGCTGTCGCAGCTGACGGCGGAGCAGGCGAAGTACATCGGCGTGGCTGCCGAAGGGCCGTTCAAGCCGGACCACTATCGGTATTGATCGATCGGGCGGCCGGCTGTCCTTCAAGGGCGGCCGGCCGCTCAGACAGGCTCACCGGGATCGTGCGGGTCTTCGGCGCTGATGACCCTCGGCAGCCGGCCCGGGAAAAGCGAGACGAGAACGAGGATCGAGCCGAACACAAGAACGACCAGCCCGACGATCCCCCAAAGCCAGGAGTTAAGCGGGTTTCCCTGCCCCAGCGCCGAATTCTGCGGGTTCGCAGGGTCGTAGTAGACCGTCACCGCGGCGCCCGCCGTCACGCCGCCCCCCTGGTGGCCTGCGCTGCTCATGAGCGTGACGACGTTGTTCGTGTAGAGCTCGCCGTTCACGGTGTAGGCGTAATCGCACGAGATGTTCCGCGACTTCCTGCCGCCGCGGACGCTCCCTTCGATCACCTTTCCCTTCACCTCGCGCCACGAATCCCAGTTTCGCGCCCGCCAGACTCCGCTCAGGTTGTACCAGCTCATCCAGACGCCGATGAGCAGGATCCCCGCACAGATCGCCACCGCCTGAGGGTGAACCTGTTTCGGCCGATCGGGAATCGGAATCATGGGTGGCCCCGGTCGATCCGGGACACGTTCATGTTAAGCGGCAATGCACGGTTCCGGAATGCCGGACGCCCGTCCGGCGTAGAATGGGCCCGCCCGATGCCTCCCTTCTCCCCTGCCGCAATCCTCCCCAACCGCACATCCGCAGCCGCGCCGCGGCCGCGGAAGTCCCTCCCCCCTTCACTCGCCGTGGTCATCCCCGCGCTGAACGAGGAATCGTCCATCGAAGCGGCCGTCGCCTCTGCCTGGGAAGCGGGCGCAGACGAGGTCGTCGTCGCCGACGGAGGCTCGACCGACGCGACCCGCGAGCGCGCCGCCTCCGTGGCGCGCGTCGTCGTCTCCGCACGCGGTCGCGCCTCCCAGATGAACTCCGGCGCCGCCACCACGACCTCCGACGTCGTCCTCTTCCTCCACGCCGACTCGCGCCTGCCTCGCGACGCGGCAGCGCTCGTCCGCGGCGTCCTCGCCGATCCCCTGGTCGGCGCCGGCGCCTTCCGCATGCGATTCGACGCCCCCGGCGTCTACTGGCGCTTCATCTCCACCCTCGCCCACGCCCGCGCCTTCTGGTGGGGCATCACGCTGGGCGACCAGGCGATCTTCGCGCGCCGCGAGACGTTCCAGCGCCTCGGCGGCTACCGGGAGCTCCCGATCCTCGAGGACCTCGACTTCGCCGACCGCGCCCGCCGCGCCGCTCGATTCCGCATCCTCAAGGCCGAAGTCCGCACCAGCGCCCGCCGGTGGGAACGCCGCGGCCGCCTGCGCACCAGCGCCCTCAACTGGGCCATCCTCTTTTTCTTCCGGCTCGGCGCGCGGCCGGAAACCCTCGCGAGGCTCTATCGATGAGAACGATCGCCGTCGTGCTCAGCATCCTGGCGGCCCTCGCCGGCGGCGCCATCGCCTTCTGGAAGCTGCGCCCGGCCGGGCGAGTCGCGATCCCGCCGACGAAGCAGGAACTGAAGAAGGACGAATCCTTCCCGCACGAGCTGTGGACCGCGGTGCTCAAGAAACACAGCAAGGACGGCTTCGTGAACTACAAGGCGCTCCAGGCCGACCACGCGGGCCTGGACGCCTACCTGGGATTCGTCGCGAAGTTCTCCCCCGAGTCGAAACCGGAATCGTTCCCGAGTCGCGAGGACCGGATGGCCTACGCGATCAACGCCTACAACGCGTACGTCCTGAAAGGCGTGATCGACCACTATCCCTGCGAGTCCGTGAAGTCGATCGGCACGATCCCCTTCGACTTCTTCAAAAAACTCGAGTACCCGTTCGGCGGCAAGTCGTACTCACTGGAAGCCTGGGAAACGAAAGCCCGCGAGGAGTTCGCCGAGCCCCGGCTCCATTTCGCCTTCAATTGCGCTTCCCTGGGCTGCCCGCGCCTCCCGGAAGAAGCGTTCGAACCTTCCCGGATCGAGGAGCAGCTGGCGAGGGAGGCAAGGAGGTTCGTGACGGAGAAGCGGAACGTCTCGGTCGAGGGCGGAAAGGCGAAACTCTCGAGCATCTTCAAGTGGTACCGCGGCGATTTCGAGAAGTGGCTTGAATCGAAGGGGAAGGCAAAGGACCTGCTCGTCTACATCCGGGAGACCGGCGGCGTGGTCGAGGGCGAGATCGAGTTCGTGCCCTACGACTGGGGGCTCAACGACCTGAAGGAGTAACCGCCAACTTGGCGCGCTCGCGGCCGCCCGGCGTGATCTTCCACCGCCGGTGCATCCACTGCCACTGGTCGGGGGCCATGCGGATGTAGCGCTCGAGCGCCGCGGTGGATTCGCGCGTGAGGCGCGCGACCTCGAGATCGCGGGGGGCCGACGGATCCGGGTAGATCGGCTCCCCGAAGTGCAGCGTGTAGTGGAACGCCGTCCCGTCGCGCAGGCATGCGAACGGAACGATCGGCGACCCCGTCGCGCACGACATGAGCCCCGGCGTCGTGACCGTCAGGATCTCCCTCCCGAAGAACGGCACCAGCATCCCCGAATCTCTCGGATTCCGGTCCGTCAGCAGCGCCACGATCGACCCCTTGCGCAACGCCCGGATCAGCCCGCGGAAGGCCCCTTCCTTGTCAACCGTCGTATGCCCGCGCGCATGCCGCTCGCTCTCCATCCGCGCGTTCAACCGCGGATTCCGCGACCCGTGCGCAATGCTCGTCAGCTTGAAATCGTGCCGCCCCGCCCACTGCGCCCCCAGCTCCCAGTTCCCCAGGTGCCCCGACAGGCAGATCACGCCCTTCCCCGCCCGCACCACCTCCAGCATCCGCTTCTCCCCCGTCACCTTCACCACCTGCGCCCACGCGCGGCTCTTGGGACTCCGCGGCGTCTTGATCATCTCCGCCGCGAGCTGGCCGAAGTGCTCGAAGCAGCCGACCGCCGTGCGCTTGACCCACTTGTCGGGCTTCGCAGGGAACGCCTCCCGGAGCTGCTCTTCCGCACGCCGGCGGTACCTGGGAAGCGCGGCGGCGGCGGCGCGCCCGACGACGCGGCCCAGTTCGAGGGCGGCGCCGAGTGGAAGGGCGTGGACGGGGAGAAGCGCGAGATTCAGGACCTGCATCTCGACGGCGGATACGACGCCGTCGAGCAGGGGGCCGTGGAATCGGAAGAGTTTAACGGTCATCGAGGAGTGTGCATTCTAAGCGATCTTCCGTGAGGAACTCCTCATCTGCGATGCGATGGTCTTCCCGCCTCAGGCGCGGTCGGCTCGCCGGGCGGCCGGCTGCGCCAGCGGCGGTGGGCCCAGAGCCACTGCTCGGGGTGTTCGCGGATGGAGCGTTCGAACAGCGCGGTGTACCAGGCGGTGATCGACTTCACGTCGGCGTCCGTGTCCCCGGTCGTCGCGGGCTGAGGTTCGGGGTGGCATCCGAAAACGTAGCGCGAGGGGCCCTCGCGGTAAGTGTAGAAGGGCAGGATCCGGCAGCCGGTCTTCAGCGCGATCACCGCGGGGGTCGGCCAGGCGGATGCGAGCCTTCCGAAGAACGGCACGAAGACGCCGTCACGCCCTGCATTCTGGTCCGAGAGAATCACGCCGATCCGGCCGCGCTTCAGGTCCCTCATCAGCTCCCGCAGCCCGCCGCTCTGCTTCACGATCTTTCCGCCGGTCGCTCCCCGGGCGCTGTTGAGGAACTCGTCCACGTACGGGTTCGAGAATGGCCGCGCGATGCTGGTCAGCGGATAGCCGAGCAGGTTCATGACGATCCCCGCAAGCTCCCACGACCCCTGGTGGCACCCCACGAACAGCACGCCCTTCCCCGCCTTCAGCGCCTCGTCCAGGATCTCCCGGCCCTCCAGGCGCACGTACTTGTCCCAGTTGTCCTTCGCGATCCGCCGGCGCAGCACCATTCCCTCGATGATCGAAGAGGCCATGTGCTCGAACATCCGCCGGGCGATCTGCTTCGAACGGTGCGGCGAGTACCCGGCTGCCTCCAGGTGCTCCAGCGCGCGCGGGCGATGCCGCCCGTCCACCTTGTACGCGATCCGCCCCACGAGCTTCGACAACCCCCGCAGCATCGGGTCGCCCATCCCCAGCATCAGCGAGACCGCCAGCCGAGGCCCCGCGTACTGCAGCCAATAGGCCGCCCTCACCATCGGGGGCATGTCGTCCGGCCAGCTCTTCGGCCTCGCAGGCTCAGACACTCTCGGCATCCGCAGCCGTCACTTCCTCCGGCTTCGTCTTCCACCGCCGGTGAATCCACATCCACTGCTCCGGCGCCGCCAGGATCCGCTTCTCCAGCGCCTCCGTCAGCCGCTTCGTCGTCTGCAGGATCGCTTCGGATTTCGGAAGATCCTTGTCCGCGACGAAGGGCTCCTCGATCTGGATCAGGCTCCGCCCGCTCGGCAGGCGCGTGACGGCGAAGCCCAGGATCGGGGCGCCGGACTTGAGCGACAGGAGGGCGGGGGCCTTGATGGTGGAGGCGTCGCGGCCGAGGAAGGGGACGAAGATGCCCTGCTTGCGGGCGTCCTGGTCCACGTAGAGGGTGAGGATGCCGCCGTCGCGGAGGGCGTGGAGGCCTTCGCGCATCGCGCCGGAGCGCCAGATGACCCGGGTGCCGACTTTCTTCCAGAAGGCCTCGAAGCCGCGGTTCATGTAGGGGTTGTCCATCGCGCGGCGGACGACGTGGACCTTGTGGCCGCGGTCGGCGATGGCGACGTTGAAGACTTCCCAGTCGCCGAAATGGCCGCTGACGGCGATGACGCCCTTGCCCATGGCCAGCGCGCGATCGAGGTTCTCGACTCCCTGGATTTCGACCCGCCGGTCCCATTTTCCGGCGGCGCGGTCGCGCGGGATCCGCATGGTGCGGATGATGTTCTCCATCAGGTGCTGAAACGACCCCGCGGCGACGGCGTTGCCGCGGCGCCCCAGGACGCGCGTGGCCTCTTTCTTGGCGATGCCGCTGCGCTTGCGGAGGACCGTCCACAGAAGCGTCGCGACGGCGCGACCGGTGGCCAGCGCCACGAATTCCGGGAGAAGCAGCACCGCGGCCTGGCCGCAGCGCCCGAGGCAATACTGCACTCCCCACGCGGCGGACATGAAAAACCCGCCGGAATTCACGCTCATGGGAAGCCACGATACCTCGCGGAGGGGTCAGAACAAAGCCGGACCTTCGGGACGGAGCGGCTATCGCCAGCGCCGGTGCATCCAGAGCCACTGCCCCGGATTCTCCCGGATGCGCGCTTCCAGCGCCGCCGCGATCCGCGCGGTCGCCCGTCGCACCGACTCTTCCGCATCCCCGGCCGCTTCCGCGACGAACGGCGCGTCGAACACCAGGCGGATGCGCCCGTCCGGCAGCCGCGGCGCCGCAAACGTCACGATCGGCGCTCCGTACCGAAGCGACAGCGTCGCCGGCGTCCGGTACGTCGCCGCCGGCCGCCCGAACCATGGCACCTCGATCGAGTCCCTCCGCGCATGCTGGTCCGCCAGGATCGCCAGCAGCTCGTTCCGTCGAAGCGCCCTCACCGCGTCGCGCATCGCTCCCTTCTTGTCGATCGTCGCCTGCCCCGTCGCCCGGCGGAACGACTCCAGCTTACGCCTGATGAAGCGGTTGCGCGCGGGCTTCACGACGGTGTTCACCTTGTACCCGTGCAGCGACATCCCCCAGCCGGCCGCTTCCCAGTTCCCCAGGTGCGCCCCGATCACGAGGACCCCTTTCCCCATCTTGAGCGCGGCATCGACGTTCTCCAGCCCTTCGAACACGATCCGCTCTTTCCAGCGATCGCCGCCGAAGAGGCGGTGCGCGCGGATCATCTCGACGAGGACTTCGCCGAAGTGCCGGAACGAGGCGCGTGCGGCGGCGTCCCCCGCCGGCCCGAGCGCGGCGACGGCGTTTTCGCGGGCGGTCCGCGCGCGGCCGCGCAGGACGAGGCGCGCGAGCGAGCCGAGGAAGCGCCCCGTGGCGCGGGCGAGGCCCTCCGGCATCAGGAGCACTCCGGCGCGCCCCAGGAGGAACATCGTGTAGACCAGCAGCGATGCCGGCAGCCCCGCGACCGGATGGCCCTCGAGTTTCACAGGGGGGACGATAGGGGCAACCGGCCGGGACCCGCAAGGACGCGGGCATGAAAAAACCCCGTGATTTCTCACGGGGTTGAGAGGTCGAGGCGCCGGCGGTTACTTCTTCCGGATCTTGAACCCGTTCACCTGGAACGCCAGCATCGGGTCGTTCGGCTCCATTTCGCAGGCGAGCTTCTTCAGCTTGTCGCCCTTGTCCTTGTCGCCCTTGTCGGTCCACGCCGCGCCCAGGTGCAGGTAGAAGTACGCGTTCAGCGGGTCCAGCTCGCAGGCCTTCTCCAGCATCTTGATCGCCTCGTCCGTCTGGCTGTCGTTCATCAGCCACTGCCCGTAGCTGTCGTACGTCAGCGGGTTCTGCGTCCCCTTTTCGACCGCCGTCTTGTAGTACCGGCCCGCCTTGATCCGCAGCCCCCAGCGCTCCGCCCACTGCGCCGCATCCTCATACCCGCGGTGCGACTGGAGCTTCAGCGTCTTCACGTACTCGTGCCACTCCTTCTCCATCGCCTTCATGTCCTTGATCCCCAGGTACTGCTTCAGCAGCCGGATCACTTCCTCCGGTTCGCACTGCAGCATGTCCCCCTGGTACGGCACCCTCTTCACGTTCTTGTCCGTCGAAAGCGCGACGTAGAACTTCTGGAAGGGCGCGCTGTACTTCTTCGACTCCATCAGCATGTGCACGAACGACCAGCCCCACGCGTACTGAAGCGCGCTGAACTCGGGCATCTTGATCATGTCCTCGAGTCCCTGCCACTCCTCGCCCGCCATCGCGTCCTGCAGGACGACGAGCCGCCCCTCCTGGATGTTCCCCACCGTCATCTTCTTCGTCTTCGCGTCCCAGGTGCTTGACCCGTAGTACTCCGCCAGCGATTCGTTGATCCAGGCCGGGTAGTCGAACTTCGGGTTCAGCAGGTGCGTGAGGTAGTGGTTCGTCTCGTGAAACATCACGTCCAGCGTCAGCCGCTCGTCGTTCCGGTCGTAGTAGAAGTTCAGCTCGATCACCAAGACGCCCTGGAAAGCGGCGTCGTAAACGGACGCACTAAACCGAGAGCACCGAGAGCACCGAGAGCACCGAGAGTAACCGAAAGCAAAAGCGGAAGTAGGGTGGGCAGGTTGCCCTAATGACAGCAGTGATGGTGGGTCGGCCTTGCTGACCCACCCTACCGATCCTCAGGAGTTGCACCATGAGCCAGAATGCCGACAACGTCCTCGACCATTTCAATCTGTTCCGCGGCCCGGAATACATCGAGATGTTCGAGAACAAGAAACAGTTTGAAAATCCCCAGCCCGCCGACAAGCTGGAAGAAATCCGCGAGTGGACCAAGACCTGGGACTACCGGGAAAAGAACTTCGCCCGCGACTCCCTGACCGTCAACCCGGCCAAGGCCGCAGCAACGAACTGGTACAGGGCATCCGTGGCGGTCGTCAGCTTTGAAAGCGCGCTCGCCGTTCGTGCACGGCTCACAG
>CAVPNQ010000087.1:0-12925 GCA_963706735.1 uncultured Planctomycetia bacterium
GAAACCTGAGCCGAAGAAGCCCGAGCCCAGGTCGGAGGAGCCGGGGTACATGGGCGTCTATCCGGAAGACATCACGGATTCGATGCGCAAGCTGCTGAAGCTGGGCGAGGGCGAAGGCGTGCTGATCAGCGGCCTCGCGGAGGACGGCCCGGCGGCGAAAGCGGGTCTGCGGGCGAACGACATCGTGCTCGCGGTGGACGGCGAGGCGGTCGGGTCCGCCGAGGAACTGCGCGAGCAGGTGACGGCGCACTTTGCGGGCGAAACGGTGAAGCTGTCCGTGCTGCGCAAGAAGGAGAAGGTCGACATCAAGGTGAAGCTGGCGCCGCGCGAAGCGATCGAGCCGGGCGACGAAGGCGAAGAGATGGAAGAAGGCGAAGGGGACGAAGAGGAAGCGCCGGCGAAGAAGGACGAGAAGCCGGTCAAGAAGCCGAAGGTCGTGTTCGAGCCGCGCGTCGAGGCGCCGAAGTTTACGGAGAAGACGGCGGAAGAGCTGCGCGACGAGATCCGCAAGTTCCTCGACCAGGAGCTGAAGGCCGGGACGCCGAAGACGAAGAAGATCCTGCTTCCCGGCGGGAATTTCGCGATCGCCGACGACGGTGACGAGGAAGGCGAGGAGGACGGCGTCAAGCCCCCGAAGTCCACGCGCGAAGTTCGCGAGCTGGCGAAGCGCTTCCTGCGGGACCTGCTGGAGAAGCTGGAGCAGCAGGACGCGGAGGAGGCCGAGGAAGGCGACGAAGGGGAAGAGGAGGGCGAGGAAGGGATGCCCTTCAAGTTTGACGAAGAGCTGCGCCGGATGATGGAGGAGTTCCAGAAGATGCGCGGCGAGGAGTTCGAGAAGCTGCGCGAGAAGATGAAGGAGCAGATGGAGAAGCTCCAGGACGACGAGTACCTGAAGAAGCTGCTGGACGGGATGAACGGCGAGCAGCTCGAGGAGCAGTTGAGGAAGATGCTGGAGGGCATGAAGCCGGGCGGGGACGAGGACGACGAGGACCTGACGGAGCCGGAGGACGACCAGACGCCGAAAGCGGACCCGAAGGTGGAGCCGAAGGGTTCGGGCAAGGCGTGGCTGGGCGTCGGGCCGGACGAGCTGTCGGCGGAGATGCTGAAGCAGCTGAAGATCGAGTCGGGCGTGCTGGTCCGCGAGGTGATTGCGAACAGCCCGGCCGCCGAGGCGGGGCTGAAGGAAGGCGACATCATCCTGTCGATCGACGGGCAGGAGCTGGCCGGGCCTGAAGACCTGCAGCAGGCGATCGCGGCGCGCAAGGCGGGCGCCGACGTGACGCTGGAAATCCTGCGGAAGGGCAAGCGGATCGAGAAGACGGTGACGCTCGCGGCGCGGAAGAAGATTTCGTTCGACGCCAAGCGGCCCGCGTCGGTGTTCGACTCGGCGGACGGCCCCGGGAAGAAGAAGGCGAAGAAGGACGAAAAGAAGCCGAAGGCTGCGAAGAAGCAGAAGTCGTCGAAGAAAAACGTGGAGAAGGAATTCGACCTGCCGGGGCTCGGGATGGAGTTCGCGAAGAAGCAGGGGCTCCGCGTGGCCCTGCTCGACAAGGACGGCCGCGTGATCCTGAGCGAGCCCATCGAGAACGCGCAGAAGATGATGGAGATGGCCCGCAAGCTCGGGTTCGAGATGCCCTCGGGCGGCGGCGAGGAGAAGGACGTCCTGAAGCTCTGGAGCGGCAAGGGGGGGAAGACTTTTGAGAAGGCGATCCCCCGGATGCGTGAAGAGGGCGAGAAGTTCCTCAAGCGTTTTCACGGCAGCGATGACGACGGGAAAAAGTCGAAGAAGAGCGACAAGAGGAAGACGGGCAAGAGGAGCTCGAAGCAGGACGAGGAAGGCTGCGAGGAGTGCCCGCTCGGGAAGCTGATGGAGAGCCACAAGGATTTCTTCCGCGGCGGGGAGATGAAGAAAGAGATCGAGAAGGCGATGAAGAAGTTCCACGGCGGCAAGGGCGGCGAAAAGTTCGAATTCGAGATGCCCGCCGAGATGAAAAAGATGATGAAGAAGCTGCACGGCAGCGACGAAGAGCGCAACTTCGAGTTCAGGGTCGAGAAGCCGAAGAAGGTCCAGAAGAAGGGGCACGACCAGAAGAAGCCGAAGGTCGAGAAGAAGCAGGAGAAGCGCTTCAAGGTGGAACTGAAGAAGGACGGGAGCAGGAAGCCGTCCGTGAAGATCGAAGGGGACGGGAAGTTTGACCGGAAGTCGCTGGACAAGGTGCTGAAGGACGTCGAGAAGGCGATGAAGGAAGCGGGCGGCAAGAACGTGCCGAGCGAGCTCCGCGACGAGCTGAAGCAGCTGGAGAAGGAGCTCGAGAAACTGATGAAGAAGCACCATCGGGGGACGATGGCCGCTTGATGGCGGCCCCCGGAGCCACTACGATGCTGACGCTCACCACATATCGGCCGACGATCGCAACCCAGGGACAGCGGGAGGTTCGCCGCTTGGACCGAGAGGAAGTCGCGCTGATCCGTGCGTGCCAGCAGGGCTCGGAGGAGGCTTTCCGGGGACTGGTGGAGCGCTACCAGAGGCGCACGTACTGGATCGCGTACAACATGCTGGGGAACTACGACCTCGCGGCTGACATCAGCCAGGAGGCGTTTCTTCGCGTGTACAAGGCGATCTCGCGCTTCGACCTGCAGCGGAACTTCTACACGTGGCTCTACCAGATCGTTGTGAACCTGTGCATCGACCACATGCGCAAGGAGAGCGGCGGGCGGGCGGCGCGGCTGGACGATGTGGCGGAGCCGCCGGATGCGGATGCGGCGCCGGCGGGCTCGACGGTCGAGTCGCAGGAAGTGCGCGAACAGGTGCACGCGGTGCTGGCGAAGATGCAGCCGAACTACAAGACGGTGCTGGTGCTCAGGGATCTCCAGGGGATGACGTGCGAAGAAATCGCCGAGATCGTCGGCGCCAACAACGCCACCGTGCGGTGGCGCCTCCACATCGCGCGCAAGATGTTCAAAGACGCGTGGGAGGCGGCCCATCCCGCGGGAGCGGAGGAATAACAACGTGGACTGCAACCAGGCAAAGAGGATTTTCCCGGCGCTCATGAGCGGCGACCTGCCGCAGGGCGCGGCGGCCGAAGCGGAGGAGCACCTCCTCGCGTGCGAGGACTGCTCGCGCGAGTTCGAGGCCTACGAAAGCCGCTTCTTCGTCCAGTACGAGCCGGCCGGCAAGGCCGTCGCCGCCGCCGCGAAGGCACCGCTTCCTGAACCGGCGCTGGAGAAGTTCTACGCGGGGCTGAAGGCGCGGCTGTCGGGGGAGTGCGGGAAAGTCGAGAGCGGGTTTGCGGCGTTTGCTGCCGGCGAGATGGACAAGGCGGCGTCGGAAGGCGTGGCGACGCACCTGCAGGGGTGCGAGCCGTGCTCGAAGGCGTTCGAGGCCTACGAGTCGAAGATCTTCGGGCAGTACGAGACGGCCGGGAAGGCGCTGGCTGCGGCGAGGGCGGTGACGCCGCCTGAGGGCCCGATGGTCGGCTTCTACCAGAAGGTGATGGCCAGGGTGGCGCGCGAGCGCAGCCGGTCGAACTTCCGGCGCGGCGTGCTGGCGCTCAACGCGGCGGCGGTGCTGATGATCGCCGTGTCCGTGGGCGTCCTGCTCGGGAACCCGGCCGCCAACGGGCCGGCCCCCGAAACCGGCGGCAAGGACGTGGCCAAGGACGCCCCCGTGAAGGAACACAGCAAGGCCGCCGAGCCCGTCGTGGGCACCGGCCTCGCCCTTCCCGCATCCTCCGGCGGCGTCCGGCGCTTCTCGGTGGACAACATGCGTCCCGAAACCATGTACGGCGACCCCGGCCGGCGCGCCGGCAACCTGGACGTCGTCCGCCCGGACGGCAATCACGGCCTCGACGAAGCCCGTCCGCTCCGCGACGGCGATTCCGTGGGGTTCTAGGCCATGAAGAACTGGCGCTTCCTCGTCCTGGCTCTCGCCCCGCTCGCGGCCTTCCGCGCGCAGGCCGACCCGCCGCCCAGCGAGCCGCCGCGCGTGCGGCCGCCCGCCATCGGGCAGTTCGAGGACGAAGTCGGCAGACTCGCCGACGGCGCGCGCCCCTGGCTCGTCCGCATCTCCTGCCACTACAAGGTCGACGACCAGAAGGACGGCAACTTCTTCGTCGCCAACGAATTCAGCGGCCTCGTCCTGTCGGTCGAAAAGGAAGCCGTGCACGTGGTGACGGTGGGAAGCGCGGTCCGCGGGGCGCGGAAGGTCGCGGTCCTCGCGGCCGACGGCGACGACTTCACCGCGGAGACGGTCGGGATCGACGAGGTCACCAACCTCGCGGTCGTCCGCTTCGATCCCGGAGAAACGAAGTTCACCGCCGCCCGCTTCGGCGACTCCGACCGCGTCCGTCCCGGCAACTTCGTCCTCGCGATGGGCAATCCTTTCGGGCTCGAGGGCTCGGTGGCCAACGGGATCGTAAGCGGCGTGAAGCGGTCGATCGGCGGCGTCGTGCAGCCGATGATGGGAATGCTGCAGGTGACCGCGCCGATCAACCCGGGCGACGCGGGCGGCCTGCTGCTCGATTCGCGCGGCGACGTGATCGGCGTCCTCGCCTCGACGTTCCAGCGCGCTTCCGCCTACGACGACCTGGAAAGCGCGTTCGGCGAGTTCCTCGAGGGGTTCGACTGGGAAGAGTTCCTCAAGAAGGTGAAGCAGCCGAAGGACGGCGAAGCGCTGATGCCCAAGGACATGAAGGCGCTCGTCGAGAAGCTGATGAACGAGCGCAAGAAGGCGATCCTGAAGAAGCGCCGCAACGAGGGGTTGCTTTCGGCGCAGCAGCTCGGCGCGGAAGGGATCAACTTTGCGATCCCGTCGAACCTCGTGCTCCGGATCGCGGGCGAACTGAAGACCAACGGGCGGGTCGAGCGCGGCTACCTCGGCATCCGCGTGATGCCGCTCGACAGCGCGCTTCGCAAGCATCTGGGCCTGCCTGCCGGGCGCGGGCTTGTCGTGGCCACGGTCGAGTCGGGCTCACCGGCCGCGGAGGCGGGGCTTCAGCTGTACGACGTGATCGTGCAGGTCGACGGCAAGGACGTCAGCGATGTAAGCTCGCTGGCGGAGCTGATCGGCGGGCACAAGCAGGGCGATTCAGTGGCGATCAAGGTGCGCCGCGGCCAGGAAGACAAGGACTTCGCCGCGACGCTCGGCAAAAAGTAGGAGGCGATCGCGATGCGGGGACTGCTGCTGACGTGCGCCGCGCTGGCGCTGGGCGGGCTCGCCTGGGCTCTCGACGACGACGTGGACGGGTGGATCAAGGACCTGGGAAGCGCCGACCCGAAGACGCGCGAGGCGGCGGCGGAGAACCTGGAAAAGGCCGGCGAGCGGGCGCGCCCCGCGCTGGAATCCGCCGCGAACTCCGAGGACCCCGAGGTCGCTTCCGAGGCGAACCACCTCCTGAAGCGCCTGAGCGGGGGGACGCGCGAGCAGGGGAACAGGCCGAAACCGCAGCCGGGCCGGCGGCCGATGGTGCGCATGAGCTCGACGCGCGTGATCGTGGACCGCAACGGCGACACGACGTCCATCCAGGAGGACTCGGCCGGGCGCGTCGTCGTGAAAGAGACGAAGGACGGGAACACCGAGGAATACGCGGCCGAATCGCGGGAGGCGTTCACGGAAAAGTACCCCGAGGTCGCGAAGAAGTACGGCCTCGACAAGGACGCAAGCGGCCTCTCGCTGCTCCCCGGAAAGGGAACGCCGGAGCAGGAGGAACTCCAGAAGCAGATCGAGGAGCTTCGCCGCCAGGCGGAAGAGCGGCTGAAGAAGCGGCAGGAAGGGAAGGACCCGCAGAAGGAGGCGGACGAGTTGAAGGAGGCGCTGGAGGAGCAGAAGCGCAGGGACGCGAAGCTTCCGGCTTCGCGCCGCGTGCTCGGCGTCGCGACGGCGCCGGTGGACGACGTCCTCCGGTACCAGCTGGACATTCCCGAGGGCGGACTGATGGTCGAGTCGGTGGAAAAGGGCTCGCTCGCGGAGAGGCTCGGGCTGCGCGAATACGACATCCTCCTCTCGCTGAACGGCAAACCGGTCTCCGCCGCGGCGGACATCCGCGCCGCGCTCGACGCCGAGGGCCCCGCCACGGCCGAAATCGTGCGCGAGGGCGAACGCGAAACCCTTCGCGAGAAGGAATAGCGCCGCAGGACGGCCCCATGCCCGCACACTTCAGAGTCACGCTCGCCCTCGTCTTCCTGGCCGGCCTCGGCCTCGGGGCGAGCCTGTACAAGATCTTCGCGCAGCCGGCGAAGGACGACGCCGCCCGCGACAAGGCCTTCGCGGACCTCTCGAAAATCGAGGGGACCCTCAAGTCGTTCCCCGCCGTCGCCGCCATCGCTTCCGAAAGCGTCGTCAGCATCAAGACCGAGCGCGCCGTCGAGGGCGGATTCATGAGGCGGCGCGAGGATTCGCGCGGAAGCGGCTTCATCGTGGACGAGTCGGGGTACATCCTGACGAACGACCACGTGATTGCGGACGCGACGAAGGTGCGTGTGGTGCTGCCGGGGGGCGAGGAAGTCGAGCCGAAGCTGGTGGGATCCGATCCCGCGACGGACCTGGCGCTTCTGAAGGTGGAAGCGAAAGGCCTGAAGCCCGCGAGGCTGGGGGACAGCGACGGGGTGGTGGTGGGGGAGTGGGTGCTGGCGGTGGGGTCGCCTTATGGGCTGTCGAACACGGTGACGGCGGGGATCGTGTCGGCGAAGGGTCGGAGCGGGGTGAGCCAGATCGCGTACGAGGGGTACATCCAGACGGACGCGGCGGTGAACCCGGGGAACAGCGGCGGGCCGCTGGTGAACCTCAAGGGCGAGGTGATCGGGATCACGAGCGCGATCCTGTCGAAGTCGGGCGGATACGACGGGATTTCGTTCGCGATCCCGGTGAACAGGGCGAAGGACGTGATGGAGCAGCTGAAGAAGAGCGGGGCGGTGGTGCGGGGGTACGTGGGGGCGAAGTTCGCGGACCTGAACGACGAGCTGGTGCGGTGGGTGAACGAGGCGACGACGGTGCGGGCGGCGGACGTGGCGGATCTGCGGAAGAAGCTGCGGTACGGGGACGCGGCCGGGGCGTTCATCTACGAGGTGATCGAGGGCGGCCCGGCGCAGAAGGCGGGATTGCGGCTGGGGGACCTAGTGACGGACTTCAACGGGGAACCGGTGACGTCGGTGCCGGACCTCAAGGAGCGGATCGCCCGGATTGCGCCGGGACAGGACGCCGAAGTGAAGTATCTGCGCTCGGGTGCCACGCTCACGGCGACGCTGCGGGTCGCGCGCAGGCCCGCCGTGGGGCGGTAAGCCTGCCGGTTCGAACCCCGGGGATCCGCCTGTCATTAATTGGCTTTACTAATGATATCGATGGCCTGAGAATTGCTCCCCCGGAGGGCCTGGTTCCTGCGCGATAGGGGGTCCGAATGGCCGACCGGTTCCTGGGGATCGATGTAGGCGCAGAGACCGTCAAGATCGCCGAACTCGTCCGCAACGAGGACGGATTCGCCTGGACCCGCTCCCGCATCGAGGAACACCACAAGTCCCCTGGCTCCGCCCTGGAGCGCCTGCTCCGCGAATTCGACTGGCAGGGGCTCCGCGGCGCCGCCGTCACCGGCCGCTTCAGCCGCACCCTCGCCCTTCCGCGCGTCCCCGCCAAGGAAGCCATGGCCGCGGGATTCCGCTTCCTCCACGACGCCGAGCCCGCAACCCTGGTTTCCATCGGCGGCCACGGGTTCTCGGTCCTCGAGCTGCGTGGGCCGGATATCGCAGTTTTCCGTGAAAATTCGCGCTGCTCCCAGGGAACGGGGAATTTCCTGCGCCAGCTCGTCGAGCGCTTCGGGCTGGGGATCGAGGAAGCGAGCGCGCTGTGCGAGACGGTGGGGGATCCCGCGCCGCTGTCCGGGCGCTGCCCCGTGATTCTCAAGACCGACATGACCCACCTGGCGAACAAGGGCGAATCGAAGGAGCGGATCCTGGCCGGCCTGTACGACGCCGTCTGCGAGAACGTGCAGGTCCTGATCAAGCCGCGCGTCAGCCCCCCGCGCGTTCTTCTCGCCGGCGGCGTCACCCGCAGCGCCCGCATCCGCGAAAGCTTCCGCCGCTTCCTCGAACGCCACGAAATGCAGCTCATGCCCCACTCGGAAGACGTGCTCTTCCTCGAGGCCCTGGGCGCGGCCGTCTCCGCCGCCGATTTCCGCGGGGCCCTTCCCGCCCTCGCCGACCTCGCACAGGCGCCCGAGAAGGCCGCGTTCGAGAGCCTGCCGGCGCTGGGGACGTACCTGGGGCAGGTGAAGCGGATGGACCGGCGGCCGATGGCGCCGGTGACGGGGCCGGGGCTGGTACTCGGATTCGACATCGGGTCCACGGGATCGAAGGCGGTCGCGGTGGACGTGCTGTCGCGCGAGACGGTGTGGGAGGGGTACCGCAACACGAGCGGCGACCCGGTCGGCGCGGCGCAGGCGCTGATGCGCCAGTTCCTCGACGGACCCGTCGGGCGCACGCCGGTTCTCGCGCTCGGCGCCACCGGCAGCGGCCGCGAAATCACCGGGTCGCTCATGGCCACCTGCTACGGCCCCGTCTCCGTCTTCGTCCTCAACGAAATCGCCGCCCACGCCGCCGGCGCACTTCACTGGGACCCGCGCGTCGACACCATCTTCGAGATCGGCGGCCAGGACGCGAAATACATCCGCCTCGCCGGCGGCCGCGTCGTGGACGCCGCAATGAACGAGGCGTGCAGCGCCGGCACCGGGTCGTTCATCGAGGAGCAGGGGAAGCGCTTCGCGGGCGTCGAGAACGTGGTGCAGCTGGCGGAGAAGGCGATCGAGTCGCCGTGCGGGGTGTCGCTGGGGCAGCACTGCTCGGTGTTCATGGCGGAGATCATCGACAACGCGACGGCGTCGGGGGTCGAGGCGTCGGCAATCATCCCGGGGATCTACGACTCGGTGATCCAGAACTACCTGAATCGCGTGAAGGGGAGCCGGACGGTGGGGGAGGTCGTCTTCTGCCAGGGGATGCCGTTCGCGGCGCCGGCGCTGGCGGCGGCGGTCGCGCGGCAGACGGGCTGCGAGGTCGTCATTCCGCCGAACCCCGGCACGGTCGGCGCGCTCGGCATCGCGCTGCTGACGCTCGAGGAGAAGCGCGCGGCCGCGCTGGCGCCGCTTGACCCGGCGCGCTTCCTCGAGGCCCGCGTCGAATCCAAGGACACGTTCGTCTGCAAGTCCACGAAGGGCTGCGGCGGGGCGGGGAACAAGTGCCGGATCGACCGGCTGTCCACGGTCGTGGAGGAACAGGCCCGGAAGTTCACGTGGGGCGGCGCGTGCTCGCTCTACGACAAGGGAACGGGGCGGAAGAAACTCCCCGACCTGGCGCCGGACCCGTTCCGGCGGCGCGAGGAGCTCGTCGCGGAGCTGGTTTCGCGGCCGTCGGCGCCGCGCGCGCCCCGCATCGGCCTCACCGACGAGTTCGTCCTCAAGGAACTGTTCCCGTTCTTCGTCACGTTCTTCCGCGGGCTCGGTCTCGAGCCCGTCGTCCGCACCAACGCCGACCACGCCATGCTCAAGCGCGGAATCGAGGAATCCAACATCCCGTTCTGCGCGCCGATGCAGCTCTACCACGGCGTCATTTCGTCCCTCGCCGAGGACCAGCTCGACTGGCTCTTCCTCCCCATGCTCCGCAACGTCCCCCGGACGGCGACCGAGCCGCACTCGGTGACGTGCCCGATCGAGCAGGGAAGCGCGGACCTGCTGAAGTGGGACCTGGGGGACGAGGTGAAGAGGGCGATCGTGTCGCCGGTGGTGGACATCGGGGCGGCGGGGCTGGAGTCGCCGGAGTTCCGCCGGATGTGCGAGGACCTTGCCGGGAAAGTCGGGCGTTCGGCGACCTGGATGACGGCGTACACCGTGGCGCTGGGCGAGCAGGAGCGCTTCGACCGCGAGTGCCACGACCTCGGCCGCGAGGCGCTCGAGTTCTGCAGCCGCGAGGGAGTGACGCCGGTGATCGTCCTCGGCCGCGCGTACTCGATCTACAACACGGTGCTCAACTCGAACGTCCCCGCGATCCTCCGCGACCAGGGCGCGCTGGCTATCCCGATGGAGTGCTACCCGGTGGACGAGGACGTTCCCGTGTTCGAGTCGGTTTTCTGGGGCTACAGCCAGCGCACCCTTCGCGCGGCGCACCAGGTCCGCCGCTCGCCCGGCGTCTACTCGCTGTTCTGCTCCAATTACTCGTGCGGCCCCGATTCGTTCGCGACGCACTTCTACTCGTACATCATGGCGGGGAAGCCGTTCGCGGTGATCGAGACCGACGGGCACTCCGGCGACGCCGGGACGAAGACGCGCGTCGAGGCGTTCCTGTACTGCGTGAAGCAGGACCTCGCCGCCCCGTCGTCGGCGCCGCCCGCCGAGCTGCTCGCCGTGGAACGCGACGTCATCCCCATGCGGACCATCCGCGCCCGCGGCGACACCATGCTCATCCCCCGCCTGTCCCAGGCGTCCGACGCCGTCGCCGCCTGCCTCCGCGGCGTCGGCTACAAGGCCGAAAGCCTCGACGTCCCCGGCCGCGACGAACTCCGCGCCGGCCGCCGCCACACGTCGGGCAAAGAATGCATCCCCATGACCCTCCTCCTCGGCAGCTTCCTCGAACGCGTCCGCAAAGCACCCCCCACCGAACGCTTCACCGTCCTCATGCCCACCTCCACCGGCCCCTGCCGCTTCGGCATGTACCACCTACTCCAGAAAGTCGTCGTCGAACGCCTCGACCTCAAGGACCGCGTCCGTATCTGGTCGCCCTCGGACAGCGACTACTTCGACGAGGCGGGGAAGGGCTTCGGAGCGCTGGCCTTCGCGGGGATCATGGCGGGGGACGTGATCGAACAGGCGTACCGGGAAGCGCGGCTCGTATCGCCGGAGCGCGCGCGGGAGATCCGCGACCGGCACTTCGCGGCGCTGATCCGGCAGCTCGAAGTCGCGGGGCAGGGCGGGCTGACGGTGCCGCGCGCGGTTCGCGAGTCGTACTCGCGCCGGATCTTCGGCCTCGTGGACGTCGTGCGCGCGGCTGCCGCCGACTTCGCCGCCCTTCCGCAGGACGTCAACCGGCCCACCGTGCTCGTCGTCGGCGAAATCTACGTCCGCTGCGACCCGTTCTCCTCCGACGACGTCATGCGCCGCCTCGAGGAACGCGGCATCCGGGTCCGCTTCGCCCCCGTCAGCGAGTGGTTCGAGTACACGTCCGACGTCAACCTCGACCGCGCGACCGGGCTCGCGCTCGGGGAGAAGCTCGCGCACTGGATCCAGGTCCGCATCCAGGACACGCTCTATGCCGCCATGGCCGGGCCGCTCGACTGGCCCGCGCGCACGTCCGCGCGCGAATGCACGGCGGCCGCGGCCCCATGGGTCCGGCCCGAGCTCGAAGGCGAAGCCGGGCTCACCCTGGGCGAAGCGGTCGCCGAGTGGCGCCACGGCCTGATCGACGGCGCCGTCAGCGCCGGGCCGCACGAGTGCATGCCGAACAAGGTGGCGGAAGCGCAGTTCTTCCATGTCGCCGAGCAGGAAGGCCTTCCGTCGCTGACGCTGTCGCTGAACGGGGACCCCGTGGACTCGGAGATTCTTGACCGGTTTGCGTGGGAAGTGCAGTCGCGGTGGCGGCGGAAGCAGGGCGGGGAGGGCGGGGCGGCGGTGGCGTCGCGTGAAGAGGCGGGGGTTCACCGGTCGCCGGGGGAATAGCGGGAAATTCGCGGGGGAGAGTTGACAGAGGGTTCACGGTGCCGTAGAATGTGAGTGAATGTTCACTCGCATTGCGACGCCCCCTTCCTGTCCTTGCACCCCCCGCCCCCTTTCGGTTCACTTCCACCCGTGAAAAAGCGCCTCACCCATCTGGACCGCTCCGGCCGTGCCCGCATGGTGGACGTCGGCGCCAAACGGGTCACTAGCCGCCTCGCCGTGGCCGAAGCCGTCGTCCACATGAAGCCCGAGACGCTTCAGCTCGTCCTGGCCGGCGGAATCAAGAAAGGCGACGCGTTCGCCGTCTCGCGCCTCGCCGGGATCATGGCCGCCAAGCAGGTTCCCGCGATCATCCCGCTCTGCCACTCCATCGCGCTCACGTCCGTGGCCGTGGACCTGCAGCCAGAACCTCCCGGCGCCGTCCGCATCACCGCCACCGCCCGCGCCAGCGACAAGACCGGCGTCGAGATGGAAGCCCTCACCGCCGCCGCCGTCGCCGCCCTCTCCCTCTACGACATGGCCAAGGCCGTCGATCGCGAAATGACCATCGACTCCCTCCGGCTCCTTGAAAAAGCCGGCGGACGCTCGGGGCACTTCCGGAGGAAAAAGTGAGCGCCGAAGCGACCTCCGCGACCGTGGCTCCCGAGGTGGTGCCCGCGGCAGCTCCCGCGCCCGCGACCGAAGTTCCGGGGTGGAAGCGCGGGCTGGCGGGGCTGGTGATCGGGCAGGGGATCGGGTCGCTCTGCGATTACGTCTACAAGGTTGCGATCACGCTCATGGTGACGCAGCCGCTGATTCACAAGGGAGCGGAGGGCAAGGTCGCGGCCGCGGACTACGTCAGCAAGGCCGGGCTCGCGTTCCTGCTGCCGTTCATCCTCATCTCGCCGATTGCGGGGCCGCTCTCCGACCGGATTTCGAAGCGCGGCATCCTGGTGGCGATGAAGGTCGCGGAGGCTCTCGCGTACCTCGGGGCGATCCAGGCGTTCAACTCGGGGAGCCCGTACGCGTACCTCGCCGTGCTCTCGCTGATCGCGATCGCGGGGGCCGTCGCCAGCCCCGCCAAGTACGGCATCCTGCCGCAGCTCGTCCCCGCCGAGCGCCTGCCCGCCGCCAACGGGGTCATGCAGCTCAGCATGATGATGTCCGTCATTCTCGGCACCGTCGCCGGCGGATTCGCCGCGCAGCATCTCGGCACCCGCCCCGCGATCATCGGGTTTGTGCTCGCCGCGGCGTCCGGAGTC
>CAVPNQ010000088.1:0-8346 GCA_963706735.1 uncultured Planctomycetia bacterium
GGTGTCGCCTGGATCGTTCTGGTTCCCGCGGAATATCTGGGCGTCACCAGCGGGCTGGGCTACGCCATCAACGACGCACGCGACACGCTCGACTACCCACGCCTCGCGGCGACGGTCGTTCTGATCGGTCTCATCGGCTCCTTCCACGGGTGCCATCCTCGCGGTGATCGCGCGCGTCTCCTGGACACATGAAGACTAACTCGAAAAAGAGGCAGGACTTTCCCCGCATGAGCAACGACGCCCCGGTCCTGACATCCTGCTGGCGCAATCAGCAAGGACAGGGTCAGGATCAGGGTGGCGCCGGCCATGGACGGGAACACCAGCCCGGCCCCCACCCATCCGGCGCGCGCCAGCCCGATCGCGTCGCGCCGGCCATGGGCGTTGGCGACGCGCACCGCCGTCGCGGTCGAGAGGCCGAGCGCCAGCATGTAGATGAGCGCGTTGAAATTGAGCGCGATCTGATAGGCCGCGAGCGCGGTCTCGCCCAGCCAGCCGGCAAACGTCGCCGCCGCCATGAAGGCCGGCGGCCTCGACGGTCGCGACCGCCTTGCCACCGACCTTGCCGCCATTCGCGAGGCCGGCACGTACAAGGAAGAACGGATCATCGCAACGCCGCAGGGCGCATCGATCGGCGTCGGCGGGAAGGAAGTGCTGAACTTCTGCGCGAACAACTACCTCGGGCTGTCGAGCCACCCGGAGCTGATCGCCGCGGCGCACCGCGGGCTGGACCAGCGCGGGTACGGGATGTCCTCCGTGCGGTTCATCTGCGGGACGCAGGACCGGCACCGGGTGCTCGAGGAGAAGATCGCGAAGTTCTTCTCGATGGACGACACGATCCTGTACTCGTCGTGTTTCGACGCGAACGGCGGGCTGTTCGAGGGGATCCTGGGCGAAGAAGACGCGGTGATCAGCGACGAGCTGAATCACGCATCGATCATCGACGGGGTGCGGCTCTGCAAGGCGAACCGTTTCCGCTACAAGCACGCGGACCTGAACGACCTTGAGGCGCAGCTGAAGGCCGCGGCGTCGTCGCGGAACAAGCTGATCGCGACGGACGGGGTGTTCTCCATGGACGGCGACGTCGCGCCGCTTCCCCAGATCTGCGATCTCGCGGAGAAGTACGGGGCGGCCGTGATGGTGGACGATTCGCATGCGACGGGGTTCATCGGGAAGACCGGGCGGGGGACGCCGGAGCATCACGGGGTGATCGGGCGGGTGGACATCACGACGTCCACGCTTGGCAAGGCCCTGGGCGGCGCGCTGGGCGGCTTCACGACGGCGCGTAAGGAAGTCGTGGACTACCTGCGGCAGCGGTCGCGTCCGTACCTGTTCTCCAACAGCCTTCCGCCGTCGGTGGTGGAAGCGTCGATCACGGCGTTCGACCTGCTGGCGAAGACGACCGAGCTGCGGGACCGTCTGGAGTCGAACACGAAGTACTTCCGCGAAAAGATCGAGGCGGTGGGCTTCCAGATCAAGCCGGGCTTCACGCCGATCGTGCCGATCATGCTGGGGGACGCAAAGCTGGCGTCCGGGATCGCGAAGGACCTCCTTGCGGAGGGGATCTACGTCATCGGTTTCTCGTTCCCGGTCGTGCCCAAGGGGCAGGCGCGCATCCGCGTGCAGATCAGCGCGGGGCACCAGCGGGCGCACCTCGACCGTGCGATCGAGGCGTTCGCGAAGATCGGGAAGAAGCACGGTGTCGTGAAATGAAGAGGTAACGCGGGCGCATGGGCGACGGCGGCGAGGACAAGAAGGACAAGGGAACGGTCATCTTCCGGCCCGGGCCGCCCAAGGGCGCCGAGGCGAAGGGGATGCGGCTGGCGGGGTGCGTGGTGTTCGTCCTCTCGGCGGCCATGGTGTACGCCGGGGCGGTGGTGTGGTTTGCGTATCGCGGGCGCTCGGAGGCCGACGCGCGCGTCCGGGGAATCCAGTCGCTCGCCCTGACCTCGTTCGGGGCGCGCACCGAGGGCGGCGCGGTGGAAGGGGTGCTCCCGCCCGACGCCGGCCGCGCAGGCGCGGACATGCGGTCGATTCTCGAGGAGCGGCTGAAGCGCTTGAAGGGGAAATCGTTCTCCTGTTCGGCGGGCACGGCGTCCTCATGGGAGCCGCTGAAACCGGATCCGCGCGGGGGGTTCACGGCTGTTCCGCCGGGGACGCGCGTTCTCGACCTTCACGACCTGGCGACGTGCCACGCGCTCCGGGCCATGCACGGCGTGGATAACTTCCTGCGCGTCCTGGCGACGTTCAGCCTCGATAACCGCGGGCGTCACGCCGTGGTCGTGCGCCTCGAGGTCGCGGTGTTCGCGAAGGATGCCTCCGCGATCTGGACCGACATTTTCACGGAAACGCAGGACATTCCCATCGTGCCCGCCGGCGATCCCCGCCACTCCGACGCTTCGATGTTCGCTTTCCGCACCGCCATGTTCCGCGCGGCGGACCGGCTGGCGGCGGCGTTCGACCCGGAGGAAAAAGGGAAGTGAAGCTCCCGGCGACCGCGGTCATCTTCTGCGGCGGGCGGTCCTTGCGAATGGGCCGGGACAAGGCGCTTCTGGACTGGCACGGGCGTCCGCTGGCGGTGCACGTGGCGCTGCGGATGGCGCCGCTGTTCGAGCGGGTGGTGCTCTCCGGGGACCCCGCCCGCTACGGGAAGCTGGGCTTCCCGTGCGTCGCGGACCGCGGCGGGGCGGGGCCGCTGGCCGGCCTCTGCGCGGCGCTGATGGAAACGAGGCATGCGGCCGTCTTCGCGCTGGCGTGCGACATGCCGCTCGCCGACCCGGGCGCCGTGCGCGTCCTGTGGAGCCGGCTCCGCGGCCACGACGGCGCCGTCCCCCTCGCAGGCCACGGGCCCGAACCGCTTCACGCCTTTTACTGCCGCCGCGTCCTGCCCGCCGCCGCGCGGGAACTCGGCGGCAAGGCGCGCGTGACGGGCTGGTGGGGCGAATGCGCCGTGCGGCGCGTGCCCGCGTCGGAACTTCCCGGCGGCGAACCGGCACTCGCGGACTGCGACACCGCCGACCAGTTCGCCCTCCTCAAGGCCCGCCGCTGATCCCCGGTTCTTGCCCGTTGGCGCACTTCCCAGATAGACTCGGCCTCCATGCCCGTTCTCAAGGTCCGCGTGCAAGGCCGCGAGGAATCCCTTCCTCTCAAGCAGGACATCACCATTCTCGGGCGATCGACCGAGAACGCGGTGTACGTGGACGACCGCCAGGCGTCGCGGAACCACTGCCAGGTCGAGAAATTCGCGGGCGGCTGGAAGGTCGTGGACCTCGCGAGCCGGAACGGAACGCGCGTCAACGGGGTTTCGGTCAACCAGCATGTGCTGAAGAGCGGCGACCGGATTGAGATCGGCGACGCGGTGGTGACATTCGTGGACGCGCCGGACGAGACGGATCACCGGATTCCGGGGGTGCCGCGCGCGGCGGCTCCGGCAATCGGCACTCCGGGCGGGGCTTCGCCGCGCATGCCCTCGACCGGGATGCCGACGCCGCCCGCTTCGCCCCACGCCGAACCGCAGCCGCCGGCCTATCCGCCGCCGGTCGCGTACCCGCAACCGCCCGTCCCGCCCGCGTGGCCGCCGGCCGCAGGGGCGCCGCCTTATCCGCCGCCGGGACCCGCCGGATATCCGCAGCCTTACCCGTATCCGCCGTACGGCGCGCCGCCCCCCGCGCAGCCCGGCTACGCGCCGCCCCAGCTCGACCCCCCGACGCAGCCCTTCGGCCAGCCCCAGGGCTACCCGCCTCCTCCCGCGGGCTATCCCGGGTCCCCCTACCCGCCGCCCCAGCCGGGGTATCCGCCCCAGCCCCCGGGCGCGCCCCCCGCACCCCACCAGCACCCGACCCAGCCGCCCGCGGAACGCAAGTCACACCGCCCCGGCGCCGCTCCCGCCGCACAGGCCGGTAACCCCGGCGTCATGATCGGCGTCGCCATCGTCATCGTCGGCCTCATCGTCGGCGCCGCCATCATGGCCGGCCAGAGCGGCGGCGGCGGCAGCAAGGACGGAACCTCCTCCTACAAGACCGCCCTCGACGCCGGCAAAAAGTACTTCTGGGAAGAAAAGTGGGACCAGTCGGTCGAAGAGCTCCGCAAGATCCCCAGCAGCGCGCGGGAGTACAAGGCCGCGCAGGAAGTCCTCGCGGCGATCGCCCAGAAAAAGCGCGACCAGGCGAGCATCGCCGCGGGACAGGCCGCCGCGGTCGCGTGGGAAGCGCTGCGGCCGCGCGTGAAGAAGTACGACGACGGCGAACTGCTGCGCACCGAGGAAGAGCCGCTGAAGGAAGAACTGAAGCGCTTCATTTCCAGCTATGGCAAGGCGCCCGAGGCGCAGAAGGCCGCGGATGCCTACGTCCGCATGGGCGGGAAGCCGGAGGACGTGAAGGTCGGCGGCACGTCGGACCCGGACCTGTCGAAGGAAGCGGAAGCCGCGTGGTCGCGCCTGTCGCAGCGGGTGGAGATGCAGAAGAAAGGCGAGCTTCCGCCGGAGGAAGTGGACCGGCTGAAGGGCGAGCTGCGCAATTTTATCGTCCGTTACAACAAGTACCCTGAGGCTTCCGAGGCCCAGCAGGCCCTTCGCGGACTCGGCCGGGAGACCGGCCAGGATCCGCCGGATGTGCCGCCGACGCCCGGGGGCGACCCGAAGAATTTCGGCGAGCTGAAGCGGCTGGTGGACGGGCTTGCCGGGAGCTCGAGCTACGGCGAGGCGGTCGGGCTGCTGGACGCGTGGGTGAAGAAGGACCCGACGGGCCCGGACGCGGGGCCGGCGGACGAGAAGATCCGCGACGTGAAGTCGGCCGCGAACAACTGGTATCTCGGCCAGGAGGCGCAGGCGGACACGCTGGCGAAGGAAGGGAAATTCAAGGAGGCGAAGGCGCTCCTGGAGGACGCGGTTTCGAAGCTCGGGGAGAAGTGGTTCTTTGAGAACACGACGGCGGCGAAGAAGAAGATTGCGGGGATCGAGAAGGCGATGGGCGGGGGCAAGTGACGGCGGCGCAGCACGAAACGACGGTGCGCGTGCGCTACGCCGAGACGGACCGGATGGGGATCGTCTACCACGCGAACTACCTCCAGTATTTCGAGATCGGGCGCACGGAGGCGATGAGGTCGATGGGGGCGACGTACCGGTCGCTGGAAGAGGGCGGGATCGCGCTGGCGGTGGTGGAGTGCGGGTTGAAGTTCCGCGCGGCCGCGAAGTACGACGACGAGCTGCGGATCGTGACGAGGCCGTCGTCCGCGGGGCGCGTGAGGGTCCGCTTCGACTACGAGATCTGGCGCGGGGACAAGCTTCTCTGCGACGGGTTCACGGTGCTGGCCTGCCTGGTGAACGGGAAGCCGTCGGAACTGCCGCAGGAAATCCGGAAGATCCTCCTGTAGCCCCTGGACACGATCCGCCACTGGCTTTCGTATCTTTCCCCCGAGGGGCTCTCGCAGCTGATCCAGTGGGGCGGCCTCACGGCGCTGATCGTGATCGTCTTCGCCGAGACGGGGCTGATGATCGGGTTCTTCCTGCCCGGCGACTCGCTACTCGTGACGGCGGGGCTGTTCGCGGCGCGCGGGGACCTGGACATCGTCTGGCTCAACCTCTCGCTGATGATCGCCGCGATCGTCGGCGACGCCGTCGGCTTCTGGACCGGCGTGAAGGCCGGCCGGATGCTGTACCAGCGCGAGGACTCGCGGTTCTTCAAGAAGAAGCACCTGATCCGCGCGAAGAAATTCTACGAGCGCCACGGCGCCAAGACGATCGTGCTGGCGCGCTTCGTGCCCATCATCCGGACGTTCGCCCCGATCGTGGCCGGCGCCGCGGAGATGAAGTACCGGACCTTCGTGACGTACAACGTGCTCGGCGGAATCGGCTGGGTCGGATCGATGACGATGACCGGTTACCTGCTGGGAATGAGGTGGCCGTGGATCGTGAAGGAGATCCATTGGCTGGCGCTGGCGATCATCATCGTGTCGTTCATCCCGGTGGCGATCGAGGTGCAGCGGGCGCGCAGGGAGGCGGCGGAGGAAGCCGCGGCGGCGGGCAAGGATCCCCCCGGGGAGCCGTTGCCGTGACGCCGGATCTCGCGGCATCGGCCTGGCGGGCGAAGGCGCGCGGGCGGCTGGCGTTCGCGCTGGAGAGCGGGGAAGGGTTTCCCGGGTATGCGCGGCGGTCGCTGTACGGCGCGGAGCCGTGGGCGGTGTTCTCGTCGAGGGGACGCGTGTCGCTCGTGGAGTCGAGGGGGCGCGTGCGCGAAGTGCGGGGGAACCCGTTTGACGCACTGCGTCAATTCCTGGACGCGCACCTCCCGCGCGGCCGCCACGCCCGCACCCCGGCCGCCGTGGCCTGCTTCTCCTACGACCTCGGGCGGCACGTCGAACGCATCCCTTCCCGCGCGGCCGACGATCTCCCGTTTCCCGAATGCCACGTCGCGGTCTACGGCCGCGTCGCCGAGCTCGACCTGGCCACCGGCCGCGCCGTCGTCCACGAGACCGGGCCCTCCGCCTGGGACCCCGGCCGGCCGCTTCCCCCCGCCCCCGCGGTCCCGTTCCACGCGACGCCGCTTCGCCCCAATATGTCGCGCGCCGCGTTCGTGCGCGCCGCCGCCCGCGCCGTCCGCTACATCCGCGCGGGCGACATCTTCCAGGTCAACCTCTCGCGCCGCTTCGCCGCCCGCATCTCCGGCTCGGTCCTCGACCTCCACGACCGGCTGCGCGCCGCTTCGCCCGCCCCCTTCGGCGCATGGCTGGACCTGGGCGGCGGGCAGCACGTGCTGTCCACTTCGCCCGAGCGGTTTCTCCGGGTCGCCGGCCGGGCGGTGGAGACGCGGCCGATCAAGGGGACGCGGCCGCGGGGGCGGACGACGGCGGCCGACGCGCGCCACCGGCGGGCGCTCGAGCGAAGCGAAAAGGAGCGCGCGGAGCTCGCCATGATCGTGGACATGGAGAGAAACGACCTGGGGCGTGTGTGCCGGGTCGGGAGCATCCGCGTGGCGGAAGCGCGGGCGATCGAGGCGTACCCGCAGGTCTTTCACGGGGTGGCGACGGTGAAGGGGGAGTTGCGCCGGGGCGTGGACCACGTGGACCTCCTGAGGGCGACGTTTCCCGGCGGGTCGATCACGGGGGCGCCGAAGGTGCGCGCGATGGAGATCATCGAGGAGCTGGAGCCGACGCGGCGCAGCCTCTACACCGGGGCGGTCGGCTGGCTTGCGCGGGACGCGATGGAACTCGCCATCGCGATCCGGACGGTTCTGGTCGCGGGCGGCGTCGCGACGTGGCAGGCGGGAAGCGGCATCACGGCGGAGAGCGACCCCGCGGCGGAGGAAGCCGAGACGCGCGTCAAGGCGGCGGGGATCGAGAGGGCGCTGGGGCTGACTTCATCGGGTAGGATGGCCCGCACATGACGTCCCCTTCCCTCGTCTGGACCTCGCGCGGCTGGTCGAACGATGCCGCTCCCTGGATCCCGGTCTCCGACCTCGCCGCGCACCACGGCTTCGGCTTCTTCGAAACCCTGCGCGCCTACCGGGGCCGGATCTTCCGCCCGGACGAGCACTTCGCCCGCATGGCCCGCAGCGCTCGGCAGTTCCGGGTGAAACTGCCGCTGGACGCGCGCGGCTTCCGCGCGGCGGCGGGCGAACTGCTCGCGAAGCACGGCAGCCCGGACGCCCGCGTCCGCCTCACCGTCACCGCCGGGCCGCCGCCGCTCGCGGCCATCCAGGTCCTGCCGCTCGCGCCTCCGCCCGACGACGCCTACCGCCGCGGCGTCTCCGTCTGGCTCGCCCCGTGGATCCGCTGCACCCGCACCGCCCTCGCCGGGCACAAGACCATGAATTACTTCGAGAACTACTGGGCCCGCACCGAGGGCGAACGCCACGGCCACTTCGAGGCCCTCTTCCTCAATGAACGCGGCGAAATCTGCGAAGGCACCCGCGCCAACCTGTTCTGGGCCGCCGGCGGCCGCGTCTTCACTCCGGCCCTCTCCACCGGCATCCTCGCCGGCGTCACGCGCACGGCTCTTCTCGAAATCCTCCGTTCCCGCCGCATCCCGGTCGAGGAAGGCGAATGGGGGCCGGGGGCGCTGGACGACGCGGAGGAGGCGTTCCTGGCTTCGACGATCGTGGAAGTGCTGCCGGTGGTGGCGGTGGGGAAGCGCCGGATCGGGAAGGGGCGCCCCGGGAAGCTGGCGGGGATGCTGCGGCAGGAGTTCCGGCGCAAGGTCGAGGCGGAACTGGCGGTGGCGCGATGATGACGCTCTCGATCGTGTACCAGATGAAGCGGCGGCGGCTGGTGTCGCTGGGGTTGCTGATCCTTGGCCTGCTGGTGATCGGGGGGCTGATGGTGCCCGGGTGGCAGCCTGCCGGCCCGGTGTTCGCG
>CAVPNQ010000089.1:0-4496 GCA_963706735.1 uncultured Planctomycetia bacterium
CGATCGACGAAGTGCGAAGCGATTCGCCCGGGAGCACCATCAGCGTGACGATCGAACGGCTCGGCGAGTGACGGCCAGGGATGCCGGTCGAGCGGACGATGTTTCCGCAGGCAGCGGGTGGAAGCTCTCCATAGCGGCGTTCGCTCTCTACGCGATCCTAGCCTTCGCCACCGGCGTCTACATGAACGAGGCCGACAGCGACGCGCGTTACCTCGGCGCGGTGTACGCGCTCGACCACCCGTCGTGGCTGCTCGACCCGTGGCACAAGCCCGTGATGACGACGCTTATGGCCGGCGTGATCCTGTTCGGCGGCGGCGCGATCGGCGTCAAGCTCGTGCAGGCGGCGCTCGCGGCGGCGGCGCTGGCCCTCATGCGCGCCGCGGCGATCCGGTTCGGCGCGAAGGAACGCGAAACAAACCTCGCCGTCGCCCTGGCCGGCCTCGCCCCGTTCTGGATCCGCGGCATCGCCTCCGGCCTCACAGAAACCTCCTGCGCCCTCTTTCTCGCCCTCGCCCTCTGGCTCTGGTCCCGCGAGAAATTCGCCTGGTCCGCCCTCGCCACCTCCTTCGCGTTCCTCGCGCGCTTCGATGCCGTGTTCTTCTGGGCCGCGTGGACGCCGTTCCTCCTCAAGAAGCGCTCCTGGGCCGGCCTCGCGGCCCTTCCCGCCGCGCCCGTCCTCTGGCACCTCGCCGGGTGGGCCGCGACCGGCAACGCCCGGTTCCTCTTCGCGAACCAGCCGCACCCCTGGGGGCACTCGCACTACGGAAGCGGCCCGTGGTGGACGTTCCTGGCGTTGCTGCCCGTGGCCGCGGGGGCGCTGATCGTGCCCGCGATCGCCGGGGTGAAGCGCGCTCCGCGGATCGCGCCGTCGGTCTGCGTGACGGTCGTCGTCGGCCACTCGATCCTGTGGACCGCGGGGATCATGGGCTCGTACGGGATGCCGCGCTACCTCGTCACGATGATCCCGGCGCTGGCGATCTGCGCCGCGTTCGGTTTCGAATCCGTCCGCAGCCACGCGCGCCCCGCGCTCTTCGCCGTGGCGGCCGCCGCGGCGCTCTTCGTCGCGTGGTATCGCCCGAACACGTTCAAGGGCGCCGAGAACCTGGCGACGTTCAAGGGTGTCATCACCGATCACTCGACCGTCGCGCGCCTGGCCGGCGGCGACTGGGTGAGGATCGACCAATGGAAGCGGATGCCGGCCGGGACGCCGGTGACGTGGGAGTCCTCGCTGGGCGGAAACGAGGCGTTCGACTCCATCCCGAAAGATCGCCTGCAGTTCGAGCTGAGCGTCATCCTTCCTGCGGCGTGGCCGTGGGAGAAACGGTGGGAAGGACGGATTTACCGGTTGAAGTGACTACGAGTTGCGAGTTCCGAGTTGCGGGTTGCGAGGAACGGCAAAACGGCAGGACTTCCGGCAACGGTGCAGCTCAGGATCGCCGTTCCTCGCAACTCGCAACCCGCAACTCGCAACTTTTCAGGGTGAAGGCTACTGTGGACCCGATGGACGAACAGACCACACGGCGCGATTTCCTGAACCACGCTCTCGCTGCGTGGACCGCTATCGCAGCGGCAGGCGGCGGCGCGGCGGTCGGCGCTTCCGTGTGGCCCCGCGCCGAACCGCCGGCGACCGTGCGCGTGCCGAAAACCTCGCTCGAGGCCGGCCGCGCCTCGGGCTCCGTCCGCGGCATCCCGTTCGTCCTCACCGCGGCCCCGTCGGGCGCAACCGCCCTCTCCCTGATCTGCACCCACGCCCGCTGCATCGTGAAATGGAGCGAGCCCGACAGGCGCTTCATCTGCCCCTGCCACCGCGGCGCGTTCGACGCCGACGGCCGCGTCGTCTCCGGCCCGCCCCCCGCGCCGCTTCGCCGCCTCGACGTGCGCGACGCCGGGGACGCATGGGAGGTGACCGGATGAACTGGAGCGCGATGGGCGAGTGGCTGGACCGGCGGATCGGGTGGCGTGAAGCGCGGGCCCGGGGGCTGGCGGACCTGAAGCGGCTGCAGCCGTCGGGGATCGGGTGGGGAGCGACGCTGGGGGCGATGGCGATGGCGGCGCTGGCGCTCGAGGTGGTGAGCGGGCTGGTGCTGGCGTTCCACTACCGGGCGACGCCGGAGGGGGCGCACGCGAGCGTGGCGGCGATCCGCGACATGGTGCCGCTCGGGTGGCTGTGGCTGTCGATCCACGCGTGGGGAACGCACATGCTGGTGGCCGTCGCGCTCCTGCACGCTGCCAAGGTTTTTATTTCGGGAGGCCACAAGCGGCCGCGTGAGCTCACCTGGGTCGCCGGCGCGCTGACGCTCTTCGCCATCCTCGGCCTCTCGATCACGGGACACCTCCTCCCCTGGACCAACGAGGCCTACTGGTCCACGTCCGTGCGCCTCGGCCATGTGCAGGAAGCGCCCCTCATCGGCCCGCTTGCCGCCCGGCTCCTCCGCGGCGGCGACGACGTCGGCCCTTCCACGCTCACCCGTTTCTATGCGCTCCACGTCGTCATCCTCCCCGCCGTCCTCGCCGCGCTGCTGTGCCTGCACCTGCGCCTCGTCCGCCGCCTCGGCCTCGCGCCCGCGGTGACGACGGACGAGGAAGAATCGCGGGGCCACGCCGCCTGCTCCGAGGGCGGCGAACCGTGCCTCCCGAACCACGCACTCCGCGCGGCCGCCGCGGCCGTCGTCGCCGCGGGCGCCCTCGTCACCATCTCCGCCCTGTTCCCTGACGAACCCTCGCCGAAAGCCGGCGGCCCCACGCCCGCCGGCCTCCGCCCCGAATGGTTCTTCCTCGCACTCTTCCAGTTCCTCAAGTACTGGCCCTCGCGCGTCCTCGGCCTCCCCGGCGGCACCGTCGGCCAGATCCTCCCCATGCTCGCCACCGCCCTCTTCGCCCTCCTTCCCTTCCTTGATCGATCCCCCGCACGCCGGCTCTCCAACCGCAAGCTCTCGCTCGCCATCGCCGCCACCTGCCTCCTCGCCTGGGGCGCCCTCACCGTCCTCGGCGCCATCGCCGACCGCGAATTCAACGCCTTCGGCAAGATGCGCCGCTTCGATACCTGGGGGATGCCCCGTTGAAGCGCCTCCTCCTGCTCCTCGCCCTCGCCGCCCGCGCTTCCGCACAGAACACCTGCGTCGAGTGCCACGACGGCCCCGCGGCGCCCGTCGAGAATTCGGCGCACCCGCAGCTCTCCTGCACCGACTGCCACAACGGCGACGAGAAGGCGGCCGAAATGGAAGCGTCGCACTCGGCGGCGAAGAAGTTCATCGGGAACCCGAAGCCGCTCGAGCTGGCGACGATGTGCGGCGACTGTCACAAGGAAGCGACGGCGGCGTGGAAACGGTCGCCTCACCTGGAGGGAATGCGGAAGGGCGACCCGGCCGGCGCTTCATGCGCCGCGTGCCACACCCGCGCGGACGCTCCTTCATCGCATTCCATCGTGGACTGTGGCGACGAGGATGCGCCGTCGAAGCGGCTGCAGGTGGCGGCGACGTGCGCGAAGTGCCACGCGGACGAGGGGAAGATGGCGCGCAGCGGATTGCGCACGGACGCGATGGACCTGTACGCGAAGAGCCCGCACGGGCACAACGTGCTCGAGGAGAAGGAGGCGGACGGGGCGTCGTGCGTCGATTGCCATTCGCCGCACGAGTCGCTTCGGGCGACGGACCCGTCGAGCGGGACGCACCCTTCGCGGCAGGCGGAGACGTGCGGGCGGTGCCATGGGGACGAGAAGGTGATGAAGCCGCACCGGCTGAGCCACGGGCTGGTGGCGAAGTACAACGGGTCGCCGCACGCGCGGGGTCTGGCCGACGGCGCGCCCTCGTGCGCGGGTTGCCACGGGCCGCACCTGGTTCGCGTCCCGGCGATGGACGAGCTGGTGTCGCAGTGCGGCAAGTGCCATGAGGGACCGGCGCGCGAGCTGGCGGCAGGACCGCACGGCAGCGCGACGTGGACGGACCCGCAGACCGGCGTCGCGGAGCCGCTGAACTGCGAGCACTGCCACGGCGCGCACGGCGCCGGCCGCCCGCAGACGCCCTGGGCGGCGAAGTCCTGCGGCAAGTGCCACGCCGCGGGCACCCCGGCGCTCGCCGCCGGCGAACGCCTCTCCGAAATCAGCGCCGCCACGCGCGCCGACCTCTTCGAATTGCACGGACTCCTCGACCGGGCGAAGTCCCGCGGCCACGACTTTGGCGAGGGGTGCGAATCCCTCGCCGCGCTCGACGGGGCCTACGAGGACCTGGCCGCCAGGGCGCACGGCGTGCGTCCGGAGACGAACGAACGGGCCCGGGAAGCGTTCGTCCGCGACGCGAAGGCGCTGAAATCGCAGCTGTCGGAACTCGCGCCGGAGAAGCGGTCGATCGGGTGGCTGCCCTGGATGTGGGCGTTCCTGTTCGCGGGCGTGGTGCTGATGTGGCTGAAGAGCCGCCGGGCGTCCGTCTCCCCGTAAGCCCCGGACTGAGCTCAATGTCCCGTCCCGCCGCAAAGCCTTCCGTGCTTGTCCGTGCTTTTCC
>CAVPNQ010000090.1:0-65841 GCA_963706735.1 uncultured Planctomycetia bacterium
TGGCCGCCAGGCGATGCCGACGACGATCCCGAGGAACGGGATCCCGACCATGGCGGGGACGATCGCCCCGGCGCACCCCCTGCGCGAAGAGCCCGACGGCGACGCCGAACGCCGCGAGGCAGACGAGGAGCGGCAGCAGTCGGAGCCGGCGCAGCGGACGCGGGCGCTCGCGGCGCTGCACGCCGAGCGGCGACACGATGAGGCCGCGCAGGGCGGCGACCGCGGACGCGACTGCGACCGCGAGGACGGCGAGCACGACCGCTGCCGCGGCAGGACCGGCGGCGTGATCGACTCCGGGAACCAGGTGGCCCCCAGGAGCGGATGCGGGCGACCAGGCGGCGCAGGGCCGCGAACAGCACGACACCGCCGAGCGCACCGGGACCGCGGCGGCCAGGGCCTCGACGGCCGCCAGGACGGTCACCTGCGAGGGCGTTCGCCCACGAGCGCATCGCCGCGAGCCGGCGCTCCCGACGCGCCGCGGACAGCCGGGTGGCGACGGACACGAACACCGCGACGGGCGCCAGCGCGCCGATCACCGCGATCACCACGAGGAGTTGCGCGATCGGGTCGGACGGCATCGGGATCGGGCCGGTCCCGTCGAGCGCGGTGACGACCCGGGCGCCGTCGGGGCGTGCGCCGACGGCACGGAGCTCCCGCAGCGTCGCGGCCGACCACGACAGCGAGGACTGGTCGGGCGCCATCAGCCCCGCGTCCGAGATCGTCCCCGCGACCGCGCCGAAGCGGTCCCCCAGCTTCGTCCGGCGGGCCGGCCTGGTAGGCAGGAAGCCCGGCCACGCCCCCTCGCCGCCGTACCCCGGCCGCTCGTCCTCCTCGTCCAGCCGCTTCGCAACCCCCATCTCGTCGATGTACGCCAGCACGTGGTGCACGATCCGTGAGTTGCCGGGAAGCACTTCCACCGCCGACACCCACTTGTCCTCGGTCCACTTTGTAGGCATCAAGAAGTGCCAGTACTGGTCGGGACCCGGGCGCACTTCGAAATCCTCGCCCGGCTCGAGCACCATGTCGGGTTCGCCGAGGACCCAGTCGCCCTTGAACTCCGGGAGCGCCGGCTCGTCCTTCTCGTCGCCCTGGGGCGTCCCCTCGTCCACCCACTTCGCGATCGTGTCGATCTGTTCCTGCGTCAGGCGCCGCTCGCCGTGCATCGCGGCGCCGCCGACCGGTTTCCACGGGGGCATGCGCTTCTCCACGACGGCCTTCCGGATTTCCTGGGCGAACGCGCTGGCGTGGTGGAAGTCGGTGAGGGGCATCGGGCCGATCTGGCCGCTGCGATGGCAGCTGACGCAGTTCTCGTAGACGATCGGGGCGACGTGCTTCGCCCACGTCACCGATCCTTCGGTCTTCGGCGCGTCGCGGCGCACGGTGCAGCCCGTCGGTTCCGTCTCCGGCTTCGCGACGTCGCGGCCCGCCAGGATGGCGTCGAGCGCCGCGCGGACGTCGTCGCCCGTCGTGGCGAATCCCATCTGCGTGCGGTCGATGCGCCCGCGGTACCGGATCGCCCAGGTCGCGTCGGCGACGAGCGCCGTCGGGGTGACCTGGATTTGAAGCGCATCGGCGATCGCATGGTCGGCGTCGCGCAGGACGGGGAAGGGAACCGCGTGTTCCTTGTGGTGCGCGGCGATTTCCGCCTGCTCGTTCCGGTTCGAATTGATCTCGAACACCCGGACCCCCTTGTCCGCGTAATCCGACTGGATCCGGGCCAGTTCGGGGAGGAAGCGGTTGCACTGGGGGCACTGGGTCCCGCTGAAGACGATGACGACGGCCTTGGCCCCGGCAAGGTCGGCGCGCTTCAGCACCTTCATCTCCTGGTCGGGGAGTTCGAAGTCGGGGAAGGACTTCGGCGCGGGGGGCGGCTCAGCGGTGAGAGCGGAAGGCGCGAGGAAAAGAGCGGCGGCCAGAAGGAAGGCGGAAGGACGGCGCATCCTGGAAATCCCCCTGAAGGTGAATCGGAAGCCCTTGTGCGGACTGCATATCCGTACGGGCGGGAGGAACGCTCGTTTGACTCCGCGCCCCTGAAAGCCGTATAAATCAGGCAGCACTGGACCCACACCCCGACAGTTGGAGCACCCCATGCCCCTCATCCGGGTCAAGGCAGGAGCCGAAGTCGGTCGGACCACGGACATCACGAACGAGGTGATCACGCTCGGGCGCGACCCGAACGCGATGGTCAAGGTGATGGATCACGGGGTGTCGCGGCAGCACGCGGAGATCTTCAAGATCGGCGAGATGTGCTTCATCCGCGACCTGAAGTCCACGAACGGGACGTTCGTGAACGACCAGAAGATCACGGAAGAGCTCCTGCGCGCCGGCGACCAGGTGCGCATCGGCAACACGGTGCTGACCTTCGAGGACGGGGGCGCGGCCGAGGCGCAGGAGAAACAGGTCGATTTCGACCAGGGGCGGGAGCTCCAGGCGCATTCCACCATCGAGCTCAAGCTTGACCGGACCCAGGACAAGAACGTCCCGGCGGCCGAGAAGGTCGGCAAGGAAGTCGAGGACCGGAACCTCTCGGCTCTCTACGACGTCGCGCGGATCATCGGGACCGAGCGCGACGCCCAGGGCCTGCTCAACAAGATTCTGGAGCTCGCAGTCCAGTCCACCAGCGCCGACACCGGGTACCTCATGCTCCTCGAGAAGGGGACCGGCAAGCTCGTGCCCAAGGCTTCCTTGAGCAAGGAGAAGACCGAGCCCAAGATTTCCCGCACGATCGTGAAGCGAGTCATGCAGTACGCCCGAGCCATCCTCACCAGCGACGCGATGCTCGATTCGCGCTTCGCCGGCAGCGAGTCGATCGTGATGAAGAACATCAAGTCGGTGATCTGCGCGCCGCTCGTCTCGCGCGACAAGATCACGGGGATCCTGTACCTGCACTCCAGCAAGGTGGCCCAGGAATTCTCGAGCGAAGACCTCGAGCTCGCCACGGCCATCGCACTTCAGGCCGGCATGGCGATCACTTCGTTCCAGGCCGGCGAGGTCCTGCGCAAGACTCTCGTGTCCTTCGTGAAGACGCTCGTGACGGCGACCGAGATCCGCGACCCGAAGATGCAGGGACACTCCGAGCGCGTGGCGAACTTCGCCATGGCCATCGGCACCCAGCTCAAGCTGGCCAAGTCGGAACTCCACCGCCTGCACCTCGCCGCGCTCCTGCACGACATCGGAAAGATGGGTCAGCCCCTGCACGCGCCCGAGGGAGCGGACAAGGAAAAGTGGAAGGAAGAACACGTCCACCTTGGCGAGAAGCTCGTCGCAAGCATCGAGGGATTCGAGGACGTGCTCCCGGGCGTGAAGTACCACCATGAGCACATGGACGGCAGCGGATTCCCCTACAAGCTCAAAGGCGACGCCATTCCGCAGATCGCGCGCATCCTCTGCGTGGCAAACGACTTCGACAATGCGACGGCGCGCGGCGGCCTCCAGGGGACGGGAATTCCCGTGAAGGACGTCCTCATCGACATGGGCAGGACGGGGGACGCCAAGTACGACGACGCGGTGATCCAGGCGCTGCTGGTTTGCCACCGCAACGGGACACTCTTCGCGCCGACGAGCCCGTTCGAGCTGTAGGGCGCCGAGTCGGGGGGCGGCCCCTGCGGCCGGTGTCCCTTGGAACCGCAAAATGTCCAACCGGTGCCTTGGGCAAGGTTAAGGTCCATGAAGCGGCCGGATATCTTGAATGTTTACCCGTTTTGCAATGAGCACTTCTGAACGCCACTCGTCCCTCGCGTTCAAGTTGATGAAACGCGTGAAATCAGAATCTTAACCGTGCTTTTGCTTGCGGTGAATGTCGCGAGAGCCTAATTTCCCCGCCCCCAAAGAACCGGATTCTCACCGCACGGCCTGCGAAAATCCGGCTCCCGCTCGGGAACGAATACACACTTAACGTCATTAACTATAGGAGAATTACATGAAGCGTTCCGTTTTCGCCCGCCTCGTCGCGCCCGCGGCTCTCGCCGTGGCCGCCACCGTGGCCATCTGGGCCCCGGGTTCACCCGCGCGCCAGGAAAGCTCTTCGCGCGACCTCGCATGGCTCGACCGCGCCATCGAAACCCGCGGCGCGGCCCCCGTGCCGCCCGCCCCGCCCGTCGCCGCCCCGGATCGCGCGAAACTTCCGCGCGCCACCGGCGTCGCCAATGGCAGCTACGACACGAAAATCGAAGGCGACACGTTCGTCTTCGGCTCGCCTGCCTCCGCCGAAACCAAATTCAACCTGCGCTTCGGCCCGGTCGTCGTGACCAGCAGCGGCGTGGTGCTGAGCGGCGGAAACACCGGCGACTACGACGTCGCGAACGGCGGCTTCGAAGCCAAGCGCGGCGAGATCGCCGAGCGCTACATGTATGACAACTCCCGGGTCGAGCAGTTCTTCGTGATCCCGACGAAGCCCGAGACGGCCGGCGCGATTGAAGTCGCCAGCCCGATCGGGATGCCCCCCGCGACCAAAGTCGAAGTTGTCGGCTACGGCTGGCATGACGCCCGGTTCGCCAAGGGCGGCCTTCGCGTCCTGGACGACGCGGGAAGCGAAGTCGCCGCGATCTACGGCGCGCGCGTGGTGGATGCCGATGGCCGCCAGCTGGACCTGGCCATGGGCTACGAAAACGGCGCCATGACGATGACGGTGCCGGCTTCGTTCGTCGCGATCGCGACCTTCCCGATCACCGTTGACCCTTGGATCGAGCTGGCGGGAAGCGGTACAGTCGCTGGCATTCCAGGCGACCCTGCGAATCTGGGGACTCCGGACGGAGTCTCGATGACGCTCACGGGTTCGAACATGCCTGTCGTGGCCTGGTGCAATGCGGACGCGACTCCGGACGTTTGCGTCAGCGTCTACAACCCTGGGACCGCAACCTGGCTCGGCCTCGCCGGCTCGACGACGGCCACCGGTATCAGCGGCGGAGGAGCGAGTTTTTACCCGACAGTCGCCTGCCCGACCACGCTGAACCCGGCGGTGGCTTGGCAGACTGGTGCAGACCAGATCTTTTTCCGCAGGTGGAATGGCGTTAGCTGGGAGGATCTTGCCGGATCCGGCGCCGCCCACATCGGCACGCTTGGGGTTCCTTCCTCAACGCCTTCGCTGGCGCTTGACGCCTCCGGCAACCCGTGCATTGCGTGGCTCGGGGATGAAGGTGCGGGCTCATTCGGGATTCGCCTGAGGCTGTGGAACCCGTCGACCGCCGCGTGGGTGGAGTTGGGCGGCTCCGACGGCTTGGCGGGATCGGGCGGACTCAGTGGACTCATCACGGCCTCGGTGGGAACGGACAAGCCCTCTGTTGCCATCGACCCCATGGGTCGCCCCGTGGTGGCTTGGACCAGTGCCTTCGCTGGCGGGGTGCAAGTGTACCTCCGGCGTTACAACCCGACCTCGGGCGGGTGGGACGCCCTCGGAGCCTCCGCCACAGCCGGGACCGGCCTTTCGGCACTGGCTGCTGGTTTCGACGATGCGCAGGATCCCCAGGTGGCGTTCAACTCCCTGGGCGAACCGATGGTGGCGTGGTCAAGCTTGGGAACCGGCGGAGCCAGGGAGATTTTCCTGAGGTCCTTCAATCCGTTCACGGCTGCCTGGGATGAATTCGCGGGATCGGGAACCGCGGACGGCCTCAGCGGAACCGCCGGAGGCATTTCGGAAACCCCCGCGCTCAAGTGCAACGCCTCCGGAATCCCGACGGTTGTCTGGCGGGAGACCGTCGGCGCGTTAGAACACATCTACGCGCGCCGGTTGCAGAGCGGGGTGTGGGTCGAACTTGCAGGGTCCGGGTCCACCACGGGTATCAGCGGCGCCCTCGGCGACGCGATCGAGACGGCGCTGGCCATCCGAACTGACGGATATCCGGCGGCGGCCTGGCTTGGCTCGACGACAGGCACGAAGCACTACCGGGAATACAACGGACTCGAGGTGCCGATCGCGGCGGCACAGAGGCAGACAGCCTCTCCGTTCTTGGCCATCCCCCTGACGGGCTCGTCATCCACGTCCTCGGTGCGTCTTGACGCGACCCTGTCCGTGATGATTCCGTCGACCGCCAGGCTGCAGTTTGAAGTTCAGCCGAACGCGACTGCATTCACCGACGTTCCGACGGCGGAAACGTCTCTTCTTGCCGCGGGCTCGACCGGAGCCGTGGTCATTCCCCTGACGCCGGGGCTCTACAAGTGGCAGTACCGCGCCCAGGCTGCCGATCCGAGCATCACTTCGGCCTGGACGGCCTTCGACCCGGCTCCTGCCGTGGACTTCGAGGTCGGCACCGCGCCGGCTGCCCCGGTCTTCACAGAGCTGACGCAGCACGAGCTGGTTTCGGGCGCGCTTCTCGTCGACGGCGGCTCGACCCTGGAGGGCGGGATCATCTTCCGGTACACGCCGGGGGTTGCGCTGACCGAAGCCCTCCGCCTGCAGGTCGATTTCACGGCGGACGGGATTCCAGATGTCGAAAGCCCGCTCAGCCTGGCCACACCGGCGTCGCCCATCAGCATCAGCGTCCCGCTTCCTCTCGGTGGATACGACTGGACGGCACGCCTCCAGAATGCAGCGGGCGTGAGTTCCTCCTTCACTGCGTTCGAGACGGGCGGCGGCACCGACTTCACTGTTGCGGCCGCACCGGCTCCCCCGACACCTGGCGACCCGACCGCGCTCGGTCAGTTCCGCCTCGACGGCACGACCGTGATTCCCGCGGCCGGCACCACGCCGGAGGGCGCGGTCGTTCTCCGCGCGACGACTCCCGCCGGCGCCCCGGGCGAACTGTTCCGGGTCCAGTTCGAAGTCGCACCCACGGGCGGTCTGACCGGCATCCCCGACGCCGAGTCCGTCCTGGTTCCGCCTTCCACGATCGTCTCCGTCACCCTTCCGCTCACCGACGGCGCTTTTGAGTGGCAGGCCCGCAGCATCAGCTCCTTCCTGGTCACCTCCGCCCCCTTCGTCCTGTTCGGCGGCGCCGGGCTCGACTTCAACGTTGACTCGCCCTTCGTCGGTACCCCCCCGGGCTCCCCGACGACCCCGGGCCAGTTCTTCCTGGATGGCACCACGCCGATCGGAAGCGGCGGTGCGACGCTCGAAGGCGCGGTCGTCTTCCGCGCCACGCTTCCTGCCAGCACGGACATGGTCAGGCTGCAGCTCGAAGTGCAGACCGAACCGGGCGTGTTCACCGACTTCCCGGACGCCGAATCCGCGCTTCTTCCGGGCGGCACCACGATCGACATCACGTTCCCGGTCGGCATCGGGTCGTTCAAGTGGCAGGTGAGGACGGTCAGCTCCGCGCTGGCGGCCTCGGCCTGGATCCCGTTCCCGGGCGGGCCGGTTGACTTCACGTCGCCGGCGACGCCGACGGTGCCTCCGACCGCGCCGCTCGCGGGCGGGCTTGCACAGAGGAACCTGGACGGAACGCTCATCGCTTCGGGCGGGACCGCGTTCTCGGAGCTCGTGCTGTTCGAGGCGGTTGTTCCCGGTCTTGTGACGGAAGTGAACCGGATCCAGTTCGACATCGAACTGATCGGCGTCGGCCCGGACGGCGTTCCTGACATCGAGTCGCCGCTGGCTGCGGGAGGCTCGACGGTCAGCGTCCCTGTTCCGCTGGGAGTCGGGAGTTACATGTGGTCCGCGCGGGCGATCGGCCCGACCGGTCTCACGTCCGCGTGGACGACGTTCGGCGGGGTCTTCGGAACCGACTTCATTGTGACGGTCGGGTCGTCGATTCCTCCGACCGGTCCGGTGACTCTCGGCCAGGAAAACCTGGATGGCACGACGATCGGGTCCGGCGGCACCGCCGCTGGAAACAGCGTCGTCTTCGAAGTCGTCGTCCCGGGAGCCGCGGTGGAGTTGAACCGGATCCAGGTCGACGTGGAGGCGGGTCTTCTCGACCTTCAGCCTGACGGCGAAAGCCCGCTGGTTGCCGGCGGTACGACGGTTCAGATCGTCCTTCCGTTCGGCGTCGGCTCGTATAACTGGGCCGTCCGGACGCAGAGCTCGCTGGGTCTGAATTCCGCCTGGGTGGCGCTGCCCGGCGGTCCCGCGGACTTCGTGATCGCAACGGGCGGCTCAACGCCGGCCGCGCCTTCCACGCTGGCACAGTTGAATCCCGACGCTTCTCCCATCGCGCCGGTGGGCGCGACGGCGGCTGGTTCGATCGTCGTCTTCCAGGTGATCGTTCCCGGCCTGGCAACCGACCTGAACCGCGTGCAGGTTGACGTGGAACTGGCGGGCACGCTGGACTTCATCCCCGATGTCGAAAGCGCGCTCGTCGCAGGCGGTACGACGGTTTCGATCTCCGTGCCCTTCGCGGACGGAACGTATGACTGGCAGGTCCGGACGCAGAGCGCTGGTGGCGCCAACTCGGCCTTCACCGCCTTCGCGGCCGCTTCACCCGACTTCGTTATCTCCACCGGTGTCACGCCCCCGGCAGCACCGGCGGCTCCCGTGACGCTGTCGCAGCTCAACATCGACGGGACCGCGATCGGCCTGGGCCTCACGGCCTCGGGCGGTTCGGTCGCGTTCCAGGTCGTGGTTCCGGGCGCACCGGGCGACCTGAACCGGATCCAGGTTTCGTACGCCGCAGGCGTTCCTGACCTGACGCCCGAGCTGGAAAGCCCGCTCGTTCCGTTCCCCTCGACCGTGACCATGACGGCGCCGCTCGCCCCGGGTTCGTATAACTGGCAGGCGCGCACCGTCAGCTCCTTCAACCTCTTCTCGGCCTACACTTCTTTCTCCGCTTCTTCCCCGGACTTCATCGTCGCAGTGGGCGGCCTTCCTCCCACGGCCCCGGTGGCCGGCCTGATGGACCAGCAGAATCCCGATGGCTCCTCGATCGTGTCGGGCGCCACGGCGGCCGGTTCGATCGTGGTGTTCGAAGTGACCGTGCCGGGTGCGGCGACGGACCTGAACCGCATCCAGGTGGACGTTGAAGTGGGTGGCCTTGACAGCATCCCGGACGTGGAGAGCCCGATCGTCGTCGGCGGTACCGTGGTGACGATCAGCGTTCCCCTGGCGAACGGCCTCTACGACTGGCAGGCCCGCACCCAGAGCAGCGCCGGCGCCGTATCCGCTTACACCGCGTTCACCGGTGGCCCTTCTGATTTCGAAATCGACACGACGACACCCGCGCCCCCGACGCCTCCGGTTCCGGCGACGCTGGTGCAGAGGAACCTGAACGGGACGTTGATCGGGCTGGGCAGCACGGCGGTGGGGAACACGGTCAGTTTCGAAGTGGTTGTCCCCGGGCTGCTGCCGACCGACCAGAACCGGATCCAGGTGTCGTATGCGATCGGCATTCCGGATGCGACTCCCGAACTGGAAAGCCCGCTGGTGCTCACGGGTTCGACGGTGACGATGACCGTCCCGCTGGGCGTCGGCGCTTACAACTGGCAGGCTCGCACGCAGAGTTCGTTCGGCGTGAACTCGGCTTACACGGCGTTTGACGCATCCTCGCCCGACTTCGTGATTGCGACGGGCGGGGTTGCGCCGACGGCTCCGCTGGTCGCAGGAATGGACCAGCAGAACCCCGACGCGACTTCGATCGGTTCGGGCGCCACGGCGGCCGGTTCGATCGTGGTGTTCGCCGTCACGGTTCCGGGTGCAGCGACCGACCTGAACCGGGTGCAGGTGGACGTCGAGTCCGCCGGCCTTGACGGCATCCCGGACGTGGAGAGCTCGCTCGTCCCGGGCGGAACGCTCGTGACGATCAGCGTTCCTCTCGCGAACGGTCTCTACGACTGGCAGGCCAGGACGCAGAGCAGCACGGGAGCGGTCTCCGGTTACACGCTCTTCCCGGGCGGCCCGGCCGACTTTGAAATCGACACGACGGTTCCGCCCCCGGTGGCCCCCGCGGCGCCGGCGACCCTGGCTCAGCGAAACCTGGACGGGACTTTGATCGCGCTCGCCGGAACGGCGTCGGTGAACACGGTCAGGTTCGAAGTGCTTGTCCCCGGCGCTCCCGGCGACATGAACCGCATCCAGGTGTCGTATGCGATCGGCGCCCCGGACACGACGCCGGAAGTTGAAAGCCCGCTGGTGCTCGCCGGCTCGACGGTGACGATGACCGTTCCGCTCGCCGTCGGCGCTTACAACTGGCAGGCCCGCACGCAGAGTTCGTTCGGCCTGGAATCGGGATACACGGCGTTTGACGCTTCGACGCCCGACTTCGTCGTCGTGACGGGCGGGGCATCCCCGGCCGCTCCTCTCGCCGCAGGGATGGACCAGCAGAACCCGGATGGCTCTTCGATCGGATCGGGCGCCACGGCGGCCGGCTCGATCGTGGTCTTCGAAGTGACGGTTCCTGGGGCGGCGACGGACCTGAACCGCGTCCAGATCGATTTCGAGACGACGGGGCTGGACGGGGTGCCGGACCTTGAAGGGCCGCTGGTGACAGGCGGCACGACGGTGACGATCGGCGTTTCGCTGGCGAACGGCCTTTACGACTGGCAGGCGCGGACGCAGAGCAGCACGGGAGCGGTTTCCGGATACACCGCGTTCCCGGGCGGTCCTTCCGACTTCGAGATCGACACGACGGTTCCTCCGCCGGTGGCCCCTGCGGCGCCGGTGACCCTGACGCAACGGAACCTGGATGGGACGGTGATCGCGCTCGCGGGCACGGCGACCGGGAACACGGTCCGGTTTGAAGCCCTGGTTCCTGGCGCGCCCGGTGACATGAACCGGATCCAGGTGTCGTACGCCATCGGCGCCCCGGACACGACGCCGGAAGTCGAAAGCCCGCTGGTTCTCGCCGGCTCGACGGTGACGATGACCGTCCCGCTCGGTGTCGGCTCATACAACTGGCAGGCGCGCACGCAGAGCTCGGTCGGCCTGAGCTCGGGTTACACGGCGTTTGACGCTTCGACGCCGGACTTCGTCGTCGCGACGGGCGGAGCCGCTCCTGGCGCTCCTCTCGCCGCAGGGATGGACCAGCAGAATCCGGATACTTCCTCGATCGGCACGGGCGCCACGGCGGCCGGCTCGATCGTGGTGTTTGTCGTGACGGTCCCGGGCGTGGCGGCGGATCTCAACCGGGTGCAGGTCGACGTGGAATCCACCGGCCTTGACGGGATTCCCGACGTGGAAAGCTCGCTCGTCCCGGGCGGAACGGTCGTCTCGATCAGCGTTCCGCTCGCCGACGGCCTCTACGACTGGCAGGTCCGGACGCAGAGCAGCGCGGGCGCCGTCTCCGGTTACACGGCGTTCCCGGGCGGCCCTTCGGACTTCGTGGTCGACACGACGACTCCGGCGCCGGTTCCTCCGGGCGCGCCGGTCGCGCTTTCGATGGACCAGCTGAACCTGGACGGCACGTCGATCGCCCCTTCCGGCGGCACGGCGCTGTCGAACCTGGTGGTATTCGAAGTGGCGGTCCCCGGCGTTCCGGCGGACCTGAACAGGATCCAGGTTGACGTGGAAGCGACGGGCGCGCTGGACGGGGTGGTGAACTTTGAGAGCCCGCTGGTTCCCGGCGGAACGACGGTCACGATCCAGGCGTCGTTCGCAAACGGTTCTTACGAGTGGCAGGCGAGGACGCAGAGCTCGATGATGGCGAACTCGGCCTTCACGGCGTTCACGGGCGGTCCGGACGACTTCGTGGTGGCGCAGGGTGGCCCGGTGCCGCCGGTTTCGTCGGGCCTGACGCAGACGAACTCGGACGGCTCGGTGATCGGTTCCGGCGCGACGACGGCGACGGGGACGGTGGTGTTCGGTGGAACGGTCTCGACGACGCCTGCCGGCGGCTCGGCGCGCCTGCAGGTCGAGTTCTCGACCGGCGGCTTCACCGGGGTTCCGGACGTTGAATCCCCGCTCGTTCCGGACGGCACCGCGGTCAGCATTTCGGTGCCGATGGCCGACGGGTCGTACAGCTGGCAGGCGCGGACGCAGAGCTCGGCAGGCGCCGTCTCGGCCTACACGGCCTTTGCGGGCGGTCCGCCGGACTTCGTCGTGGCGGTCGGCGGCGGCGGCGTTCCTCCTTCCGTCCCGACCGGGCTGGACCAGCAGAACCTTGATACGACCTCGATCCCGGCGGCCGGTGCGGCGACGGGTTCGACGGTGGTCTTCGAAGCGATTGTCGGCGGCACGCCGGGTTCGCTGAACCGGTTGCAGGTCGAGTTCAACCCGACGGGCCCGGGCTTCACGGCCGTTCCGGACGTCGAAAGCCCGCTCGTCACGGCCGGAAGCGTGGTGCACATCGCCGTTCCGCACTCCCCGGGCACGTTCCAGTGGCAGGCCCGGACGCAGTCCAGCATGGGCGCCGTGTCGGCCTTCGTGGAGTTCGCGGCCGGCGGCGTCACCGACTACATCGTGACGTCCATCGCCGGCGGTCCTGCGCCGGCTTTCCCGATCGCCCTGACCCAGCTTGAACTCGACGGTGTGACCGGCATCGCTCCCGGCGGCACGACGACCGAACCGGTCGTCGTCTTCCGCGCGACCCTGCCTGGCGCCGCCGTCGATCTCAACAGGCTCCAGGTCGAATACCTGCCCTCCGTCGCGGCTCTCTTCACCGGGAACCCGACGGTCGAAAGCCCGCTCGTCCCGGGCGGAGCCACCATCTCCATCGTGGCCCCGATCGCCGACGGGTCGTGGCAGTGGAGGGCCCGGTCGCAGTCGTCGTCCACCGCCGTCTCGACGTGGGTGGACTTCGGCGGCGCGGCTCCTGGCGTCGATTTCATCGTCAACACGGTCGGCGTCGTTCCGCCGGCTCCCGCGGGTCTCGCCCAGCAGAACGCCGATACGTCCTCGATCGCACCGGGCGGCACCGCCGTCACGGACGTCGTCCGCTTCGGCGCAACCGTGACGTCCACCACCGGCGAAGAAGTCAGCCTCCAGGTTGACTTCGCCCCGGTCGGCGGTCTCTCCGGTACTCCTGACATCGAAAGCCCGCTCGTCCCGCCGGGATCGCTCGTCTTCATCAGCATCCCCCTCGGCGACGGCTCGTACGAATGGCAGGCGCGCACCCGGTCGGCCTCGGGCGCCGTCTCCACCTACACGCCCTTCGGCGGCACCTCCGGTGTCACCGCTGACTTCATCGTCGCAGCAGGCGCCGGCGGCATCGCCCCCGGCGTTCCCACCGGTATCACCCAGCGTCGCCTCGACGGAACCGTCATCGCTTCCGGCGGCACGACCTCCGGCGACACCGTCGTGTTCGAAGGGACCGTCTCCGGTCCTCCGGCGTCGTTCCTGAGACTCGAAGTGGAGTTCGCGCTGTTCGGGACCGGCCTGGCCGGCGTTCCTGACATCGAGAGCCCCCTCGTCCCGACGGGCAGCACGGTCCAGATCGCCGTGTCGCTCGGAGACGGGTCGTACGAGTGGCAGGCCCGGGCGCGCACGTCGACGGGAGCCGTCTCCGCCTTCTCCCCGGCGTTCGGCACGTCCGGTGTCACGGCCGACTTCGTCGTCGCGGCAGGCTCCGGTGGCGTTCCGCCGGCTCCGCCCAGCGGCATCGGCCAGTTCCGCATCGACGGAGTCTCCGCAATCCCGACGGGCGGGATCGTGACAGACGACAAGCTCATCTTCCGCGGCACCGTGGCGGGCCTCATCACCAACCTGTTCCGCTTCCAGGTTGAATACGTCGACGCCGCCGGCGCCTTCACCGGCAACCCGACGGTCGAAAGCCCGCTCGTCCCCGGCTCTTCGCTCGTCTCCATCTCGGTTCCGATCGGTGACGGAAGCTACATGTGGCGCGCACGGTCGCAGTCGTCCACCGGCGCTTCGTCCGGCTGGGTTGACTTCGCCCTCGCGGCCGGCACCGACTTCACGATCGCTTCGTCCGGTCTCACCCCGCCTCCGCCCCTCGGTCTCGCCCAGGAAACGCTGTCGGGTGCGCCGATCCCGGGTGGCGGCACGACGTTCTCCGATACGGTCGTTTTCCGTGGCACGGTCACCAGCTCGCCCCCGGGCGGCCTGGTCAGCCTCCAGGTCGAGTTCTCCCCGCCGTCGTCGCTGGGCGGCATCCCGGACGTCGCTTCGCCCCTCGTCCCCTCCGGCACCTCGGTGACCATCGCGGTCCCCCTTGGTGACGGCGTCTACGAATGGCAGGCCCGCACGGTCAGCCCCACCGGCCTCGCTTCCGCGTTCGTGCCCTTCGGCGGAACGACCGGCGTCACCGACTTCATCGTCTGAGCCGGAACCGGCGGCCCTGCGCCGACCATCCCGGCCGGCCTTGCACAGCGCCGCCTGGATCAGTCCTTGATCCCGTCCGGCGGCACCACGTCGGGGGATACGGTGGTCTTCGAAGCGCTCATCACGGGCGCCCCGGGATCGCTCCTCCGTCTGCAGGTCGAGTACGCGATTTCCGGTGGTGGCCTGACGGGCATCCCGGACGTCGAGTCGGTGCTGGTCCCGACCGGCAGCACGGTGCAGATTGCCGTTCCGCTCGGTGACGGGTCGTACGAATGGCAGGCCCGGACGCAGTCGAGTCTCGGCGCCGTGTCGGCTTTCGTGGAGTTCAACGCGGTCCCCGCGGCGATCGACTTCGTCGTGGCGTCGGGCGTCGGCACGATCCCTCCCGGCCCGCCGACTTCGCTCGAACAGCGCACGCTGGCCGGCGCGCTGATCCCCTCCGGCGGCACGGTCTCGGACGACGCCATCGTCTTCCGCGGCACCGTCCCGGCAGGCCCGCTCTTCGTCCGCATGCAGGTCGAGTTCGTCGTCCTCCCGACGGTCTTCAGCGGCGTTCCTTCCGTCGAAAGCCCGCTCGTGACCGGCGGCTCGGTCGTCAGCATCACCGTTCCGATGGCCGACGGAGTCTACGGCTGGCAGGCACGCGCCCAGACGTCCACGGGCGGTTCCTCCGGTTACGCTGACTTCGGCCTGACCGCAGATGTCGACTTCATCATCGCCGCCAACGGCGTTCCTCCCCCGGCTCCGACCGGCCTCGCCCAGCTCGACTCGGTGGGCGTCGTCATCCCGGCCGGCGGAACCACCTTCGCCAGCACCGTCCAGTTCCAGGCCGTGGCCACCGGCGCCCTTCCCGGTGACTCCGTCCGCCTCCAGGTCGACTTCGCGTCTCCCGGCTCGCTCAGCGGTGCAGCCGACGTCGAGTCCCCGTTCGCCCCGTCCGGCTCCACGGTGACCGTCGCCGTGCCGCTCGGCAACGGTCCTTACGAATGGCAGTGCCGCACCTTCGGTCCTGCCGGCGCCGTCTCGCCGTGGGCCGAGTTCGTCGCAGGCCTCGCCACTGACTTCATCGTGGACGCCGGAAGCGGCGTCGTCCCGCCGGCTCCGACGGGTCTCGACCAGCTCATGGTCGACGGCACGCCGATCGCCTCGGGCGCGACCGTTTACGAGAACACCGTGAAGTTCACCGCCGTGGTCTCGACGCTCGACGCATCGCTCGCAAGGCTCCAGGTCGACTTCAGCCCGATGAGCGGCGTGATCGACGTCGAAAGCCCGTTCGTCCCGTCCGGCTCGACGGTGGAAATCACCGTCCCGCTTCCGGACGGTCCTTACGAGTGGCAGGCGCGCACCGCGGCTTCCACCAGCGCTGTGTCGCCCTTCGCGGCGTTCGCCGGCGGCCCGCCCGATTTCATCATCGATGCGGACCAGTCCACCAACCCGCCCGCCACCCCGACCATCATCGGACAGCAGGATCCCCTCGGCGTCGCCATCCCCGTCGGCGGTGACTGCTACTTCGATTCGATCGTCCTGTTCGCCACGCTCCCCGGCCTGCCCTCCGACCTCATCAGGCTCCAGCTTGAAATCAAGCCGGTCGCCGATGTCTTCACGGGCACCCCGGACGTCCAGTCCATCCTTCTCCCCGGCGGCTCGACGGCCTTCGTAACCGTTCCGCTCGGCGACGGCGCCTACCACTGGCAGGCCCGCGCCCAGCGCTCGGTCGGCGTCTCTTCCGCCTGGGTCGAATTCGGCGCAAACCCGACGGCCTCCACCGACTTCGTGATGGACGGCGATTTCCCCGGTTTCGCACCGCCCGACCCGACCAGCCTCGGCCAGTTCGATGCGAACCTCGAAGCGATTCCAGTCGGCGAAGCGGTTGCCCACGGCACGATCCTGTTCCGTGGCATGGTTGACGGCGATCCGGCCAAGATGTTCAAGCTGCAGGTCGAAGTTCGTCCCACGGACGAGTCGTTCAGCGGGCTGGTGACGCATGAGTCGGCTTTCTACCCGGCCGGCACGACGGCGGAGATCGAAGCGATCCTCGGCGCCGGGCCGTACCACTGGAGGGCCAGGACGGTCACGAGCTCGAATGTCCTGTCCGGATGGGTCTCCTTCGGCGCGAATGGTGATGGCGAGCCGGACTTCGATGTCCGCACGGTCCAGAGCCCGACGCACTCCGGCGGCGACGTCGAACGCAAGTCCAAGCGCCGGGTGTGCGGCCTGACCGGCCTGGAAGTGCCCGCGCTCTTCGGTCTGTTCCTCCTCGGCCGCAAGGCCGTGCGGAGGGTCCGCCGGAGCCGGTCTTCGAAGTAACGTTGAGCAGGGAAGTGACAGCCGGGGCGGCGAGACCATCGCCGCCCCGGTTTTTTTGCGGGTGGCGTATAATCCGCGCCGGCGCGCGACGGTTCACGCGTCCGTCGGAGATTGACCCGTGAGTTCCTCCACCGGCCTCGCGCAGCCCGCGCGGCCGGCTTCCATATCGCCCGAGGTCCGCGACCGCTCCCTCTTCGTCTCGATCGTCGACGGCTGCTTTCACGGCGGCATGGTCGGCTTCGGCGAGACGTATGTCGGCGCGTGGGCCGTATTTCTCGGGGCGACCCCGGCGCTCGCCGCGGCGCTCGGTTCATGGCCTCCGCTTCTCGGGGCGATCTTCGGCGCCTTTGCCGTGGACCTGGTGGACAAGCTCCGGCGCCGCAAGCACATCACGCTAGCCGGCGCGGGCGTCGCGGGACTCGTCTACCCGCTCCTGATCCTCCTTCCTCTCGCGTTTCCCCGGTACGGCGCCCACGCCGCCGTCGTGTGCTGGCTGATCTACTTCGCCGGCAACAGCGTCGCCGCGCCCCCCTGGAACAGCTGGATGGGCGACCTGGTCCCCGCCGCCCGCCGGGGAGCGTATTTCGGGAAGCGTTCCGGCCTGATCAACGCGGTCACGTTCGCCTGCCTGCTCGTCGCGGGGTGGCTTCTCGACCGTTTCCGCGCGGGAGGGCACGAGCGCGACGGGTTCATCCTCTGCCTGGCGATCGCGGGATTGCTCAAGTTCATCTCCGTCGGCTTCCTCACGCGCGTCGCCGAACCACCGTACGAGCCCGCCACCAGCGACTACTTCACGTTCCCCCAGTTCCTCAGGCGGTCGGTGAAATCGAACTTCGCGTGGTTCACGTACGGGATCGCGCTGATGTACTTCTGCGTCCATCTCAGCGGCCCGTTCTTCATTCTCTACCAGCTCAAGACGCTCGGCTGGTCGTATACGCAGCTCATGATTTCCATCGGCGTCCAGACGATGTCCACCTTCCTCACGCAGGGGTGGTGGGGAAGAGTCGGGGACCGCCGCGGGTCACAGTTCGTTCTCGTCGCGAGCGGGGTGGGATGCGCGATCCTGCCGCTTCTCTGGTGTTTCACGACCAGTTTCTGGATTCTCCTCGGCGTCCAGGTCATCGCGGGCTTCTCGTGGGGAGGCTTCAACCTGGCAACCTCCAATTTCCTCTTCGAAGCGGTGACGCCGCCGAAGCGCGCCCGCTGCGCGGCCTATTTCAACGTGATCACGTCGATCGGGATCATCGTGGGCGCGACGGTCGGCGCGACGCTGGTGAGCCGGGTGCCGGCAGACCTCTCACTCGGGGGCGTGAAGCTCTGGTCGCCCTTCCTCGTGGTGTTCGCGCTCTCGGGCCTCCTGAGATTTCCCGTGGTGCTGCTCTGGCTGCGCGGCGTGAAGGACGGCGAAAAGGCGCACGTGGAGCTCAGGGAGCGGGCGCGGCAGATCGCGGTGGTTGTGAAGGGCGATCCGGGAGACGCGCAGTGAAAGCCGACCGCCGGGTGCCCGTGAGCACCCGGCGGATCTCGCTCATCTACTTTGCCCTGCCCGCCATATCCCGCGCGTCCTTCACCATCTCGACGAATTCCGCGCGGTATCCGCCCGCGTCGCTTCCCAGCCCGCCCTTCGCCAGCTCCAGGACAAGGTTCCAGCTGGCCTGGCCACGATGCTCGGAATTGCGCAGCACCATCCCGAAGGCCGCGACTGACGCCGCGAAATCGAACTCCGGAGTCGCCACCGCGTCGCTTCCCGGATCGTTGACGGCGATCTCGAACTTCTCGCTCGTCTCGCCGTCGGGGAGCTTGAAGCGCATCTTGACGGTGCAGAGTTCGCCGGAGGCGGCACCGCTGCTGGTCGTCGGCGTCTGGTACTTCAGCCCGTCAACCTTCCCTCCGGGAACCTCGATCCCCGCGGGGACGATTTCATACAGCGCCGTGACCTGGTGCCCGGCTCCGATTTCGCCGGCGTCCTTCGAGTCGTCGTTGAAGTCCTGGTTTGCCATCACGCGGTTTTCGTAGCCGATGAGCCGGTATCCCGCGACCTTGGCGGGGTTGAATTCGACCTGGATCTTCACGTCCTTCGCGATCGTGATGAGCGTACCGGTTGCCTGCTCGACGAGGACCTTGCGGCCTTCCTTCAAGGTGTCGATGTACGCAGCGTTCCCGTTTCCCTTGTCCGCGAGCTGCTGCATCCGCGCGTCGGCGTAGTTCCCGGTTCCGAATCCCAGGACGCTCAGGAACACGCCGGACTTGCGTTTCTCCTCGATCAGCCGCACCAGCCCGCCCTCGCTCGACACGCCGACGTTGAAGTCGCCGTCGGTGCAGAGGATCACGCGGTTCACGCCGCCCGGGACGAAGTTCTCCTGCGCGACCTTGTAGGCGAGTTCGATGCCGGCGCCACCATTCGTCGAGCCGCCCGCCTCGAGGCCGTCGATCGCCTGCTCCACCGCGTTCTGCGCGGCTCCCGGCGTCGGGGGAAGCACGAGCCCCGAGCTCCCGGCGTACACGACGATCGACACGGTGTCCTTCACCCGCAGCTGCTTCGCCAGCAGCCTCAGGCAGTTTTTCACGAGCGGCAGCTTGTCCGGCGACTGCATCGAGCCCGACACGTCCACGAGGAATACCAGGTTCGCCCGCGGCGCTTCCGTCAGCTCGATCTTCTTCCCCTGGATCCCGATCCGCGCCAGCCGGTGCTTCGGCGCCCACGGTGCCTGCCTGACCTCGACCGCGGCCGAGAAGGGTTTTCCGTCAACCGGCGACGCATAGTCGTACGAGAAGTAGTTCACCATCTCCTCGACGCGCACCGCGTCGGCGGGGGGAAGCCGGCCGTCGTGGATGAACCGCCTCACATTCGCGTACGACGCCGTGTCCACGTCGATCGAGAACGTCGAGAGTGGCTGGTCTGCGACCCGGAAGAACGGGTTGTCCTTGATGTGCGCGTATTCCTCCGTGTTGAACGCGGGATCCATCACAGGCGGGGGCGCCATGTCCGGCAGGTACCCGACTTCCCGGCACGCGGGCGTCGCCTTCCCCCCCATGTCAGCACTCTCGCACCCCGCGGCCACCGCGGCAGCCACCATCACGCCCATCCGTCCGATCCATGCTCCACGCAGTTTCATCGTCACTCTCCGCTTGATGCCGGTCACCCGGCGGTTGACCCCCTGACGGCGATGAAGGTGCAGCGGGGAAGTGCCGCTCGGGTTCGCGGAATTGCGGCGGAATTCCGGAAGCGGGCGGGCCTGCGAGGTAGGATGCCCCGGGATTCAGGGAAAAAGGGGGGGGGCTATGCCGGAACCAATTTCTGCGAGCGGACGCATTCCCGTGACGTGTCCGTGCGGCGCAACGTTCACCGTCGAACTCAAGTTCGCGGGCCGCCAGGGCAAGTGCCCGAAATGCAACGCTTCCATTCTTGTCCCGACCCCCGCGCCCAGGTCGGCCTGCCCCAAATGTCGATACCTGAACAGGGCGGAGGAACCGTTTTGCCTCCAGTGCGGCGAGCCCCTCAAGGCCGCCGCGGTAGAACCTCCGCCGTCCAAGCCGCCGGGAACCCGACGCATCACGCGCCCGCCGGCAGCGCTGCCGGCGAGCGAAGCCAGACGTCCCAGCGAGGCCCCGGCGATCGCTGCGGAAAGGGAACCGGCCGCTGAAAAGCCCCCGGGGACGCGCCGATCCACTCGTCCACCCGCCGTTTCAGCGCCGCAGGTGGAAAGGCCGCCGAGCAAACCCCCGGTGGTCGCGTCCTCCGAAGATCCCGCCTCGTCCGCGGCCGGACGCCGGACGGGTGCCCTTCGCAGCAAACTCGCCGAGATGGAAAAACCGCGCCGGTCGGTCATCCTGCGCTTCCTGGTATTCCTTGTCCTGGCAGGCGGCGCGGGAACCGGGACTTTCTACGGGACCCGGAAATACGCGGAGCCCCGGATCGCGGCGGCGCGCACGGCGGAAAACGAGGCCAGAAAGAGTGTCTGGCCGCCCAAGTCGCTCGACACCCTGCACGACCGCCTCCAGGAAATTTCCCGGGCGAAACCCCGCGAAAATCCGACGCTGCGCATGACGCCGGAGGAGCAGGCGCTTCACATGACGATCGAGTCCGAGCTGGCGCGCCTGAAGCTCGAGAACCAGGAGGCGGTGAAAGTGGCGGAAGCGGCGCACGCCGAGTTCGAAAAGTGGCAACTGGGGTGGTACGGGGTGATTGGCGTCGCGGGGTTGATCGCCGGGTTGATAGGGTGGCGGTTGTCCGCCTGACGGCTACCTGCCGAGATCGATTTCGTCCTCGCCGCGCAGGTCGTTGAGGCGGAACGCGACGGCGACGCGACGCGCTTTCGGCAGCCTCTCGAACGCCCGCTCGAGCGCATTCTCGTCCGAACAGGCGCGCGCCGCCCACGGGTCATCCAGGTCGTCCTCCTTGACCTCGACCGTCTCCCCCGCGCGTACCAGCAACGCGAGGCCGACCGCCGGGTGGTCCGTGGCCTTAATCCACTTCTTTAGGGCCGGGACGATGTCCTTCAGGTGGGGGAGAAGCGCCAGCGCCGCGTCCCATCGAAGCGGCACGGCCATGTCGCCGAGGCGGTCATCGAGAGCGGGAAGGAGAAGCGCGGAGGGCGATTTGGCCGAGAAGATCTTAGGGGCTTCGAGGAGCGCCTTGACGGCGTCGTCGGACGGATCGGGCCACTCGCGAACGCAAGCCGTCGGTCCCGATTCGACGAGCAGGTTCCACTCCTCGCGTGTGGCGGGCACGGGCGCGGCCGCAAGGGCCGTCCGGGAAGCGTGAGCCTTCGTCGCGGAAGCGGCCTGCGCCGCAAATTCGGCCTCGTCGCCGGAACGGAGCGCCAGACCGGCGAGGCGATGGTGGGCGCGGTAGCGGGTGTTGGCGAAAAAGAGCGCCTCTTCCAAAGACAGCGATGACTCGATCATGTGGCTGGCGAGCCCGGCGACGGCGCCATAGGCGGCCTTCGCCCGGTCGGGCTTCCGCCGCCATTCCCACTCTTCACCCCACGCGAGCAGGACGTCGATCAGTTCGTGTATGGCGCGAGTCCGCAAAGCAGCGGGACAGGGGATCCGCCCGGCCGCCAGGTCGCCCCGGGCCCTCTCGCGGTCGCCGAAATCGATCGAAGCCGCGTCCGCCGCCTGCCGCGCGTATTCGCTGGCCTCGAGGACGCGTCCGTCCGCCAGCGCAATCAGCGCTTCCACGAGCGGCACAGCCCCATTCGGATCGCCGGCGCCCTTGGCCAGGCGGACGGCGTCGAGGAGTTCCCGGCGGGCGGAAGGGCCCTCCTCGAGAAGGTCGGAGAGGCGGGAAGCGGGAGGCGCCGAGGGGTCGGCGCGCGATTGGGAGGCTAGCGCGAGGGCGAGGGGGATGAGGAGAGAGGGGCGCATATTGGTTTATCGGCAGGAGGGCGGTTGGGGGTTTGGGGTTCCGGAAGTTGAGTTCGGAGTTCGTGGTTCGGAGTTCCGGGTTCGGTTGGTTGTTTGGGGTTGCCAGTTGTTCGGTGAGTTGCAGGTTGAGTCGGGAGTTCAACCCCCAACGGAACTGGGAACCCAACCCGGAACCCACTCAACCCTCAACCCAAAACCCCCAACCGAACCCGGAACTCCGAACCAAGAACTCCGAACTCAACTTCCGGAACCCAAAACCCCCAACCCCCCCCGTTTCAGCTATCGTCCCCTTCATGACCTCGCAGCTCCACCGCTACCTCACCAACTTCGACGGCCGCCGCATGCCCTGGCGCTCCACCGATATCCTCATCATCGGCGGCGGCGTCGCCGGCCTCCGCGCCGCCGTCGAGGCCGGCAGGAAAGCCCGCGTCCTGCTCGTCATGAAGCGGACCCTTCACGATTCCAACACCGAATGGGCCCAGGGGGGCGTCGCCGCCGCGCTCGACCGCGGCGACACGATCGCCAGCCACGTCCGGGACACCCTCGAGGCCGGCAAGGGCATCGCCAACGCCCAGGTCGTCCGCACCGTCATCAGGGAAGGCGCACAGCGCGTCAAGGAGCTCATCGCCTGGGGCACCCAGTTCGACCGCTCCTCCGGCGAAATCCGCTTCGCCCGCGAAGGCGGCCACTCCCGCGCCCGCATCCTTCACGCGCACGGCGACGCGACCGGCGCCGAAATCGCCCGTGCGCTCATCGAGCGCGTCAAGGCCTGCGCCAACGTCGAGGTCATCGAGAACACGTTCGTGCTCGACCTGCTCGTGAAGGGCGGCCGGTGCCAGGGCGCGCTCGTCGCCGGCCCGGACGGCGCCCGCAGCGGCATCTCGGCCGGTGCGACGATCCTCGCGACCGGCGGCTGCGGCCAGCTCTACCGCGAATCCACCAATCCCGAAGTCGCCACCGGCGACGGCCTCGCCATCGCCCACCGCGCCGGCGCCGAGCTCGAGGATATGGAGTTCGTCCAGTTCCACCCGACCGCCCTCTACATCGCCGGCGCCGCCCGAGCCCTCATGTCCGAGGCCGTCCGCGGCGAGGGCGCCGTCCTCCGCGACCGCCTCAAGCGCCGCTTCATGCCCGACTACCACCCCGACGCCGAACTCGCCCCTCGCGACACCGTCTCCCGCGCCATCGTCCGCCAGATGCGCGCCACCAACGACACCCAGGTCTACCTCGACCTCACCCACCTGCCCGCCGTGAAAATCCGCGAACGCTTCCCAGGACTCGCCCGGCTCTGCCGCTCGTTCGGGCTCGACATCGCCCGCGACCCGATCCCCGTCCGCCCCGCCGCGCATTACATGGTCGGCGGCGTGAAGACCGACCTCCACGGCCGAACGTCACTTCCAGGCCTCTGGGCCGCAGGGGAGTGCGGCTGCGCCGAGTTCCACGGCGCCAACCGCCTGGGGTCGAATTCGCTCCTGGAAGGGCTGGTCACGGGCGTCCGTGCGGCGAATGACGCGCTGCGTCAATCGAAGCCGCCCTCCGTCCTGTCGTCGGTCAGCAACCGCACGCAGACCCCGCCCGAAGGCCAGCCCCCCGTTGACGTCGTCGACCTCCGCGCTTCACTCAAGGCCCTCATGTGGCGCGAAGTCGGCGTCGAGCGCGACGCCGACGGCCTCAAGCGCGCCATCCAGGCGATCGACTTCTGGAAGCGCTACGTCCTGCCGCGCGAGTTCAACGCGGTCGCCGGGTGGGAGCTTCAGAACATGCTGACGGTCAGCGGGATCATCGCGAAGTGCGCGCTGGCGCGGGACGAGAGCCGGGGGACGCACTACCGGACGGATTTCCCGGAGACGGACGACAAGCGGTGGAAGCGGCACCAGGTAGTGTGAGCTGTTTGAGCGATTTGGGCGCACCTGCCGTGCGCTGCTAGAATGGCCTGCATTCCAAATCTCCAGGGTTGAAGATGCGAAGCTTTCTCCTGGTTGTCATTGTGACGGTCGGGGCGGTTTCCGGCTGCAGCGGCCCCGGGCCGGCCGATGTGAAGGACTTGCCACGGACGGACGAATCCGCCGGGGCCGTGGCGGCGTTTGACGCGGCCATCGCGGACGAATCAACGACGCCCGCGCGGCGCGGCGAACTTTCCGCCGCCGCCGCCGCTGCGCTCCGAACCCGGATCGACGGGGGGGACGGCGATCCTGCGCTCGCGGCGGCCTTGTCCCGTGTAACCCGCCTGGGGGGTGCGCCGGGGGATGCGCTCAAGGTGGCGGAACGTGGCCTCGCGGCCAACCCGGGCAACACACTCCTTCTCAAGGAGCGGATCTGGTGCCTTCGCGAACTCCTGGGAGTTGAGGCGGCCATGGGGACCCACGAGGGTCGCACCAGCCGCGCGTCGGCGCAGCCTCTTCGCGCCGCGACGAAGCGGGCCTGCATCGAGTTAGCCGCGGCGCCGGGTATGAAGACGCTGGGGGACGGTTGTGCGGCCCTGGTTGGGAGAAGCTGGCAGGAGGCGATGTTGAAGCTGGGCGAGGCCATCGGGGCTGAGGAGAGCGACCCCGAGCTGCTGTCGATGCTGGCGGATGCCTGCATGAGCACGGAGGATCCAGTTCGTGCGGAGATGCTGGTGAGCCGGGCCATGAAGAGCGATGCAACCCGCGTGCAGTTTCTTGCGATGCGGTCGCGAATTCGCGAACGGCTTGGCGACGACGCAGGGGCCGATGCGGATGCGGATCGTGCCCTGTCCCTGTGGCCACGCCACGTGCACGGGATCGACGCAAAAGCCGGGCGCTTGATCCATGCCAGGGACGCGACCGGGATGAGGTCCTTTGCCCTGCGCGTCGAGGAGTTCCGCCCGAGGTCCGCCTGCGCGTTCGCGTTGCGCACTCTGGCCCTGCTGACTGAAGAGAGGAAAGGCGAGGCCCTGGTCGAGGCGGACGAGTGCGTTCGCGCATGGCCGGGCGCGCCGGTGCCTCTCCTGCTGCGAACAATGACCAAGTTTGCCGCGCTGGACCGGGACGGAGTTCGCAAGGATTCGGAAGAAGCGCTGCGGCTCGCGCCCGACGAGCCGGAATTCCTGTGGCTGATGGCCAAGCTGGCCTCCGTCCAGGGGAAGCTGAAGGAAGCCGAGAAGCACCTGGCCGCAGGGCTCCAGACAGACCCGTTCGACTCCGGCTGCCTGTCGCTTCGAGGCGAATTGCGCCTGGAAGCCGGGCGACCGGGTGATGCACTGGCGGACCTCGAGCGCGCGGCCCGCATCCGGCCGTCCGACGCGCATATCCTGATGTGCCTGGCGAAGGCTCGTGGAGCGATGAAGGACCTCGCGGGGGCCTCGGACGCCTGGGCGAAGTCGATCGCGAGGAAGCCCGGGGACGCCGAGATCCGGTCAGAACACGCGGAGTGGCTTGCATCCCGGGGCGACAAGGCGGGTGCCATCGCGGAACTCGCGGCGGCGGCATCAGCGGCGAAACCGGACGGGGCGTTCGAGATTCTCCAGCGGTTGGCAGACCTGCAGGAGTCGGTGAAGGACCTCGCCGGCGCCAGGACCACTCTCGACGAGATCGTGGCGAAGTATCCGAAGAAGAGCCTTGGCTGGAACCAGCGCGCCAACTTCCGCGCCAATCAGGGCGACCGCGAGGGAGCCCTTGAGGATTACGGGAAAGCGCTCGCGATCGACCCCGGGGACTCCGTCCTCCACTACAACCGGGCTGTCTCCCTTCGTCACCTCAAGAGGTCCAAGGAGGCGCTGGCGGACCTCGATGCCGCCGTGAGACTGCCGGGAGTGAACTCAGGGATGTTCCTTGAACGCTCCAACCTGCTCGACGAAATGGGAAACCCTGAAGCGGCCATGAAGGATGCCGACCGGGCGCTGGAACTCGACGCGTCGGACCTGGATGCGCTCGTTCATCGCGCCAGGCTTCGCCACGACCACGAGGACAAGGAAGGAGCTCTTTCGGATCTCGACCGCGCCATCAAGATCAATCCTGACGCCGGCGGCGCCCGGAACCTGCGCGGCGTCGTGAGGTCAGCGATCGGCCGGCACGAGGATGCTCTGGTGGACCTGGAAGTAGCCATCCGGGTGCTTCCGACAGCGGCCATGCCGCTTCGCAACAAGGGAGACGCCCTCGTCGGGCTTCGGCGTTTCGATGAGGCGCTGGAGGCGTACTCCGCTTCGCTGCGGCTGGCACCGGACAACCCGGCGATCCTGAATGCCCGCGGCATCGCACATTTCCGGCGCAGGAAATTCGAGGAAGCCTCAACGGACTTCCGCGCGGCTGCCGAGCGGATGCCCGCGCAGGGGCAATTCTGGCGGAACCTGGCGGAGTCGGAGAGATCCGGAGGAAAATCGGCGGCCGCGCACCTGGCCCTGGACAGGGCGATCCGCGCGGAGCCGGACAACGGATCGTGGCACCTGGACCGGGCTTCGTGGCTCGATGCGGACGGACGCGTGGATGACGCCCTGTCGGAGGCCAATCTCGCTGTCGGGCTGATGAAGGGGCGATTCGAGCCGCTGAACTTCCGCGGCGTCCTCCGGCAGAAGGCCGACGACCTTCGGGGAGCGCTGGAGGATTTCGGCCGCGCGGCCGAGATCGCGCCGGGCGACGGAACGGTCCTGTCAAACCTGGCGACTCTGCGCCTGAGGACGGGGGACTCGAAGGGAGCGGTCAGCGCCTCGGACCGAGCCTTCCGGGCCGCTCCCGGGTCCGCGCCCATCTCCATGATCCGTTGCCAGTGCTACGCCGCCGCAGGACGTGCCTCGGAGGTCGTCAAGGAGATGGACGCCCTTCTGCGGACCGACCCGAAATCCGCTTCGCTGCTTTCCATGCGCGCGATCGCGCGGTTTCAGCGGGGCGACAGCGAGCGGGCCGCGGAGGACCTGGCTCGCGCGCTTGAAACTGACGCCGGGGACCCGTTTGTGCGGCTCGCGCGCGCCCGGTCGAGGAGTGAAGAGGGCAAGCCCGAGGAGTCGATTGCGGACCTGTCTGCGTTCCTCGGTTTGTATCCGTCCGCTCCGTGCGCACTGCGCCTCCGCGCGGAGGCGTACCGCGCCGCAGGAAGGCCGAAAGAAGCGGTTGAAGACCTGCATACAGTGGTGAAGGTTTTTCCGTCCGACCCGGCCGTCCTGGTCGAGCGAGGCGAGGCGTATCTCGAGTCCGGAGATGCGAAATCTGCGCGGGCGGATGCTTCGGCGGCGATGGAGCTGGAGCCTGGCTCCGTCGCGGCCCTGGCGCTCAGGGGGGTCGCGAGGCACGAGCAGGGCGAGGTTCGGGAAGCGATCACCGACCTGGAGGATGTTCTTCGCAAGGCGCCCGCCGGGTGGACCCGAAGGGGTTATTTCGAGCGACTGCTGATGGTCTGGAGGGAAGAGAAGTGAGGCCCGGGGCAGGAGATGTCGCGGCCAACAGGCTGTCAATGTGGCAATCCTCCGGAGGGATGACAGGGGAGAGCTGGGCGTCAGCCGTCGATCTGCAATTGTAAGTCTTTGTTGCGACACATCTTACATTGATCGCTGATCAGCTAGCAAAGGCATAACTTTTGCGTTCATCTCCCTCAAGACCAGCCCTGACCCCTTGAGGAGCAAGATCTCATGTCCAAGACCATCGGCATCGACCTGGGGACGACCAACTCCGTCGTCTCCGTCATGGAAGGCTCGAACGTCACCGTCATCACGACGCCCGAAGGCTCGCGCCTTCTCCCGTCGGTCGTCGGCTTCACCGAAAAGGGTGAACGCCTCATCGGCTACATGGCCAAGCGCCAGGCCGTCACCAATCCGACCAACACCGTCTACTCCATCAAGCGCTTCATGGGCCGCCGTTCGGCCGAGATCCAGGAAGAGAAGAAGCGGGTGCCGTACAAGGTGGTGGGCGAGGGGAACGACGCGGTGAAGGTGGAGATCCGCGGCAAGCTGCACACGCCGCAGGAGATCTCGGCGATCGTGCTGGAGGGGTTGAAGAAGGCGGCCGAGGCGTACCTGGGCGAGGAAGTCCAGGACGCGGTGATCACGGTTCCCGCGTACTTCAATGATTCGCAGCGCCAGGCGACGCTCGAGGCCGCGAAGATCGCCGGCTTCCGGACGGAGTGGGAAGTCGAGGATCCGCGGACGGGCAAGAAGGTGAAGCAGCGCCTGCGGATCATCAACGAGCCCACGGCGGCAGCGCTGGCGTACGGGCTCGACAAGAAGGGGAACGAGAAGGTGGCGGTGTACGACCTCGGCGGCGGCACGTTCGACATCAGCGTGCTCGAGGTCGGCGACGGCGTCGTGGAAGTCAAGGCGACGAACGGCGACACGCACCTCGGCGGTGACGACTTCGACAACCGCGTGATCGACTGGATCGCGGAGGAGTTCAAGAAGGAAAATCGCATCGACCTGCGCGCCGACAAGATGGCGCTTCAGCGCCTCAAGGAAGCTGCAGAAAAGGCCAAGATCGAGCTCTCGAGCTCGATGGAAACCGAGATCAACCTGCCCTTCATCACGGCGGACGCGAACGGGCCCAAGCATCTTCAGCTGAAGATCACGCGGGCGAAGCTGGAGCAGCTGATCGGGGACCTCATCGAGAAGTCGCTGGGGCCGGTGAAGCAGTGCCTGGCGGATGCGAAGCTGAAGCCGGAGCAGATCGACGAAGTGCTGCTGGTGGGCGGGTCGATCCGGATCCCGATGGTGCAGCGGATGGTGAAGGACTACTTCAAGAAGGAACCGAACCGTTCGGTGAACCCGGATGAGGTGGTGAGCGTCGGCGCTGCGATCCAGGGAGCGGTGCTGAAGGGCGAAGTGAAGGACGTGCTGCTGTTGGACGTGACGCCTCTGTCGCTCGGGATCGAGACGTACGGGGCGGTGTTCACGAAGCTGATCGAGCGCAACACGACGATCCCGAAGTCGGCGAAGCAGACGTTCTCGACGGCGGCGGACAACCAGCCGGGCGTGGAGGTGCATGTACTGCAGGGCGAGCGGCCGATGGCGAAGGACAACCGCACGCTCGGCAAGTTCCACCTCGACGGCATCCCGCCGGCGCGGCGCGGCGAGCCGCAGATTGAAGTCACGTTCGAAATCGACGCGAACGGGATCCTGAACGTGAGCGCGAAGGATCTGGGCACGGGCAAGAGCAACTCGGTGCAGGTCAAGGCGAGCACCGGGCTGAGCGAGGACGAGATCAAGCGGATGGTGAAGGAAGCCGAAGCCAACCGCGAGTCGGACGAGAAGACGAAGGAACTGATCGAGACGCGTAACAAGGCGGACACCCTGGTGTACTCGACGGAGAAGTCTCTGCGTGACAACAAGGACCTCGCCACGGCCGAGGAGAAGACGAAGATCGACGCCGCGGTCGAGGGCGTGAAGAAAGTGAAGGACGGCGACGACAAGGCCGCGATCGAGAAAGCGATCGAGGAGCTGGAAGCGGCGGTGCACCCGATCGCGCAGAAGCTGTACGAGGCGCAGGCCAAGAAGCAGCAGGGCGGCGGCGAGGAGCCGGCAGGCGAACCGCAGGCGGAGCCGGCGGGGAAGGGCGCCAAGAAGGCGAAAGGGAAGGGCGACGGGGACGACAACATCATCGATGCGGAGTTTGAGACGAAGTAAGTGGAGCGAACAGCCAGCGACCCCGGCCCAGGAATGGACCGGGGTCTTTTTTTTGTCCTTATCCGCGGACGTTTCCGCGCCATCGGCCTTGATCCGCGAATGTCCTTGTTTTCGCACGAAAGGAATTCGCGGATGACGGCGGATGACGCGGAAAGAGCCGCGGATAACGGCGTCCCGCCGACACTTCAGGCGTGATTAAGACTCTTAATCTCCCTGCGCCTCGCTTAACCCCCCAAGCGCCTTCAACTTGGGTCTTGCCCCGCCCGCCCGACACCGCTTCAATACCTCCTGCCGATGATTGAAGTCACCAACCTCGTCAAGCGCTACGCCGGCTTCACCGCCGTGGACAACATCACGTTCAAGGTGGAGAAGGGCGAGATCGTCGGCTTCCTCGGCAAGAACGGCGCGGGCAAGTCCACGACGATGAAGATGCTGTCGTGTTTCTTCCCGCCGACGTCGGGATCGGCGCGCGTGGCGGGGTTCGACTGCGTGAGCGACTCGATGGAGGTGCGCCGCCGGATCGGCTACATGCCCGAGCGGGTGCCGCTGTACGAGGACATGCGCGTGGAGGAGTACCTCGACTACCGCGCCCGGCTCCGCGGCGTGGCACGGCGCGAGCGGGCGCACGCGGTCAACGAGGTCATCGCGACGATCGGGCTGAAGGACATGCGCCGCAAGCTGATCGGGTCGCTGTCGAAGGGCTACCGCCAGCGCACCGGGATGGCCGAGGCGATCGTTCACAAGCCGGAGCTGCTCATCCTCGACGAACCGACCGCCGGGCTCGACCCGGGGCAGATCCGCCAGGTGCGCGAAGTCGTGAAGGAACTCGGAAAGCGCACGACGCTTCTGCTCTCGACGCACATCCTGAGCGAAGTCGAGCTCACGGCGTCGCGCATCCTGCTGATTCACCGCGGGAGGATCGTCGCCAACGGCTCGCCAGGGTCCCTGGTCGGGGGCGCGCAGGCCATGCGGCGGATCCGCGCCGAGATCCGCGGGCCTGCGGCGATGGTGTCGGCGATGCTGAAGGGGCTTCCGGGCGTCACGGACATTTCGTTCGAGGAGGCGGGGGAGTGGAGCGTCTTCACGATCGACTCCGACCCTGCGCAGGACCTGCGGGCGGACGCGGCGAAGTTCATCGTGGATAACGGGTGGGACCTGCGCGAGCTGCGCGAGGAGAAGATGACGCTCGAGGATCTGTTCGTGCAGATCACGAGGACGGACGAGGTCGTGTCCGCCGTGGCGAAACCGGCGCCGGCCGCGGCCGGGGAGGCGAAACCGTGACGAATCTCCCGGCCCTCACCAAGCGCGAATTCACGGCCACCTTCTATTCGCCGATGGCCTACGTCATCGCGACGTTCTACCTGATCTTCGCCGGCCTCAGCTTCTACATCCTCCTCAAGGACCAGCGCGACGCGAACGCGATGCGCTCCCTCCTGACGTTCCTCGGGTTCATCCACACGATCTTCATCCCGATGGTCACGATGAGGCTGATCGCCGAGGAACGGAAGAGCGGCACGCTGGAGCTGCTCGTCACCGCGCCCGTTTCCGACACGGAAATCGCCATCTCGAAATTCCTCGGCGCGACGTTCTTCACCGCCCTCATGATCGCGCCGACGGTGCTCTACACGTACGTGCTCAAGCAGATCGGCGGGCGTCCGGACATCGGGATGATCGAGGCGTCGTACATCGGGTTGATGCTGCTCTCGATGGCCTACATCTCCATCGGCCTGTTCATCTCGTCGCTCACGGCCAACCAGATCGTCGCCGCCATCCTGACCTTCGTGACGCTGTTCACGTTTTACTTCCTCGTCGGCTTCCTGACCGGTTCCGCCGAGTCCCTGCCGTTCCACGACAAGATCCCGTGGCCCGACATCCTCGGCTACATGCATTTCGGCGCCCACCTCCAGTCGTTCGGCAAGGGGCTCGTCGATTCCCGCGACGTCGTCTACTTCCTGTCCGTCGTCGTCCTCGGCATCTTCCTCACCATCAAATCCCTCGAATCGAGGCGGTGGAGATGACCGCGCCCGCACCCAACCCGCAGTGGGGAACCAAGGCGCGCGTCGGCGTCGCTTCCGCGATCGGCCTCCAGCTCCTCCTCATCGTCGGCATCATCGTCGCCGCCAACTGGATCTCTTCCCGCCGCTACCGCCGCTGGGACCTGACGGACGACGTGACCTACACGCCGGGAGAGAAGACCAAGCAGCTTCTCGCGAAGATCTCCGAGGGCGAAGCGAAGTACCAGATCGTCGCGTTCTACTTCCCGGACGAGTACGGGGCGTGGGAAGCGGCGCTGAAGCGGACTCAGGACCTGCTCGAGGAGTACCGGACGCGGTCGAGGGACAGGATCACGTTCGAAGTGGTCCCGGTGGCGAGCGTCGGAGGCGGCGGCGTCCAGGCCGCCCAGAAGAAATACGAAATCCGTTCGCAGATCGGCGCGAACGACGTGGTGTTCAAGCGCGGCGAGGCCGAGCGCGTCGTCAACCTCCGCGAGTTCTTCGGCCAGCGGTGGGACGACATGGGTCCGCGCGAGGCGCCGAAGCTCACGTCCTTCAACGGCGAAGCGATCGTGACGTCCACGCTCCAGGTGCTTTCGCAGGAGAAACCGATCATCCTGGCGTTCACGGCGGCGCACCAGGAGGCCTCGCCGGACGATGTCCAGGGACCGGGCGAGTGGGGAGCGTTCGTCCAGTCACTTCTCCGGCAGCGCGAGGGCTACACGATCCGCGTCCTGAGCCTGCCGCCCGGCGCCAGCGTGCCGATGGACGTGGACGTGCTGGTCATTGCAGGCCCGAAGCGCGACTTCAACGAAGGCGAGATCACTTCGCTCTCGGTCTTCCTGAGCCGCGGAGGCCGCCTGCTCCTCACGCTGGATTCCGCGCCGGAAACCGGCGACAGGCCGCTTCCCAATATCTTCAAGTTCCTGGGTGGCCTGGGAATCCGGCCGCAGACGGACTTCGTGATGGACCCGGAGAATGCGCCGGAGCAGTTCGTGGCGGTGCCGGGCGGGGTGCAGCGCAAGAAGGATGCGGGGACGTTTTTCCTGTCGGGGTTCGACCGCAAGCACCCCGTGACGGCGAAGTTCGACGCGGACAAGCAGGTGGCGGTGAGCGGGTCGTGCTCGTTGCAGCTGGAGATCGACGCGGCGCCGGAGGGGGTGAAGCTGACGGAACTGGCGCGGTGCGGGAGCAACGGGTGGGGCGAGAAGGACTACCCGCGGAGCAAGGAGATGAACGCAGACCGTGACGAGCCGGGGCCGCTTTCGGTGGCGGCGGCGGCGAGCGGGCGGATGAAGGGCGGCTCGGGGGACGAGGATTTCCGCGTGGTGGTGATCGGCGACACGACAGGGCAGGCGAACGGGGTGCAGCCGGAGTTGAGGTCGCCGGACCTGGTGCTGAACTCGATCCGCTGGCTGGCGAAGCAGGAGTACCTGATCGCGGTGGACCCGAAGGTGCCCGAGGACCGATCGCTCATCCTGACGCAGGGCCAGGACCGCCGCGTCTTCAACGTCTGCGTGCTGCTTCTCCCCGCGCTCGCCATCGCGTTCGGCATCACGATGTTCCTGACGCGGAGGGCCGCATGAAAGGGATGAAGCGGACCACGCTGATCATGGTGGTCCTGGGGGCGGCGATCGGCGGGGTTGTCTGGTGGGAGATGAAGCGCGGGGACGAAGGAGACAGGAAAGACGCGGAGCCGGTGGAGCTGTTTCCGTTCATCGGCGAGGAAGTCGTGAAGGTCGAGATCCTCCGGCAGGGCAAGTTGCTCTCCGTCGAGAAGAAGGAAGCATCCTGGCACCTGACGTCGCCGCACACCTGGCCTGCCAGCACGATGGCGATGATGATCATGCTTCGCGGCGTAGATCCGGCGGAGAAGGGGAGTCCGGTCCCCGCGGGGAGCACGGCGCCCGCGCCCGCGGTTCACGGGCTGGACGAGCCCGAGATGACGGTCACGCTGACGGCGGGGGACGGGCGAAAGTCGGTCATTGCGTTCGGGAAGCCGCTCGGGGCAGGCGACCGCGTCTTCGCACGTCGTGCCGGCCAGACGGAGGTGTTGACGGTCTCGCGCATCATGTACGCCGCGTTCGCCCGCACGCCCGAATCGCTGCGCGACCCGGGATTTTGCCGCTTCGACTTCAAGTCGGTGAACTCGCTCTCGTGGACTTCCGAGGGCAAGACGGTCCGCGTCGCGCGGCAGGGGCGGGGTTGGAGACTCACCGGCACGGTGGATGATCTCGCCGACCCCGCGGCGCTCGAAGAGTGGGCGGGCCGGCTGAGCGGCGCGGTGACGGACACTTTCGCCGCGCGTCCGAAGCCCTCGCGCGCCGACTTCGGGCTGGACCCGCCCTTCGCCTCGTTCGAGATCGTCCTGGCGGGCCGGACGATCCGCATGTCGGTCGGCGCGCCCGTCGCCGAGGGCGACAAACGGCGCTGGGCCGACACGAGCGAGTACCCGGACGACATCGGCACGATCAGCGCCCAGGACCTTGAGATCCTCACTCCCGTACCCGGCGCTCTTCGCGCGACGAGAGCCCTTCCGTGGCCGCTGGCCGAAGTCGAGGCCATCACCGCCTCCGGAAACTCGCCGTACGAGGCGCGGAAAGAGGGGGGAACGTGGACGCTGGTCAAACCCGCGCTTCTGACCGGATTCGCACCCACCCGTGTCATGCTGCTTCTGAACGAACTCTCCGCGGCCACGGCGGCGACCGCGCCAGCCGGCCCTGCGCCTGAGGGTGCAGTGAAACTCACCCTGCGATTCGGCTCGGGCGCCACCGCGGTCGAACAGACGGTCGAAATCTGGGCCGACGGCACCGACTCCGTCCTCCGCACCACCGATCCCGAACGCGTCGTGCGCTCGTTCGGCAGGATCTGGGCCGATCACACCGCCGTGGGCGCCTACTTCTTCCGCGACCCCGTCGTTCCCACCGGGCTTGTGCCGCTTCAGGTGAAAAGCGTCTCGATCACGGACCGCAACGGGGTGAACTGGGTGGAAGCGGAGCTGGACGGGCGTGCGTGGAAGCTGACGGCGCCCGTAGCGGGAGGGAAGCTGCTGGACAGCGACAAGATGGCGCGGCTGAACGCGCTGTGGGCGTCGATGGTGGCGGAGACCTGGGTGCCGGAAGGGAAGAGTTCGCCGGTGACGGGGCTGGCGGGGGCGCCGAGGTGGAAGGTGCGGATCATTCCGGACCCGGGGCGGGCCAGCAGCGCGGCGGAGCGGGTGTTTCTCGTGGGGAATGACGGTCCGGGGAACTCGATGTACGCGATGCTGGAGGGCACGGACGGTGTTTTTCTCGTCGATCCCGCCGCGGCGGGGATGCTGCGAGGCGGGGTCTGGAAGGAGTAATCCCCGGGATGGCGGGCTGAGGCACAATTGATGGCCAACAAGCCCCTTTCCCCCTAGAATTTTGAGCCTTCACCCACGCGAGGGACCGCCGATGGACGTCGACGGGATCAAAAAGCTCATCTCGCTGATGAACGACAACGACCTCTGCGAGCTGGAAGTAGAAGAAGAGGGCCGGAAGGTACGGCTCCGGAAGCACGAGCAGCACGCCGCCCCGGGTGGCGTGATGGTTTCGATGCCCATGGGGATGGCCGCGCCGGGTTCAGCGGCCCCTGCTCCCGCCCCGGCGACAGGCCCTGCCGCCAAGCCGGCCAGGACCGACGTGTTCGAGCTCAAGTCTCCGCTCGTCGGCACGTTCTACCGCTCCGCCAAGCCCGGCTCACCCCCGTTCGTGGACATCAACGAGCGCGTCGGCGCCGAGAAGACGCTCTGCATCATCGAAGCCATGAAGGTCATGAACGAGATCAAGGCCGAGATCGAGGGCGTCATCGAAGCGGTCCTGGTGAACAACGGCGAGGCGGTCGAGTTCAACCAGCCGCTCTTCCTCATCCGGAAGGACTCGTAGAGCGGTGTTCAACCGGATCCTGATCGCCAATCGCGGTGAGATCGCGCTTCGGGTCATCCGCGCCTGCCAGGACATGGGCATCGGCACGGTGTGCGTGTACTCGGAGGCCGACAAGAACGCCGGGTACCTCAAGTACGCCGACGAGGCGATCTGCATCGGGCCGGGCCCCGCGGCGAAGTCTTACCTCGACATCAGCCGGATCATCAGCGCCGCAGAGGTGTCCGACGTCGAGGCGATCCACCCCGGCTACGGGTTCCTCAGCGAAAACGCGCACTTCGCCGAGGTCTGCGCTTCCTGCAACATCGAGTTCATCGGCCCGCCTCCCGAGGCGACCCGGATGCTGGGCAACAAGGCGCGCTGCCGCGAACTTGCGAAGAAGGCGGGCGTGCCGACGGTGAGCGGAAGCGAGATCATCGACAGCGAGGAGAAGGCGATCGCGGTGGCGCGGGAGGTCGGGTACCCGGTGATGGTCAAGGCCGCGGCCGGCGGCGGCGGGCGCGGGATGCGCATGGCCCACAACGACGTCAGCCTGGTGAGCGGCCTGATGAGCGCGCAGGCTGAAGCGGGCGCAGCGTTCGGCGACGCGTCGGTCTTCATCGAGAAGTACATCGAGAAGGCGCGGCACATCGAGATCCAGATCATCGGCGACAAGCACGGGAACATGGTGCACCTCGGGGAGCGCGACTGCTCGCTTCAGAGAAGGCACCAGAAGCTGGTCGAGGAGACGCCGAGCCCGGTGATCGGCTCCGCGCTGCGGATGGAGATGGGCGCGGCGGCGGTCAAGCTGGCGAAGGCGGCGGGGTACATGAACGCCGGGACCGTCGAGTTCCTGCTGGATACGCACGGAAAGTACTTCCTGATCGAGATGAACACGCGCATCCAGGTCGAGCACGGGATCACCGAGCTGGTCACGGGGATCGACCTCGTTCGCGAGCAGATCCGGGTGGCGGCGGGGGAGAAGCTCTCGTTCCGCCAGGAGGACGTGCGCTGGAACGGCGTCGCGATCGAGTGCCGCATCAATGCCGAGGACCCGGACCACAATTTCCGCCCGTCGCCCGGCAAGATCACGAACTTCTTCGCGCCCGGCGGCCCCTGGGTGCGGTGGGACAGCCACGTCTACACCGGTTACGAGATTCCGCCGAATTACGACTCGATGGTGGGCAAGCTCATGGTCCACCGCCCCACGCGCCAGGAAGCCATCACCTGCATGCGCCGCGCCCTCGAGGAAATCGTCGTGGAGGGCGTGAAGACGACCATCCCCCTCCACCTCGAGATCTTCGGCCACACGCACTTCATCCGCGGCCAGGTGGACACCACCTTCGTGGAAGGCTACTTCGCCAAGAAGTAGCTTCGAGGGAAGGGCTCTTTTGCTTGACGGACGGTTTTCCCTTGGTTGCTCCCCGGGTCCTTGAATACACTGGAGCCTCACCCGAGGTCACCGAGGTCCGCAGCCGTGGAAAAGTTCCGCCTCCCCCTTCTTGCCCTGGACGGCCTCGTCGCCGTCGTGGCGGCAGCCGCCGCGCTGCTCTGGGCGGTCAACGTCCTGACCCCGGCGCATCTCGTGGTCGCCACGGAGTTCCTCTCCCCGCTCGGGCTCTGGCCTCGCGTCGCCGCCGTCGTCGTCGCGGTCTACCTCGTGCTCTTCAACGTGCTCTTCGTCACCGTCAACGTCATCTTCTCCAAGTACGCCACCCACCTCGAATTTGCCTCGAACGAGGGCCAGGTCTCGGTCGCCATCGGCGCCGTTGAAGACTCCCTCGCCCGCGCGGCCCGCGAAATCCGCGACATCGAGGACGTCCGCATCTCCGTCTACAAGGAACGCCAGAACCCCGCGAAGCCCGTCCGCGTGTTCGCTTCCTGCTCCACATGGGAAGGCGTCAGCCTCCCCGAACTCACCGAGAAGATCCGCTCGCTGCTCAAGCAGCGCATGAAGGACATCGCGGACCTCCCCGAGGCGCCGGTCTTCGACGTCCACATCCAGAAGATCCAGGAACGCGAGACGCCGAAAGAGAAGCCGCCGTCCAAGAAGGACGCGAAAAAGGCGGCTGAGATGTTCCACGGGCCGGAATACCCCGTGGGAATGGACAACTAGCGGGTCATCAGCAGCCACAAAAAAACCCGGGTTCGGTGAACCCGGGTTTTTTCGTTTCCGCGGGCGGTTCATTCAAGGTTCGTGTGCCTCTTCGCCATCTCCTCGCGCTTCACGTGCAGCTTGTCCATCAGCTTCAGCACCGTGGCGTCGAGCACGATCAGCAGCGCCTGCTCGAAGAGCGACCGCTGCGGCTGGGCGCTGGCGAGGTCCTTCCGCAGCCGGGATGGCGCGGCCGGCGCCGGCAGGTGAAGCAGGATGTCGGCGGCGTCGCCAAAGCGCGTATCGGGATTGGCCGTGATGAGGACGACCTTCGCCTCCACCTCCCGGGCGCTCAGCATCTTCTCCAGCGTCGTCCGCGTCTCGCCGCTTCCGCTGCACGCCACCATCAGGTCCTGCGGGCCGATGCGAGGGCAGGTGATCTCGCTCGACACGTGAACGCGAAGGCCGAGGTGCACGAGGCGCGAAGCGAACGCCCGGGCCATCAGCCCCGAGCGCCCCTCGCCCGCCACGAACACGCGGTCGGCCGCGGCCACGGCGGCCGCCAGCCGGTCGATCAGGTCCTCGGGAACTTCCTTCAGGACCGCTTCGATCTCTCGGAGAATCTTCTGGGAGTGGGTGTTCACGGGGACCATTGAAGCGGAAGCGGCGGGAAATTCCAAACGGCGGATGCGGGAAGCGTGCCGGGGTGCGGGTTCCGGGCGATAATCGGCCATGCGCTGTCCCCCCGAATTTCTCGCGGCCGCCGTGGAGGCGGCTCTCCTGGGCGGCCGCATCGTCCGCCGTGCCGGGCGCCGCGCTCATGCCGTGTCGTTCAAGGGCGCGACCGATCTCGTGACCGCGACGGACCGCGCTTCGGAGCGCGCGATCCAGCGCCACCTGGCGAAGCGCTTTCCGGATCACGGGTTCCTGGGGGAGGAAGGCGGGCGGCGCGAGGGGGCGGAGTACCGGTGGATCGTGGACCCGCTCGACGGGACGATGAACTTCGCGCACGGGATGCCGTACTACGACGTCTCGGTGGCGCTGGAGCGGGGCGGGGAAGTCCTGGCGGGGGCGATCTACGACCCGGTGCTGGACGAGATGTACGCCGCGGCGCGCGGCCGCGGGGCGACGAGGAACGGCAGGCGGATCCGGGTCTCCCGGCGCGCCCCGCTGTCCCAGACGCTGCTCGCCACCGGGTTCTCCAGCGCGCTTCTCGACTCCAGCAAGTCCACCCGCTCCGTGCGCCCCGAGGTCCGCGAGCAGTTCCGGCGCTTCAATGAGTTCTGCCTCAAGGCGCGCGGCGTGAGACGGCCCGGGGCGGCGGCACTGGACCTCGCCTACGTGGCCTGCGGAATTTTCGACGGTTTCTGGGAAGGGTCGCTCAAGGCGTGGGACGTGGCGGCGGGGTGGGTGATCGTGGAAGAGGCGGGCGGGGTGGTGACGGACTTCCGGGGAAAGAAACTGGACCTCTTCAATGGGGAGTTCGTCTGTTCAAACGGTCGGGTGCACGCGGAAATGCTCCGAGTGATCCGGGGTTAAGGGAAGCCCTTGTGGGGCATGCCCATCATGGCGAACAGGCCGAAGTACCCGCACCAGCCGAGCAGGTTGATGTAGGCGATGACGAGGCCGACGAGGGCGAGGGTTTCGCCGGTCTGCGTGCCGTTGCTGTTGCGGATCTGGCCGCGGGCCATGTGGCCGCAGATGATGGCAGGAATGCCGCAGAGGGGACCGAGGCACGCCCAGGAGGCGATCGCCAGGACCAGCGACGCGACGGCGAGACCGTTGTTCTGCGGCGGGGCCATGTAGGGGGCCGGCACGCCGCCCTGCGGCGCGAATGCAGGGGAAAAAGCCTGTCCTGCCGGGGGGGCCGTCGGTGGCTTCCCGCACCCGGGACAGAAGCCGGCGCTGGCCGGAAGCCCGGCGCCGCAATGCGGGCAGAACTTCGGCTGCATCCCGCCGAACGCCGGCGACGGGGAACTCACGGACACCGGCTCGCCTCCCGATGAAACCGGGGCGGGCGCGACCGCCTCGACCGCCGGCGCCACGCCCTGCTTCGCCACGAATACCTGGTAACACTTCGGGCACCTCACCTGCTTCCCGGAGTGCTCTTCCAGGACCTGCAGGGACTGTCCGCAGTGATCGCACGTGACGTTGATGGGCATGTTGTTATCTCCGATCCGACTTGTCTTTGCGGGGGGAATCGTCGCCGATGTTGATCGTGAACGGGTTGCGGGCAAGCTTCGTGAGCGACCACGGCGCCCATCCGTCCGTCAGGGTGAGGATGATGCCGATGGCCCCCAGGATGATACCGGCCAGGGCGAGGTTGTCGCCGGCGAGCTGGCCGCCGGAAGCGCGGATGCGGTGGCGGGCCTTGTAGCCGACGATGACGGCGGGGATGCCGGTGAGGAGGTGGAAGCAGGCGATGGAGAGGATGCCGAGCACGAGGGCGCCGCGCGCGCCCTTGGCGATGGGTGCGCCGGGGGGGGCGGTGACCGGCGCACCGAAGACGTCGTTGAACGATCCGTCCGTCGGGGGAAGCGGCGAGGGTGTGGGCGACGGCTGTGCCGGCGGGGCGGGGGGCGGGGAAGCGGGTCCGGCGTAGCCCGCGGGCGGGGTCCACGTCTGGGCGTACGGCGAGGGCGCTCCTCCGCCCGCGGTCGGCGGCGACACCGTGGACGACCGCGCGAGGAACACGGCGTCGCACTTCGGGCAACGCACGCGCCACCCGACGTGCTCGAGGTCGATTTCGAGCGCGGTGTTGCAGGAGGTGCACGCAACCGCGACGGGCATGAAGTGCGATTCTAGCAGTTCGGGGTCCACGCCTGAGAGAGGTCCGGCGCCGGACGATCCTTTAGCTGAAACCGCCTAAATCCGCAGCTTCACGTAGCGGTTCTTTTTCCCCGCCCGGAGGACCTGGCCGGTCCGCGGGGCGAACGCTCCCGGGTCGGAGGCCTTTTCGCCGTCCACCGTGAGGCCGCCCTGCTCGATGAGGCGGCGGCCGTCGCTGTTGGAGGAAGCGAACCCGACGAGGACGAGGAGGCGGGCGAGGCCGAGTTTTCCGTCCTTGATTTCGGCCGCGGGCACGGCGAACTCGGGGATGTCTTCCGGTGTTTCCTTGTTCACGACCACGCGGTCCCATCGTTCGCGAGCCTGCCGTCCGGCGTCCGCGCCGTGGAAACGCGCCGTGACGAGTTCCGCGAGCCACAGTTTCGCATCGCGCGGTGCGGTCGCGATCCGGGCCTTCGCGTCCTCGAGCGGGACTTCCGTCAGCAGCGTGAACCAGTCGAACATCATCGAGTCCTGGATGCTCATGGCGCGGCCGAACATCGTGTCCGGTGCGTCGTGGACCCCGATGTGGTTGCCGAGCGACTTGGACATCTTGTGCGCGCCGTCGAGCCCCGTCAGGATCGGCGTCATCAGGCACACTTGCGGCACCTGCGCGAACTCGCGCTGCAGGTTGCGCCCCATGACCAGGTTGAACGTCTGGTCGATGCCGCCCAGCTCCACGTCGGCCTTGATCATCACCGAGTCGTACCCCTGCATGATCGGGTACAGCAGCTCGTGGAACGACACCGGCGTGTTCGCCTTCAGGCGCTTCTGGAAGTCGTCGCGCTCGAGCAGGCGCGCCACGGTGACCTTCGACGCGAGGTTGAGGATGTCCTTGAGCCGAAGCGGCGCGAGCCACTCCGAGTTCCGCCGGATCTCGAGCTTCGAGATGTCCACGACCTTCCCGATCTGCTCGAGGTACGTCTTCGCGTTCACCTCGATCTCCGCTTCCGACACCGGCGGCCGCGTCGCGTTCTTGCCGCTCGGGTCCCCGATCAGCGCGGTGAAATCCCCGATGATCAGCACCGCCTGGTGCCCCGCGTCCTGGAATTGCCGCATCTTCTGCAGCACCACCGTGTGCCCGAGGTGAATGTCCGGCGACGTCGGGTCTACGCCCAGCTTCACACGCAGCGGCTTCCCGCGCTTCAGCGCGTTCGCCAGGTCCTCGCGCGAGAGGATTTCGACGGCGCCGCGCGACAGGATTTCGAGGGAATCGAGGGGGTTCATGTGGAGTGTTGATCGTCCGGGAAGAGGTTCCGGTTCGGTCCTACCGAGGGTTTCCGTTGCCGCCGGAGGACGCCTTGCCGGTTTCCTCCTGCCACTTCAGCCAGCCCTCGTCGCCGGGGAAAAACTCGCCGGTGAGGGTGTGGAGGCAGTTGCGGGCGACCGAGCGGTCGTAGTCGGTGTACTGGGTGTCCTTGAGGATGCGCATCAGCGCCTCGACGGCCAGCGGCCGATCCTTGTCGGGCATGACGTTGCAGAACAGGAAGACGCTGTCGGGTTGCCCGGCGTTGATGGCGTTGAGGAAGTTCTGGAGCGCGTTCCCGGCGGCCACCTGGATATTGCCGGGGATGACCCGGATCTCCGCGGGCTGGAACGAGAGAGACCGCTGGGCCTTCATCGCGTCCGGGCCGTCGATCTGGGCCACCCGCATCTTTGCGCTGACGACAATGCGCACCATCTTGATGCCGCTGGTCATAGCGGGTAGTTCCATCTCGAAGAGCTTCACCGTCTCGCCCTTCTTGAGGGGAATGGAGTACCGGTTCAGCTTCTTGATCGACGGTTCGGTCTCCGAGACCGTTCCTCCGTCGGGGTCGCACACCATCGAGACCGCCTCCACGTGGAGGACGGCGTTGGACTCCAGCACGGCCTCCCGGATCGCCGCGTTCCCCGCGTCCTTGGGATCGCCGAACCAGATTTCCACGGGACCGTCGGACATGTTGGTGGCGTTGAACGTCACTTTCGCGATGGTGTTGTCCCCCACGATGGGGGTCATGGTCGTCGCGGTCAGGTGCACGAGCGACATCTGCACCAGCCGCTCTTCGCAGAGGATGCGCAGCTTCTTGAGCTCGCCGTCGAACTCCAGCTTCGGCTCCAGCTCGCGGATCGCGCTGATCTTCGCCAGCGCTTCCTCGAAGCGCCCCTTGCGGAACAGGTCGACGGCCTCGAGGTACTTGGAGTAAAGGTACTGCCGGGCGGTCGGCTGCATTTTCGTGTCGCCCACGCGGCCCTTCACGACCTCCTTGAGGTCCTGTTCCGAGAGCTGGAGTTCCGCGGGCAGCCCCTTCTTTTCCTGGGCGACCAGCTTCTCGAGCACCTGGAGGTGCAATTTCGCGTTCTTGCGGTAGACGCCGTCCACGACGTACGGAATGGCTTCGCCGCCGGCGGCGAGCAGGCGCGTGGCGGCTTCCTCGCGGACGTCCGGGCGTTCGGAGTCGAGATCGGCGACCATCGCCTTCAACCGCCGCGCCTTCTCCTCGAGGTCCGTGGAATCGTCCGCCTGCAGGACGAGCGCGGCGAGGCCGAGGGCGATTCCGGTGAAGAGCCGTTTCATGGCGGGTTTACTCGACAGTGACAGCCTTCGCGAGGTTGCGGGGCTTGTCGACATCCCTCCCCAGTGCGACCGCGATATGATACGCGAGAAGCTGGAGCGGAACGACGGTGACCATCGGGGAAACCAGCTCGGCGGTCGCGGGGACCTCGATGACGTGGCGGGCGAGCGCCTTGACTTTCGCGTCCCGCGGGTTGGCGACGGCGATCAGGATGCCGCCGCGCGCCTCGATCTCCTTCATGTTCGACAGCACCTTGTCGTAGGCGCGCCCCTTCGTGCAGACCGCCACCGTCGGGAACGTGTTGTCCACGAGCGCCAGCGGGCCGTGCTTCATCTCGCCCGCGGGGTAGCCTTCCGCGTGGATGTACGACAGCTCCTTCAGCTTCAGCGCGCCTTCGTACGCGTTCGGGAAGTTGTAGCGCCGGCCGATGTACATGAAGTTCCGGACGCGGCAGTACCGCCGGGCGAGCTTGCGGACCGCCCCGTCGCATTCCAGCGCCTTCTCGACCGACTGGGGGACGGCTTCCATCGCGCGCAGAAGCGGCCTCGCGGCTTCGCGCGTGAGGGTCCCGCGGATCATGCCGAGGCGGATCGCGAGCAGCTCGAGCACCGCGATCTGCGTCGTGTACGCCTTCGTCGAGGCGACGCCGATCTCCGGCCCGGCGTGCGTGTAGACCACGCCGTCACAGGCCCGCGGGATCGAGCTCCCCACGACGTTGCACACGGCGAGCGTGAGGGCGCCGTGTTCCTTCGCCTTCCGGATCGCGCACAGCGTGTCCATCGTCTCGCCGCTCTGCGTCACCGCGATCGCCAGCGTCTCGCGCCCGATCACCGGGTCGCCGTAGCGGAACTCGCTCGCCAGCACCACTTCCGTCGGGATCCGCGCCAATTCCTCGAACGCATACTTCGCCGTCATCCCCGCATGCGCCGCCGTCCCGCACGCCACGATCGTGATGCGCTTCACCGACTTGAGCCGGCGCGCGGGGATTTCGAGCTCCGGGAAGTGCAGGTGCTGCCGGTTCGTGCGGCCGCGGATGGTGTCGAGGATGGCGCGGGGCTGCTCGTAGACTTCCTTGAGCATGAAGTGCGGGTAGCCCTCTTTCGCGGCGCTCGCGAAATCCCAGGTGATGTTGATGATCTTCGGGGTCACCGGGCGCCCTTCGCAATCGATGATCCGGATGCCGCCTGGCCGCAACTCGGCGAGTTCGCGGTCCTCGAGGTAGGCGACCTTGCGGGTGAAGGGAAGGACGGCGGGGGCATCGGAGGCGATGTAGTTGGCGCCCTCGCCGAACCCGACGAGCAGGGGAGAGTTGAGGCGTGCGCCGACCATGACGTCGGGGTGGTCGCGGAAGATGACTCCGATGGCGAATGAGCCGTGGAGCTGGTTCACGGCGCGGCGGACGGCCTCGAGCGGGTCGCCGCGATAGAGGTCCTCGATGAGGTGGGCGATGACCTCGGTGTCGGTTTCGGAGGCGAAGCGGTAGCCGCGCTTGCGGAGGCGGCGGCGCAGTTCCTCGTGGTTCTCGATGATCCCGTTGTGGACGACCGCGACGGAAGCGCGGTGGGAGACGTGGGGGTGGGCGTTGCGCTGCGTCGGGCCGCCGTGCGTCGCCCAGCGCGTGTGGCCGAGGCCCACGCAGCCGTTCATGGCGGGCATCTTGCGGAGGTGGTCGAGGAGGTGGTCGAGCTTGCCGGGCATCTTCTCCACGCGGATGCGATCGCCGTCGAGGACGACGATTCCGGCGCTGTCATACCCGCGGTAGTCGAGCCGCTGCAGGCCGCTCAGGATCTGGGGGGCCGCAGGGCCGGGACCGACGTAGCCGATGATGCCGCACATGGTTGGTTGGTGGCCGGTGGTTGGGGGTTGGTGGAACGGCCCTGCTTACATCGGCTTTCCGGCGCTTCAAACCGAAGAGGCGCGGGCCCTTTGCGGGACCCGCGCCTCTCTGTTCATGTCGGTGTTACTCGCTGCCCAATGCTAGGCCGTCGGCGCCGCGCCTTCAACGACGACCGGGGCGTCGCCTTCCTTGCGCTCGCGGTGCTCGATGATCTTCGAGAGCGACAGGCCGATCTTGCCCTCGGCCGGCTCCAGGCGGATCACCTCGACCTCGACCACGTCGCCGGGGGAGAGCATGTCGCTCACCGCAGCGCCCTCCTTGCCGCCCGACAGCTTCGACACGTGCAGCAGGCCTTCCAGCGTCGGCTCCAGCTCAACGAAGGCGCCGAAGTGCGTCAGCTTGGTGACCTTGCCCTGGACGACGGTGCCCTGGCGGTACTTCTCGGGGATCGTCGTCTCCCACGGGTTGCTCTGGAGCTGCTTGAGCCCCAGCGCCACGCGCTTCTTCGCCGGATCCACGCTCAGCACGACCGTCTCGATCGCGTCGCCCTTCTTCACCAGCTCGCTCGGGTGCAGGACCTTCTTCGTCCAGCTCATGTCGCTCACGTGCAGGAGGCCGTCGATGCCCTCCTCGAGCTCCACGAACGCCCCGTAGTTCGTCAGGTTCCGGACCTTGCCCTTGACCTTCGAGTTCACCGTGTACTTCTGCTCGACCAGGTCCCACGGGTTCGTCTCGGTCTGCTTCATGCCCAGCGAGATCTCTTCCTTCTCGCGGTTGATGTTCAGCACCACGACCTCGACCGAGTCGCCGATCTGCACCATCTCGCTCGGGTGGTTCACGCGCTTCGTCCAGCTCATCTCGCTGATGTGGACGAGGCCTTCGACGCCGGTCTCAAGCTCGACGAACGCGCCGTACGGCAGGATGTTCACGACCTTGCCCTTCACGCGGGTCCCGACGGGGTACTTGCCCTCGACGTGGCTCCACGGGTTCTCGCTCAGCTGCTTGTAGCCGAGCGCAATCCGCTCGTGCTCGCGGTCGATCTTCAGGATCTTCACCTCGATCGGCTGCTCCAGCTTGATCATCTCGCTCGGGTGGCTGATCCGGCCCCAGCTCATGTCCGTGATGTGCAGCAGGCCGTCGATGCCGCCCAGGTCCACGAACACCCCGAAGTCCGCGATGTTCTTCACGATGCCGCGCCGCACGTCCCCTTCCTGGATCTCTTCCATCAGCTTCTTCTTCATCTCTTCGCGCTGCTCTTCCAGCAGCTTCCGGCGCGAAACGATGATGTTCATCCGCTTCTCGTCAATCTTGATGATCTTGCACTCGACCTCGCGCCCGACGTATTCGCCGATGTCCTCGACGCGGCGGATGTCCACCTGGCTCGCGGGAAGGAAGACCGGGACGCCGATGTCCACCAGCAGGCCGCCCTTGATCTTGCGGATCACCCGGCCGCGGACGACGTCCCCTTCCTTGTTGTTCGTGATGATCCGCTCCCATCCGCGGATCCTGTCGGCCTTCGCCTTCGAAATCGCGATCATCCCGGCTTCATCTTCGACGCCCTCGAGGAATACCTCGATCTCGTCACCGATGTTGATCGACTGGGGATTCCAGAACTCCGTGATCTGGACCACGCCTTCAGACTTGTAGCCCACGTCCACGATCACGTCGTCGTTCACAATGTTCAGGATCCGCCCCTTCAGGATCGTGTCCACCGTGAAGTCCTTGACCGACTCCTCATAGTGCTTATGAAGAACCTCGGTCGTCAGGACGCCCATCGCGTCGTCCGCCTGCTTTTCCAGCTGGTCCGCCGTCATCCCGATGTACTTCAGAACTTCTCTCTGGTTCAAGTGCGCTGTCTCCTGCCTGTCGGATAGGGTTGGAAGAAATAACCCGTAGAAAACGCTTCCCCGGGACCACCCCGGGGACAGACCCCGCACTGTAGCGGGAGGGGGGGGGGAAATTGAAGGGTTTTCGGGGCGGCGGCCCTTCAGGCGGGGAGTGATTTCCCGGGCGCGAGGCCGTAGGCGGATCTCCGGTCGCGCATGAGTTCGCGAAGCGCCACTTCGAGCGCGGGGCCGACCTTTTCGGGGTCCCAGGCGATGTCGTCGGGCAGGGGCTTGCCGAATCGGACCTCGATGGGGGAGGGGTGTGGCAGTTTCGCCGCGCGCGGCCAGCTTTCGAATGCACCGACGATGCAGGTGGGGACGACGGGAACGCGCGCCCGGCTGGCGAGGACTCCGATCCCGCCGCGCATGGACCCGATCGAGCCGTCTTTCGTGCGCGTTCCCTCGGGGAAGACGAGCAGCGGCCAGCCGTTCTTCAGGCGCCGCAGCGACGTCTTCATCGCCCCCATGTCGGCGGCCCCGCGCTTGACGGGAAAGGCGTTGAGCGACTCGATGAGCCAGCGGAAGGGAGCGACCTTGAAGAGGGAGTCGCGCGCCATGAAGGTCACCGACCGCGTCAGCCCCGCTGAAACGATGACGGGGTCGAGGTAGGACTGGTGGTTGCACGCCAGGATGACGCCGCCCGTCGGCGGGATGTTGTGCAACCCGTGCGGACGGTACCGGAACAGCACCGCGCCCGCGTTGCGCGCGATCGTCTGCAGGGCCAGCCACCAGAGTCTTCGGATCACTTCGTGCGGGCGAACAGCCCCAACAGGTCGATCTTGCCCTCTTTGCCCGAGCTGGAGCCGGTCACGCGCACCGTCAGGGCTCCCAGGGGCGAGATGACCGCCGCGGTCTTCGGTACCAGCGCCAGGACGGCGCCGTCCACGGACAGCTCGATCGTCGATCCGCCGCCCGCCTCGATCTCTCTCACCTCGAGGATGTGCCAGATCCTTTCCGCGATCACCGGCATTTTCGCGGGCTTCGCCTGGTTGCCGAGAGACCGCTTCCCGTCCTCCTCCTTGTCCTTCCAGTACTTCACCTCGATGTTCCCGGCCCCGCTGTTGGCTCCCGGCAGGAACCGGACGGTGACGCCTTCCATCTCGAGCGACAGGGTCACCTGGTCGTCGGGAAGACGGAACAGGATGGCGGCATCCTTCGTCTTCCCGCCGACCTCGATCGTCTCGTCCTTCCCCGTGACGGTCGCGACGCCCCGCACGGCCGTCCATCCCGCCGTCGGCTTCAGGACAGCCGGGACGCCCGTGAGAAAGTTGAAGTACTGGCCACCCTGCCCGCCCGTCAGGGAACTCTCGAAGAGCGCATGGATGTCCTTCATGACGTCGTCCAGGCGGGTGGGGAACTGGTTGAGCAGATTGCGGAGTTCCTTGCGGGCGTCGCCGTACTTCTTCGCGTCGATGGCCGCCTTCGCCGCCGAGAGGTAATCGGCCTTGGCCCCGGCGAAGTACTTCGCCACGAATTCCATCCGCGGGCCTGCCTGCTTCTGCAGCCCCATGTCGAACGCCGCCTTGTATTCGCGCTCGGCGACCGTCATGAGCCGGGACTTCGTCGCGACATCAACCGTCAATTCCGCGCGGAACGACATGCCGTCCCCGTAGGCGAAATGCGACTGGCTCGTGGCGCCGGCCTGCTGCATCCCGAGGCCGAGGATGTAGGTCAGCGTCGCCGGGTCCAGGTCCGGCCAGGCGACCGGCTCCGTCACCGTCGCCTTCGAGTCCTGGAACGTGATGGCATTCGCAGAAGCGCCGATCGCGCGGCCCTCAAGCTTGCTCGTCATCGTCTGCGTCGGCCTCTTGTCGTTGGCCACGTCGTGCGTCCGGCTGAAATCGGCGGCCTTCTCGTTCACGGCAACGACGGAGTTCGTCTGGAGATCCCACGACCACTGCGCGCGCTCCGTCCATTCCGCCAGTTCGGCGAGATGATCGGCATGGACGACGGTCTTCAGCATCGACAGCTTCTGCACGGCCTGCTGGAACATGCTCTTCTTCATCTGCTCCAGCGCTTCCTTGATCCCGGCGTCGAGAATGTCGCGAGACTTCCTCTTCTTCTCGGCTTCTTCCTCGATGACCCTCTGGGCCAGCAACTCCCGGCGGATGACATCGATTTCGCCGCCCAGCTTCTGGGACTGTTCCAGGTCCGTGGGCCACTGCCGGCGCGCGACGGCCTCGTCCACAAAAACGCGGGCCTTCTGAATCTGGTCGGCCTTCGCCATCTCCAGCGCTTTCTCGCGGACCTGAACCCAGTCCGCCGCCGCCTTTTCCGCGATCTGCGGAAGCATGGACTGCATCTGGGGATCGTCCCGCTTCCAGAAATTTCCGCGGCCGATGGCGTCGGACGCTGCCTTGAATTGCTGTTCGTTGAGCAGCTTGGTGACTTCCGCGCGGATCAGGCCGAGTTCCTTTTCCTTCGCGCTGACCTCCAGGCTCTCGAGCCTGATGACCTGGGACAGGGCGTCCGAAGCTTCTTCCGAGTTGGGGTGTGCGGCCGCGAAGCGGCGGAACTTGTCTTTTCGCAATTCGAACTCGGTGGCCGTCGAGGGTTGCGTCTGGTATTGACCCTGAAGCCTGGTCCATTCGTCCCGCCGGTCGGTCGCAGCGAGGTGGTTCTTCAGGTACAGGCCGCCGCCGCCGAGCCCGCCGATCAGCACGATCGTGATTGCCGCACGCCGCAGGCTCCGCATCTGCGCGGCGCGCGACTTGCGCGACTCGTAGGCCCGCTTCGCATCCTCCGCGGTCTTCACCGGCGCGGGCATCCCGGCCGCCACCGCCGTTCCCGCCACCGCACCCGCGACCGGGGGCGCCGCGGCCACTCCGCCGCCCGCCGCCGCCTGGATCGCACGCAGTTCCGTCAGAAGCTCTTCCCACGACTGGTACCGGTCCTGCGGCTCCGCCTCCAGCATCTTCTCCACGACGCGGCAGACCGAGTCCGGAATGCCCGGGTCGAAGAACTTAAGCGGCGGAATCGTTTCTTCCGTGAGGCGCACGAGGACTTCGAAGGGGCTCTGGCCCTGGAAGGGAGGCCGTCCGGCGACCATGTGGAACAGGGTGGCGCCGAGCGAGTAGATGTCCGTCCGCTGGTCCATTTCGCGGTCGCCGGTGACGCACTCGGGCGCGATGTAGAACGGCGCCATCTGGCCGCTGCGGCTGATCGCGAGGATGTTCTCCGAGACTTTCGTCGCAAGCCCCAGGTTTGCCACTTTCACCGTCCCGTCACGGAGCAGCAGCACGTTCGACGGCCGCACGTCCCCGTGAATCAGCCCTTGCTGCTGCGCGTACTGCAGTCCCTCGCCGATCGATACCGCAATCCCGATCGCCGTCTCGAAATGGAATTTCCCCTGCTTCTCGAGGACGTTGTAGACGGACTCGGCCTCGACGAATTCCATCGCAATGTAAAAGCGATTGTCGGACTTCCCGAGCGAGTAGACCTTCTTGATGTTCGGGTGGTCGAGCGCCGCGACCTTCTTCGCGTCGTCGATGAACTTCTTCTGGAAGTTGGCGTCGTTCATCACCGACGGGTTCATGATCTTCAGCGCGACCGGGCGGTTCTTGGAAATCTGCGTCGCCTTGAAGATGACGCCCGTGGCGTCCTGCCCGAGCCTCGTCACCACCTGGAAGTCCGCGATGCGGCCGGGCGTCTTGCCGAGCTTGCCCGGCGCGAACTGCTGGGTCGCGCGGACGCGCGCGATCTCCTTGTCCAGTTCCATCATCGCCGTCGCCGGGTCCAGCGGCTGGTCCTCCGGCGGCACGTCGCTCCCCGCGGGAGCGCTGACCGTTTCGGTCGGGAGCGCGACGTCGAGTTCCTCGCTCCCCTCCGTCTTCACGACCTCGAGCACCGCGTTGCACTGCCCGCACTTGATCTTCTGGCCAGGCTCGAACCGCGAAATGTTCAGGCTCGCTTCGCAGCTCTTGCAGCGCACGATGCGCTTGTTCTGCTCCTCGAGAACCGCTTCCACCTGGTGGTTGCGCATGTAGCCCATCGCCACCAGCACGTCGCCGATACGGGGGTGCGTCCCCCCGGCGAGAACCTGCTTGAGGAAGCCCCGGTAGGTGACGAGCGCCTGCCCGAACAGGGGAACGGTCTCCTGGGGCGCCTGCAGCAGTTTCTGGATGTCCAGGCACGTCTCGAGCTGCTCCAGCGTGATGAAGTGGAACGCCACGGCGATCTCGCCGAAGCGGCGCCGCTGCATCGAGGACATGGTTTCCAGGATCGACTGGATCTGCTGCTTGGTGAGGTACCCCTTCTGTTCGAGGATTTCCCCCAGCCGGGGCGGACGTTCCCCCCGCTCCTCGATCTCCTTCTGGAAATCGAGGCACTCCTGCAGCTGCTCTTCGGTGATAAACCGGGTGCTGACCGCCAGTTTTCCGAAGAGAACGTTCTTGATCTGGACCATGCGCGACCTCGAAAAACCACCGAAGGACGTGCCTGCGGACAATCTCACATTATTGGCCGGTTCGGACGTAAGGTCAAATGATAGTAGCGTTTGGGGAAATTAGAGGCCCGCAAAGCGGAAGCGGAGAATCGCGCTTTCTGCTCCCCAACCGACGTTCGAATCCGTTCTCGCCCGGCGCACCCTTCGTATAATCCCCCCATGAGCCCAGACTCCTTCCTTGCCCGAGCGCTTCTGGCCTCGGGAATGCTCACGCGTGCCCAGCTGGAGATCGCCCTGAAGTGGCTCGAGGAAGCGCCGCAGGGCGGCCTCGGCGACCTTCTCTGCACGAACGGGGTCATCCCACGGGCCCTGTACGAAGCGCTGATGCGCTTCTACAAGAAGGACACGACGCGGGTGGCCCCTGCCACGGGAAATCGCGACAAGGGCATCCGGGAGGCGCAGCTGTTCTGCCTCGTGGCGGTCCGCGAAAAGGAAGTCACCGTCGAGCAGTTGAGGGACGCTGTGGACCAGTGGGTTCGGCTGGAAGGGATGGGGAAGCCCCGGCCGATCGGCGACGTGATGATGGAGAAGGGGTACCTGGACCTCATCCGCTCGCGCGCGATGATGGAGAAGACGAAGGAATCGACGCTCGCCTGCTCCTCCTGCGGCGAGGTGGACTTCCTCTACAAGGTCACCGGTGCGCCCTTCACGTGCGACCGGTGCCGCCAGCCGCTGGTGCCGACGAGGGTGAAGGGTGGAGCCCCGACGGCGCCGACGGACGCGATGGCGGGGAAGGTTTTCGGCGGGTGCCGGTTGGACGAAAAGATCGGTGCCGGGCGCTGGACGGTGGTTTACAAGGGGCTGATTCCGGCGCAGAACCGGCCGGCGGTGGTGAAGCTGTTTGCGGCGGACACGCCGGCCGCGGCGGTGGAGCGGTACGTCACGAACGCGCGGAAGGCGATTCCGCTGTCGCACGCGGGACTGGTGGCGGTGATCGACGCCGGGGTGACGGACGGGCGCGGCTGGATCGTGACGGAGCACGTCGCCGACGGGCGCATCTGGCCCGCGCGCGAGAAGATGAACTGGAACCGGCTGTGCAAGGTCGGGATCGAGCTGTCGCGCGCCCTCGCCGTCATCCACGCGAACGGCCTTGTCCACGGCGACATCCGCCCCTCTTCGGTCTTCATCCGCGAATCGGGCGCGAAGCTCGCCGACTTCGGCCAGGCCCACGACGGCACGCTCGGCGTGCCCTGCGACCCGCTCGTGACCGCGCCGGAACTCTGGAAGTCCGAGCCGTTCGACAACAAGGCCGACCTTTACGCCCTCGGCGTCACGCTCTACTGCTTCGCCTCCGGCCGGCCGCCGTTCGAGGAAACCGACCCGCGCCTCCTCGAGATGGCCCATCGGTCCACCGTTCCGAAGCCCCCGGGCGCCTGGAATCTCGAACTGCCCCGCGCCCTCTCGGCCATCATCACGAAACTCCTCGAGAAAGACCCGGCGACGCGCTACGGGTTTGCCGAAGAAGTCGCCCGGGATTTCGAAGCGGTCCTCCGCGGCGAAACGCCCGCGGCCGCCGGCGGACAGGAAGGCCGTACCTGCCAGTTCTGCAAGACGCCGAATCCCGCGACCGAACAGAAGTGCATCGTCTGCGGCAAGCCCCTTTCCAGCAGCGCGGACAAGCTTCTCCTCGACAGCGAATTCCTCTGCCCGAAGTGCGAGCGCCCGATCGACGAGGACACGGTCGCATGCCAGTGCGGCTACCGGCCGTGCAAGAAATGCCACAAGAACGACTCCGACCCCGAGACCGGCTACTGCAACGAGTGCATGAGCCCCGAGGCGCAGGCGGAAATGAAGCGGAAGAAGGCGCAGCAGGACCGATTCAGGAAGAAACCGACTCTCGGCGGAAGGCCGGGAGCGCCGGCGTCCGGCGTCCTGAAGCCGCCTCCGCCGCCGTCGGGTGTGAAGCTGAAGCCGCCCCCGCCGAAGACCGGATCGTCGGTTCCCGCAGTGGCCGGGCTCAAGCCGCCGCCCCCTGCGGCCGGGTCGAAACCTCCTGCGTTGAAGCCGCCGCCACCGAAGGCCGGCGCGCCTTCGCTTTCCGATGACGAACTCGACTTCGAGAATCTCCCGCCGCCCGACGACGATGACGGAGCGGACCCGATTTTCGAAGGTCCCCCGGCCCAGGCCGCTCCCGCGGACGACCTCGACTTCGACGCGCTTCCTCCGCCGCCCGCGAAGTCTGCGAACGACGACCTCCTCGGGGACGATCCGCCGCCGAGGAAACCGCCTCCGGGTCCGCCTCCGAAGCCGAAGGGCCTGATGGACCGCCACCGCCGCAGGTAAGCCCGGCTCCTTTGACCGCGGGCCGGGGCGCTGCTAGCATCCGCGCCCTTCAAGCCGCCCATTGCACAGGAGCCTCACTTGCCCGTTCGCGTCCGCATCGCCCCTTCGCCCACCGGCGACCCGCACGTCGGGACCGCCTACGTCGCGCTGTTCAACCGCACATGGGCGCGCCGCAACGGCGGCCAGTTCCTCCTGCGCATCGAGGACACGGACCGCGCGCGGTCGAACCCCGAGTCGGAACGGATGATCTTCGATTCGCTCAAGTGGCTCGGGCTGACCTATGACGAGGGGCCGGACATCGGCGGGCCGGTCGGGCCGTACCGGCAGAGCGAGCGCGTCGCGATCTACCCGAAACATGCGAAGGACCTCGTCGAGAAGGGCGCCGCCTACTACTGCACGTGCACGGCGGACCGGATGGAAGCGGTGCGCAAGGCGCAGATGGCGGCCAAGCTTTCGCCGCGGTACGACGGCCACTGCCGGAACATGCCGCCGGGCGAGGTGAAAAAGCAGATCGACGGCGGCGCGCCCTGGGTGATCCGGCTCAAGATGCCGACCGAAGGGGAGTGCCGCTTCAAGGATGTCGTGCGCGGGGAAGTCGTCTTCGGCTGGGACCAGATCGACGACCAGATCCTGCTGAAGAGCGACGGGTGGCCGACGTACCACCTGGCGAACGTGGTGGACGACCACCTGATGGGGATCACGCATGTGATCCGGGCCGAGGAGTGGATCAGCTCGACGCCGAAGCACATCAAGCTGTACGAGGTTTTCGGCTGGGAGCCGCCGGTCTGGTGCCACGTGCCGCTTCTGCGCAACAAGGACAAGTCCAAGATCTCGAAGCGCAAGAACCCGACGAGCCTGAACTGGTACAAGGACCAGGGGTACCTGCCGGAGGCGCTGGTGAACTTCCTGGCGCTGATGGGGTTCTCGATGCCGGGCGGGCTGGAGGTCTTTTCGGTCGAGGAGATGCAGAAGGAATTCTCGATCGACAAGATCAACGCGGGCGGGCCTGTGTTCGACATGCAGAAGCTCGACTGGATGAACGGGCAGTACATGCGCAAGCTGGCGCCCGAGGACCTTGCGAAGCGGCTGGAGCCGTTCGGCGCGGCGGGGAAGGACCCTGCGCTGGTGAAGAGGATCGTGCCGCTGATCCAGGACCGGCTGCGGGTGCTGTCGGAGTTCGGGGAGCTGACGTCCTTCTTCTTCGCCGACACGATCGTGCACGACGCGGCGGTGCTGGTCGGGAAGAAGCAGACCGCGGCGGATGCGGCGATGCTGCTTGCGGCGGCGCGGGAAGCGCTCAAGGACTGCGAGTGGACCGCCGCCGCGATGGAGGCGAGGCTGCGCGAGGTGGCGGCGGCGAAGAACGTCAAGCCGGGGGACCTTTTCATGCCGGTGCGCGTGGCGGTGACGGGAAAGGCGGCCACTCCGCCGCTGACGGAGACGATGGAGGTGATCGGGAAGGAGAAATGCCTCGCGCGGATGGAGGCGGCGGGGAGGGTCCTTGCTTCGTAGAAGGAACGGCCAGGAAACGAAAAACGAAAAATGAAAAAGTAAAAACAAAAAGGAAAGACCTCCGTAAGGGGCCGTTCCCTTTTCCTTTTTTGTTTTTCGTTTTTAGTTTTTCGTTTCGTGTTGCCCTTCTCACTCCCCCGGAGAATCCACCCTGATGCCCGCAAATTCCCTCCTCGTCGTAGGCTCCCTGGCTTTCGACACGCTGGAAACTCCCTCCGGCCACGCCAATGACGAACTTGGCGGAAGCGCGACGTATTTCTCGCACAGCTCGGCGTGGCTCGCTCCCGAAGTCCGGCTCGTCGGCGTCGTCGGAAAGGACTTCCCGAAGCGCCACCTCGCGGGCTTCAAGGAGCGGGGGATCGACTGTACCGGCATCCAGGTCGACCCGAAGGGCAAGACGTTCCGCTGGCACGGGCGCTACGGCCGCGAGATGAACAACGCGGAAACCGTCAGCGTCGAGCTCAACGTCTTCGGCAAGTTCGAACCGAAAATCCCCGTGCCATTCCGCAAGTCGCCGTTCGTCTTCCTCGCGAATGGCTCCCCCCGCACCCAGCGCGCCGTCCTCAGCCAGGTCGAACGGCCGAAGTTCGTCCTCGCCGACACCATGAACCTCTGGATCGAGATGGAACAGCCGGCGCTTCTCGAACTCGTCCGCGACGTGGACGGCCTCATCCTCAACAACGCCGAACTTCTCCAGCTCTCCGGCGAACCCAACGTCGTCGCCGGCGCGCGCTGGGCCCTCGCCCAGGGGCCCAAGGTCGTCATCGTGAAAAAGGGCGAACACGGCTCGATGCTCTTCACCGAGGAGGCCGTCTTCGCCCTCCCCGCCTACCCCCTCGAGCGCATCGTCGATCCCACCGGCGCCGGCGACTCGTTCGCGGGCGGCTTCATGGGACACATCGCCCGCGCCGGGAACGCTTCACTGGAAGAAATGAAGCGGGCCCTGGCGTACGGCACGGTTCTCGCCTCGTTCGCCTGCGAGGATTTCGGGCTGCGGAGACTGTTCGCCCTCTCGAGCCGCGAGATCGAGGCACGCGTGCAGGAATTCGCGAAGGTCGTGTCTGTGGACGTGTCGCCACGGAAGAAGAAGCGCCGATAGCGCGCGCATGCAGCCCCTCATCCTCGTCGCCAGCGGAATCGGGATCGGGTTCTTCGGAACCCTCCTGGGACTCGGCGGCGGATTCATCCTGGTGCCGGTGCTGCTGTACTTCTATCACTTCGAGAAATCGCTGGCGGTCGGCACGTCGCACGCGGTGATCGTGCTGAACGCGTTCAGCGGTTCGCTCGCCTTCGACCGGCAGCGCAAGATCGACTACAACCTCGCGGTGTGGCTTGCCGCCGCGGCCATCCCGGCCTCGGCGTTCGCCGGCTGGTACATCGTCCCGCGTTTCAACTCCCCGTGGTTCCTCGTGGCATTCGCCGCGATGCTGGTCGTCGGTGCGTTCTATATCTCGTTGCGCGGGAAGATCGCGGATCACGAAGCCGTCGAAGCGCCCAGCCAGGGACGCTTCCGCGCCGCCCTGGCGATTTCCACGCTCAGCGGGCTCATCGCCGTCACGCTCGGTGTCGGCGGTGGAATCTTCTACGTCCCGCTGCTGTCGATCCTGCTGGGCCGCCCGTTCCACCGCGCCACGGCGACCTCCACGTTCATCCTTCTCCTGTCGTCGCTGGTCGCCGCGACCACGCTCATGATCGGCGGCCACTGCCATTTCATGTTCGCCATCTGGCTCGGCATCGGCGTCATCCTCGGGGCCCAGCTGGGCGCGCGCGCGGCCAGGCGGCTCGATGCGCCCGTGCTCAAGAAAGTCTTCGCCGTGGCCGTGGTCATCGTGGCGGCGAAGCTCGCCTGGGACGGCATCGCGCAGGTCCGCGCCGCGCGCAAGGCGCCGGCGATCCAGAAGCCGTAAGCGACCCAGCCCCGAACGGCTATCATGCAGGCCCACCCCAAGGAGCCGAGCCTTCCATGCGCCGAATCCTCCCTGCCGTCGCAGCCGCGCTCATCGTCGCCGCCTGCCTGCGCTCGCCGGCCGACCCGCCCGACCCGCCGGATCCCGTCGTCGTCGGCTTCCAGCTCGAAGCCAATCTCCCCTGGGTCGATGTCACCTTCGATGGCAAGGGCCCCTTCCGCATGGCCTTCGATACCGGAGCCTCCACGACGGTCGTCCTCCCCGAGGCCGCGCTGGCGAAGGGACTGATCAAGGGGAACGGCAAGCAGTGGTCCGAAACGACCCAATTCGTGAAGGTCGATAAGGTCAAGATGGGCCCGCTGGAACTGGACGATCTCAAGGTCGCCATCATGGCGGTCCCCCAGGTCTCCACCCCCGCAACCCTGTTGCAGGTCAAAGCCGAGGGAGTCATCGGTTTCAATTTCATCAGCCGCTTCGTCACGACCATCGACTACCGCATGCAGACAATCTCCTTCGTCGAGAATCGCTTCACACCCCCCGATCCCGAGCAGAGCCTCCCTGGAATCACCGTCGGGCCGCGCACCTGGTTCGGCGTGCAGGTGGAGGAAGCCGACCCGCGCGACGTGAAGTCAAACGGGTACGACGGCGGGCTCAAGGTGAACAGCGTCACCGACCTCTCGCCGGCATCCAAGGCCGGGATCCAGGAAGGGGACATCATCGTCGAAATCGCAGGGACCCCCACCGTCCGCGGGTACGCGCTCAAGGACTTCCTGAGCCGAAGCGCGCCCGGCCAGCGGGTGGCCGTGCTGCTGATCCGCGACGGCATGGTCCACCAGTACGACGTGCTCCTCGGGACGAATTCCGGGGCCCGCAAGTCCAACAACGGCAAGTAGCCGGGCCCCGGTCGCGGGGAAGAGCGTCTACTCCTCTTCCTCGCTCTCCCCGCGCGACTGCACGAACCGCTCGAGGATCGTCGAGTATTCCGGCAGCACCCAGGTCTCCACGGCCTCCTTCGCAGGAGCCGCTTCCTTCTTCGACTTCGCCTTCTTGCCGTGGTCTTCCTCCTCGCGGGCGAGGGGAATGATCGCCAGCTGGCCGCCGTCCTTCGCGAACCGCTTGTCGATCAGCGCCATGCCGATCTGCGCCTTGCCGACCAGCGTGCAGCTCGTGACCTCGCCGATTTTCTGGCCCTTGGAATTCGCGACGGGGTAGTGCGGCCGCACGGCGCGCGCCTTGTCGGAGTTCACCCTGAAGCGCACCACGGAGACCTTCGACGCCTCCTCGCGCGCGATCATCGCGTCGCGACCGACGAAGAACGGCTTGTGGCGCTTCACGAACGCCCCGTACCCGGCCTCGTGGGGAATGATGTTGCGGTCGCCGGCGAGTTCGTGGCCGTAGAGGGGGAACCCGACTTCGGTGCGGGTGGAGTCGCGGGCGCCCAGGCCGCAGCGCTGGATGCCGTGCTTTTCCCCGGCGGCGAGCAGGCCGTTCCAGAGTTTGGGGGCGTGGTCCGGGTGGACGTAAATTTCGAACCCGGTCGTTTCGCCCGTGTAGCCGGTGCGCGAGACGATCACCGGGATCTTTCCGCAGAGCGTCGTCTCGATGAAGTCGGACTTCTTGCAGTCGCGAAGGGCCGCCCTGGATTCCCGGCTGTCGCAGGCGCGCTGGAGGATGGCGAGCGATTTGGGGCCCTGCACGGCGATGTCCACGAGCTGGTCGGGGCCGCTCGCGTCGTCCTTGAGATTGCGAAGGGTCACGTCGCCCTCGATCTCAAGCGCCGGCCGGTTGTTGTCGAGGACGTACCGGCGCGCAGCGACGCCCGTGAACCACGCCCAGAGCTTGTCGGCGTTGGACGCGTTCACGACGAGCAGGAAGCGGTCCCACGCGCGGCGGTAGACGAGAATGTCGTCGAGCACGTTCCCGTCCGGGTCCAGCACGTACGTGTAGTGCGTCTGCCCGTCGCGGAGCTTGGGCACGAAGTTCGTGGTGACGAGATCGATGAAGCGCTGGGCGTTGGGGCCGGCGACCTCCATCGTCCCCATGTGGGTGATGTCGAACAGGCCGGCGCGCGACCGCACCGCGTCGTGCTCGTCGCCGATCGTGGTGTACAGCACGGGCATTTCCCAGCCTGCGAACGGCACCATGCGGCCCTTCGCGCCCTTGGCGTCCTTCTCCAGGTGCTGCGCGTAGAGACACGATTTCTTGAGCGGGCCTTCGTACTCCTTCCAGACGAACTTCTCCTTCTTCGCGGGCGCCGCGGCGACCTTGCGGCAGCCGATGTAGTACGGTTTCGCCAGGTCAGGCTTCGCTTCGTCGCGCTTCGCGGCTTCCCGCGTCCTCAGTCCGGCCGGCACGGCGCCGGCGGCCTTCAGTTTCGACCATGTGCGGAGGGCGCCGTCGGGGCGCACGAACACGAGGTACCAGTCCTTCGCGCCGGGGCGGGCACAGATCACCTGGACGCCGTCAATGGCCCCCTGGGCCCAGCGGCCGGGCTGCAGGGCGCCGAAGGAAGCGCAAACGGCTTTCAGCGTGGCGGCGGCCTTCGGCCCCGCGAGACCGAGGACGAGCTGCCGGCGTTCCGGCTTGCGCGCGATCCTGATGTCGTCCACCGAGACGGGACCGTCGATCTTGGCATGGAGGTCGTTCGGGTCGAAGCGCACGAAACCGTCGGAGAGCGCTTCCAGCCACCCCTGCGTCCGGCGATCGGCGTCGAACAGCCAGTACTCGTCGGAGCCGTCGGCGCCCTCGGGGAGACGGACCAGGACGGGCTCGTCGGTCGTTTCGCCGGAGGGGGAGAGGAGGACCGCCGGGCCGCATTCGCCCGGCGCGAACCGCGTCGTGCTTGCGAAAACCTCGGCCACGAACGGCCGCGCGCGCTCCCCGCGGATCGAGAACACCGGGCGGTCGCTCCAGTCGAACAGCGCGGCGCCCTTGTCCAGCGCGGCGCGCTCCGCCGTCGGTTCGCCGAAGTGAACCGGCGTCATCCAGCCGTCGCGGTCCTCCAGCGACGCCTTCGCTTCCTTGTGCGCCGCCGTCAACGGCGTCTCGTTCCGCTCCGCCATCACCCGCGTCGCCCCGATCTCGGCCGTATCCCACCGCGCTTCCGAGGCCAGCTTTCGAACGCCGTCGCGGACGGCCTGAAGCGCCTCTGGGGAGATCTTGGCGCGGCCGGCGAGGCCGGCGCCGCCGTCGACGTCGTACGGCTCGCACTCCCTGAGCGCCTTCGCGATCAGCCCGGCCAGCGTGGACATGTGGCTTTCGGTGAGGCCGCGCTGCGTCATGAAGCACGTGCCGATGCGCAGGCCGCTCGGGCGAGCGGCGTTCGCATCGCCAGGAAGCGTGTTCTTGTTCAGCGTGATGCCGCACAGGTCCAGGATGTTCGCCGCCACGTCGCCGGAAAGCCCCGCGCCCGTCTTCGTCTCGAGCCCCTTCAGGTCGATCGTGAACAGGTGGACGTAGTTGTGTTCCTTCTTCTTCGTCTTCGGGTCGTTCTCGCTCTGCGCGTTGAGGCGTTCGGGAAGAGCGACGCCGCCGGCGAGGGGGATGCCTTCCTTCACGAGCGCCCTGATGAGGGCCTTGGTATTGGCGACGACCTGCTTCATGAGCGCCTTGAACTTCGGCGTGGCGACCATCCCGAAGCAGACGGCCTTCGCCGCGATCTGGTGCAGGTGAGGCCCGCCCTGCTCGCCGGGGAATACCGCGCCGTCGAGCGCGCGCGCGTAGCCGGCGTCCGTCGAGATGAGGATCGCCCCGCGAGGCCCGCACAGCGTCTTGTGCGTGGTCATGGAGACGACGTCCGCGATGCCGACCGGGTTCGACAGCAGCCCCGCCGCGATCAGCCCCGCCGGATGGCTCACGTCCGCCAGGAGGATCGCCCCGCACTCGTCGGCAATCTTCCGCAGCCGGTCCCAGTCGATGTCGTACGGGTACGCCGACCCGCCGCCGATCAGCAGTTTCGGCTTCTTCTCCGCGCAGACCCGCGCGATTTCGTCGTAGTTCAGCAGGCCCGTCTCGGGATCCAGGTGGTACGGCGTCACCGTGTACCGCTTCCCGCTCCGGTTCGCCGGGCTTCCGTGCGTCAGGTGCCCGCCGTGCGCCAGGTTCAGCCCGACCACCGCATCCCCGGGCTTCAGGAACGCCTCGTAAACCGCGTTGTTCGCCGCCGCGCCCGACAGGGGCTGGACGTTCACGTAGAGGCTGGAAGCGGGGAATGCGGCCGTCGCGAAAACCTCGGCCGCGCGGCGCTGGGCCAGGACCTCGACGAAATCGGAGAATTCGGTGCCCTTATAGAAGCGGCGGTCGCCATAGCGGCGGTGGTAGGCGATGAAGCGCTCGAAGTCGGCGACGCGGCCGGATTCGCGGCGCGCGAGGCGGTTCGAGGGGTAGCCCTCGGCGTAGATGTTCGCGAATGCGGACGACATCGCTTCGCGCACCGCGCGGGGAGCGACCGATTCGCTGGCGATCAGGATGATGCGGTCGGCCTGGCGGTCTTCCTCCCAGCGGGACAGTAGCCCGGTATCCGGGTCCAGTTCGTCGAGCGATTCGCGGAAGAGGAAATCGGCGACGGGAGTGCGCGGGGGAGCGGGAGGGGCGGATTTGACGGCTTTCATGGAGCCTCGCGGGAAAATTCGGGGGTGAAACGAAGGGCGCGAAAAGAAGCGGGGCATTCTATGCCCGCGGAGGTGGAGTGTCCACGAAGCGAGGTCGCCCCGGGCAGGGGAGCCAGGCGAAGAGGAATTGCCCGGGCCGGGCGGGCGGCGCGACTACTTCGGATCGGGCTCCGGAGGAGCGGGCGGGGGATCGTACGACTCCTTCTTTTCCTTCCACCACGCGCGGGCCTTCTTCAGCCACGGCCCGATCTCCTCGCCGAGCGGCTCGGCGAACTGCGTGTGGCTCGCGAAGGCCTTCGCCAGTTCGGCGCAGACAAGCTTCACCTCGTCCCCCTTCACGGTCTGCAGTTCGTTCAAGCGCGACAGGTACGCCTCGACAAGCTGCTCGCTCTTGACCGCCGTCGTCTTGCAGATGTTGTCCACGGCAAACGAGAAGTTCTTGGTATCGACCACCTTGATGAAGTACGGCGCCGCGTCCTTTCCGCCGATCTCCGCGATGGCCGAGACCGCTTCCTTGCAGAGCGCCACTTCGTTCTCCCACTCCAGCCCGGCCGTGCCGGAAGACGCGGACTTGCCGCTCGGTTTCGGCTTGCTGATCCGGGGGAGGTACTTGTCCAGCACCTTGCCGATTTCTTCCTTGGCCGTCTCGACGTGCTGATTCGACTTCAGGTAGGTGAGCGCTCCCATGCGCAGCCCCGAATCGGCGTCGTCGAGCATGTCCGCGATCGCCTTCGCCACGTCGGGACTCCGGGCGTTCAGGTGCGAGTCGTTCAGCTTGCCGAGGGCGTCCAGCGCCGCGCGCCGCTTCATCGGGTCCTTGGACCGCTTTCCCCTGGCGAATTCCCGCAGCGCGTCGTCCTGTTCCTTCTGGTGGCGGACGCACATCGCCTTGTCCATGCAGGCGTCGCAATCGGCGGCGAAGGCGCGGGCGGAAACGAGGACCAGCAGGGCGAGCGACAGGGCCGTGGCGCGCATGGGGCTTCTTCTCCGCAAAGGTAACGCCCCCAAGTTTCCCGCCGGGATGGCGTCGGGGCAAGCGGGAAATGGATCGGTGCGCTCGCCAGTTGCGCCGCCTGCCCGCCCCCGGTAGCATGTGCGCCCGTCGTGCCACCCCTCATCCCGCGCCAAGGGAGAGCCACTGTGATGTTCGGCAAGAAGCCGGTCGCGAACGACCTCAAGGAAATCAACGACAAGGTCCGCTTCAAGCTCATCCGCAAAATCGCGGAGGGCGGGATGGGATCTGTCTATGAGGGCGTGCTGGCAGGGGCGGAGGGGTTCGAGAAGACCGTCGCGATCAAGACGATCCAGGAGTCGCTGTCCAACGATCCTGAGTTCATCGAGATGTTCATCGGCGAAGCCAAGCTGGTCGCCGACCTCGTGCACCAGTACATCGTGCAGATCTACCAGATGGGCAAGGTCGGCTCGATCTACTACATGGCGATGGAATACGTGGAGGGCGTGAACCTCCAGGAGTTCATGAACCGCCACTACGAGCGGCGCATGAAGCTCCCCATCGACATCGGCACGTACATCATCTCGCGCGTCTGCCGCGGCCTCGAATACGCCCATCGCAAGACCGACCGCGCCGGCAACCTCCTCAACGTCGTCCACCGCGACATCTCCCCGAAGAACCTCATGATCTCCACCGAGGGCTTCGTGAAGCTCACCGACTTCGGCATCGCCAAGGCCCGCAACCTCATGAAGAACCAGGAAGGCGAGGTTCTCATGGGCAAGGCCCAGTACATGTCCCCCGAGCAGGCCCAGTACATGCAGACCGACGGCCGAAGCGACCTGTTCTCCCTGGGCATCGTCGCGTGGGAACTGCTGACGGGGCAGAGCCTCTTCGGAAGCGAAAACACCGGGATCATCCTCGAGAACGTCGTCTACAAGGAAATCCCGCCGGCGCGCCGCGTGAACCCGGAGATTCCCGAGGAAGTCGAGCGCATCCTGAACAAGGCGCTTCAGCGCGACATGAACAACCGCTACCAGGACGCGAGCCGCATGGCCTACGACCTGGAGTACTACATGTATCACAACCGCTTCGGCCCCACGAACGTGACGCTCAAGAAGTACATGCAGCGCATGTTCCCGGAGATCTTCAAGGCCACGCCGCGCCGCACGGACAGCGAGATTTTCCCTGCGGATTCTGACCCGGCGGCCAAGAAGAAGGTCTAGGGCGCGCCACAGACCTTGCCCGATTCAGGGCCCTTCGCTAGACTCCGCGCCCTCACGGTGGGTATAGCTCAACCTGGCTAGAGCATCAGATTGTGGCTCTGAACGTTGCGGGTTCGAATCCCGTTACCCACCTCCTCGGACGGGCGCGCGTCGGCCGGCGCCTGCGTGCGTCGGGCCAGTAAACCTCCCGGTTGTCGCTGGCGGGGACCGGCCCGACGCACTCCGGCGCCGGCGCGACGCGCGCCCGTCCGGGGAAGGAAAACTGCTGATTTCTCGGGGCCCACGGCGGGATCATGGCGAATTCCAGTTCAACGCCCGGCAAACAGCACGACTCCCGCCCGCCGACGTCGCCGGGGAAGGGCTTCCATGATGGCGGCCGGTTCTTTTTCGCCTGCGACTACGCGCCGGTGGTCGAGCGCGGATTCAAGGGCGCGGGCGAGGTCAACCTCTGGGTGGAGACGGAGGGAAGCGGTCCCCCGCTTCTGCTGCTCCACGGGGGGCCGGATTTCGACCACCGCGCGTTTCATCCGGGCATGTCGGCGCTGGCGACGAAGCGAAAGCTGATCTATCTCGACCTGCGCGGGCGGTGCATGAGCCGGACCCGGCAACCCGTGGGGCTGGATCGCGACGTCCACGACGTGGCGGCGGTTCTGACGACGCTCGGGATCGAGTCGGTCGAGATCCTGGCGCATTCGCACGGCGGTTACGTGGCGGCGGCGTTCGCGTACGCGTTTCCGGGGCGGGTGAGAAGGCTCATCACGGTGGGGACGGCGTGGGGAGAGAAACCGGAGGAAGCCCGGGCACGGGTGCTGAAGGCTCCCGCCACCGGCGCGGCGCGGACGCTCGAAGAACAGAGACACTTGCGCGACGGGTTGTTCTTTCTGAAACCGCCGGCGAAGGAACTCAAGCGGCATTACGACCGGTGCGTCGAGTGGATCGAATCCCCTGGCGCCTATGATTTCGCGCGACAATATGCAGAAGCGGGCGGCCAGCCCCCGGGGGAGCTCGAGCTGTCCCGCACGCTGTGCCCTGTGCTTCTCATCGCGGGAGAACAGGATTCCTTCGCTTCCGTCGAGAAGCTGCGCGCCGCGGCAGCCCGGCTCGGTCCGCGCTTCAAGGTGGAATCCATCCCCGACTGCCGGCACATGCCTTGGATCGAGCAGCCGGAGAAGTTCTTCACGGTCGTTTCGGCGTTCCTGGGGTAGCGGTCGCCTTACGGCATCGGCGACCACGCACGGGTCGCGCCGACTTCGAGATGCGCGCACACGGGGGCGAGGAAGCGCGCGACGGTTTCCAGGAACATGACCTCGTCCGGTGCGAACCCGTCCACCTTCTGGGCCTGCGCGTCGAGGATGCCGACGCAGCGGTCGCCGATCCGGATCGGGACGCAGATTTCCGACTGCACGCCCGGGATGCGCGCAACGTAAGTCTCATTTTTCGACACGTCGCGAACGTGCACGGTCTCGCCCAGCCGGAAGGCGTAGCCGATGAGGCCCACCGTGAATTTCTGGGTCGCGCCCGGCACCACGTCAATCTCGCCCTTGCAGCGCTGCGCCACCAGGACCAGCTCTTCACGGTCGTAGTCCCCGTGGAACAGCCCGACGTAAAAGCACTCGAGCAGCCCGTTGATGACCTCGACCGCACGCTGCACGACCGTCATCGGCGGAAGAACCCCGCCGCCGATCCGCGCGATGTGATACAGCGCTTCACACTGCTGCGCGCGCCGCCGTTCGATCTCATAGATCTCGGCGTTGCGCAGGGCGATCGCGCACTGGGCCGCCATGATCTCGAGCAGCTTCACGTCGTCCTTCGAGAACGCGTTCTTCTTCGCCGATTCCAGGTTGAGCACGCCCAGCAGCCGGCCCTCGGCGATGACGGGCACCGCGAGCTCCGACTTGATCGTTTCGGTGTTCCCGACGTAGCGCTTGTCCCGGCTCGTGTCGTTCACGATGAGGGGTTTGCGGTGAGAAGCGACCCATCCGGTGACGCCTTCGGTGCGGATGCGCTGGAAGAACTTCCGGTCGAGCTTCCCGTAATGCGGCCCGCTGGCGAGGTGCTGGACGAATTCGCGTCCCTCGTGGTCGAGCATGAGGAGGGTCGTGTCGGAGACGCCGAAGAACGAGCGCGTGAGGTCGACGATTTCCGGGAGGAGCACGGCGGGGTCGAGCGAAGAGAGCCAGCGCTTGTTGATGTCGAGGAGAAGCGTGGACAGGTCCTTGCGGGCGGCGGGCTTGCGCGAACTGGCGGCCTTGGAGGACTTCCTGGGTTTCTTCATGTTGCTTGAGCCTACTTTGAACGCCCGGGGCGGGCAACGAGAAGCGGGGTGGGAGCGGAGGGGGTCAGGCGGTTCCGTTGGTATTGCCGGGGCCCTTGCCGCCGAACAACCGGAAGATGGAGAAGCCGGCGGGCTTGGCCGGGGGAGGCTTGAAGCGGCCGGTGATGTCGTTGCCGTCCTTGTCCGGGATGCCCGTGTTCTGGAAGTTGAGCAGGGTCATCTGGAGGGCGGGAGTGGCGCGGACAT
>CAVPNQ010000091.1:0-61703 GCA_963706735.1 uncultured Planctomycetia bacterium
ATGTCGCTGTTGCTCAGCTCGCGTACGTATTGCTGCTGAACATCACCGCGAGCTTCGGCGTCGCCGAGTGGTCGGTGGACATGAAGGCGCCGGAGGACCTGGTGTCGCGGGCGGACGAGGCGCTGTACGTCGCCAAAAAGAGCGGGCGAAACCAGGTGCAGGCGTGGAAAGCCGGGGCGCTGGAAGCGGTGAAAGCGGCGGAAGCGGCAAAGGGTGTTACGGCCGGGAAGGGGCACTGAATCCCCATGAGCTTCGCGCCCGAACTGACGTGCAGCGGATTCCAGCTCGCGGAGTATCACGTTCCGCCGTTCCAGCTTCTCGCTCACGATCTCGCGTTCGTGAGGTGGCCGGGGAATTCCGACGACCCGATTCTTCCGCGGTTCCTTCGCATCCTCGGTGGTTTGGACCCACATCCGGCGATGTGGACCCGACAGGCTCCCGGGATCGCCCTGCCTCTTGCATCCCTGGTGTTTCCTGAGCGGAGATTTCCACGAAAGGGGGCCTTCCTCAACTGGGTGAAGCGCGAGTTGGACGACCTCCCACTGCAGGTCGATTGCGTGATGAATGGGCTCGCGCCCGAATTGAAAACGAGGCCAATGGAGAGCACCGGGAATGGTCCCTTCTACGTCATTTCCGTGAGGCTCCAGCTTGCCAGGAGCGGAATCGCGATATTCACGACAGCGGGGACGGACCCCGCCCATGTGGATCTCATTCGCGAAAGCGTCACAAGCGTGAGTCGCGATCAGGTTCAAGGGTGCGGACTCGAGATCCTCACGGCGAACTCACCCCTTGGCGACTCTGAGATGCCGCAATCAACCCGGATCTTCATCACAAAACTCGAGGCGAAGAACGGGCCCCGCTAGCCGCGGTGAATTCTCGCACGGGGTAAACGCCGGCAACTCGATCGAATACCATTGCGATGTGGATTCTCCCCTCGAAAGTATGCCGGGGCCCGCCGCGAACTCGCCGCGTTCCCTCTGGAAGGCCGCCGCCGCCGGGTCCTTCACCGCGCTTCTCTGCGCCGCCGGCTGGGGCTGTGTCCTCGGCTTCTCGGAACTGCGAAGCGCCCTGCTCGGCGTCAGCGCGGGGATTTTCGTCGGGCTCGCGGTTCGAATCGCGGGCCGCCGGTCGGACACGCGGGTGATGCTCCTGGGCGGCGCGCTGTCGCTGTGGGCGTGCCTCCTCGGGAACCTCATCGGCTATGCCATCGCGGCATCGCGAGCCCGGGGGCTTTCCGCAGCTGAAGCTATCGTCATCCTCGCGTCGCATGGCGGCGAGTTTCTCATCGAGGACGCGTTGACGCCGCTCAACCTCGTGGCCTGTCTCCTCGCAGGAGTCGCGGGGGCGATCGTGTCGAAGCGAGCTACTTGATCTCCTTGTCCGACACCTCCACGTCGTCCACCCACATAGTGCTGTCCACCTCCGTCGCGCTGATCCCTACCTCGAGCGAATTGCACACCGTGTCCGCGAACGGCAGCGTCTGCCCCTTCCCTTCGCAGACCTTCACGCCGTCCTGCCACAGCTCGCAGAGGCCGTCCTTTTCGTCGAGCCTGATGTGCGCGACGACGCGGAACCACTTCCCCACCGGAACCGGCGTCGGGTTCGTCGGGCGGTAGTGCGGCTTGGGCGGGTGCTTCAGCTCGAAGCCGAGGCCATTGCCGGAACTCGTGATGCGGATGCCGGAATGCCCCTCGATCCACGTCGACTCGAGGTCCATGAGCGTGAAAGGCACCCGGTCCTCGACGAAGTACCAGGCGCTGTACCAGAAGTCGTCGCCCTTCCTGAAGTGAATGAGTTCGGTCTCGAGCGAGGCCTTCGAGCAGACCATGTCCTTTGAGCGGGCAACGGATTTCGTGCGCAGCGCGGCCTTGCCCGAGTGCGCCTTCGCGGTGGACGGCTCGACGACGTTATCGAGGAAAGGGGCGCCTTCCTTGAGGATCCGCTGGCGCAGCTTGACGTAGTCCGAGATTTCTTTGGCCTTCGGGGATTGCAGTGTGAACGAGGTCCAGCCGGGCTTGAGCCCGATCAGGTCCTTGATACCGGCAGCGTCTTCGAATCCGGACTTGAAACGCCGCGAGACTTCCACTTTGCTCCCGTCATCTGCGATGCGGAGAATGCGGTCGCCGTCCACGACGTAGTTCTTCTCAAACCACCCCTTCTCGATGATCCGCTTGTAGAACTCCCATTTCTTCGCTTCGTCGTTGTAAAGGTAGGCGACCCCGTCTACGAAGGCGACGCGCTTCCCCTCGGTCGTGATTGCGATCTTCTCGAGATCGGCCTCGGGGGGAACGGGTTCGCCGGAGCAGGACACGGCGACCAGGGAGGCGAGAAGGGCTGAGGCGAAGCGGCGCATGGGAACTCCGGCAATCGGGTGTTTGCGGAATTACAGCGGTGGGTGCCAGCGGGTTTCACGATTCCGTGGGAGCGACGGGAACCCCGGGCGCCCGCCGGCGTCCAATGACCCATGAGACACGCCCTCGGCATGGCCCTTCCCTTCTTCCTCGCCTGCCTGGCCGCCGCGCAGGACCAGGTCCCCGGCGAACCCGCCGCCGCCGGGCCGGCGCGCGAACGCGTGTTCCGCGTCGAGCACGGCTGGCACGAGTTCGAGAAGGGCGCCTGGGTGGAGTTGAAGGTCACGCGGCGTGAGGGCGGCAACCAGACGGAGCGAGCCGAGCGCCGGACGCTTCGCGGGATCGAAAAGGACGGAACCGCGATGGTGGCGGTCACGGACCCGGCGAAGCCCGCCGATACGGTGCTGCTGTCCGTCGAGGACCTCTGCATTCCGGAGGAAGAGCTCAAGTGCGAGTTCTTCGGCTCGCAGGAAAACGGCGGCGTGCAGCGGGTACAGCTTCCGTTCCTCACGACCTCGGGCTCCGCGACGGCGAAGCGAAACGGGACGGTCTATCGATTTACCCTGTCCAGCAGCATCCCGACTCCGGGGTCCGTGCTGAACAGCGACATTCTGTACGCCGACGGGGCCACGATCGAGCGGCACGTGACGTTCTTCGACCAGTTCGTCGAGTTCGGCGGACGACGCGTCATGGGAACGGCGTACCGGGAGCACGAGACGCTTGCGGGCAAATCGATGGAGACAGGCGTGCATGGAATCGAAAGCCCGGACGTGCCCGGCGGCGTGGTCAGCCGGAAGATCGGGGGACACATCCTGCGCGACGGCGCGAAGACGGCCTTCGAAGTCGAGGAAACCGTGACCGCCTTCGGGGACGACCCGGCCGACCTGGACGTGAAAACACGCCGAGCCTGCGACGACGTGCGGACGCTTTTCCGGTACGTCGCTTCCCCGTGGAAGGGATTCGGGGAGGGGAGCTCGGTGGTGATGAGGTACGAGGACCGGAGTGCGGAGGGAACGTTCTTCCAGGTGGACAAGACGACGGTCAAGGCGGTGAAGACCGGCGGGTGGACGATGACCTACGAAGTCCGCGAGTCATGGCACAGGGCGAACGAGGAGGGCCGCAGCTGCAAGCCGAGCGAGCAGGACGTGCCGTGGAATGCTTCCTCGGTACGGCGGCTCCGGGTGAAGCACCTCGGCACGGAAACGCTCACGGCCTGTGGCAAGGAGTGGCCGTGCGAGCTCTTCGCCGTCGAGCTCCCCGCCCAGTTTTCATGGGGCGTCCTGAGAACGGACAAGGTCGTCCAGTACCGCGTCTGGCGCTGCGCCGGCTTCCCGGCGAACGACGGGGTGGTGCGCCGCGAGTACGGTTGGGGCGTCCGTGGGAAGGAGGCCGTCATGACCGAGACCCAGACGGTGATCGATCTCGACCGCAAGTACGCGATCGGCGGGACCGAATACTCGTGCGCCGTCATCCGGACGGTCCATGAGGACGACAGCGCGGACGCGCTCACCGAGTCCGAGCGCTGGGTCTGCCCGGGCGTGCCCGGCGGCCAGCTGCGGCAGGAGAACTGGACCACGAGGAGCGGGAAGCGGGAATTGACGGGCCGGTTTGAGGCCATCGAGGTCGACATCAGGAAGCCGTAGACCTCGACCGCGAGTATGCTGGCCGGACATGAACGCAGCGGGAGATGCGGACCCGGCCGCAACCCCGGGGCGCAGGTTCGGGTGGGAATTCCCGGCCCTCGCGGCCCTCGGCGCGCTCGCGCTTCTGCTCCTCTTCTGGGGCCTCGGCGAAAAGTACCTCTGGCAGGACGAAGCGGCGACGGCGGTGCTGGGCGACCGCATGCTGAAGTCCGGCCGGCCGCTGGCGTGGGACGGGAAGAACTTCATCTCGAACGATCTCTTTTCCGAGAAGGACTCGCGGCACATCAACGAGGTTGCGAAGACGCCGCAGGAAGCGGTGGACTATTTCGTGAAGCGCGGGGACTACAAGGCGGACTCCGCGTGGAAGTTCCACCCGTGGGGGCAATTCGTCGCGGCGGCGGCCGGGCTGAAGATCTTCGGGCATTCGACGGTCGGGGCGAGGCTGCCGTTTGCGCTGGCGGGGTTCGCGACCATCGCGATTCTCTACTTTCTGGTGCGGAGGGCGTTCGACAGCACCCCGATCGCGCTGGTGGCCGCGTTCCTGCTCGTCCTGAACACCTACTGGATCCTGCACAGCCGGCAGGCGCGCTACTACCCGCTGGCCACGTTCACGCTGGTCCTGACACTCGCGGCCTACGCGCACTGGCAGCGAGGCGGCCGCTGGGGCACGGCGGCGTTCGTCGCGGCCGCCTGGAGTTTCTTCAATGTGGACTACGGGACGGTGGTGCCGGTACTCGTCGTGCTGTTCGTGGACGCCATGGCGGCCAATCGGAAAACACCGTGGCGGACCCTCGGGACCTGGACCGCGCTCGCGCTGGCGCTGGCCCCGCTCGCCTTCTTCTACGGCCTCGCGGACTCTTCGCTCCACGCTCGCGTGTCGGCGCAGTCCGGAAGCTGGCTCGGGCGGTGGAGCGAGAACCTGTCGAACATGAACACCCACGTGGCGCCGGCCGTCATCCTCCTCGCCGCCGCCGCCCTGCTCGCGCGCCGCTGGAAGACCCTTCCGCCGCACGAGCGCCGCGCCGTTTCCGTCCTGTGCGGCCTGTACGCCGCGCTGATGTTCTGGATCCCGAGCGTCGCGCCGTACCCGTTCCTGCGCTACGTGATCCTCCTGGCGCCCGCCGGCTGTGCGCTTTCCGCATGGGTTCTCGTCCGCGGCTGCGGCGACCGCGCGCCCCGGCTGGCCCCCGTCGGCGCCCTGCTGCTGGCCGCGACCCCGTGGTTCAACCTGCCCGCCCACGCCGTGCTCCCGCGGCTCCCGGCGTCCTCGGGACTCGAAACCGGGTGGCTCGTCCGCGCCGAGTTCTCCATCCTCGCTTCGGAAGTCTTCGGCAACCGCCCCGACCCCAACCGCATCGTCGCCGAGTGGCTCAGGGCCAACGCCGCGCCGGACGACGAGATCCTCATCAACTACGAGGACGTCCCCCTCATGTTCTACCTCCCCAACCCGATCCGCGGCGGCATCGCCGCCTTCAGGGTCGAGGACGATTCAAAGTCGCCCCCGCGCTTCGCCGTCATCCGCCGCTCAATCGACTTCGTGGACTGGACCGTCTTCAACCGCGAAGTCCAGCGCTACCAGTGGACGCCCGTGCCCGTCAGCGCACCCGACATCCAATGGGGAAACAACCCCGACCCGATCGCGGAAAACCAGGACCCGGCCGAAGCGCCGGACCTGCTGATCCTGCAGCGCGCCAGGTAGGCGCTACCTCGATTTCCGCCCTTTCCGTTTCACATAACGCGGCTGATACAGCTGCAGCGCGAAACCGCCGGGCACCTTGAAGTGCGTCACCAGACCGAATCCGTGATCCACGACAGGCCCGGTGAACTTCACGCCCTTTTTCTTCAGCTGCGCGACCGTCTTCTCGATGTCGTCGCAGTAGAACGAGATGTTGTGCGTGCCGGTCCGCGAATCCGCGTGCGCCGGGTCCGCAGGGTGACACCCCAGGTCCGCTTCCGGCAGGTCGAAAATCAGCCAGCCCTCGCCGACGTCGGAGAACGGGAAACCCAGCTTGTCGCGGAAGAACGCGCGCAACTGCTTCGCGTGGGACGTGTAGAACATCGTGTGGACGCCGCGGATCATCGGAACCTCCATTTTGCCGGGACGGTCGTGGTGGACTGCGCTTCCCCGCCCGAAGTCTAATGTCCGCATGTCCCGCGGCCCCAACCCTTCGCTCTCCCCCGTCCCCTCCGGCGACGACCGGCGGGCGTCTTCGCGCGCTGCGTTCGAGCTGCATGCGCCGTACGAGCCGGCGGGAGACCAGCCTGAAGCGATCGAGAAGCTGGTTGCAGGGCTCGAGTCCGGCCGCGCGGCGCAGACATTGCTCGGGGTGACCGGAAGCGGCAAGACGTACACGATGGCGAACGTGATCGCGCGGGTCGGGCGGCCGGCGCTGGTGATCTCGCACAACAAGACGCTGGCGGCGCAGCTGTACTCCGAGTTCCGGGAGTTCTTCCCCAAGAACGCCGTTCACTACTTCGTGTCGTACTACGACTACTACCAGCCCGAGGCGTACATCCCGCAGAAGGACATCTACATCGAGAAGGACGCGGACATCAACGAGGACATCGACCGGCTGCGGCTGGCGGCGACGTCGGCGCTGCTGTCGCGGGACGACGTCGTCGTGGTCGCTTCGGTGTCCTGCATCTACGGCCTCGGCACGCCCGCCGACTACCGCGCGATGGTCGTCCCGATCCGCACGGGTCACGACATCCCGCGCGACCGGCTGCTGCGGCGGCTGATCGAGCTGCAGTACGAGCGCAACGACGTGGCGCTGACGCGCGGGAAATTCCGGGTGAAGGGCGACATCGTCGAGATCTACCCGGCGTACGCGGAGACGGCGGTCCGCGTGCGGCTCTTCGGCGACACGGTGGAGAAGATCACGGAGATCAACCCGGTCACGGGAAGCGACCTGTACCTGTACGACGACTACACGGTGTATCCGGCGAAGCACTTTGTGACGCCGCAGGACAAGATGGTGGGGGCAATCGAGGCGATTCACGAGGAGCTGACGGCGCGGCTGGCGGAGCTGAGGGGCGAGGGAAAGCTGCTGGAAGCGCAGAGGCTGGAAGCGCGGACGAAGTACGACCTGGAGCTGCTGCAGGAGGTGGGGTACTGCAAGGGGATCGAGAACTATTCGCGGCACCTCTCGGGGCGGAAGCCTGGGGAGCGGCCGTCGTGCCTGATCGACTATTTCCCGAAGGACTTCCTGACGATCGTGGACGAGTCGCACGTCTCGGTGCCGCAGATCGGCGGGATGTACAACGGCGACCGGGCGCGGAAGGAGACGCTGGTGGCTCACGGTTTCCGGCTGCCGTCGGCTATGGATAACCGGCCGCTGAAGTTCCCGGAGTTCGAATCGGTGGTCGGGCAGACGGTGTACGTGAGCGCGACGCCGGCGCCGTACGAGCTCAAGCGGTCGGGGGGCGTGCCGGTGGAGCAGATCATCCGGCCGACGGGGCTGATCGACCCGACGATCGTGGTGCGGCCGGCGGAGGGGCAGGTGCCGGACCTCATCCGCGAGATCAAGGACCGCGCGAAGAAGTCGGAGCGCGCGCTGGTGACGACGCTGACGAAGCGGCTTGCGGAGGACCTTTCGGAGTACCTGGGCGAGGAGGGCGTGAAAGCGAAGTACCTGCACTCGGAAATCCAGACCTTCGAGCGCGTGCAGATCCTCAAGGAACTCCGGCAGGGCGCGCACGACTGCATTGTGGGCGTGAACCTGCTGCGGGAAGGGCTCGACCTGCCGGAAGTGACGCTCGTTGCGATCCTCGACGCGGACAAGGAAGGGTTCCTGCGCAGCGAGACCTCCATCATCCAGACGATCGGCAGGGCCGCACGAAACGTGGACGGGAAGGTGATCCTCTACGCGGACAAAATGACGCACTCCCTCGACCGCGCTATCAGCGAGTCCAACCGCCGCCGCGAAATCCAGCTGGCGTACAACGTGACGCACAACATCACGCCGCGGACGATCAAGAAGGCGATCCAGGAAGGGATCGAGGGCGAGATTCGCGCGAAGTCCATGGCGCGAGCCTTGGTCGGTCTGACGGAGAAGGACTACGAAACGGGAGAGGCGATCCTCGAGATCGAGCGCGCGATGCTCGAGGCGGCCGACCAGCTCGACTTCGAGAAAGCGGCCGAGCTGCGCGACGCGATAAGGCACCTGAAAGAAAAGGCCGGCACGCTGAGGGACGCGGGGGCGGTGGACGTGGAAGCGGTGTCAGGGAGGAAGAAGGCGGCGAAGAAGCGCGGGCGGTGACGGCGGGGGTTGCTGGTTTGGGGTTCCGGAAGTTGAGTTCGGAGTTCTGAGTTCGGGGTTCAGGGTTCGGTTGGGGTTTTGGGTCGGGAGTTGTTGAGTGAGTTCTGGGTTGGTTTGCGCAACGAACCCGCAACAACCCCAAACCCGGAACACCAGACCGAACCCAGAACCCCGAACTCAGAACTCCGAACTCAACTTCCGGAACCCCCAACCCCCAACTACCGTTCCCGCGGCGGCGGCGGCGGCCCTCCCTGCTCCCTCCCCGGTTCCCACTCCATCCCTTCCCCGAGCAGGTCCTCCATCCGCCTCTCCACCAGCTTGTCTTTCGACTCGCGCCGCTTCAACATCGTCTCCTTCAGGCGCACCAGCTCCTCCTCAAGCCTCTTCAGCTCCTGCTCGCGGTCCTCCTCGCGCAGGTCGAACAGCTGCCCCAGCACGTCCTTCAACTCCTTGCGCTCGGCCGTCGTGTCCTGCTTCTGGCCCGTGCTGACGATCTTCTCGGCCAGCTCGTTCGCACGGTAGTCCAGCTTGCGCTGCGACATCCGCCGCTCGTAGCGCTTCGGGTCGTTCTGCTTCATCGCAAGCAGGTCGCGGACTTCCATCGCGATCTGGCTCACGGCCCGCTCGTACTCGTCGGGCCGCTGCTGCTTGAGCTCGCCCAGCCGCTCCAGCCGCGTCGGCTCGTTCTCCTTCAGCCACACCATCGCCTTCTCCCGGTCCTCCGCCGACACGGGCGTCCTCATCGGCCGCGGCCCGCCCGGGCCCATCCCAGGACCCATCCCCGGCTCGCCGGGCTCCCCCGGACGCCCCGGCCCCGGACGCTCCCCGCCCGGCCCCATCCCTTCCCCGCCCGGCGGCGGCCCCATCCCTCGCAGCTTCTTCTCCACCTCGCCGCGCTCCGCCTGAAGCCGCTTCGCCTCCTCACGCAGCTTTCCTTCCTCCTCCTTCGACATCGAGCCGTCCTCGAAGCGCCGCTCGATGGCGGCCAGGCGCTCGTCGAGTTCGCGCATTTTGTCGTGGAGTCCCCTGCGCTCGTCGTTGCCACCCCCGGCGGGCGGGCGGGGCGGACGGCCGGGCTCGCCCGGTCCCTGGGCGAACGAGACCGAAGCGAAGGCGGCGAGAAGGGCGAAGGTTGCGATGCGGTTCATGGCTGGCCTCGTGTCAGAATTTGTCGGGGGAAACGGATAGTTCGTCGAGCGTGTCGTAGAAGGAATCGACGGCGGCGGTGGACTTGCCGAACCAGACGGCGGTGCGGTCGAAGGTAGTGGAAGCGACGCTGGAGCCGCGGATCTCCTGGACGGCATCGGCGAGCGTCGAGAGCGATTCGGATTCGGTGTCGGCAGCGGGGACCCACGCGAGGGCGCTCGTGACCGCCCTGCGCGGCGCGGGTTCGGGAGTGACCTTCGGGTCGGGCGTCACTTTCGGAACGGACGGCACCACCGGCTTGTCCGTGCCGTGCGCGATTTCGACCGGCTTCTTCGCTTCCCACGATCCCATCTTCCACGCCAGCACCGTCGCGGAGAGAGCGACGAGCGCAACGGCGGCCACCGCCCAGAAGCGGATCGCCGGAGCGACGCGGACGGGCGCTTCGCGGAGCAGCATCGCGCCCAGCGCTTCTCGCGTCTCGCGGGACGGAGTTTCGCGCGGCACGTGCTTGAGGATCTCCAGGCCGTCGTTGAGCGCGCGGATCTCGCCGGCGCAGGCGGGGCACTTCGAGGCGTGCTCGCGCACGCTCGCCGCCTCCGCCGGGGCCGCTTCCCCGCACGCCGCCAGCAACGCCAGGTTCCGGATGTCTTCGCAGCTCACGGTCTTTCCTCCAGGACTTCGCCCGCCAGGACCTTCTTGAGATTCAACAGCGCGTATCTCATTCTCCCGAGCGCCGTGTTGAGCGGGCACCCGGTGACTTTCGCGATCTCCTTGAACGACAGCCCGCCGTACATCCGCAGCGAGACGACCTCGCGCTGGTCCTTCGGCAACCCGGCCAGCGCTTCCTGCAACTTCGCCGTCATGAGTCCCCGGTCGATCCTGTCCTCGGCCGATTCTTCGTTTCCCGGCACCGACGCCGCCGGGTTTTCCTCCCCGTCGAGGCTCGCCATCGGCTTCTGTCGCAGCAGGTCCATGGCGCAATTCCTGGCGATCGTGAACAGCCACCCTTCGAACGACCCTGACGGCTTCCAGTCCGGGAGAGCCCTGAGGGCACGCAGCATGGTGTCCTGAAGCGCGTCCTCCGCGCGGACCCTGTCTCCGGTCATCCGACAGAGGTACCCCATGAGCGGCCCCTGGACCTGGTCAACGAGCTTGGCCAGGGCCGCGGGGTCGCCTCGTTGGCACTGCCGGACGAAGTCGAGGTCCATCGCGGCTCCTGCTATGACCAACGGGGAGGTGGGCGGGTTATTGTAGGCATTTGTAAGAAGAAGTGGCTTCGACCTGGTCGCCCCCTTTACAGCCGGAGATGCCCATGACCCGCCTCAAGCTCGCGTTCGCGGTCCTCCCCGTCCTGGCGGCCGGATTCGCCCTGGGGCGGCTCCCCTTCCCCGCCAGCTCCGCCGAGGACGCGCCGGAAGGCGAAGCGGAGACGTTCACCTGCCCGTTCTGCACGCAGGACGTAGACATCCCCGACTCGCCTGCCGGCGCCTTCATGAAGGTGAAGATCGGCGTCGCCACGGAGAACATCCCGCTGCTCAAGGCGAACCTCCTCGGGTTCGAGGGCGCCACGACGCGCGACGCGGGCGCGGCGCTTCGCACTCTCACGGCGCAGCTCATGAAGGTGGACGTGAAGGGCGACTCCGCGGTGCTGGTGCTGTCGATGGGGAACGGAGTCGTAGACCTCCCTGCGGTCCGCGACGGCGGCCACTGGAAGGTGGACATCCGGTCGTATCGCGACCAGCAGGCGGCGGGAGCCAGCCGGGCGGTGCTCGCCGAGTTGCACAGCCGCGTCCGCAGGTACTTCGAGGACAAGGGCGACGCCCCCCGCAGCGGGGTCCAGCTGTGGGCTGACCTCAAGGAAGCGGGGCTGCTGGAGATCCGGCTCCTGAACACTCCGCGCGACCCGGTGAAGATCACGGCGGAAGAAATCGAGCGCGGCGACTGGTCCCGTGCCGGGTTCCACGTCACGCTGGACCCCTTCACGCGCGACCTCCCTGCCGGAAAACCCGTCGTCTGGGAAAAGGCCCCGCGCGACGGAAAGCGGCTCGTCCTCTACGCTTCCGGCCTCGTGGTCGAGCTCGACGCGGCCGCCTTCGACGCCGCCCTTGAAAAATACGAAGGGGAGCCGGGCAAATAGGTTTTGACTCTTCCCCGCCCTACGCCCTAGACTTCCGCCTCATTGAAGCGGGGGCAGTCTTTCCAGTCCGGCTACAGGAGGATCGCATGCTGAAGGTTTGCCGCATCGCGCTCGTCACGATGGCAATGCTGTCGACGACCCTGTTCACGGGCCCGGCGCAGGCCGGGATGGTTTCGACGCCGAAGGCGCCGGCCACGTCGAAGGCTGATGTCGAGGTGGCTATCCTCAAGGCAGCGGCTGAGCGCGCGGGAATGCAGGGCGCCCAGGTCGCGGCTGCGGCGACGATGCTGTCGTCGGAAGCCCGTTCGATGGCCGTAGCGCACGTGATGGCGACGGAGAATGCCGGGAACGCGCTGGGCGTCGTCGCGATCTGCGCGGGCGTCATCGCGGTCGGGGTCGTGGTTCTCTCGGAGCTGCTCTGGGACCACGGGTTCCTGACGAGCTACCTGCCGTAAGAAGGGTCGAGAAGCAAAGAGCCCGGCGACAAGCCGGGCTCTTTTTTTTTGTCCGGCGGATCAGGGCTGCCTGAGAAGCGCCCGTATTTCCGCCGCGACCGCGGGGTCCAGTCCGTCCTTCTCGGCCCGCGCCAGCAACTCGGTCGCCTCGGCGCGATCCCCTGCCGCGACCGCCGCGCGCGCCGCCCCGGCCCAGAATGGCGCACGCTTCTCCTTCTCCGCGTCCCCGTACGCCTCGGCCCCGCGTTTCCATGCCGCCAGGGCGTCCAGCGGCTTCCCCAGCTTCAGCGCCACCGTCCCCTGCGTGTCGAGCGCCTGGAACCACGACTCCGACCCGCGCACGCACTGCGCCTCCGCCGCAACCGCGAACGGCCACGCTTCCTCCGGATCCCCCATCTTCTCCGAGAGCAGGTACGCCAGGTTGTTCGCGCAGGATCCGCCCGCGTGCGCCCCACGCCGGTAAGCCTTCGTCGCCTGCACGACGTTCGACTCCTGGAAGAAGTAAATGTTTCCCAGCGCCAGCGCCGCGTCCACCCGCCGGCTGTCCAGGTCGATCGCACGCCGGTACTCGATCTTCGCCAGCTTGATCAGCTTCCGCTGCTCATAGTCCAGCCCGATCAGGTAGTGCGTCCGCGCATCCACGAAGTCGGCCGGGAAGGGCGGCTCGTCGAGCTTTCGGAGGTAGTCGTCTTCGTTGTACGGGATCTTCGAGACGTCGGGGGCGCAGAAGAGCGTGTACCGGTGAGTCTTGTTCCAGATCGAGTCGAAGTCGGACTTGGCGAAGAGGCGCACGGCACCGCCGTAGTCGGCGCAGACGATCTCGCCCTCGGGTGCGCCGATGATGAGGTAATAGTGGAACGTCAGCGGGGCGATTTCGACCATCGCGATCGCGGGAATCCCGAGCTCCAGCGCGGCGGCCAGGGTCTCGTCGGGGCATCCCGGGGCGGCGCGCGTCGCCAGCCCGTGCCGCAGCATCCAACCCGCGATCGACAGCGGGCTCGTCCCGCCTTTCGTCTTCTCGCAGATCGCCTCGGAAATCTCGCCGACGTCCGCCGGCTTCCCGTACAGCGCGAGGACCGCCGCCACGACCTCCGGCCCGCAGTCCAGGAAACCGCCGCGCGGAAGTCCTGCCTGGACCCGCACTTTTCCCGGCGGGGGCGCTTCCAGCCGCTCCCCCGGCGAGCCGCACGCCGACAAAAAAAGAGGCATGGCCAGCGCGGCCATGCCTCTCAAGGGTCGGAAATCGCGCACTTAGTGTTCCGGGTAGAAGGTCTCAAACAGGATGAGCACGACCACGATCACGACGGCGACCGCGATCCCGATGGCGAGCGCCACTCCTCCTGCGCTCCGCGTGGCCTCGACGTGCCCCGTCAGCAGCACCAGTTCCTGCGTGCTCAGCCGGTCCAGCTTCGACTCCAGGACGGCCGGGCTCACGCCCGACTCGGCCAGACGACACTTCAGCAGCTCCTTCGCGGCCTCGCGCTGAACCTCGGCGGCGTCCTGCTTCGGCGTGGAAACCATGCCCGCGGAAGCAGGCGTGGCGAACAGGATCGAAGACACGGTCGCAATGGCAACGAGTGCGCACCGAAGGGCTTTCAGCATACCTTTCCTCCGAGTCGGACTGAAGGGAACCCCCGCCAACAGTGGGGCGAATTATAGGGATGAGGTTGATTAGGGCAAAGAGAAAACGGCAGGGGAAGGGGAAAGGACGGGAGGGGGCGGGGGTGGGCTGGGGCAGGGGATCGGGCTGGGGCAGCCGCCTTTCGAGCAGGCTGCCCAAGCCCCCGCCCCCGCCCCAGCCCACCCAATCCCAATCCCCTGCATTTCCCCATCCCCTGCCGTTTTACCCCTTGAGTTCGCCCCAATTCTCCCCAATTCCTACATCTATCTTGAGCGGCACCGCCAGCTCCATCGCCTTCTCCATCGCCTCTGTAACGATACCGACCAGCCGTGGAACCTCGACTTCGGGTGCTTCAAACACAAGCTCGTCATGGACTTGCATCAACATCCGCGCCTTCAAGCCACTGGCGCGAAGCGCCTTGTCCACCCGGATCATCGCCACCTTGATCAGGTCGGCCGCACTCCCCTGCACCGGCGCATTCACCGCCATCCGCTCCGCCGCTGACCGGAGGTTGCCGTCTGTGGCGTTGATATCGGGAAGGGGCCTGCGGCGGCCGAGCAGGGTCCTGACGTAACCCGTCTTGCGGGTCTCTTCCAGCGTACGGTCCAGGAAGGCCCGAACGCCGGCGTACCGGCGGAAGTACGCTTCGATGTATTTCGCCGCCGACGCGCGGTCGATTCCCAGCGACTGCGCCAGCCCGTGGGCGCCCATTCCGTAGATGACGCCGAAATTCACGACCTTCGCGTGGGCCCTCTGCTCCTTGGTGACAGCCTCTTCCGCGATCCCGAAAACCTCCGCGGCCGTGCGGGCGTGAACGTCCTTCCCGCTCCGGTAGGCCTCCACCAGCGCCGGGTCGCCGGAAACGTGGGCCAGCAGCCGCAGCTCGATCTGCGAATAGTCCGCGCTCACCAGCTTCCACCCCGCTTCCGTCACGAACGCCCGCCGGATCCGCCGCCCCTCCTCCGTCCGGATCGGGATGTTCTGCAGATTCGGGTCGTTCGACGACAGCCGTCCCGTCGCCGCCACCGCCTGGCTGTAGGTCGTGTGGATGCGGCCCGTGGAAGGGTTGATCGCTGCCGGCAGCGCGTCCACGTAGGTCGACTTGAGCTTGGCCAGCATGCGGAACTCGACGATCCGCGCCGGCACCGGATGCTCCGCCGCGAGCCCTTCCAGTACGCCGGCGTCCGTCGAGTACCCCGTCTTCGTCTTGCGCCCGGGCGTCAGCTTGAGCTTCTCGAACAGGATGCGCTGGAGCTGCTTCGTCGAGTCGATGTTGAACGTCTCACCCGCCGCTTCGAAGATCGCGTCCCGCATTTTTGCGAGCCGGCGGTCGAACTCCGCGCCGAGCGTACCGAGGAACGCGGCATCCACCCGCACGCCGGTGCGTTCCATGCGGAAGAGGACTTCGAGGAGCGGCATTTCGACGTCGCGGAAGAGCGAGGTGAGGCCTTCCTTTTCGAGCTTGGGCGGCAGGACTTTCGCCAGGCGCCCGGCGACGTCCGCGGACTCGCATCCGGCGGCGGAAGCGCTGGCGACGTCGACGCTGTCGAACGAGACGGCGCCGCGCCCGCGCCCGGCGAGGTCGGCGGCGGGGGTCATGCGGGCGCCGAGGTGGGCGATCGCGAGCGACTCGAGGTCGTTGGGCTTGGCGGGATCGAGGACGTACTCGGCGAGCATGGGGTCGCACGCGAGCCCGTTCACGGCGATCCCGAGGCGCGCAAGCACCAGCAGGTCGAACTTGGCGTCGTAAGCGGATTTCGCAATCGCTGCGTCCTCGAACAGCGGCCGCAGCAGTGCCAGCGTTTCCTCGCGCGGCGGCTGCTTCGGGGCCAGCATCGGGCTGTGCCCGAGCGGGACGTAGGCGCCATCGCCGGGGCCCGTCGAGAACGCCATCCCGACCAGCGCCGCGCGCATCCCCTCGCGCGAGGTCCCGAGCACGGCGAACGAGAACGCCCCCGCGGCGCGCAACCCCGACGCCAGGTCGCGCACCCCCGCGACCGTGTCCACCGCCCGATACCCCGCCCGAGACAGCGCCTGCTCTTCCGCTGGAAGATCCTTCAGCAGGCGGGTGAATCCGAAGCGGGTGAAGAGCGTGCGGAGTGCGGCGGGATCGGCGGGTTTGAGCCGCAGGTCGTCGAGCGACTCGGCGACGGGCACGTCGGTCCGGACCGTGACGAGCATCTTCGACAGTCGCGCGTCGGCGGCGTGGTCGCGGAGCGCCTGCGCGATTTTCGGCCGGCCGGCGAGGTCGGGATTGGCGAGGAGAGCCTCGACGGTGCTCGCCTTTTGCACGAGCGCGGCCGCCGTTTTCTCGCCGATGCCCGGCACGCCCGGGACGTTGTCCACGGAGTCGCCCATCAGCGCCAGCAGTTCCACGATCCCCTCCGGCGGCACACCCCACTTCTCTTTCACCTCCGCCGGCCCGCTGAGCCGGTCCTTCATCGTGTCCAGCAGCTTCACTTTCTCAGTCACGACCTGGCAGAGGTCCTTGTCGCCGCTCGCGATCACGACGTCCATCCCCGCCGCCTCGCCGCGCCGCGCCAGCGTCGCGATCGCGTCGTCGGCCTCGAACCCCGGCGTCTCGACCAGCGGCGCGCGGAAGGCCCGGACGACCTCGCGGATCGGGTCGAACTGCACGACCAGCTCCGGCGGCGTTTCGGACCGCGTCGCCTTGTACTCCGCGTACGCCTCGTCGCGGAACGTCTTCCCCTTCGGGTCGAACACCACCGCCAGGTGCGTCGGCTTCACTTCCCTCACCAGCTTCTGCAGCATCGACACGAACCCGTAGATCGCCCCGGTCGGCGCGCCCTCGGGCGAGGAGAGGCGCGGAAGAGCATGGAACGCGCGGAAGATGAAGTTCGGCGCGTCGACGAGGACGAGGATCTCGCGTGACATGGCGCGAGCGTAGAAAGGACGGACGGTGCGGGCGAGGAAATGCTTACGGCAGTTGCGAGTTGCGGGTTGCGGGTTGCGAGGAACGGCAAAACGGCATTGTGCGTGCGGCTTTTTGCCGTTACTCGCAACCCGCAACCCGCAACTCGCAACTTGATCGTTTGAGTCCGTGAGCAACGAATCGCGCTCGATGTCAAGCCCCTCCCGGCCACTCGAATCGTTTTTTGTTTTCGCTCGATTTCTTTTCCGAAACCCCCCTTGCACCTCACTCACCCCATTGCTACTGTCCGCCGCCGTCACGCCCACACGAGTTCCGGAGACGACGCAGCGCCCATGAAACTCGACCTGCACACCCACTCAACCCTTTCCGACGGCCGCTTCACGCCGGAGGAGATCGTAGACATGGCGTGCGGGGCCGGATTCAGGGTGCTCGCCATCACCGATCACGATTCCATCTCGTCCTTCGAACTCGCCAACGCCGCCATCCGCGGCCGCGAACTCGCTCTCATCCCCGGCGTCGAAATCTCGGCGTCCTGCGGCGAAGAGGAACTTCACATCCTCGCTTACTTCCGCTTCAACGTCCCCCCCGCCATCCGCACCTTTCTCACGGCCGCTCTTCAGCGCCGCGAGCACCGCGCGGCGGAAATCCTGGCGGGGCTGCGGAAGCGCGGGGTGCCGCTGGACCTGGACGACATCCGGACGGTGGCCAAGGGCGAGTCGCTGTCGAGGGCCCACGTGGCGCAGGTGATGGTGGCGCGCGGGCACGCTTCGTCGACGGAGGACGCGTTCGACCGCCACCTTCATTACCGCCACGGGATCGTGCCGCTGTCGCTGACTCCGGTGGAGGAAGCGATCCGGCTGGTGGGGGAAGCGGATGGGATTGCGGTGTGGGCGCATCCGCCGGCGGAGGATCTGGAAGCAAGGCTGGAGAGGTTTGTGAAGGCGGGGCTTCGCGGGATCGAGACGTTCCGGCGCCGGACTCACGGCGTCAAGACCGCGCGGCTGATCGAGCTGGGGGATTCGCACGGGCTGTTCACGACGGCGGGAAGCGACTGGCACGGGCACGGCGGCGAGCCGCTGGGCGAAGTGCTTTCGTTTCCGCCCTACCGGTTGAGGCCATTCCTGGGGGAATTCGGCCTCGAGCACCTGGCAGCGTAAACGGACGTGAGAGGGGTCGCTCCCGCCACGGCGGGAGCTCTGACAACGGGGGGACACACCGCATGGATCCGAATGTCATCCTCAAGGCCGCCATCGAACGGCAGGAAGTGTCTGCGATCGAGGCCCTCATGCTCATGCAGCAGGAGGACCCGGTCTTCAACGACATCTTCCAGGTGGCGAACGAGATGAACCGCAGGACGAACCAGGGGATCGTGTCGTTCGCGCACCGTTCGCACGTGTACTACTCGAACGTGTGCCGCGCGTCGTGCAAGCACTGCACGTTCTTCCGCAAGAAGGGGGACAAGGACGCGTTCACGCTGTCGCCGGACGACGTCGTCTCGAAGATTGCGGCGAGCCCGGCGAAGAACGACGTGGCGATCCAGGGCGCCCTCAATCCCGACCTGAGCATCGATTACTTCGTGCGGATCGTGGCGGCGGTACGCGAGGAATACCCGCACGCCCACATCCATGCCTTCAGCCCGACGGAGATCTTCTTCGCTTCCCGCCGTGCCCGCGTGCCGGCCCGCGAGATCCTGGCCCAGCTGAAGGAAGCGGGCCTGGACTCAATGCCGGGGACGGGGGCGGACATCCTGAACGACAAGGTGCGCAAGAAGATCAGCCCGGACCGGATCCGCACGGCGGACTGGGTCGACGTGACCCGCACGGCACACCAGATGGGGATCAAGACGACGGCGACGATCGTCGTCGGCCACGTCGAGAACGAAATCCACATCTGCGAGCACATCGAGATCCTGCGCAACATCCAGAAGGAGACCGGCGGGTTCGTGGAATTCCAGATCATCCCGCACATCCCCGAGCCGGCGCCCGGCGCCGAGCCGCGGCCGCGCATGACTCAGCAGCAGCTCATGAAGCTCGTCGCCGTCTGCCGCGTGTTCTTCGGCAACATCATCCCGAACATCCAGTCGCCCTGGTCCCTCTACGGCCTCCCCGAGGCGGTCCAGACGCTGTCCGTCGGCGCCAACGACCTCGGCGGAACGCACTTCCCCCAGAGCTCGTACTTCCAGGGCAACACCCCGAAGTACACGGCCCCGGAAATCCTCAAGAAGGCCATCCTCAAGGCGCAGCGTCGCCCGCGGCTGCGCGACTCGGTGTATCTCGAGGGCGGCAAGAAGCAGGTCAAGACCCGGCGCGTGGCGGTCGCGACGCGGTAGTCCGGCGGACACGTTCAGCCATCCACGGGGGCCGGCGAAAGCCGGCCCCTGTTCTATTGGGCCGCCAGCACTTCGCCCACCCCCGCCGTCAGCGCCACCGCCGGCTTCCACCCCAGCGCGTGCCGGATCTTCAGCGTCTCCGCAAACAGGTGCCGCGGCTCCCCGCGACGATGCTCGCTCGTCGGGCGAACCTCGATGGAAGCGCCCTTCGCCATCGCCATCGCCGCCGCGACCACCGAGAGGCGCGCGCCCTTCCCGGAGCCGACGTTGAAGATGTGCCCCGGGGCGCGCGGGTGCGTCAGGGCCAGGACGACGGCGTTCGCGGCGTCGCGGACGTGGACGAAGTCCCGCGTCTGCAGTCCGTCCTCCGCGATTTCCGGCGAGCGGTTTTCGCGAAGCGCGGCCGCGATCGGCGCGATGGACCCCGTCGTCACGCCGGGGCCGTAAATGTCGAAGAACCGCAGCGAAGCGACCTCGATGCCGCGCGACCGCCCCCATGCCAGCGCGAGATCCTCGCGCGAAAGCCGCAGCGCCGAAACCGGCGTCGCCGGCTGCACCCGCTCGTCTTCCCGCACCGCCGACGGCGACAGCGGCCCCTCGCACCTCGGGCACCGCGGCTCCCACGGCGCCCCCACGTCGTTCGGCCGGTTCTCCGCCCTCACGTGCCCGCACGCCGAGCACTCCGACGGCCCCTCGCCGTACACGTCCGCCCCCGTCGCCACCACCACCCGCTTCACCGAACCCGGCATCCCGTCGAACAGCGCCGCCGCGCGCCCGACCAGCGCTTCCGCCGCGGGCACCAGCGCTTCCCCCGCGGCGTCGTCCAGCAGGGCGACCGCGTCGGCGCGTGAAGCGGCCGTGGCGATGTCGCACCCGGCGGCGCGGAGGGCGTCCGCAGTGCATTTTCCGAGCGGCGTGTCGCCGCCGATCACGAAGACCCGCATCATCGTCCGCCTACTCCGCCGCCAGCAGCTTCTCGACCCGCCGGGGAACGTCGGGCACCGCCGCGATCAGGTCCTTCACGATCGCGTCCGAGGAAATCCCCTCCGCCTCGCCTTCGAAATTCCGGATCAGGCGATGGCGAAGCGCGGGGTAGGCGGCCTCCTTGATGTCCTCGACGCTCACGTTGAACCGCCCCTTCATCAGCGCCAGGATCTTCCCCGCCAGCACCAGCGACTGCGCACCGCGCGGGCTCGCTCCAAAACGGACAAACTTCTTCGCGACCGGCGCGGTTTCCGCCGTGTCCGGGTGCGACGCCAGCACGAGCCTCGCCGCGAACTCCTTCACGTGCGACGCGATCGGCACTTCCCGCGCCAGCGCACGCATCGTCAGGATGTCCTGCCCGCTCATCACCGGCTGCGGCTCCGGCGTCGCGGCGCCCGTCGTGCGGTCGATGACCGTGATGAGGTCGGCCAGCTCGCTCGGTTTCACCTCGATCTTGAACATGAACCGGTCGAGCTGCGCTTCCGGAAGCGGGTACGTCCCCTCCATCTCGATCGGGTTCTGCGTCGCGAGCACGAAGAACGGCTGCCCGAGCTCGTAGCGTTTGCCGGCGACGGTGACGCAGGCTTCCTGCATAGCCTCGAGCAACGCGCTCTGCGTCTTGGGAGTCGCGCGGTTGACTTCGTCCGCCAGCACGAGGTTTCCGAAGATCGGGCCCTGCTGGAACTGGAACGACCGCCGCCCGCCCTCCTCGACGACGATGTTCGTCCCGAGGATGTCGGCCGGCATGAGGTCGGGCGTGAACTGGATGCGCGAGAATTTCAGCGAGAGGCACTTCGCGAGCGTGCGCACGAGAAGCGTTTTTCCGAGCCCGGGGACGCCCTCGAGCAGCGCGTGCCCGCCGGAGAGCAGGCAGATGATGACCTGGTCCACCACGGCGCGGTGGCCGACGACGGCCTTGCCGACTTCGCTGCGGAGAAGCTCGACCTTCTGGCGGAATTCCTGCGCGCGTTTCTCGAGATCGGACACCGGTGCCTCCGGGAATGAGCCGCTAGAACTGCTTCCTCTGCCTCGAGCTCGCGATCTTCAGCGCCTTGCGGTACTTCGTCACCGTGCGACGTGCGATGTCCAGCCCCTCCGCCTTCAGCTTGTCCACGATGTCGCCGTCGGACAGCGGGTTCGCGTGGTCCTCGCCCTCGACGAGCTCCTTGATCCGGCTCTGCACCGAGACGCGCGACTGCGACTCCCCTTCCGTCGATTCCGTGGCGCCGCTGAAGAAGAACTTCATCGGGAAGATGCCGCGGGGGGTCTGGATGTACTTGTCGCTGATGGCGCGGGAGACGGTGGAGACGTGGAGGTGAAGGGCGTCGGCGATTTCCTGCATGCGGAGCGGGTGCAGGTGGTTGACGCCCTGGTCGAGGAAACCTTTCTGGACCTTCACGAGCTCGCAGGCGATGCGGTAGAGCGTGGCCTGGCGCTGCTCGATCGAGCTGATGAGGCGCTTGGCGCTTTCGATCTTGTTGCGGACCCACTCCTTTTCGCCGGCCTTGGTTTCGGCGTTGGCGAGGAGGTCGCGGTAGTAGGTGGAGACGCGGAGGCGCGGGATGTAGCCGTCCTCCATCTTGACCTCGTAGTCGCCCTCGATCTCGTCCACGATCACGTCGGGGCGCACGTAGGGCACGGACTCGCTGGAGTAGCTCGCGCCGGGCCGCGGGTTCATGGCCTTGATCTGGAGGACGACTTCCTTGATGTCCTCCATGTCGCGTTGCGTGTCCTTCGCGATCTTGGGCAGCTTGTTCTGCGAGATGTCCTCGAGGTGCTGCTCGATCAGCAGCCGCTTGAGCGGGTACTCGTCGTCGTCGCGCTTGAGCTGCAGCAGCAGGCATTCCTTCGTGCTGCGCGCGCCGACGCCGCGCGGCTCCAGTTCCTGGATCTTGCCCAGGGCCACGTACATGTCCTTCGCCACCGCCAGGTGCGGCGCCAGGATCTCCTCCAGCGGCGCCTTCAGGTTCAGCTTGTCGTCCATCCCGTTCAACAGCGTCGTCTTCAGCTCGCGGTTGAGGTCGTCCTCCGCCAGCTCGCGCAGGATCTGCTTCCTCACCGTCTTGTTCGGGCCGTACATCGCCGGGTCCAGCTGCCGCACCGACTCGATGAACTCCTGCGCCGTCTGCCGGAGCTCCCGGTTCACTCCCTCCAGCAGCCCTTCCTCCACCACCTTCCCCGTCGCGTCCGTCAGCGAGTCGAACGGCTGGATGATGTAACCGTTGTCCTCGATGTTGTAGATCATGTACTCGCCCGCACGCCGGATCTTCTCCGGCAGGTCCAGCGACCCCCACTGCTCGAAGAGCTTCTCCTGCAGGCTCGACCCCTTGGCCGGGGTGTTCATCAGCGCTTCCATCTTCTTGTCCGCGCTCGCATCAAACTGCCCGTTCCGCGGTCGCGAATCCCAGTCGTCCTCGCGCTGCCGCTCGAGCGCTTCCAGCACCTCCTGCGTCTTGTCCTTCGGCGCCTCCGGGTCCTCCCCGGACCCGAGCCCCGACGTCTGCTCGATCCCCTTCGCGACTTCGTGTTCCTCAACGTCGTCGTCGATCTCCAGCGTCGGGTTCTCGTCGATCTCCGCCTTGATCGTCTCCTGCAACTCCAGCAGCGGCAGCTGCAGGATCTCGATCGACTGGATGATCTGCGGCGCGAGCTTCATCCTCTGCTCGAGCCTGTGCGACAGGTGCGCTTCCATTCTCATGGCTTACGCTCCTCCCTTGGCCAGCGACCTGCGCCCGCCGATTGCGTCGGCGACGACGGTGCGGGAAGCGTGCTGAAGGGTTCCGCCGCTGGGAAGACCGCGGGCGATTCGGGTGACGGTGACGCCTCGGGATTCGAGTTTCTGCTGGATGTGGAGTGCGGTGCCGTCGCCCTCGAGGGTGGGGTTGGTGGCGAGGATGACCTCGCGGGAGCCCTCTTTGGTGACGCGGTCGAGGAGGCGGCCGACGGTGAGGTGTTCGGGGCCGACGCCGTCGGTGGGCGCGATGCGGCCGGTGAGCACGTGGTAGAGCCCGCGATAAGCGCCGGACTTTTCGATCGCCCACAGGTCGCTGGGCTGCTCGACGACGCAGATCGTGGCGCGGTCGCGCGTGGCGTCCGCGCAGATCGTGCACGGGTCCTGCTCGCTCACGTTGAAGCAGCGGCCGCACGCCTTCACGTTCGCGCGCACTTCCTCGATGGCGCGCGAAAGTGAAAGAGCTTCATCTTTGGGCACGCGCAGGAGGTGAAGCGCGAGGCGCTCGGCCGACTTGTCACCGATACCCGGTAGCCGTGCCAGCTCCGCGATGAGGCGGGAAAGGCTTGCAGACTGAAGGGTTGCGTTCACAAGGGCTCATTCTACCCGAATAGGCCGGGAATTTGCATGGGACCGGTGATCTTCTGCATTTCCGTCTCGTACATTTTTTGCGACTTCTCGATCGCCTGGTTGACCGCGGCGATGATCAGGTCTTCCAGCATCGCGATATCGGTGGGGTCCACGGCCTTCGGGTCGATCTTGATCCCGACGATCTGGCGGGCGCCGCTGGCATGCGCCACCACCATCCCGCCGCCCGAATTCCCCTCGACGACGCGCTCCTTCAGGTCTTCCTGCGCCTTCGCCATCGAGCGCTGCATGTCCTGCGCTTTCTTCATGAGCCCCTGCACGTCGAATCCGCCGCCGGCGCCGCCTTTCATCTGTGCTCTCCGTGTATCGGGATCTTTGGAAGAGCGGGTATGAAACCACAGGCGCGGTGTGGACGGAACGAAGAGATGCACGGTCTTTATCCGCGGCTGTTTCCGCAAAATCCGCCTTTATCCGCGAATGCCGTTCGGCGAAAAGGAATTCGCGGATGAAAGTGGACGACGCGGAAACGGCCGCGGATAACGGCTCCAAGATCCTATTTCTGCGGCTCTTCGACGTTCGTCACCCGCGCGTCGAAGCGGTCGATCACGCGCCGGACGGCGGGATCGAGCTCAATGTTTTTTTTTTGAACCGCGGGGGACGACGCGACCGCCGTTCCTCCCGCCGCCTCGATCTTCACCGGCACCTTCTTCCCCAGCACCCGCTCGGCCGCGCTTTCCAGTCGCGCCCGGTTCAGCTCGAGGAATCCCTTCAGCACCTCCGCGACCCGCACCGTGACCCCGCCCGGGCCCGCGTCCCCCTGCGCCTTGTCCAGCGCCACCGCAAGGTCGCCATCGCCGGATTCCCGAAGGGCGCGCGCCAGCGCCGCAAGTCCCGCGATCGCCGGCGCGGCTGCCGTCGCCGCGGCCGCCGGCGCGAACGCCGCCGGCACAGGCTGCCCCGCCGGGCGCGGCGACGGCGCCGTCACCGCCGTCGACTTCCCCCCCTCCAGCCGCCTCACCAGGTCCTCGATCGTCGCCAGGTCCGCAAGCCGCGTCAGCTTTACCAGCGCCACCTCGGCCACGATCCGCGGGTCGCTCGCATCCCTCAGCCGCCGCCTCACGTCGCTCAGCAGCGACACCGCCCCCGCCAGCTCGTCCACGCTGAACGCCGCCGCCTGCGCCGCCAGCCTCTCCAGCGCATCCGGCGCCTCTTCCACCAGCCCCGCTTCCTTCCCCGCCGCTCGCAGCAGCATCAGCGCCCGCGCATGCTCGATCAGGTCGTCCATGAAGTCGCCCGGGTCCCGCCCGTTCGCCACGCTCGCGTCCAGCGCCTTCAGCACCGGCCCAAGCTCTCGCGCCCGCACGTGGTCGAAGATCCGCAGCAACGTCTCCCGCGGCAGCACGCCGACAAGCTCCAGCACGCCTTTTTCCGTCAGGTTCCCGCCGCTGAACGCGATCGCCTGGTCCAGCAGCGACTGCGCGTCGCGCATCGACCCGCGCCCGGCCCGCGCCACCAGCGCCAGCGCCGAGTCCTCCGCCTTCACCTTCTCCTTGTCGCAGATCTGCCGCAGACGCTTCACCACGTCCACCGACGTCACGCGGCGGAAATCGAAGCGCTGGCAGCGGGAATGGATGGTCTCGGGGAGTTTGCCGGGCTCGGTCGTCGCGAAGATGAACTTCACGTGCGGCGGCGGTTCCTCGAGCGTCTTGAGGAACGCGTCGAACGCCGAAGCGGTCACCCGGTGGGCTTCGTCCAGGATGTACACCTTGAACCTCGCGCGGAGCGGCGCGTAGCGGATGCCCTCGCGGAGGGCGCGGATGTCGTCGACGGAGTTATGGGAAGCGGCGTCGATTTCGATGATGTCGGGGTCGGTGCCCGCGATGGTGGCCTTGCAGATTTCGCAGGTGCCGCACGGCTCGGGAGTGGGGCCCTTCTCGCAGTTCAACGCGCGCGCGAAGATGCGGGCCATGGACGTCTTCCCGACGCCGCGCGAGCCCGTGAAGATGTAGGCGTGGCCGACGCGCTTGTCGCGGATGGCGTTCTGGAGGGTGGTGGCGACGTGTTCCTGGCCGACGACCTCGTCGAACGCCGAGGGGCGGTAGCGGCGGGCGATGACGGTGTAGCCAGGAGGTGTCTGGTCGGCCATGAAACCCTTCGACTCGCTTGGGCGAAAATCAAAACACCCCTGCGGCTACCCACGGCACCGGAAGGGCATCGCTTAGGGTTGCTCCGGTCAGGGCCTGGCCCGGTTCACGCGCCTTCCTTGCATGGGGCCGCAGGGGCTGAGATTCCGCGCGGATTCCGGTCGTGGGGGGTGGGTTTTGGGGCGGACGTCGCTCGGCGCCTGCGCCCGCCCGGGATTACGGCTTCCCGGGCGGGCTCCGGCGCTCTCGCTCGGCCCGCCCCAAAACTCACCCCCCACGACCTCCATCCGCGCGGAATCTCGGGACCTGCGAGGTCAATGTACGGGCACGGCACGCGCTCGGCCAGAAGTTACGCCCGGTAGCGCGCGTGAGCGACCCGTGAAGGACGGGGCTCGCGGGCGCGCACGAACGGCCGCGCGCGCCGCGCGAGCCCCGTCCTTCACGGGTCGCTCACGCGCGCTACGGAGAGGGAGGGATTCGAACCCTCGGACGCGTTTTGTGACGCGTCACGCGATTTCCAATCGCGCACAATCGGCCGCTCTGCCACCTCTCCCGGATTTCGAAGCGGGGATTCGATCTGCGGGTTTTTTCGGGGGCGCACGAACGGCCGCGCGCCCCTCGAGAAAACCCGCAGATCGAATCCCCGCTTCGAAATCCGCGGGAACGGCGGAACGACAGCGGCCTCAAACCGTCGGTTCTCTGCGACCCGTTCCTCCTTACGTCGTCGTCCCGTCGCGCGCGAGCGTGAGGTCGCAGTTGCGACCCTCGCGCGGCGCGCGCGGCCTTTCGTGCGCGCCCGCGAGGGTCGCAACTGCGACCTCACGCTCGCGCGCGACGGAGGGGGTGGGATTCGAACCCACGCGAGAGTTCATCACTCCCAACTCGATTTCGAATCGAGCCCGTTATGGCCACTTCGGTACCCCTCCTCGAATCACGGGGCACCTTGGTCACAAGGCGCTCCGCGATGCGAGCAGGTCTACTCCGGCGCTTCCGCACGGCGACGGCGGAAGAAGCCCTTCAGCATCTCGCGGCACTCGTCTTCCAGCACGCCCTTCCGCGAAACAACCCGGTGATTCAGGCGCGGCTCTTCCCAGATCCGGAACACGCTTTCGACCGCGCCCGCCCTCGGGTCCGGCGTCGCCCAGACGACTTCCTGGACCCGCGCCAGGACCAGCGCTCCCGCGCACATCGCGCACGGCTCGAGCGTCACGAACATCCGCGCCCCGGTGAGGCGCCAGTTCGAAAGATGCTCCGCGGCCTGCGTGAGCGCGATCATCTCCGCGTGCGCCGTCGGGTCGTGCAGAAGTTCGCGCTGGTTGTGCGCGCGCGCGATGATCCCGCCGTCAAATACGATCACCGCGCCGACGGGGACCTCCCCCTCCGCCTCGGCCTTGCGGGCCTCGCGAAGGGCTTCGCGCATCCAGTCGTCGTCGTTACGCTCGAGGAGGCCCAATGCGCCCTGGAGGAGTCGAACCTCCAACCCCCTGGTTCGTAGCCAGGTACTCTATCCAGTTGAGCTAAGGGCGCAACTTCATGTTTTTCAAAGATTTACGGGCGCCTGCAGCGGGCGGCAGGCCCTGACCGAGGCGGGGAATTTAGCCGGGTGGAGGAAGCGTGTCAAGTTCACCCGAGGGACTCTCCCCTGCTTGATCGTCCGGGCCATTCCCCTGGTTCACGTGCGCGCGCTTCGCCCAGCGAATACAATCCTGCCGTGGACGGCCTCTACCGCGAACTCTTCGAGAAAATCCCCGACGCCCTCGTGGTGCTCCGCAAGGGCCGGCTGTTCGACATGAACCGGAAGGCGGAGGATCTTTTCGGCGTCCGGAAATCGGACCTCGCGGACTCGAGCGCGAGCGCGCTGGGGCTTCCCGAAATGACGCGGGCCTTTGTGGCGACGAGGCTGAAGCTGAAGGACGGCCGGGAGATGGCGGTGGAGCTGGCGAGCGTCCCGTTCGTCGTGGACGGGTTGGAGGCGACGCTGGTCGCGATCCGCGACCAGTCCGAGCAGGAACGCGCGGCGGCGCTGATCCGGCGGAAGAACCGGGAACTCGAGGCGCTTAACGCCGTGGCGGAACTCGGGATACGAAGCGTTCCGGTGCAGGAGGTGCTGGAGGAGGCTGTCAGGAAGGTCCAGGCCCTGACGGGCACCGACTCTGCGGCGCTCTGCCTGGCGGGCGAAGACGGGACGAGCCTGACGCTCTCGGCGGCGACCGGGATTTCCGACGACGTGAGACGCAGCGCCGGCCAGATCAGCTTCGGGCTCCTGTGGAAGGTCTACCAGACCGGGCAGTCCCTGGTTGAGAACGACATGGTGTCGCGGAGCGACGCCCGGCGGGACCTGATGGAGAAGAGCGTGACGGTGCATGCGACGGTCGCCGCCCCGATCGTGTCGCGGGGACGCGTGGTGGGGACTCTCAGCGCGTGCTCGTACAACCCCAGGACCTTCGGCCCCGAGGACGCTGGCCTGCTCGGCACGCTCGGGGCGCAGCTCGGCGCCGTCATCGAGAACGCCCGCCTCATCGAAGCCCAGAGGGAACAGAAGGAGGTCTCCGAGATCCTGCTGGCAGCAGCGACCGCGTTCGGGCGCTCGCGGACCATCGACGAGCTGAGCGACGCCCTGATGGATGCGGTCACGCTCGCCTCGGGCCGGCCCTCGACATCGCTGCTCCTCTACGACGAGGATCGCGACACTCTCACGATCGCGGCGATGTCCGGCGTGGAAGACGCCGCCAAGGCCCTTCTCCTCGGCCGCTCCTGGGGCCCCGACAATCCCCCGGCACGCTGGCTGCGCGCCGAACGCAAGACCCTCATCCTCTCCGCCGAGGAAGGACGCAAACTCGATCCGGAAGCATGGGACTCCACCTCCCCCGGAGCCATCGTCTTTCTGCCCATGTTCCAGCAGGAGCGATTCCTTGGCGCCATCGGCATCAACTACGACTCCAAAGCACAGGCTACGGCCGGCTCCATTTCCACGCTGGAAGGACTTGCCGGCCTGTGCGCGGCATCTCTGTCCAACCTGAACCTCTGGGGCATCTCGGAGCGCCGGGCCAGCCTCGGCTCCACGCTGCTGGCGGCGGGCCAGGACCTCGCGTCCGCGCGCGAACCCGACCGCGTCGTGCGCGCCACCGCGTCGCTGGCGCGCACCCTCTCCGGCACATCCGCGGCGTGGGTCTGGATCCTGTCGCCGTCGGGGATGAAGCTGGAAGCGCACGAAGGGGGGCAGGCCTCGCTGGCCGCCCGCGAAATCCAACCGAGGGACTTGTTCGGCGGCGCGCTTCTGGAGGGAGCTCGGCCGATTGCCGTCTCCGACTTTGAAGCGCCGAACCAGTCCCCGGAGTTCCGTGTCACGGGGACGCTGCTCGGCTCGAGAAGCGCGCTGGGCGTGGCGATGAAAGCGGGCGGCCGGACGCTGGGGGCGATCGTCGTCGCCGACGCTGCGATCCGCCTGTTCGCGCGCGAGGACGTCACGGCGCTCGAGACGCTGGCGACCTACGCGGCGGTGTGCCTGGAGAACGCGCGGCTGGTGCAGGACCTGTCGCTTTCCAACGAGGAAATCCGGGATGCGCAGCAGCAGGTGGTGCGCGCCGAGTCGCTCGCCGCGATCGGACGCCTCTCCGCGGCCATCGCGCACGAAGTCCGCAATCCCCTCTCGGGAATCTCTGCGGCCGCGCAGGCGCTTCTCAAGTCCGCTGCCGCCACCGGGACCGTCTCGCCGGACCTGCCGCTTCTGCGCATCATCGACCGCGAGTCGAAGCGGCTGAACCGCATCATCACGGACTTCCTGCAGTTCGCGCGCCCGCGGACGCCGGTGATGAGGAAAGTTTCCGTACCCGCGATGATCGAGTCCACGATCAGCCTGCTGGAGCAGGAAATGAACGGCCGCTTCCGCATCGAGCGGGCGTTCTCGCCGGAAACTCCCCCTGCGCGTGCCGATGGGGACCAGATGAAGCAGGTCCTCCTCAACCTGGTCCTGAACTCAATCCAGGCGATGCCGGCCGGCGGGACCCTGTCCTTCGCCTCGCGTGGGGCCGACCTGCCGACCGGCCCGGCGGTGGAAATCACCATCGGGGACTCCGGGCCCGGCATTCCGCCGGCCGACTTCGCCCGCGTCTTCGAGCCTTTCTTCTCGACCAAGAAGGAAGGCACCGGCCTCGGCCTCGCCATCGCCCACCAGATCGTCCACTCGCACGGCGGATCCATTTCCGCCCATGCCGCAGCGGGACAGGGCGCACTGTTCCGCATCCTGCTCCCCGCCGCGAGGCAGGCTTAACCCGCCCGGTCGCTTCTCGCGGAGTGAATCCCTGGAAGCACCTCCCCGGCGCGCATCAACAACGCGTTCCAGTCGATGGCCACGAGGAACAGCACGGCCCAGCCGCCGAAGTCGATGCCCATGAGCGCACCGATCCCCGCGTGGAAGGCGGCGGCGCCGGCGAGAAGGGCGTACTGGGCGGCCCGGGGGACGAAGAAGATGACCGGGAAGGCGAGCTCGAGGAGCAGGGAGCCCCAGGACAGCGCGGCGCAGAGCGCGCGCGACCGGGCCACGGCCCTTCCCGCAGCGGTTGACTGCGTCGAGTTCGCGATCTTGTCGAGGGCCCACGGGTCGCGGAAGCGCATTTCTGCGGGAGCGTCGGCGCGGGAGGTGAAGAACTGGGTCGAATCGCCGAGGCGGCGCTGGCCGGCATTTCCCTCGAGGTACCACTGGAGCGACCGGCCGGTGAGCCAGTCGCCGCCCGCCCAGCGGAGCTTCGCGACGCCGGCGGAGAAGTAGAGGATTGCCGCGCAAGCGAGGATGAGGTGGACGGGCCAAACGGCCACCGGTGGCCCCGCCAGGCGGTCGAGCCACGCGAACTTCGCCCCGGCGCGCTTCGCCCTCCACGCCTCGATCAGCGCGTCCACGGACCACGCGGTCACTCCCGGCGCCGCGGCGAGCACGAAGAGGGCGACGGCCGGCAGGATGCTCGCGTGGCCGACGTAACCCCACGAGCTCTGCCAGGAGCGAAGCGCGAAATTGGCGAAGGCGAGAAGGATGAGCGAGAAGCGGGTGCCGATTCCGGCGAGCGCGAGGGGGGCGAGGATCCAGGCCGACGCGCGGCAGGCGGCCATGAGATCCCCGAACGGCACGCCCGGGGTCAGCGCCCGGATCCATCGAAGCCCGGCGCTGGGATCCATGAATGCCGCCCCGCGGCCTTCCAGCCCGTCGAGACCGGGGAGAAACTCGAGGTAGTCGGCGAACAGCCACGCGCACAGGGTGATCCGGAAGAAGCCGATCGAATGGCGGCGGGTCGTGGAAAACCAGAAACGCTTCCAGGCCGTCATCGCGGCCTCCGGAACGTCCACGTTTCGCGATCCGCCGTGCCGACTTCCCGCCGCTCGAGCTTCCCCGCCGCTTCCCTCACCGCGTAGAGCCGGAACGCGCGCGTGTCGGCAGGCACGTTTCCGCGCGCCAGCGCTTCCTCGCCGAACGTCCGGAAGAACACGGACATCCGCTTCTCGAAGGCCGCGGGAGTATCCCCGGGGAACGCGCCGTGCTCGTAGGCGGGATCGACGGAGCCGTAGAAGCGGCCGAAGAGGACGCGTTCGAGGCGGAGTTCGGGGACGCCGCAGGCATCGGCGGGGATTTCGCGGTCGCGGCCGTTGGGGGCGACGGCGGCGAAGCGGAAGGAGTAGCGGGCGCCGTCCGGTTCGACGGGGGTGGCGAACATGGGGACGCACGAGAGGGGCCAGTCTTCGCGGCGCAGGATCGAGCCGGCGGCGAGGAGGGCGAGGACGGCGCACACGAAGACGCTGGCGAGCGTCCGGTGGACGATGGTCGGCTCGCCGATCCGGCAGGCGAGGACGGTCCTGCGGTGGTCGGCGATCCAGCGATAGACGAAGCGGCCCGGGATGGCGGCGCCGGGAAGGTGCATCGCGGCGCCGGCGAGGAAGGCCAGGGGGCAACGGAGCGCGAGGAATCGCACGGCCTCGAATCCCGAGAGGGTGCGGCCGCGGCCGACGACGTGAAGGGCGCTGTCGAGGGCCTCGCGCGAAAGGTGCGGGTGGTCGCGCAGCACGCTTTCATCCTGGCCCGGCCGCCAGCGGAAAAGGCCAAGCCAGTCGAGCCGCTCGCCGTAATAGCGGGAAGCTTCGCAGATCCCGCAGTCGCCGTCGTAGATGACGTCGTACGCCGGCGCCCCGCCCGAATCGGGAGCGCCCGCGGTGCCGCCGGCGCGGGGGTCATCACTCATGGGAGCCGTCGCGACGCCCTCCGGGTACGCCTACTTGGCCTGCGCCGTCTGCGGCTTCGCCTCGAGGTAAAGAATCCGGCTGCACGAACGGCACTGCACCGGGTCCTTCCCCTTCATGACCGTGTTGATGTCCTGGAACGTGATCCCCATGCGGCAGCCGCCGCAATGGAAGCCGTCCGGCTGCTCCACCGCCGCCGCAAGCGCCACGGCGTCCGGCTTCGCCTTGTGGATCCGGTCGTAGATCTTCAGGAAGTCCGCGTCCACTTCCTTCGCCGCGGCAGCGCGCTTTTCGCGAAGCGCCTTGAGTTCCTCGTCGATCTTGGCGATCTCGGCGTCGACGCCCTTCTTGGCCTCGGCGTGCTTCGCCGATACGACGTCCATGGAGGCCTTGGCCTCGCCGGCCTGCTTCATGGCTTCCTCGACCGACGCCATCAGCTTGAGGACTTCTTCCTCGATCTTCCCGGCGTCGGTCCGGATCGCGGCGATTTCGAGGTTGTAGCCCTGGTATTCCTTGTTTGACTTCGACGTATCGCGCTGCCCCTCGAGCCGCTTGCGCCGTTCGTCCCGCTCCTTGAGGTCCAGTTCGCGCTTTTCGACCTCGAGCTTCGCCTCCTTCGCCGCCTTGACCTTGCCGTCGTGTTCGGCGCGCTTCCCCGCCATTTCCCGCTCGATCGGTTCGAGGGCGCGGGGTTTGAGGACGCGGTCCTTGTTCCAGCGGTAGATCTGCTTGTCGAAATCCTGCAGGGCGCGGAGGTGGGGAATCTGCGCTTTCATGAGCGGCTTCACGGGGGGCTGCTGATCCATCGCGGTGCTTGTCTCCTTGTGGTGCGTTCAATTCACGGACTGTGGTGATCGTTCCTGCGACGAACCCTTCGACTCGTCGTTCACCCTGAGCGAGCGAAGCGTGTCGAAGGGCTTTGCTCGCTCAGGGTTCTTTGCCGGGCTCCGCCTGGCAAAGAAAAAGGGCGGGGCTTTCGCCCCGCCCTCGTCTCATTCCTTGGTGGTCATTCCGTCGAGGAATCCCTCGAGCTTTCGGCTGCGGATCGGATGCTGAAGTTTCCTCACGGCTTTGGCCTCGATCTGGCGTACGCGTTCGCGGGTCACCTTGAAGATGCGCCCGACTTCCTCAAGCGTGTAAGTATAGCCCGTCCCGATGCCGTAGCGAAGCTTGATGATCTCGCGTTCGCGGAACGACAGCGTCTGGAGCACGGCCTCGATCTTCTCCTTGAGCATCTCGTACGTCGCGGCGTTGACCGGCGACTCGGCGTTCTTGTCGTCGATGAAGTCGCCGAAGTACGAGTCCTCCCCGTTCCCGATCGGCCTGTCGAGCGAAATCGGGTGCTTGGAGATCTTCATCACGCGCTTCGTTTCCTCGACGCTGATGTTGGTCTCTTTCGCGATCTCCTCGATCGTTGGCTCGCGGCCGTTCTTCTGGATGAGCTTCTTCGTCACGTTCCGGAGCTTGCTCATCGTCTCGATCATGTGGACAGGAATGCGGATCGTGCGCGCCTGGTCTGCGATGGCCCGCGTGATCGCCTGACGGATCCACCACGTCGCATACGTCGAGAACTTGTAGCCGCGGCGGTACTCGTACTTCTCTACCGCCTTCATCAGGCCCGTGTTCCCCTCCTGGATCAGGTCGAGGAACGACAGCCCGCGGTTCCGGTATTTCTTCGCGATCGACACCACCAGGCGCAGGTTGCCAGACGACAGCTTCCTCTTCGCCTTCTCGTACTCCTGGTACCGCTCCTCGATGTCCTTCACCCGGCGCGCGAGAAGATCCGGCGCCTCCATCGTCTGGTCCATCAGCTCCTGCAGCTCCGCCTTCAGCACCTCCGTCTTCGGCGCCGCATTCTTCACGTCCTTCAGGCTCTCCAGCTCCGCCAGGATCGCCGCCATCCGGTCCGAAATCGCCTGCAGCCGGTCCATCATCGGCCGCACCTTCTTCGTCTGGATGTTCAACTCTTCCAGCAGGATCACGCACTTCCGCTGCCGCGCCTTCACCTTCCGCCGCAGCCGCGATCCTTCCTCCTCGCCCGTCTTGTCGCTCCCCGCAAGCTGGTAGTCCTCGCGGTTCGCCTTCAGCAGTTCCTGAAGCGTGTCGATGTTCTCGGGCAGCCTCTGGATGATGTCGTTCTTCGACACGTCCAGCGCCGCGTCCGCCTTCAGCGTCCGGTCGAACGCCAGCTCGCCCGAGCGCACGTCCTCGAGGATCTGGATCGATTCGTTCACGCACACCGGGCACTCCAGGACTTTCTTCCTGAACCGCTTCCGCGTCAGCTCGATCTTCTTGGCCAGCAGGATTTCTTCTTCGCGCGTGAGAAGCGGGATCTCGCCCATCTGCGTCAGGTACATGCGGACCGGGTCGTCGATCTTCTCGCCGGGCCCCTTGCGCAGGCTCAGGTCTTCCTCGAACTCCGGCTCGGCCTCCTCCTCCGCCTCGTCGGGAGAAACTTCCTCCTCCTCCTCCTCGCCGGGCGTCTTCGCCTCGCCGATCTCCGTCTCCTCGACGACGTCGATCCCCGCCTCCTCGACCGCGACCATGATCGCGTCGAGCTTCTCGGGCGACACGAGGTCGTCCGGGAGATGCTTGTTGATCTCCTCCCAGGTCAGCGTCCCCTTCTTCTTGCCTTCCTCCAGAAGGGTCTTGATCTCCGGCGGCATCGCATCACCGGGGTCGCCGGGCGCGCTTGCGTTCGGATCGGTCCCGCTGGAGCCGGGCGAGCTCTTCGAAGGCACGCCTTTCCCCTTCACCGTCGCCTCGGGCCCGGGCTTCGGACCCTTCCCGGCCAAGGCGGGCGGCCTTTTCGCGCTCGGCTCCGCCTTTGATGAAGGCGACGACGGCTTCGAGGCGGTTCGCGGGATTCCCCTGCTTGCGGCGTCCTTCTTCGACGAGGTCGGCGACGAGGGAGGAGTATGCGGGGTCGTGCGCGACGGCCGCGAAGACGGCGTCGGGACCTGCGATTCCACGTTCTTCGGCGATTCCAAGGATCAACTCTCCCAGTTTGCGGGATTCTTCGGTCGGAAACTCTTCCAGCCCGATCGACTTCTTCACGGCTTCCAGCGTCTCACCGCCCAGCATCATCAACTCCACCAGCTCGCGCCCCGCACGGATGTCGCGGTCCTCCACGGGAGGCGCCGGCCGCGGCGGCGCGGCCTGCCGCACCGCCTTGCCCGGCTTCTTCGCCAGCTCCCGGCGGATCGCGGTCTCCGGAACCCGGAAAACCTCCGTCACCCGCCGGATCTGCGCCTCACGCAGCACATCACTCTCAACGAGCGCCAGGGTCGAGATTATTTCCTCAACCGCCGACGCCGATCCCTTCGCCGTCGCCGTGTCGTGCCGGCTGCGAGCCAGGTCGAGGCGGAACTCGAAGAGTTCCCGCGCCGTGGCCGCCGCCTTCTCGAACGGTTCCTTGCCCAGCTGCACGAAGCAGTCCGCCGGGTCGAGGCCTGACGGAAGTGTCGCGATGCGGAACTCGACGTCCTCGTTGAGGAAGAAGTCGAGGGACCGCTCGCTGGCCTTCTGCCCGGCCGCGTCGCCGTCGTAAACGGCGATGACCTTCGGCGCAAACCGCTTCAGTTGCTTCACGTGCTCGGACGCCAGCGCCGTGCCCAGCGTGGCCACGACCCACTCGTAGCCGTTCTGGTGCGCGGCGATGACGTCGGTGTAGCCTTCGACGATCGCCAGCTGGCCTGCCTTGGAAGCGGCCTGCCGGGCGAAATTGAGCCCGTACAGGAACTCTTTCTTGCGGAAGACGGGCGTCTCCGGCGAGTTCAGGTACTTCGGCTGGTCTTCGGGGTCGAGGGCCCGCGCGCCGAACCCGACGACACGGTCGCGGATGTCCACGATCGGGAACATGAGGCGGTTGCGGAAGCGGCCGTAGTGCCCGGCGCGGCCGTCGGTCCGGGTGAGCGCGAGTCCCGCCGAGGCGAGCAGTTCCGGGCTGAAGCCCTTCACCTTCCCCTGGTCGAGAATCCACTCCCAGCTCCGCGGCGAGTAGCCGAGGAAGAACCGGCTCACCATCGCGGGCGAAATACCGCGCTTCTGCACGTAGGCTCGCGCCTCCGCGCCTTCTTCCCCATCCAGCAGCTTTTTGTGAAAGAGCCCCGCGGCCCAGCGGTTGACCTTGTAGATCTCCTCCCGGTAGGACGCCGCCGCGCGCTCGGCCGGGTCTGGCGGCCGAAGCGGGATATTCGCCTTGTCGGCGAGCATCCTGAGCGCCTCCGGGAACGTCGCCTTCTCCATCTCCATCACGAACGTGAAGACATCGCCGCCCTTCTGGCACCCGAAGCACTTGAAGTACTGGTCCACCGGGTGAACGTGAAAGGACGGCGTTTTTTCCTCGTGGAAAGGGCAGCGCGCGACGAAATCGTTCCCCCGTTTCGTGAGGGGAACGTAGGTTTCGATGAGTTCGACGATGTCGATGGCGCGTTTGATCTGCAGCTTGACGTCGTCGGACAGCATCGGCGGGCGGACCTTTCGAAGACCCTCCACTGTATCCAGGAGGGCCGGGGGGCACAAGGAAAAGGGGCGGCGCAAATCGGGCCGCACCAAGGTCTTAACGCGGGACGGCGCTCAAACCTTCAATTCACCCGTCAAGAGGCCATACATGGCCTGGTCGCGCCAGGAGTCGGCGACAGCGACGCGGTGGCGCACGACGCCCTCCCGTGCGAAGCCGCACTTTTCGAGGACGCGCGCGCTGCCGATGTTGTCGGTGTCGGTGAAGGCCGTGACGCGGTGGAGGTCGAGGTTGCGGAAGCTCCAGGCCAGCAGGGCCCGGGCGGCCTCGGTCGCAAATCCCCTCCCCGCGCGGTCCTGGCGGATCCAGTACCCCAGCTCGGCCGCCCGCCGTTCGGGGGCCAGTTCCTCCACGGACATGTGCCCGGCGATGCGGCCGTCCGGCTCGAAGATCCCCCGGTGGGCCTCCCCTTCCCCGTTCCGGCGCTGGCAGCGGTCCACGAAGATGCGCAGGTCGGACTCGCCGCGCACCGCGTCGGCCCAGGGCATCCGGCGCGCCAGGTATTGACGCGAAGCGTCAATCGCTGCGAAGAGCCCCGGGACGTCGGCGAACGTCAGGGGCCTGAGGACGAGGCGGGAAGTGGTGATGGCGATGTCGTCGGGCGGCGGAAGTCCGAAGCTCATCGGCGCATGTTAGCGCGGAACCGCCGCGCGCCACACCACCTCCAGCTCCTCCGGCGACAGCTCCTCGGGCCGCTTTGCCACGTGCTCCCCGTCGTACGCCAGCCCCAGCTTCTTCAGGCCGCTTCCCAGCGTCTTGCGCCGCTGCGAGAAGGCGTTCTTGACGAAGGTCTTGTAGGCGGGCCAGTCGGCGTCGAAGGCGCGCGCGCCGAAGGAAATGTGGACGAGCGCGGAGTGGACCTGGGGCATCGGCCAGAAGAGCTGTTTCGGGACGTCGCGGACTTTCCGGACGTCGGCCAGGCGGCGGACGAGGATGCCGAGGGGGCCGTAGGCGTCCTCGCCGGGGCCGGCGGCCAGGCGGTCGGCGACTTCGTGCTGAAGTGTCCCGAGGGCGTCGGCGGCCGGAATCTGGCGTTCGGCGAGGCAGAGCAGGATGGACCCGCCCACGGCGTAGGGGAAGTTCGAGACGACGCGCACGCGACGCCCCGCCGCGCCGGCGAGGATCGCCTTCACGAAGTCGGCGTTGATCGCGTCGCCCTTGGGAATCGCGTCCCCGAGGTGAAACTCGATGTTCGGAGCGGCCGCACGGTGCTTCGCGAACGCATGGAGTTTCGGGTCGATGTCGATCGTGAATACGCGCGCGCACCGCGCCGCCAGAAGCTCCGTCAGCTGCCCGGGCCCCGTCCCGAACTCCACCACCACGTCCTCAGGGTCGAGCGCCGCTTCCCGCACGATCAGGTCGAGGAAGTTGGAATCGAAGAGGAAGTTCTGGCCGAACTGCTTCTTCGGCTTCCACCCGAGGTCGAGGAGTTGACGGGCGAGGTCGTTCAACGCTTGAGGAGGATGGTCCGGTAGATCTCGGACTCGTCCTTCCCCGCCCTTTTCCAGCGGATGCTGACCACGGCCTCGATCTCGTTGACGCCGACCTGGGTGAAGGTGACGTCGTAGGTATACCCGTCGAACGCGGGGTTGGTCTTGCCGGTCATGTTGGCCAGTGCGCCCGGGTTGGGGACCTGCTCAAGCTCGGCGAGCACCGAATAGGCGAGCTGGGCGGCGTTCTGGGAAGTGACGGCGCGGCGGTGGGAAGCGGAGGCGGCGCCGAAGAGGGCGAAGACGGAGACGAGGGAGACGATGAGGATGAGGAGGGCGATGAGGATTTCGAGGAGGGTGAAGCCGCCGGCGCGGCGGTGGCGGGCGGCGGGCGGGAGGGGGCTTCGGATCACGGCGAGAGAATACTCCCGAAAACGCGCAGGCGAAACCCGCACTCTTAGTTTTGATCGTCCTTGAACGCCGGGATGCCGACGACGGTGGTGAACGTCTCCCCCCAGCGGATCCGGGCGCCGGACTTGTGGTTCGCCTTCGTCGTCGCGCGCAGCCCGCGTTTGACGCCCGTCAGGCTCCCCCCCGAGCGCGTTTCGTAGGAGAGCCACTCGTCGTCGATCTTGATGAAGCCCGGCCCCTGGGGGAAACCGGGGAGGAGATCGGCGGCAAGCGTCCCGGCGTTCCGGTCGATGTCGGAGTTCAGGTGCGAGACCGCCTGCCCCGCCGCGACGGGCCGCTCCAGCGTCAGCGTGATCTCCACCCGGCGCGGCAGGATGTCGTCCAGCGGGTCGTTCGCAACCATCCCGGCACGCTTCAGCGGAAACTCCGCGTCCCGGCAGCGCGTCGAGTCCCAGCGCGTCTCGGGCCCCTGTTCGCCGTTCTGCGGGTTCCACGTCACCGTTCTCTGGCTCCAGTACCGGAGCCCGAGGTAAATCACGCCGTCCGAAAGCAGCTGCACGTTCTGCGCCAGCCAGTCCGCCCGCTCGAACACGTCGAGCGGCATCTTCATCCCGTAGTCGTTGTTGAACGCGAACTGCCCGCGATAGAGCTTCCCGGAATTCCCGTCCGGGTCGAAACAGTAGACCACCTCGTAACGCTTCATCGTGTCCGCGCCCGCGAAGAACGTGACGTCCTTGTCCTTGAACCCGCTGGGCGCGGCCAGGAGCCCCTGCGGCGGGACGATGCCGACGCGCGTGAAGAACAGAAGCGGCCGGTCGTGCTTGTCCGGCATGCAGGTGAAGTTCGGGTTCATCCCCGCCGGGTCGGCCTCGTGGTGGATCGTCGAGCAGGAAAGGTCGGCGCGAAGGGCGTCGAACAGGATGGAAGCGCGCTCGTAGGCATCGCGCCGTGTTTCGCCGCGGTCCCAGATCTGGACGCCGGAGCGCAGGAGGCCGACGAGCAGCACCCCCAGCAGGATGAAGATCGCGATGGAGACCAACAACTCCATCAGCGTGAAGGCGGCGTTGGGGCGGTGTGGCATCGGGGGGAGTATATCGCTAAGGGTGGGGTGGAACGGGAATGTCGGGGGCGACGAAAGGCCAGGAAACGAAAAACTAAAAACGAAAAACGAAAAACGAAAATGGCGGCGGGGGATTTCCTGGCCTTTGCTTTTCGTTTTTTGTTTTTAGTTTTTCGTTTTTCGTTTCGTGTCCGTTTTCCCCCTACTTTTCCTCATGCACCTGCACCACATTCGGTTGTTCATACTCCACCTCCACCCCCCTCACCTGCGGGCATTCTTTCCACTCCCCCTTCGTGTACGCGCCATCCAGGTACTCAAACATCACCCGGACGTCGATCTGGTCCGCCATCGTGTCGCCCAACTTGCCGCCGTTCGGGCCGTCGAACTCGTAAAATTGCTGCACCGTTTCGCTCTTCGTCTTCTTCAGGTCGAAGGGCATGTGGATCCAGCGGGGACTCGTGCTGAAGCGGACGAACACGCGGACGTTCACCGAGGCCCCCGCGAACAGCTCTTCCCACTTGATCGTTTTCCACTGCGCGGACGTCGCTCGTAGCGTCGCTTCGAACCAGTGCAGGTCGGTGTCGTCGGCGGCGCGCGTGAAACGGTCGAAGAAGCGGAAGGGCATGTTGTAGAGGAGGGCGTCCTCGGAATGCCCGTCGGGGAGTGTCCCGAAGGCGCCGCGGAAATTGCAGCCCGGGAACGTCTTGAGGTAGTCCGGGCCGGTCCGGCTCCAGCCGACGAGCTCGTCGTCGACCAGGAAGTAGCCCTCGCGCGTGAAGCCTCCGGCCCCCTCGGTCTCGAAGATGCGGGAGGACGCGTCCACGCCCTTCTTGAGCGTCGCGATCGCGAGGTAGGTGAGGGGGAACGCGAGGGAGCACTTGGCGTGGGCGCGCGGGGTGGTGCCGAGGTAGCCGCGCTGGAGGCCCTTGAGCTTGCGAGAAACGGGGTCGTATTCGACGTAGCCGATGACTTCGTCGTCCACGAGGATCGCGCCGCCGAGGGTGTCGAGGGGCGTGTAGGTGACCGGCGGCTCCGTCGGGACGGGCGGATCGACCGGCTCGACCCAGGGCGTGCCGGGACCCGGGACGAACGGCGCGGCCGGGGGAGGCGGCGGCATCTCGCCGCACGGGTCGTCGGGCAGGCGCACGCCGAACGTCAGCTCCGTCGCCATCGCATCGATCGGCTTCGCGAGGCACCAGTGCTCGTACTCGGCCGTCGCGCACCGCAGCTCATCCACCCAGCCTCCCAGCTCGCCGGGAGCGGTCTCGTGGGCCGACATGCCGACGCGAAGCGGGACCGGGTCGCAGTACGGCAGCTCCCCCGAGGGGAACTTGAGCACGCGCGACCAGCGGCGGATCTTCAGCCGGTCGTCGCCCGGCACCTCCCACTGGACCGGCCGGTCGATCGCGGTGAGCAGGAAGGGATATTCGATGGTGGTCGCGACGGATCGGATCGCGGGCGGCTGCACCGTCGGCTTCCACCCCTCGAGCCACGCCGAGCACGCGATGACCGCTTCCTCTCGCTTCTCGTAATCCTTCTGCAGAATCGTCACGCGGTCGCCGCGGCCGGCCTTCGCGTCGTCGAGGGGAAACGTGGGCGTGACGGGAGCGCCCGCGGGATGGGCCTGGTCGGAGGATTGATCCCCCCAGTCGGAGCCGCGGAAGAGCGGCCACGGGGCGGCATGGGCGCCATTGCGGCCAACGAGGGCGACCCAGCCGTCGGCGCCGGCCTTCTGCATGGGGCCGAAGAACTCGTTCCCGATGCACAGGACGGTCGGGTCGGAGTAGCCCGCGTTCGTGGAGACGTGGAACCCGATGAGCTCGACGGAGTCGGCCTGCATGTGCGCCGTGGCCGGCGTGCCGAACAGTCCGCGCTGGAGCCCGGTGAAGAGCTTCCCAGTGTGGCCCTCGTAGTGCACGATTTCCGAGCGGGCGATGAAGAGCCAGCCCTTCTCCGGAAACGGCTCCGCTTCCCCGTCCGGAACCTCGAGAACGGCGTCACCGGGACCCATGCCGACCTTTGGCGGATCCGGCGGGGTCGGCACGACCACCCACGTCGCGCACTCCGCGGTCGTCGCGACGGGGTAAGTCAGGACGCCCGCCGTTTCGGGGATCCGGTTCCACGTCAGGAGCGGCACGTCGAACCCGGCGGTGCGGTAGTCGACCCTTCCGTCGAGCACTGCATCCGTGTACCCCCAGATCGCCACCGTCGAGCCGGAGGGATGCTGCCAGGCCCGCGAACCGCGCGCGCCGCGCCGGCAATCCGAAAATGAGTTCCCGTTCGCCCGGCCGTATTCGATCACCTCCTGCCCGATCGCGATCGTCCCCGGCGAGGGAAAATCGGAAACGTCCACGTCGCACTCGATCATCGTGTCGGTCTTCCCCACGCCGCCCGCGAGGTGCACCGCCACGCCGAGCTCCTTGTTCTTCTGCTGCGCCGGTCCCTCCGGCACCGCGCGCCAGTCCCCCACCGGCAGGCCGTCCAGCGTCATCGTCATCCCGCCGTTGCGCGTGCTCTTCCAGAAGCCCCCCACGTGGTACCAGCGCTTCGCCACCAGCGTCACCCGGTGCACCACCTGCGAGAATCCCTGCTCCAGCGTCGCGTCCTTCACCAGCAGCCGCAGGTACGGCCCGGTGGACGTCCCGTTCCCTTCGTAGGTCAGGAGGATCCGGTTCGACCACTCCTCCTCGCCCGCCTCGAAAATCGTCGCGTCCCGGTCGGGCGCCAGGAACCACAGTTCCGCCGCCCCCGACGGCCAGCACACCACCTGCCCCGTCGAAAACGCCGGCAGGCCGCCGAACGTCAACCCTTCCCCCGCCATCTTGCCCTCGTTTGCGGGGCCGAAGTGCATGCTGACGTTCCACCCGCCGCGATTGTCCTCCGCCGTGATGCCCGTGAACCACGCGCCGAGCGACCGGTCGCGGACCGCGTGCTCCCAGCGGAAAACGGGCCCCGTGTAGATCCCGTTCGCCATCTCCCGCTCGAGCACGTCGCGGAAATCCTGCTGGCTCTGGCACCGCCACTTGATCGTCCCCGGCGGCGCCACTTCCACGATCTCCCGCAGGTCGCACTCGCCGCCCACCGCGCGGTTCGGGCGCTCCATCACCCCGCGCGCGGCGACCGTGATGTAATTCCACGACTGAAGCGCGAGCGGGACCGTGCCGGTGCCGGCGAGCGCGTAGTCCGTCGGCGACGCCATGTTGATGCGGATCGCCGCGTGGTCGTAGTCGCTGATCACGCGCAGCTGGTTCTGCTCGCCCAGGAACTTGTAGAAGCTCTTCCAGTCCTCGAACGTCAGCTTGACGATCGCCGCGGCAAGCCGGTCCGCCTCGTCGCGCGAAACGCGGTCGCGGTCCATGACGTCGCGAAGCGCGAGCCCCTCGAACGACGCCGCGAGCGCCTCGCGGCTGGCGGTGTTGATGTTGAGCGCGTGGCGCAGCTCGATTTCGAGAAGCGCATCCACCGCGGCCGCTTCCTTCACGCCCTTGAGCGCCAGCATTCCCTCGGCGACCTCCTCGATCTCGCCGACCTGGACGATTTTGGGTCCGGAGACGCGGATGCGCGTGCCGGCGGAGAGGTGGTTCCAGCGATCGACGGAGAAGAGGATGTAGTCGGGGTTGCGGAGCCACGGCTGGGTCCAGCGGAGGGTCTGGGGTTCGATCCAGATGGCGGGCCGGCCGCTTGCGTCGGTGAGGTAATCGCGGGCGTCGTCCACGCGCGCGTCGATGCGCTTCATGAGATTGTCCACGCACATCTGTGGCGCGGTACGGCGGTTGATTTTGCCCTGTTCGTCGGCGACGAGGGCGCCGGTTTCGAGACCGGGGGCGAGGCGTCGGCCGGCGCGGCCGGAGGAGAATTCGGCGGCGGTGTCGTGGAAGGGGGTATTGAAGGGGACGGGAGAGTGGGGGCGTTCCTCGAGGCCTTCCCATCCCGGGACGGCGGCGGCGACGGCGCGGTTACGTGCGGCGGCGGCGGCGTAGCGGGCGTGGGCGCGGTCGGTGACGCCGCGGGCGCCTTTTTCCTGTTGGCCCATGGAGAAGGCGAACGGAAGGGCGATGGCGGCGAGGAGGACGGCGATGACGACGACCATGATGAGGGCCATGCCGCCGTTGTGAGGACGGAGTCGCACGGGGGGGTAAGGAGCAAACGGCGGGCCGGGGCGGAAGGGGTGGAGAGGAGGAAGCGGGGGGTGGAATGGAAAGGGGGTTGACGCATGCAAGGGGGGTTTACGGCGGGGTTGGGGGTTTTGGGTTCCGGATGTTGAGTTCGGAGTTCTGAGTTCTGAGTTCGGGGTTCGGTTACTGGTTTCGGGTTGGTTGAAAGGGTTCAGGGCAACGGCCGACTCCCAACCCGACCCGCAACAGAACCAACAACCCAACCCTCAACAGAACCCTCAACTCAACCACCAACCCACAACCGAACCCCGAACTCCGAACTCAGAACTCCGAACTCAACATCCGGAACCCAAAACCCCTCACCGTTCCTCGTGATAGTGCACCACTGGCTCCTGTTCATACTCCACCGCCAGCCCCAAAAACTGAGCGCAGTCTTTCCACTCCCCGTTCGCATACGCATTGTCCCGCCACACGAAATCCACCCGGACATCAATCCCGTCCGCCTTCGCCCCTGCCAACGTCCCCCCCGCGGGCGCGTCGAACAGCCAGATCCCGCCTCCCTTCCCCGCCACATACGGCCGGTTCGTCGGTACGTTCGCCCACCTCGGCTCGCTCCCGAGCCTCACCCGCACCTGGATGTCCAGCGAAGCGTTCGGAAGCAACTCTTCCCACGTCACTCTTCCCCATTTCGCGCCGGTGGCGCGGCGTGAAGCGCAGAACCAGGCGTTCTGGGAGTCGTCGGAGTTGGCGGTGAAGCGGTCGTAGTAACGGAAGGGGAAAGCGTAGACGAGCTCGTACTGGTTGTGGGTGGCGGCGACGGTGCCGAAGGCGCCTCGGAAGTCGCAGCCGTCGGCCATGGCGGGGCCGCCGGAGGAGCCGAAGCTGGTGTAGCCGATGAGCTCGGTGCCGACGAGGATGTAGCCTTCCTGGGGGAAGGCGTTGGGGACGCAGGGGAACTGCTTGTCGGCGACGCCGACGGGGGCGGTGAGGGAAGCGATGGCGAGGAAGGCCATGTTGAAGACGCGGTCGCCGAGTTCGTGGACGGCGGGGGTGGTGCCGAGGTAGCCGCGCGTGCAGTTGACGAGCGTGTTGGTGGACGGGTCGGTTCCCGCGTAGCCGATGATCTCGTCGCCGACGAGGATGGCGCCGCCTTCGGCGTCCATGCCGCCGACCGTGGCCATCGGGATGGTGACGACCGTGGCGTCGATGGCGGCGGACATCTGGAACCCGAGGTTCTTGGGTCCGTTGGTGAGGCGGACTTCGTCGATGAGGCCGTTCAGGCCCGCGGGGGCGCTGGGAATGGTCGAACCGGCGAAGGTCATCAGCTGCTGCGGGACGCCCATCAGTTCGCCCGAGGGGAACTTGAGGATGCGCACCCACAGGTCGTCCGGCACCCATTCCTTGCTCACGAACGACGACAGCGAGGCCAGGTGGAACGGCGGCGTCGCGGTGCCGATGCCGAGGTTCGGCACCCACCGCACGTGCTTGATGACGCGTTCTTCACGCGTCGCCGGGTCCTGCTCGACGAACGTCACGGTATCGCCGTCGCCGGCCTGCTGGTCCGCGAGCGCGAACGTCGGGAACACGTTGGACCCGGTCGCGTGCGCGGCGTTGAGCGTGCCGAAGAGATTCCCGCCGACGCCGGGCTGCTTGCCGCGGAACATCGGCACCGGAACCGTCACGCCGTTGCGCTGGATCACGAAACCGTGCCAGCCGTCCGTGCCCTCCTTCACCACCGGCCCGAACCACTCGTCGTCGATCGCCAGCACCGTGGGCGTCAGGTAGTTCGTGTTGTCCGTGACGTGGAAACCCCACAGCTGCACCGTCTCGCCGTCGTAGTGGTTCTTGTCCGTCGTCCCGAACAGCCCGCGCGTGATTCCCGTGAACGCCACCGCCGTGCGGCCCGTGTAGTGCACGACCTCCCCCTGCGGGCCGCTTCCCACCATCAACCACCCCGTCGGCGGAAACTCCACGTTGATGTCCGGCGCACCGCTCGCCACCGGCGCCACCGGCAGCAGCACCGCGCCCAGCGCCAGCCCGATCGCCGGAGGCGTCGCCGGCGTGGACGTCACCACCCACGTCTGCGTGTTCGCCCCGATCTGCCCCACCGTCTGGCCGCCCCCCGTCGTCAGCCGGTCCCACGTAATCTGCGGGACGGAGGGGTTCTGGAAGCGAAGCGTCCCGGAGATCAGCTTCGACGTGTATCCCCAGATGTTCACGCCGCACCCCATCTGGTGCGCCTGCGCGGCCGTTCCGCGCGCGCCGCGCACGCAACCGGTGAACGTGCTTCCGCTCACGCCCGTGTACTCGATCGCCTCGTTGCCGATCTCGATCGCGCCCGTCACCGGAAAGCCGGCCGTCGATCCCGACACCGTCACCACCGTGTCCGTCGCCACCAGCGCCGTCGCCAGCGTCGTCGTCCGGATCCCGCCCGCCTCCGTCCGGACCTCGTACTTCCCCACCGCCATCCCGTCCAGCGTCATCACCGCGTGCCCGAACTTCGTCCCCTTCCAGAACGCCCCCAGGTGATACCAGCGGTCCGTCACCAGCGTCACGGGGTGCACCACCTGCGCGTAGGTGTGCTCGAGCGAAGAGTCCTTCACGACGAACTTCAGCACGTTGCCGCCGGCGACGGTGTCGGGGCCATACGTGAAGAACAGGCGGTTGCTCCACTCCTCCGTCCCGGCGTCGAAGATCGTGAACCCCGTGCTCGCCGTCTTCACCCACAGCTCCGCGGCCCCCGCTTCGATGTCCACGTTCCCGTTCGCGATCGCGAGGATCTGCTGCGCCCGCTGCTGGTACGCGCCCTTCGCCGTCGAAATCCCCGCGAGCGTCTGGTCGAAGTGGTTCATGATCTGCCACTGCGCGCGCTCGTCGCGGCCCAGGCGCGTCGTCACCCACGAGACGAGGCTGCGGTCCGTGGTCGGCGGCTCGAGCGCCGCGACGCACGCGGGCCACGTCACCACGAACCGGCCCTGCGGGATCTTCAGCATCCGCTCGAAGTCGTACTGCGACTTCACGCGCCACCGAAGCGTCCCGGCCGGCGCCATCTCGACGACCTCGCGGAAATCGGACAGCGCCGACACGGCCTTGCTCGGGAAGTCCTGCACGCCGTGCGCGACCACCGTGACGAAATTCTCGGAGCCCAGCGTGAACGGCACCGTCCCCGTCCCTTCCAGCCGCCGCGCCGCCGGGTTCGCGAAGTTGATGATGATCGCGGTCTCGTCGTTCTGCGAAATCACCCCGTTCTGCCGGATGTCCCGCAGCCAGACCGCGAACTCCTCGTACGAAAGGAACTTCTTCTTGATCATCGCCGCCGCCAGCGCGTCCGCTTCCGCCCGCGTCACCGTGTCCTCGGTCAGCTTGTTGCGCAGCCCGAGGCCTTCGAGGCACGAAGCGATGACCAGCGCGCTGGCCGTGTTCAGGTTGACGGGGTGGCGGATTTCGAGCTCGAGAAGGGCGCCGACCTGGGATTCGCTCTCGGCGATGCCGGTGACGGTCACGTCATTGTTGCCCGCGCTGTCCACGTCCACGACGCCATACTGCGGCACGCCGGACCACGTCACGCGCACCCGGGCGCCGACGCCGAACGCCCCCGCGTCGTCCACGATGAACGTCATCGCGCTTCCACCGTTGACGGCACTCACGGGGATGACGGCGCGGATGGTCTGGGAAGCGGCATAGGAGGTGGGTCGGCCGCTCCAGGTGGTGAGGTAATCGCGGAGGTCCTGGGTGCGCTCGTCCACGCGCGACTTGATGCGGTCGAGAAGCGCGGTCGGCGCGGTGCGTTCGTTGATCTTGCCCTGTTCGTCCTGGAGGGAAGAGCTGCGGAGGCGTGCGGTGCCGTCGGTTTCCTGCACGGAGCCGATGGTGCCGCTCCAGTTGACCTGGAATTCATCGAGGCCGTCGGAGTAGGGCGTATTGAAGGGCGCCGTGGCGCCCCGGGCCTCCTCGGTCGATTCGTGCCCGCGGATGACGGCTGCGAGCGCGTGGTTGCGGCCTGCAAGCGCGGCGTACCGCGCCTGCGCCCGGTCCATCCCGCCCTGCGCCCCGCGCTCCTGGTGCCTCATCGAGATCGCGAACGGGATCGCGATCGCCATCAGCGCGACCGAGACCACGACGACCATGATGAGCGCGAATCCGCGGCGCTTCGAGCGCGTGGCGATCACTGGGACCCCCCGAGCAGGTTGACGGTCACCGAGAGTTCGTCGATGGGGCTCTTGATCGTGATGGTGACGGGCTGCGCGTTGACGGAAGGGTCCAGCGCGCCGGAATCGTCCCAGCGGATCTCCGCGGGGCCGGAAACGGTCAGGTTGTCGCGAAGCACCATCCGGGAATCCTCGATGAGCGCATCCACGCGCGCCTCGTCCACGAACCCGTCGAGCGGCATGTCCTTGGTCCCGATCTCCAGCGGCGAGTCGCTCATGGCCAGCGTCGCCTTCCCGGCCTTCCTCGCCAGCGGGTGGTCGTTCACGAGGATCGTCAGCGCGGCGCCGTCCCACAGGAGCGCCAGCTTCGACCACCGGCCCTCGGGGATGGCCGCGTCCGTCATGGCGATCGCCACGCGCTGCGCGTCCACGCCCACAAACGCCTGCAGGTAGCCGTACCTCGACACCGCCAGCCCGAACTCGCCGCCCTTCTGGATCAGAACCCGGTCCTTCTTGTGAAGTTTCGGCAGGTACCAGATTTCGACCAGGAGCCCCTGGTCCTTCGAGTACATCTGCACGTTGCCGCAGTCGATGCTGCCGCCCGCGTCGGAGAAGCTGACGCCCTTCCCCACCCTCCCCCCGTCCGCGACCTTGCCGTTGGTGATCTTCGCGACGTGGCCGAGGGCGCCCTGGAGCGAGTCGTCCTCGAAGTGCCATGCGGCCATCGGCCGGCGGATGACGGTGGTGAGGAACTTCCCCTCGGGGTCGATCCGCAGCGACACCGGCGCCCGCGAATTGCGCGCCGCCGTCCGGGCAAACCGGCAGGCGCCGAGCACGCCCGACCGCGCCGCGCGAAGCCCCATGTCCTTGTTCGACGCGGACATCATGGCAAGTCCGACACCCAGCAGGATCGCGATGATGCTCATCACGACCATCAGTTCAAGGAGGGTGACGCCGTGGGTACGACGAAGCTTCATCGGGGCTCCTGCGCGGGAAACGACAACCTTCAACTTCCGGTTTCCGGATAAACGGCAAACAGCAAACTCCAACTTCGTCGACGTCGAAAGCCCGACGGGATCTTGGAGTTTTTCCCCTTGCCGTTTACTTGGAATTTGAAAGTTGGAGTTTGTCTTTTCCTCCGTCCTCAAAGCCCGTTTTGCCCGCCCCCCGTCTAATTCCAGGAGGCCACATCCCCCTCGCCCCCGTTCTGGTTCTCGTCGTCCCCGCCCGCCGACCACAGCATGTACTTGCCGGGCGAATGGTAGTTCCCCGTCTTGCTGCTCTTCTGCGGAACGCAGTCCGTGTCCTTCCCCGCAATCGTGTACTTCCCGTACTTCGCCGGCTTCGAGTAGTCCCGGTTGTGGAAGTAGACGATCGGGTTGCGGAACTGGTCCGCCAGCTCCACCAGGTCCGTCTTCATGTACACCGAGCTGTCCGGCGCCTTCGCCGCCACGTCCCCGTCCCCGTTCACGAGCGCATCCTCCCACGTGCTCATGTCCAGGTAGGGCCCCCCCTTCTGCGTCGTGAACAGGTGCCACACCAGGCTCTCGCTTCCCTGGTTCACGTCGTTCGCGCTCCGCATGAACCCCCCACTCGGCGGGTAGTCCGCGAACTTCGACTCGTAGCTCGTCAGCGCCGTGTCGATCTGCGCAATCGTCGCCCGGCACGCCTTCTCCTTCGAGTGCTTCCGAGCGGAAACCAGCGCCGGCAGCCCGATCGCCACCAGCACGCCGATGATCGAGATCACAATCAGCAGTTCCAGCAGCGTGAACCCGCGGCGCTTCATTTTATTTCGCCTCGATGAGCCGGACGTTGTCGATCCCGAGCTCCCAGTCGTCGCCCTTCTGCCCGAACCCGAACACCCCGACCTCCAGCTTCGGCGCACGCAGGTCCGTCCTCAGCGGCGGGCCCATCGCCACGCCGTTCAGCGACAGCACGTAGTCCGTCGCATTCGCACTCGCACGGTCGATCTTCAGCCGCGCCAGCCCCGCAGGACAGTCCCCCAGCGCCTTCCACTGCGGCGGCGCCTGCACCGGTCCCACCGCCACCGACAGCTTGCCCGTCGAGTCCCTGCCGAAGCGTATCACGTTGGGGTTGTTGCTCTGCGGCGTCTGGGGCACCCCCAGCGTAATGCCGGCCGTCGCGCGGCCGATCTTCGTGAAGTCGAGCTCGACCTCGAAGGACAGGAAGCGTTCGCTGGTCGGGCGCGTGAGGGCCGTGACGCCGTCGTCGCGGTTCTGCTTGCCCGCGAGCTGCGCGCGACCGCGGGCCAGCGTGACCTTGGGGCCTTCCTTCTCCTTCTCGAGCCAGTTGCGGCGCACCGCTTCGCCGTCCTTGCGGTCGAACTCGTCGTGCCACCACCGCCTCGTCGCCGCGTCGTTCGCGAGCCGCTTGCCGCGCTGCGCGAACGCATGGTCCGCCACGCGCGTCAGGATCGCCTCGAAGCGCTGCCGGGCGTCGGCGAGCTCGCGCCGGGCGTAGACGACCGCGGCCACGCCGCACGACCCGAGCACGTGAACCGGATTGGCCGCCAGCGCCGAGCGGAATTCCTGCTCCGCAGCGACCGGGTTCGTGGGAAGCAGCGCGAACCCGAGAAGCGCGTGGGCGTCGGGATCCGACGAGCCCCCGGCCGCGCGGCGAAGAGCCTCGACGGCGCCGGACGTGTTCTTCATGCGGAGCCGGGCGAGGCCGAGTTCGCGAAACGCCGCGGGCCCGGCGCCGGCCTTGAGGGACTGGAGGAGAAGCGGCTCGGCCGCTGCGGCGTCGCCGCCGTCCAGCGCCACCTTGCCCTTCCCAAGCAGGGCGAACGAACAGCGCGAATCGCGCTTCAGGGCCTCGTCCCAGGCCGCGACCGCCTCGGGGCCCTTGTTCTGGCGCAGGAGCAGCCAGCCGGAGGAAGCCCACGCATTCGGCGAGATCGGCGCGCGGAAGGCCGCTTCATCGAAACAGGCCTGCGCCTTGACGGGATCGCCCGCGACGGCACACACGAGTCCCAGGTTGAGCCAGGCCTCGATGAGGTCGGGATTCGCCTCGAGCGCCGAGCGGAACTCGGCCGCCGCTTCCTTGCCGCGGCCGAGCGAGGCCTCGGAGCAGCCGAGCAGCAGCGCCCCGGCCGGGCCGGCCAGGGCAAGTTCGGTCCTCGCATCTTCGAATCGTCCCGCGAAGTAGAGCAGCGTCCCGGCAGCGAGGTGCGTTTCGGGGAGGTCCTTGGCCTTCGGGTCTGCGGCGAGCGCCGCGGCGTGCCCCTCGGCCTCGGGGAGCCGGCCGTCGGCCGCGAGCAGCATCACGAGCCGTTGCTTGGCCTCGGCGAAGAACGGCGACGCCTTGACGGCGCCGAGATAGGCGTCCATCGCGCGCGTCGGCAGCCCGAGCGCCTCGTACGTCCGGCCCAGCCGCGCCCAGATCGCCTCCGCCCCGGTCGGGCGCTTCTCCAGCAACTCGCGGTACAGCCGGACTTCGCGGTCCGGGTCGGAAAGAATCGCGTAGACCTCGACCAGCTTGACCAGCGTCGAGAGCTTGAAGCCGATGCGCAGCGAGGCCTCCAGCTCCTTCGCCGCCTCCTCCACCAGGTTCTTCGTCAGGCACCACGCCGCGAGTTCCTCGTGCTCCTTCGTGCTCCCCGCCTTCACCTGCGTCGCGCGCTGCAGGTACTCCTTCGCGGACGTCACCCCCAGGCGGATCTCCGAGTACTCGCCCTTCTTCAGCGTCCGCGTGCTCTTCCCGTCCTTCATCCGGATCTGCACCGACCCATTGTCGTCCTGCTTGAGGATCGTCCCCACGATGTTGCCGCCCGGCGTCACGATCGTGTCCACGACTTCCTCCACCGGCGGCACCACGAGCCCGCCGGAGGTCTTGCCGGCGGCCCGAAGCGCCGTGAGGGCGGCGTCGTCGGGCAGGTCGGCCGCGGCGGCGACGATCGGCTTGAGCATTGCGCGCGCGTCCGGCGCGGGGCGGATCGGGATGTCCGGAAGGGGGTTCGCGGGGAAATCCGGGATGCCGAGATCCTCGGCCGGCAGGTCGGCCCATTCGGTGGAAGGGGCCATCGGGTCACGTCCCTCGGGCCACGCGGCCGGGAAATCGACGGAGATCCAGCGCGGCTCCGGCACCGGCGCCTCGTCGTACGTGCCGCGCGCCGACACCGCCACCGTCGGCGGCTGCCCCTTGCCGGCCGTCAGGAACAGCACGACCGCCAGGAGCGCTGCGGCTCCGCCGACCATCCACTCGCGAGGCAGGTTCTTCATCGCCCGAAGATGAACCCTCCCTTTTCGCCGCCGCCGCCCTTGTCCTCCGCCTTCGCGTCGCTGATCTCGATGCCGCCCACCGCGATCTTCAGCGTCGTCTCCGGCTCCTCCGGCTTCTCGCGCCACAGCCGCGCGCGCGGGACCACGAGGAATCCGTCTTTCTGCTGAAGCGAGTGCAGGAGCTTCGCGAGCGTGTCCATCGGCCCGGTGACTTCGAACACGATCATCGTGCGCTTCACGGCCCCGGCTTCGAGCATGTCGGAGGTGAAGAAATCGTCGCCGTCGCGCGTCGCGCTGAGCTGACGGATGCGGCGCACGCCCACGCCCACCGCCCTCGCGACGACCTTCTGGGCGATTTCGATCTTGGTGAGGAAGAGCGGCAGGTCCTCCTCGGGATTCTTCGGGAAGACCGCTTCGTTCTCGATGATGACGCCCTGGTCCGCGGCGGCCTTTTCGAGCTGGGTTCCAAGGGCGGCGAGCCGGTCGCCGTAGGTGACCTTGTCGGCCGCGGCGGGAGCCTTGGGCGGATTGGCCGACTTGTCGAGGTCCGCCACGCGCGCCTTGAGCGCCTCGACCTCGCCCTCGAGCTGGCGGCGCGCCGACGCGGACAGCGCGCTTCCCTCGCTCGACTTGAGCATCAGCGTCAGGCGGTCTGCCTGGTCGGACGCCTCGGAAGCGGCGGAGCGCGCGGGAAGCGCCACGCCCAGCAGCAGCACCAGGGCGACGCCGAGCATGCTGCCGGCGGCGATCACGAACGTCCTGTGCGCGGCGAAGTACTGTTTCAGTTTCATTGGAGCTCCAGTTCGAATTCGAAGAGCGTCGTCGAGGGCTGCTTTTCGAATCGGGAGCTTTTCACGCCGAGGCCGAGCGGGTGTTTCTTGAGTGCGGCGATGTAGTCCTGGAGGCTGCCCTTGCCTTCCTCGGGGTCCTCGATGAGGCCGCGGAGGATGATCTTGTAGCCGCGGGCGAGTTTCTCCTCGCCCTGTTCGGGGACCATCTGGACTTCGGAGATCCACAGGCCCTCGGGCTTGGCCTCGCGGGCGGCCTGGACGGCGCGGAGCATGAAGCCGCCGGCCTCGGACTCGCGGCACAGGAGGTCCACCTTGCGGCGGAGCTTGTCTCGTTCGGCGAGCATGTCCTCGCACCGCGCGGCGTTGGCGTCGAGGTCCGCCTTGGCGGCCTTGACCTTGTTGAGCCGGGCCGTGGCGTCCGACTTCGCGCCGAACGCGCCCGCGGTCTGGACGAGCGCCGCCACGAGGAGGAGCGCCGCGCCCGCGATCGCCACCGCGCCGCGCTTCTTGAACTCGCGCGCGTCCCTCATCTGCTGCGGCAGGAACGACAGCGACGTCGCCGGCTTGCCCGACGCCATCAGCGCCAGCCCCGCCGCCACCGCCAGGTCGCTGGGCGAGGAGAAGAACCCGGGGGGAAGCGACGACGACTCGATGTCCCAACCCGCGAAGGGGTCGAAGGCGCTGACCGGGATCTTGAGCGTGTCCGCCAGGAACCGGTCGAACCCGGCGAGGCGCGCGCCGCCGCCGGAGAGGAACACGCGCGACACGGGCAGCGGACGCTTGGTCTGCGTGCGCGCGAAGTTGATCGAGCCCGAGATGAGCGTCGCGATCTGCCCGCTCGAGTTGAGCAGGAACTGCCGGATGCGCGCGCCGCCTTCGTCGCCCTCGCGGCCGCGCGTCAGGTCCCCCGCCTCCAGCTTCGACTTCTCCCCTTCCGGCAGGGGCACCTTCAGCATCGAGGCGATCGCCTCGGAGCACGACTTCCCGCCGCCGCCCATGTTGCGGGCGAACGCGAGCCGCCGGTCCTCGACGATGATGATGTCGATGTTCTCCGCGCCGATGTCCGCGAGCAGGATCGTCTCGCCGGGCTGGCACTGCGGCGACTGCAGGAACACTTCGTACAGCGCCAGCGCGTTCGGCACGACGTCCTGCACCGTCGCGCGGCACTGGTGCAGGAAATTCACGCGCGCGTCGGCGTACTCGGTGCGGATGAGACCGACGAGAAGCGGCAGCTCGGTGGAGCCTGCCTCGGCGGGCAGGAGCGCGGAGTCGCAGTACACCGCGCCGGTCTTTCCCTTCACCTGCTGCACCTCGAACGCGACGAGGTTCTGCAGCCCCGACGGGACGTTCGGGACCTGGGCGAAGCGCAGGTTGACGTCGCGGCCGGTGGCGCCGACGTACGCGGTGCCGTACTTGTCGCCGGCGTGCGAGAGGATCGTCATGAGCGCGCGCTGCTGCGCGGCGCGGTCGTCGCCCTGGCCCGAGTAGTCCTGCCAGCGCACGCGCCCGCCGCCGACGACGCGCACGGATTCGCCCTTGCGCTCGATTTCGAGCACCTTGATGGACGACGCGCCGATGTCGATGCCGAGGCCCATTACCGGTCGCTCTCTTTCCCCGCGATGCGCTGCAGCAGGCTCTCCGCCCTCGCCGCCGCGTCCGGGTCGCTCGTCCGGTCCTGCACCGCTTCGCAGAACGCCCGCGCCAGCGCCAGTCGCCCTTCGTTCAGGTACGCCTCCGCCGCCGCCAGCATCCGCCCCACCTCGGAATCCGCGATCTCGCTCGCGATCTGCTTCCGCAGCTCCTCTGTCGCCTCGCGTTCCGCCCTCGCCTGCGCCGCGTATTCCGTCCCGTCGAATTCCGTCTCGACCTCGAGGTACTCCTTCACCGCGTCGTCGCACGCCGAGGATTTACCGCTGAACTCCGCATCGCTCCGGAAATCCCGCGCCCGCGCCAGCCCGCCCTGCGCAATCCCGCGGATCGTCTCCGCCCGCTCCGCGGCGGCCGCGCCCAGCTCGCCCTTCGGGTTCTTCTCCACCACCGCGTCGTACAGCTCCAGCGCCTTGCCGTACTGCCCCGCCGCCTCCGCCTTCGCCGCTTCTTCCAGCCCCGCCTGCACCTTCCCGGCCCCCTCGGGGAGGAACGCCATCTCGAACTGTTCGGTCGGGAAGCGCACCACGACGCGGCCGTCCTCGACGGAAACCTCGGCGTCGGGGCGCAGCTCGAGGGCGACGCGGCCGCCGGCCTTGCCCACGACCAGCCGCCCGGTCCGCGACTTCTCCGCAAGCTGGCGCCCCTCGATCAGGGCGTCCCCGGTCGCGATCGTGAGCTGGGCGCTGCCGCCTTTGGACTTGAAGCGCAGGACGAAGCCGTCGCCCTCGGCGTCACGTTCTTCTTCGACGGTGACGGCGGTGCCGGAGCCCGAAGGGTTGGGGATGCCGTAGGTGCCGCCGGTGGCGGTGCGGCGGGCGTCGAGGGAGCATGAAGCGTCTGCACCGTCCACGCCGACGGAGGCGGGGATCCAGGCCGACTCGCGCGCGGCGAAATAAAAAACTCCGGGCGCTTCGAAGACCGCGCGCACACCGCGGCCCGCCATCGGCGGACGGTCGGCGAGCGTCGCCTCGGCCAGGTCCACGTCGTCGAAAGTCGCGCGCGGCGCGTCGCCGGCCACCACGCAGCTGATCTGCGCCTCGGCCGCGCCTTCGGGCACCGGCCAGGTTCCGCCCGCGTCGCCTTCCTCCGCGCTCAGCCCGGTCCCGCTCCACGCGAACGGCTTCGCGTCGCCCGCGCGGCACCAGCCGATGCGCAGCCCTGCGGTTCCACCCATCGCCCGCACGTAGGCCGTCAAGCGATACGCTTTGCGCGCTTCCACCGCCTTGCGCGGGCCCCACGCCTCGCCGAGACCTTTTTCACCGGGCTTGCGCGCCACTTCAAGGCCGTTTCCCTCGCGCCCCGGCGCCAGCGTCAGCGTGCTCGGCGTCCCCGGCGCGGCTTTCCAGTCCTTCGAAATGTCCGCCCCCGCGGGATAGTCGAAACCGCGCCAGGGATCGGTCGCCACCGCGCGCGCCGCTTCCTTCTTCCCGCGCGTCACCAGCACCACCACCACGATCAGCAGCACCGCGAACACCACCCCGGCGAGCACCGCTGAATTCCCGCCGCTCCGCTTCCCCCACCCCACCACGTCCGATCTCGTCCCGCCCGCCTTCGGCAGATTCTCCACCGTCCGGGCCGCTTCCTGGATCCGCTTCGTCTCCGCGCCTGCCACCCGCGGCGTCGCGGACCCCTTCCCTGCGGAAACCTCCAGCTTGAAATCCGCGCCCTCGGCGATCACCTGGATCCGGCAGATCCCCACGTCGATCCGGTCGCCGCCCGAAACACGCGCTTCCTTCACCACGTTGCCGTTCACCAGCGTCCCATTGCGGCTCCCCATGTCCTTCACCAGCACCACCCCGTCCACGCGCCGCAGCTCGCAATGAACGCGCGACAGGCTCGCGTCCATGATGGCGATCGCATTCTGCGATGACCGGCCGACCGTGATGGGCTCGGCGGGAAGCCGGATGACCTGGGGGTCGTCGCCCAGCTTCATCGTCAACGGATTCATCGCGGCGGGGGCTCCCGGAAGTGACATCGTGCGCGCAAGTCCTTAAGGGGGGGATTGTAGCGACGGAGTTCGTCCGGCGTCAAACGAGAGGGGCGTGCAACCCGCGGGCCGGATCGGGCGTACGAAATCGCGCGTTTCGGGGCAGAAACGTAAGCGCGATTGACAAACCCGCGCCGGCGCCGTGAGTTGCGGCGATCGTGGAATTTTCCGAAGTGCTCCTCCCCAAGTTCTCAAACCATGGGCGTGGATTCCGCGTTAGCATCTCCACATGCGCCGCCGCGCCGTCGCCCTCCTCCTCCTCTTCGCCCTCGTCCCGGCCTCCGCCGACCCCGACGTTGCCGCGCTGATTTCGCAGCTCGGCGCCGACGACTGGAAAGCCCGCGAGGACGCCACCGCCGCCCTCATCGACGCTGGCGACCCGGCGCTTCCGGCGTTGCGTGAAGCGCTGAACTCGGGGGACGCCGAAGTGCGGATGCGGGCGGGGTCCGCGATCGACGCGATCGAGTGCGGGCTGACGGCGAAGGGCTACGCGCGGTTCGGGAATGTCCGCGAGGCGTGGAAGGACCTGAACCGTGACCAGCGGCGCGAGATGCTGGGGCGGCTGATGCAGGGGCTGAACGCGAGCGAACGGGCGCGGACGTTCGCGAAGCTGGCGATCGAGGAGGAGGACGACGACACCCGCACGATGCTGATCGAGACCGCGCTACAGGCCGACGGGGCGAAGGCGATGGCGATCTTCGGCGAGCGGATCGAGAAGCTGGACCCGAAGAAGGATGCGTCGTTCGTGGTGAAGGTGGCGTCCTGGTACAACGCGAACGGGCAGACGGCGAAGGCGGTCGAGGTGCTGGACAAGGTGGACGGCCCGATGGACCTGCCGATGAACCTCGCGCGCGAGGTGGCGGGGATCTACGCCTCGAACCGCAACTGGCGCCGGGCGGCGGACGCATTCGGCAAGCTGGCCGAGCACGCGCCGGGCGTGGACGAGGCCGAGGCCGCCGGCGACCGCATCGCGTACCTCAAGCTGGGCGGCGACGACAAGGAGTTCGAAGCGGCCCTCGAGATGGCCGCGCGCGCTAATCCCGATTCGCGCGACGTCGCCTTCAGCGGGGCGCTCGCGAAACTGCGCGCCGAGGGAATGGCGCAGGGCGCGTTGGCGGTCGTCGCGCGCGGCGCCGAGGCAGGCTGCACCGGCGAGTTCGCAATCCGCGCGGGCCAGCTCCTCCTGACGATGGGCCGCGAAACTGAAGCACTTCTCATGTTCCGCAAGGCGCTGAAGGGCGTTGATGTGGACGCTGCGGTCGAGGGATTCATCGACGAGATCCGCGAAGCGTGCGCTTCCGCCGGCGTGCAGGTGATCGCGACGCGCGAGTTTGCGGCGGAGCTCAAGGACCCCCAGAAGGCGGCGGCGGCGCACGCCGCGGCCGCGCGGACGCTGTCCGAGGCGGGCCATGCGGGCGCGGCGGCGGTCGAGTGGCAGCGCGCCGCGGCGCTCTGCCCGGGCTCCCCGATCGCCACCGCCGAGACGGCGCGCGCCCTCGCCGCGGCCGGCGACCCTCGCGCCGCGCGGTGGGCCTCGTCCGTGCGCGCGATGGCGGGCGACGGCGCCGCCGAAACCGCCCTCGCGACCCTTCCGGCCAAAGGCAGCGCTGCCCGCGTGGTCGTGCGCCGCGCCGTCGATTCGGAATTCCTGGGCAGCCCGTCGTTCCACGCCACCGCCGGCGACGTCGCCGCAACCGCCGACGCCGGCCGCCGCGAACTCATCGGCTTCTCCCCCTCCGGCCGCGTCCTCTGGCGCTGGCGCTGGGCCGAGCCCCCGAAGCAGATCGACGGCCGCTTCCCCCGCATACGCACCTGGGACTTCGCCGACCTGTTCGCGCTTCCCGACGCGTTCGTGCTGGTCGTGCACGAAGCGGACGTGGTGACGCGGGAGTTCAACACGGACTCGGGGTGGGCGGGGGCGTGGATTGCGGTCATCGACGCGGAGACGGGGACGACGCGGACGCTGGCGCGCGCCGAGGGAAGCGTGTGCGACCCGAGCCACGCGTCCGTGGTCCACGGCGGCCGCCTGTTCGTCGCCAACGAGGAACTCTCCGTCGTCGTCGCCACCGACCTCGCCACGGCGCGCACCGCCTGGATCCGCCCCCTTCACCGCTCCCTCGCCCGCACCGACCCTTCCCGCATCGAGGTCCTTCCCCGCCTCGCCGCGCGCGACGGGCTCGTCTTCGTCCCTTCCCCGCACGGCGCGTGCGTGCTGGCGCTCCGGGCGGCCGACGGGTCCACGGAGTGGGAAGCGGCTGCGCCGGGGCCGGCGATCGACGTCGCGGTGGACGGCGCGGCGGTGTGGGCCTGCGCGGCGGACGCCATCCTGAAGCTGGACGCCGCGACCGGCCGGGTGCTGCAGGAAGTGAAGTTCGGCGCCACGGTCGTCGGCGCGCCCGCGCGCCTCGGCGACGTCCTCGCCGTTCGCACCAAGGACGGCTGGCTGCGCGGCGTCTCGGCCGCCGATCCCGCGGCCGAGCAGTGGAAGGTCTTCATCGGCGCCGCCGCGCACCTCGAGACCATCGTCGCCACCGACGGCGCCTTCTTCCTCTGCCGCCGCGACCGCAACGACGTCCTGCCGTCATGGGTCGTTTCACCGGCGGGCGAAGCGCTTCGCCGCCTCTACCTCCGCTTCACGTTTCCGCCCGAGAACTGGCGCGGGACGCTGCTCGTGGACGACCTGTTCGGCCGCCGCCAGGCGTTCTGCCTCCCCGCGGGGGGCGACGATTTCTCGCCGCTCTTCCCGTCCGGGCTGCTCCGCATCGACGGGGCGGCGATCGCGGCCGGCGACGCGGGAAAGATCGCCCTGCTGGCGGAAGGCAAGGCCCCGGCGGTCGCCGCCGCGCTCGCTTCTGCGGCCCTCTCGGTCGATCCGGAGAACCCGGAAGCGCTGACGCTGCGGCTGAAGCTGGCGTCGCCGGACGACCCGGCGGCCGACCCGGCCACGGCGGGATCGCTCCGCGCCGACGCGTGGCGCGCGCTCGACGCCTTCCCGCCGCTCGACCCCCGGCGCACCGAAACTCTCAAAGTTGTGCAGGAAGCGGTCAAGTTCGAGGTCCCGCTTCTCGTCAAATTCGATTCCGGCTCCGGCCCGTGGGTGGACGAAATGCGCCTGTTCAACGCGCTCCTCCGCATCGCGAAGTCGCCGGCCGACCGCGACGCCGTCGCCGCCGTCGGCGACTCCGGCCTGCGCGGCGCGGCCTCCTTCCTCGCGCCCGCCGCCCAGGACGCCGCTTCCGCCATCGCCCGCCTCCGCTGCGGCGACGCGCCGGCGCTGGGCCGCGTCATCGAGGAGCTGCACCTGCCGGCGGGGCTGGCGCGGATGGAGGCGGCGGAAGCGCTGGCGTGGCGGAGCGAGAAGGAGGCGGTTGACGCGCTGCGTCAACATCTCGGGGAAGGCGAGCCCGTCCGCGTCCGCCTCTCGGCCGCGCTCGCGACCGGCGCCGCCGATCCCGCCGCCCTCGACATCCTCAAGAAGTTCGGCCTGCCCTCCGACAACGACGCCGTCTTCCTGCGCTCGGCCTCGATCCTGCTCGCCGCCGGCCGCCCCCGGGCGCTCGACGCCCTGGCCAACCCGGAGAATTCGCGCCGCGGCGCCGGGGAGTGGGACTCGCCCTTCGAGATGCTCGCCTTCGCGCCGGGAACCGCGGGGCCGGACCGGCTGGAAGCACTGATCTCGCCGAAAGGCACGACGGGCCTCATGGCCGCGCGGGCGCTGATGCAGCGCGACCGCCCGCGGGCAATGCGCGCGATGGCCGCCGCGCTCAAGAAATGCGACGCGAACGGCGACAACGAGCGGTGGCTGCTGCAGCTCATCTCGTGCTCGGAGCTCCCCGCGGCCGCGCCGCTCTACGCCACCCGCGCCAGGGCCCACCTCGCCGGCGAAGACGACCTCTCCTGGCCCTCGCTCTTCCATATGCTCGCCGAGTCCCTCGACGCTGCCGGCAAGGGCGCCGAGGCCCGCAAGTACCTCGACACCTACGGCGCGATCCTCCCCGACACCGCCGAGACGAACAACAACACCGCCTGGTTCCTCTCGATCGCGAAGTCGCCCGAGATGCACGACGGCCCCGCGGCGCTTCCCCGCGCCATCCGCGCCGTCGCGGCGCAGCCCTGGAACGCGGGGTACTGGGACACGCTGGGCGAGGCGTTCCGTGCGTGCGGGCTTCTCGATGAAGCGGTGTTCGTGGCGGCGACGGCGATGTCGATGGCGCCGCGGGACGGGGAGTTGTACTCGGAGCCGTATTACGAGAAGCAGCTCGCGAAAATGGTGGCGCTGCGCCGCGCGGCGGGGCGATAGGTAGGGCCGAGTGGCCAGCGGCGAGCGGCCAGCGGCGAGCGGCCAGTGGTTGGTGGTTGGTGGGCTGTTGGCTGGGGGCTGTTGGCTGGGGGCTGTTGGCTGGGGGCTGTTGGCTGGGGGCTGTTGGCTGGGGGCTGTTGGCTGGGGGCTTGCGCGGCGCACCGAAACGGGAGAACTGGCGCGGCGCCGTGGTCCTTGACCGTCCTCGCTCTCGTCCCTATCTTATGCCCCTCAAAGCGGCGTAGCTCAGTTGGTAGAGCAAGGGACTCATAAGCCCTGGGTCTCCGGTTCAAATCCGGACGCCGCTATGGGACAGCCGGGGAAACCCGGCTGTTTTTATAGATATCGGGTCCCTTCAATTCGCACCCCCAGTCCCCGCCCTCGGCACATCCAACAGCACACTGCCAACAGCCCACAGCCAACAGCCAACACCCCACAAACCACCAGCCACAAACCACTCACCAACCGAACGGACCCCCATGAAAGTCAACTACCTCGTCATCTGCGACGGCGCCCTCCGCACCGCCGGCAAACTCAACATCCTCGGCATCTTCAACATCGTCAACGTCCGCAAGCTCCCCACCCAGCAGCCCTTCATGGCCCTCGTCGCCGAACTCAACGCCGAACCCGGCGAGCACGAGTTCTTCTTCCAGTTCAAGAGCTCCACCGGCGAGGACCTCGCTCCCCCGACCCCGAAGGGCAAATTCAAGGTCGGCGACGTCGGCCTGGGCGAAGTCGTCGCCGAACTGCGAAACTTCCCCATCACCAAGACCGGCTTCCTCTCCGTCCAGATCGTCATCGACGGAAATATCGCCGGCCAGCGCGATCTCCTCATCCGCAAAGAGGGCGAGTAACCCCCCTTCTTTGCGGCGCGACTTTGGTAGAATCCGTGATTCGCGCCGCCATTGGAGACCCTCCCATGAAGAGCCTTCCCTTCGCCCTGCTCGCCGTCCTCGCAGCCCTTCCCGCCGCCGCCGATCCCACCCCGAAGCAGAAGTACGCGGAGGAAGTGCGGAACGCGGCGATCGAGTACCAGCAGGAGGTCCGGGACGCGAAGACCGACTACTCGCGCGGCGTGGACGCGGTGAAGGAGTCCTGGGCGACGGGGGCGGCGGAGCTCAAGAAGAGCCACGACGAAACGGTCGTCGCCGCCAAGGCGGTGTGGGTGGAGGTGGCGAAGCGCGCCGAGAAGGAATACGGCGAGATCATCAAGGAGATGAAGGCCCGGGGCGCGACGCGGGCGGAGTACGGCGAGGCCGAGAAGCGGTACGAGAAGCTGCTGGCGGACGCGAAGCAGCAGTGCGCCGAGGCGTACCGGCGCGCGCGGTCGGCCTACGATGAGGGCGTGGCGGTGCTGAAGCAGCAGTACGAGAGCACGGTGGACATGGGGACGACGACGTACCGCGAGAAGGTGCAGCGCGCGGCGGAGAGATACCGGGCGCGGCTGAAGGCGGCGTACGACGAGCTCGTGGGCGGCAAGGAAGAGTAGGACCTGCCGGGAGTCACGATCACAAAACGCCGCGCCCTTGCGCGGCGTTTTTCATT
>CAVPNQ010000092.1:0-31954 GCA_963706735.1 uncultured Planctomycetia bacterium
AGGCCGCCGATGGACGCGGATTCGAACTCGCCGGTGGAACTGCGCCCCGGCGACGCGCTCGCGGCGGAGCTGGCGGAGCATGCGCGCCTCGCGGCGGAAGGAGGTACCCCGAACGCGTCGGCCTTTCGCGAGTCGCACGCCCTCTACCTGCGGCGCGCCGCCGAACACGCCGGGCGACACTACCGCTGCGAGGCCGCCCTGCGGCTTTGGCGGGAGCTCGCCGGCGTGCTCACCGGCGTGGCGCGCGGTGAAGCGACGCGGCGGGCGGCGACGGCCGCCGCGCAGGCGGACCGCGGGGCCGAAGGGGAACGGCTTTTCGGCGAGGCGCTCGAGATCCACCGCGCGGCCGGATCGCGCCGCTTTGAAGCCGTCACGCTCGCGAACCTGGGCAGCCTCTTCCAGAACATGGGGCGGGTGCGGGAGGCGGAGGACGCCTTCACCCGGTCGCTGGCGATCTCGCGGGAACTCGGCGACCGCGCCTCCGAGGGTCTCGCGCTGGGCTCGCGCGGGACGCTCTTCATGGCGACGGGCCGGGTGGACCTCGCCGAACAGGAGTTCCTGGAAGCGCTGGCGATTCACCGCCAGGCGGCCAACCGCCGCTTCGAGGGGATCGTGACGTCCTACCTGGCGGACCTCCACCAGCAGGCGGGGCGGATCGAGCAGGCGGAGCAGGAATACGGCCGCGCCCTGGACCTCCATCGCGAGGTCCACAACCGCCTCTACGAGGGCATGACGCTCGGGAATCTCGCGATTCTCCACAACCACTCGGGGAGGCCGGCGCAGGCGGCGGCCGCCTTCGAACGCGCCCTGGCCCTGAATCGCGAAAGCGGCAGCCATCGCGCCGAGGGGATCACCCTTGTCAACCAGGCCAATTTCTTCAAGTCCACCGGCGACCTCGACCGCGCCCGGCTCGGCTACGAGCGCGCCCTCGCCCTCCAGCGCGAAGCCGGCGCCCGGCGGTCCGAGGGCATCGCGCTCGTCAACCTGGCCGGCCTGCACCTCGAACTCGGGTCGACCGTGTCGAGCGAGAGCCTGTTCCGCGAAGCCCTGGGAATCCTGCGAAGCGTCGGCGACCGCCGGAGCGAAGGAAGCGCCCTGTGCGGGCTGGCGACGCTTCTGCGCGTCCTGGGAAGGACGGACGAAGGTCGCGAGGCCTGGGGCCAGGGGACCGGGATCCTGAAACAAATCGTCGACCTCGTGCGCCTGCGGTCCGAGACGGAGAGCATGCGTGAGGCCTGCGCGAAATCCGGGGTGCCGGCGTTCGAGGAAGGGGCCTGAGGCGACGGGTGCGTGAAGTCCCGGACTACTTCAGTTGCTCCATCATCGTCGCCGAGTCGGTGAGGCCCCAGTGCTCGACGACCTTGCCGTTTTCGAAGCGGAGGATGTCGAAGACCTGGATCTTGAAGGCCTTTCCGTTCGACTTCATGCCCATGAAGTCGGCCTTGAACGTCCCGGTCCAGGTGCTGCGGACGCAGACGCGGTCGCCACTGGCGAACACGTCGTCCACGACAGCCTTCGTGTCCGGGAACGCCCGGACCCAGTCGCCCAGGAACTGCTTCGTGCCCGCGACGGTCGTCGGGACGCCCGGGGGCGCTTCGTGGTCGATGAAAGTCGGCGCGCAGAGCTCATCGACCACCGCGATATTCTTCCCGTTGATGACGTCCGTGAAGAAGCGGTGCGTCACGTCGATGTTCGACGCGGTGTCGGCGCCGCCGGACGAGGATGAAGTGCAGCAGCAGCCGGCGAGGAGGGTGAGGGCGAGGAGGGAGGCGGCGGTTTTCATGATTTTCTCCGGGGGGTGAGGCGGGAATTCTGGAGGACGACCTGGGCGGAGGCGAGGAATTTCAGGTGCTGGTGGCGGGCCACGGCGAGTTTGAAAAACGGCGCAACACGGAAAACACGGAGGGACGGAAGGACACGGAACGGTCTCCGGCCGGTCGAGAGGTTTTCACGCAGCGTGCCTCCGGGGCCGTCAGCCTCCGCCAGCCTTCCCCCGCCTACTGCGAGGCCACGTACGCCTTCCAGTCCTTCTCCAGCGCCGCCATGTCCTTCACGTACTTCGATAGCGGGTCCGATTTCCCCGCTTCCACGCTCTTGCGGTACTCGTTGTACGCCGACCGGTACGCGGCGTTGCCGGTCTGCGTCAGGAACAGGTTCAGCGACCAGCACTGCGCGTAGAACGTCAGCGCCTTCTGGCCGTCGCTGTTGATCAGCGCCAGCCCGTCCGCCGCCATCAGGTCCTTGAGCGTGAACGCGGTCCCTTCCGAAAAGGCCCGCTTGGCGAACACGAGGCGTTCCGTGTTGGCGTACGTGAACAGCCACTTGCCGTCCTTGCGCTGGAAGCCCTCGAACCAGGTCGCGAGTCCCTCAGCGTGCCAGGACTTGAGCCCGGTGGGGGTGGACGTGCGGAAGTAATAGAAGTGCGCGGCCTCGTGGATCATGGTCTTGAGGAAAATCTGGTGGTTCCCGGTCTTGTTCCATCCCGCGACGACGGGGGAGTCCGACGTGGCGAAGCCCGACGCATTGAGACTGGTGTCGGCCTTCCGCTCGGCGCAGTAGCGGCGGTAGTCGTTGAAGCTGCCGAAGGCGTAGAGCGTGAACTTCTCGTCCTTGCCGAGTTTCGGCTCGCGGCCGTCCCAGAACGACTTCATCTCCGCGTACGCGAGCTCGGCGACCTCCGCGAGGTCCTTCGTAAATTGCTCGCCGGCGTTGCAGCGGATCTTGAAGTGCGCCGTCTCCTGCTCGAACGCGTTCTCCCAGGCCGAGCGGACCTCGGCGTAATCCTCGGCGCTCATCCACGCGTCCTTGAACTTCCGGTACCCCGCCTCCGTGAGCTTCTTCTCGTCGCCGGGGAGCCATTTGTCCCCCACCTTCACCATTCCCTTCGCCAGCTTGTCCTTGTCGGCCGGCGTGACCCACTTGCCCTGGAAGCGCACGAGGCCCTTCTCGAGGTTCTCCTTCTCCTCGGGCGTGACGAAGCGGCCCTTGCTCGTGACGAAGCCGCCGGCCGGCGTTTCGAGCCCCCGCTTGCGGGACACGAGGCCGTCCACGCGCGGCTTGAACGCCGGGTCCTTGGCGGCCTCGGCGAGGGCCGCCTGGGCCTTGAGGTCTTCGCCGGAGTCCCAGAGAAGCACGGCGAGGGCGTAGCGGTCGGCCGGCGTGATGCCGGGGGGCGAAGCGAGCCGGCAGTAGTCCAGCGGGTCGAGGTAGGCCCACGGAAACTTGCCGGAACCCCGGGGGATCTTGAAGTCGAAGACGCGGTCGTCGGCCTTCACGATGACGAGGTCCAGGCCGGCGACCTTGACCTGGCCGTCGAACCCCTTCTTGTTCACGGCTGCCACCAGCTTGTCGTGGGTTCCGCCCATGGCCTTGACGTCCGCGAGGCGGCCTTCGATGAGCGACTTGAGGACGGGGGACACGAGGGTCGGGATCAGCCTTTCGTATTCCTTCGCCGCGCGCGTGAATTCGTAGCGGCGGACGAGCGTCGCGATTTCCGAGACGGTGAAGATCCAGGTCGTCCGTTCGGCATCGAGGCGGCCGAGCTTGGCGCCGGCGGCCAGCTCCGAAGCGATCTCGCGGTCGATCGACGCCAGGAACTCCGGAAGGCCCGGGATCTGCTGCGCGTACTTCATCATGTACGGATTCGTGCGGCGCGCGTCCGAGAACGTCGCGCGGGCGTCCGCGAACCTCTCCAGCTTCCATTCCGCGGCGCCGCGCCAGAAGAGGCTGAGGAAGTCGAAGCGCGCCGAGCGGGAGGCGAGGTGATCGATCGCTTCCTGGCAGCGGTCGGCGTAGTAGTAGGACCGGGCGATGAGGGCCTCGACGCTCGGCACGTCGGGCAGGCCGGAGGTCTGGCGGATGATGTTGAGGCCCTCGACCGGGTTCGACTTCGAGTGCCCCGGGGTGGACAGGACGTACCCCTGCAGGACGCGGCCGACGCCCAGATCCCTGCCGGTGGCGGTCAGGTCGATCCCCAACTGGAGGCATTCCTCGGCGTGCCCCAGGTGAGTGCCGGCCACGCCCTTGAAGAATTCGGCGATGTGGATGACGTTGCCGCCCTTTTCGCCCTTCAAGGCGTAATCCAGGGCCTCCTGCCAGTTCGCCTGCCAGACCATGACGCTGCAGTAGGTCGGGCAGTATCCCGGGTCCTGGTCGGCGACCTTACGGATGAGGGGGATTCCCTCGTCAGGATTGCCCAGCAGCACGAGGAGTTTTCCCCGGACCGCGACGTTTCCCATGTCATCGGGGCGCAGGCGGATGGCTTCGTCCTCCTGTTCCAGGGCCTCGAGATAGCGTCCCTGGCGCATGAGGATCGCGCACCGCGCACTCGCCAGGTTGCCGAGGAAAGCGTTTCGGGGCGAGGGTCTACCCCGCTCGAGCGCCTCGGCCGTCGCCAGGTCGTCCAGCGCTCCGGGGAGCCTCTCGAGGTAGATCCGCGAAACGGAGCGCGAGAGCCAGAGATCCGGCTCGTCCGGTGCCTCTTCAATCGCGCGCGTCACGAGCTTCTCGGCGGCGACATAATCGCCGCGCTCCGTGGCCGCGGTGGCCTCGTTGAGGTATTTCAGGGCCGTCGGGCCGTCGGCGAGGGAAGCGCCGGACAGAAGGTAGAGAAGAGACAAGGCCAGGGCCGCTCGAAGTCTCATGGCGTTCTCCGCAAATGATTGGGGGGTAGTCTATCGAAACACCGAGACCGCGGGGTGAGTGCGGTGGGCGGGAAGGTGACCGCCCAAGGATGGGGGGGCGGAGGGGGAGGCAAATTGAGATGCGGTGAGGGGAACAACAGCCAGGAAACGAAAAACGAAAAAGGAAAAAGGAAAAAGGAAAAGAAAACGGCCACGCTTGCGCGCGGCCGTTGTTCGGACTTTTCGTTTTTCGTTTTTACTTTTTCGTTTTTCGTTTCCTGGCAGTTTTCTACCTCAGCTTGACCTTCCCGACTTGTGCCCCCTTGCCGCTCGCATCCTGCCGCACAAACCACGCCACGGCCGAGTCCCTCCCCACCACCGGCCGCAGGAATTGCCTGTTCTCCTCCTCGACGATGCGCCGAACAGGGATCTCCCCGGTAGCCGCGTCCGGCTCGACACCGGCTTCCCATGCCTGCCACAGACCGTTGGCGCCTCTTCCGGAGAAGTACAGACGCGTGCCGTCAGCCGCAAACGTCGGATCCTCAATCCCGCTCGCCCTCGCCAGCGTCCGGAACTCGGCGCCGTCCGGCGAAAGCAGCCGGAGCGCCGACTGCCGAGGCTCATTCTTCCCCGTCTGCACGAACATCAGCCACTTGCCGTTCGGGGAGAGACTCAGCGTCGTCAGGATCGCGTTCGTCGCCTGGTAGACGCGCGCCACCGTCGGCGCTTCGCCCCCCGGATCCGCCGCGCCGATGCCGTCGGGCTCATTCGCCGTCGCGCCCACGAGCGCGAACACCTTCTTGCCGTCCAGCGACCACGCCGCGCCGCTTCCCAGAAGCAGGCCGTCGGCCGCGCCAATCTCCCGGGCGTCCTTGCCTTCGGTGGTCATCACGACGAGCTTGCCGTTGCGGACGAATGCGAAGCGGTTTCCGTCGGGGGAGAGCGACGGGGCGCCGAGGGGGGCGTCGCCGAGATCGACGGGGAGCATCTTGGCGGCGACGACGACGGACCAGAGGTGGCCGCCGGCGATCCAGGTCAGGCGTTCGCTGTCGGCAGAGGCCCACCAGCGGTCGACCTTGCCCTTGGCGTCGCGGAGGGTGCCCTGGGCCTTGCCGTCCGCGTTATAGAGGACGAAGCGGTCGCCGCCGTCGCCGGACTCGAGGATGGCAAACCCGTCGCCGAACGGGGCGACGCGGGCGTCGGCGGGGAGGGCGGGGAGCATCGTGGGCGCGGCGACGACGACGGGCGGCGGGACGAGCTTGCTGCCGTCGGGGGGCTGCGGGCGCCGGGGGGCGGCGCCGGGCGCGCCGGGCTCCGCGGCCTTGCGGTCTTTCTCGGCGAATCCGGGCTCGCGCTCTCTCGCCTCTGCCCGGTCCTCCGCTGCCGGTTTCTTCTTCAATTCCTCGACGCGGTTTTCGCCGGCGTCCTGGGCGAAGAGCGGGCAGGCGAGGAGGGAGGCGAACAGGGCGTAGGTTGCGAAGCGCAGCATGGGGGTCTCCGAGTTGGATTCAGTGTTCTGCGGTGTTGGACGCGCCGTCGCGGCGAAAGTTCACGAATTTCCGGCAGCGGTGAAATACGCGGTGGCGCGGGTGGCCATTTCCTCGGTCGTGCCCGACTCGATGCGGCACACCTCCCCCAGCTTGCGGAACCACGTGGACTGCCGGCGGACGAGCGTCCACGTCCGCGCGGCCATCAGCGCCGCGGCCTCCGCGGGCTTGAGGCGCCCCTCCGCAACCCCCAGAGCCTCCTCGTACCCGATGAACTTGCGCGTCTCCGCCGAAAACCGCAGCCGCTTCGCCTCCTCCACCAGCCCCCCGGCCAGCATCGCCTTCGCGCGCGCCTCGATCCGCGGCCGCAGCACCGTCCGCGGCGGGTCGAGCAGCACGATCCGCGCGGGCCGCTTCGCAGGCGCCCCCCACTGAGTCTGGTGCTCCGAAATCGGCTTCCCCGTCAGCCGGAAAACCTCCAGCGCCCGCACCAGCCGCTTCTTGTCGTTCGCGTGCAGCCGCTTCGCCGCCACAGGGTCCACCCGCGCCAGTTCGGCGTGGAGGTCTGGAAGCGCCTCGAGTTCGCGGCGGAGGGCGGGGTCCTGGGGGGGGCCGGCGAAGAGGCCTTCCTGGAGGGCCTTGAGGTAGAGGGGCGTGCCGCCGGCGAAGAGGGCTTTGCGGCCGCGCGCGGTGACGTCGCGCTCGGCGGCCTGGGCGGCCTTGAGCCAGTCGGCGACGGAGAAGGTATCGGCGGGGTCGGCGATGTCGAGGAGGTGGTGGGGGACGCTCGCGCGGTCGGCCGCGGTCGGCTTGGCGGTGCCGATGTCCATGCCGCGGTAGACGGTCGCGGAGTCCATCGCGAGGATTTCGGCGCCGATCTTTGCGGCGACGAGAAGCGCGACGGCGGTTTTTCCGGAGGCGGTGGGGCCGGTGAGGATCAGGGCGGGGGGCATGGGCGCACGATAGGGCAGGGAAGGGATAGTGGCCAGCGGCCAGCGGCCAGTGGCCAGTTGCCAGCGGCCAGTGGCCAGCGGCCAGTGGCCAGTTGCCAGTGGTGAGTGGTGAAGGGAGAGAAACATCCACGGTCGACGCCACACGGCAAACCGGTCGACCACTGCGACTCGACGAGCTGACCGGCTTGTCGTTTGCTGTTTGTCGTTTCCTTGAGGGTTCTCCGTTTTGCTTTTGCTGTTTCCGCTCCCGGCCACCCCGCAATTCCGGCCATGCACTCCGCCCCCCGGCCCTCCTTGCCCCCCCTCGCTCCCCTCTGGTAATCTGCCGCCTCGCCACACTCATTCGCAATCCATCGAAGGGGGCCTCCGTGGACTGGGGCATGAAGAACCGTCTGTCGCGGATTTTCAGCGCGGCGGACGGGCGGACGGTGATGCTGGCGGTCGATCACGGGTATTTCCAGGGGCCGACGACCGGGCTGGTGAAGCCGGGGGAGACCCTCGCGCCGCTTCTGCCGCACGCCGACACGCTGATGGTGACGCGAGGCGTGCTGCGGAGCTGCGTGGACGCTGCGACGGACGTGCCCGTCGTGCTGCGCGTCTCCGGCGGGACTTCGATCCTCAAGGAAGACCTGAGCGACGAGAACCTCACGGTTTCGATGCGCGACGCGGTGCGCCTCAACGTCGCCGGCGTCGCGCTGTCGGTGTTCGTCGGGTCCTCGCACGAGCGGCAGACGATCAAGAGCCTCAGCGACCTCGTGGACGACGCCAACGAGGTCGGCGTCCCCGTGCTCGCCGTCACCGCCGTCGGCAAGGAAATGGTCCGTGACGCGCGCTACCTCGGCCTCGCCTGCCGCATCTCCGCGGAAATGGGCGCTTCCGTCGTCAAAACCTACTGGTGCGAGAACTTCGAGAGCGTCGTCGCCGGATGCCCCGTGCCGGTCGTGATCGCGGGCGGCAAGAAGCTCGAGGAGAAAGACGCGCTGGCGCTCACGTTCAACGCGATTCGCGACGGCGCCCGCGGCGTGGACATGGGGCGCAACATCTTCCAGTCCGACTGCCCCGTCGGGATGATCAAGGCCGTGCGCGCCATCGTGCACGAGAAGGCCACGGTCGCGCAGGGCCACGACATCTACCTCGCCGAGAAAAACCGGAAGGCCCGCTGACCCCATGCGCGCCGCCGTCTACTACCGGAACGACGACGTCCGCCTCGAAGAGCGCCCGCGCCCTTCCGCCGGACCCGGCGAACTGCTCGTCCGCATCATGGCGAGCGGCATCTGCGGCTCGGACGTCATGGAGTGGTACCGCGTCAAGAAGGCGCCGATCGTCCTGGGGCACGAAGTCACCGGCGTGGTCGAGGTCGCCGGCGACGGCGTCACCGCGTTCCGCCCGGGCGACCGCGTCGTCGTCTCCCACCACGTCCCCTGCATGACCTGCCCGCTGTGCCTCGAGGGCAAGCACACCCTCTGCGACACGCTGCGCTCCACCCATTTCGACCCCGGCGGCTTCTGCGAGTTCGTCCGCATCCCCGCCCTCCAGACCCGCATCGGCACCTTCCTCCTCCCCGACAGCGTCCCCTTCGACGAAGGCTCCCTCGTCGAACCCCTCGCCTGCGTCCTCCGCGGCCTCCGCATCGCCGGCATGCGCCCCGGGCGCTCGGTGCTCGTGATGGGAAGCGGCCTTTCGGGGCTGCTGCACGTGAAGGCGGCGCGCATGCTCGGCGCCTCGTTCGTCGCCACGACGGACGTGGACGAGGGGCGCCTCGCCGCCGCAAAGAAGTTCGGCGCCGACGCCGTCATCCGCGCCCGCGAGGACGTCCCCGCGCTTCTCGAAAAAGCCCGCGGGAAAAAGGGCGCCGACATCGTCGTCGTCACCACCGCGGCCCTTCCCGCCTACACGCAGGCCATCGCGTGCTGCACCCGCGGCAGCGTCCTTCTCCTGTTCGCGCTTCCCGACCCCGGCGCGGTCGTCCCGTTCCCGATCCACGACCTCTGGATGAACGGCGTCACGGTCACCAGCACGTACGCCGGCGCGCCGGACGATTTCCGCGAGGCGATCGAAGCGCTGGCCTCGAAGCGGATGACGGTGGCGGACATGATTTCGCACCGGATCCCGCTGGACGACACCCAGGCGGGTTTCAAGATGGTGGCCGGCGCGAACGCGTCGCTGAAGGTCGTCGTGTTTCCGCATGGGGTGACGCCGCGCCGGTGAGGGTGTCGAGACGCGCTTGAATTGGCGGGCCGGAACGGGCAGCATTCCGGCCATGCTTGCGATCCGCCGCCTCGAAATGCACGTCGCCCACGCGTGCAACCTCAGCTGCGAGAGCTGTTCGCACTACTCGAACCACCGGCACAAAGGCCTGGTTTCGCTCGCCGACGCGGAGGAGTGGCTCAGCGCGTGGAAATCGCGCGTCACCCCGGAGCGCTTCACCCTGCTCGGCGGGGAGCCCACCCTGCATCCCGACCTCACGGAATTCGTGCGCCTCGCGCGGCGCACCTGGCCCGGGACAGAGATCCGCCTCGTCACCAACGGGTGGTTCCTGCACCGCCATCCGGAGCTTCCCGCGGTCCTCGCGGCCGACCCCGACTTCTCCCTCCTCATCTCGGTCCACCACGACAGCCCGGAGTACCGCGAGAAGCTCGACCCTATCTTCGAGCTGACCGATGCGTGGTCCCGGGACCTGGGGATCGAGGTCAAGGTCGAGCGGTCGTTTGAGAAATGGACGCGGAGGTACCAGGGTTCGGGAAGCGACATGCGGCCCTACGAGGACGGACTGCCGCAGGAGAGCTGGGCGCACTGTGCCGCCCGGCACACGCCCCAGCTGCACGAAGGCAAGCTCTGGAAGTGTGCCCCGCTTGCGTACCTCGGGATGCAGCACGCGAAGGTCGGGCTTTCGGCGGCGTGGTCGCCCTACCTGAAGTATGAGCCGCTTCCTCCCACCTGCTCGGATGCGGAGCTCGCGGAGTTTCTTGGGCGGAAGGCGGAGTCGTACTGCGGGATGTGTCCCGCCAATCCGGAGCGTCTGGAGCTGCCCGTCCCGTTTACGACCTCGGGTCCCGCGAGGCCCGGGAAGGATGCCGATGTGGCCGTCCGGGGCAACCTGCGTCCCAGGCTCGGGCTCCAGGCCCAGGCACTCCAGACGCCGCTTCGGGACCCGGCGGGCCGGCCGTTCCGGTCCTTCCCGATCCTGCACGGGTCGACGGGGATGGTCGCGGATTTCGAGTGCCATGCTTCGATGCTGCTGCCCGGTAAGTCGCCGCATCCGCCTCATGCGCATGCCGAGGAAGAGATTCTCATGGTGCTGGACGGGCAGGCGGAGCTGGTCCTGCGCGCGCCCGGACCCGAGGCCCGTTACGGCCACCTGGCCGCGGAACCCGGCTGCCTGATTTTCTATCCGCCGTTCAGCGAGCACACCATCGTCAACACCGGCACTTCAACGCTCAGCTACCTGATGTTCCGGTGGCGTTCGGGGGACCGGGGCGAGAAGGGAGCGTTGGGGCGCGTGTTCGTGGAATACGCGGCGCGGACCAGCGATGTGGCGCCGAACCCCGCGCACGGGATCCGCAAGCGGCGGATCCTGGAATCCCCGACGCGCTACCTCGAGAAGCTTCACTGCCACTCGACGATCCTGATGCCCGGGGGCGGCTATGCGGCCCACTCCGATTCGCACGACATCGCGATCGTGGTCCTCGAGGGGCTCGTGGAAAGCGCGGGCCTCCGTGTCGAGCCTCACGGCGTGCTGTACATCCCCGCCGGGGTTCCGCACGGCATGGTGAACCCGGGGAAGAACCCCGCGCTCTACCTCGTCTTCGAGTTCCAGGGGGACGGGGCAAGCCAGCTCGGTGAGGCCGTGCATGCCCCGGGGACACTGACGATGGCCCACAGCAGATAAGGGACGTCGCCGCCTACTTGCGGGGCCCTTTCCCGAGTTCCTCCACCATCCACTCCTCGAGCCTGGGTTGCGACGACGCGGGATGGCGGCGCGCTTGTGCTCGACAACGCTTCGGAGAAGGTCGGCGTGTTCGAGACAATCAGGGTGATGCCCTGGCGCGACTACACGGTGAAAATGGACTTCACGCTGGACGAAGGGTCCGGGTTTTCGATCCTGGCCCGCAAGCATCCCAAGGGGGAGGCGCAGTTCACGTACGACCTGGGCCCTTTGGTGAAGGGGGGGACGCTGAAGGCCGGGGCTCGCCAGACCGTCGAGTTCTCGGTGTTCGGGGGCAAGGCGAAGATGACGGCGGCCGGGCGCGAGCTGGGTTCGCCGCGCCCCTGGCTCCGCGGCCCGGGGAGCGGAGGATTCGCGCTGAAACTGCCCGCGGGCGTGAAGGTCACGCTTCACAAGTGCGAAGTGCGTGTTCTCTATTCCACCGAATAGGCGTCTCGGTTCGCAGAGCAAGTCGTTTTCATTCTGAGCGCGAAGAGAAGCGCGGTGGGCCGGGCGGAGTCGGCCCTCAGACGATAAGCCACGCAACAACCGTAACCAGGCCGACGTAGCCTGGCCCACCGCGCTTCTCTTCGCGCTCAGAGGCCTGTCACGAACCTCACCCAGTCCTTCTCCAGCTTGTCCATGTCCGGGATGAATTTCGAGAGCGGCTCGTCCCTGCCGGCCGTGACCGCCTTGCGGTACTCCACCCAGGCCGCGCGGTAGGCCGTGTTGCTGGTCTCGGTGAGGTAGTAGTTCAGCGCCCAGCATTCGGAGTAGAACAGCAGCGCCTTCTGCGCGTCGTTGTTGATCAGCGCGAGCGCGTCGCCTTTCCACAGGTCCGCCAGCGGGATGTGCCTGCCGTCCTGCATCGCGTCGCGGATGCGCGGCAGGCGGCTGTCCGGCACCGCGCCGAACGTCCACGCCTTGCCGTCCCAGTCGAACCCTTCGAAGTACGTCGCCATCCCCTCCGCGAACCAGCTCGCGGCCTTCGCGCCGGGCGCGACGCGGAACCAGTACAGGTGCGCCCCCTCGTGCGCCATCGTCTGCAGGAACTGCACGCGGTTGCCCGTCTTGTTCCAGCCCACGACCACCAGCGAGTCGCTCGTCGCAAACCCCGCCGCGCCGAGGTGGTCCTCCGCTTTCTTCTCCACGCAGTAGCGCCGGTAATCGTCGTACGTCCGGAACGCGAAGAGCGTCATCTTCTCCTTCGACGCCAGCTTCGGCTCCGCGCCGCCGTAGTAAGTCTTGTATGCCTCGTACGCCGGCTCCATCAGCCCCGCCAGCTCCTTCGCGAACGACTCCGACTCGTTCGTGCGCACCGTGTAGTGCGCCGTCTCCTCCACCCACGCGTTGTCCCACTTCTTGTGGTGCTCGTCCCAGTCCTCCGCCGTCACCCACTTCCCGTCCAGCTTCCGGAACCCCCGCGCCAGCAGCTTCGCCTCGTCCCCCGGAAGCCACTTCCCGTCCACCTGCACCATCCCCTTGGCCAGCTGCTCCCGGTCCTTCGCCGGCACCCAGCCGCCCTCCCAGGGCAACAGACCCTTCTCCAGATTCGCCTTCTCTTCCTTCGTCGCGTACTGCCCCCGGAACCACACGAACCCTTCCTCCGGCGCCGCGACACCCCGGCGGCGCGCGATGAAGGCGGTGATGCCCTTGCGAAGCGCCCCCTTGGACTTCCAGACTTCCGCGAAGAGCGCCGCGGCGCGGTCGCGGAGGCCGGCGTCCCAGGCGAGGCAGCCCAGGCCGTACGTCTCGTCGGCGGTCAGCCCCGCCTGCGTCGCGAGGTCGCAGAAGACGTCCGGGTCGAGATAGGCCCACGGGAAGCGCCCCTGCCCGCCGGCGATCGCGAAGTCGAACGCCTCGGGGTCGGCCTTCGTGATGGTGAGGTCGGTCTTGCCGACTTTCGTCTTGAGCTTGAGCTTGCTGCTGTTCACGCCCGCGACGAGTTTCGCCAGCGCGCCCGCCATCCCCTTGACCTGCGGCAGCCGCTCTTCGACCTCCGCCTTGCGAAGCGCGCTCTTCAGCGTCGGCAGCAGCGTCTCGTACTCCGTCGCCGCGCGCTGGAACCGGTACCGCCGCACCAGCGCTTCAATCTCAGCGACCGTCAGGAGGTGCACCGCCTGTTCGCGGCCGAGCTTGAGCCGTTCCGGCTGCGCACCCTCGCCCTGCAGCTCGCGGTCCACCGCGATCACGAACGCGTCGAAGCCCGCCACACGGATCGAGTGCTTCGCGAGGTACGGATTGAAGCGGCGCGCGTCGGCGAGCGCGGCCTTCGCCTCGGCGAAGCGCCCGAGCTTCCACTGCGCCGCGCCGGTCCAGAACAGCGTCTCGAAGTTCGTCCGGCGGCCGCGCGTCTCGAGGACGTTCAGTGCTTCCCGCTCGCGCCCCGCGAGAAACAGCGCGCGTGCGGCGGCGTTGATGGCCTCGGCGTTGCTCGAGCTCGCGAGCACGGAGTCGATGTCGTCCTTCGTGGCGGCGGCGTTGAAGAAGGCGCCGGCGTCGGGCGAGCACTCGAGGTACAGCCGCGCCATCGAGGCCGTCACGCTCGGCCCGCGCGCCGCCAGCACCTTCGCCGCCGCGTCCGCACCCGCGAAATCGCCGCGCTCCACCAGCGCCACCACCAGGTGAAAATGCAGGATCGTGCTCGGCGCGCCCCCCTTGATCGGCCCCTCCGCCGCCTCCTGCATCCGCTTCCAGTCCGCCCGCCGCTGGTACCCCTCCGTGCGGATCGGCAACTGCGCGTCCCCGCGCGATTCCTCGAACGCCTTCTCCTGCTGCGCGATCCCGCCGTCCACGTCGCCCGCCCGGATCAGCGCCCGCCCGTACAGCGACCGCGCGTCGCGGTCGTCGGGGAAGGCCTTATGAAGCGCCTCGGTTTCCTCGAGCATCTCCACAGGCCGGTCGAGGTAGAGGTACGCCTGCGCCCGCCAGAACATCCAGTCCTTCACGCCGGGCTCGAGCGACTTCGCAACCCCGAGATCCTCCAGCGCCGCCGTGAACAGCGACGCGCGGTACTTGGCGACGCCGCGCTTCCCGTAGGCCTGCCCCCATCCGGGGTCGGCGTCAACGGCGCGGGAGTACGCAGCGATCGCGCCATCGAGCTTCTTTGCCTGAAGCGCCGCGTCCCCGTCGCGCACGGCTGCCTCGGCGGCGGCGCGGTCGGCCGCGGCGGGAACCGCCGCAGCGACGAGAAAGGCCCAGGCCAGCAGGAGGCGCTTCATCCGCGCCCCAGTCTAGCTATCCGCCCAACCCCGTCCTAATCCCACACGTATTCGGGCTCGAGCACCGGCTTCCAGTCGTCCGGCCACGGCGACAGGAAGAACACCATGTCGAACGCCCCCGCGCCGAACCGCACGATCATCATCCCCAGCCCCTTCAGGAACCCGAGCGAAATCCCCGCCCAGAATCCCTTCGCATGCCCCACCTTCACCATCTGGTTCGGGATCTCCCCGATGCACGTCACGATGTTCACGAACCCGCGCGCCAGCTTCTGCGTCATCTTCCCGACCACGTTTTCCGTCTCGCTCGGCCCGATGTGCGGCGGCTCATCGTTCAGCGCGTCAATGCCCTGCGCCATCGCAGGCGTCGCCATCACCGCCAGCACGAGCCCGAAAAGGAATGCGCGCATCGTTTTCTCCGCTTGGGGCGGGCACCGGCCCGCCGGGGACCCCTCTTTTACGACTTTCCGGCCTTCGGGTTGGAGAGAATTTCAACTTCGGCCGCCCGGACGATTCTGCGGGCCTGGGTGGAAGGGCCTGCCGCGCGGCGGAGGGCGGCCGCGGGAAGGCCGACGCGAAGGGCGCCGCGGGCGTGGCTTTCGAGCTGCGGCCAGGCGCGGAGGGCCGAAAGGGAAGCGACCGCGCAGGCCTCGCGTTCGGCCGCGGTGAGCCCGGGGCGCGACAGGACCTTGCCGTAGCCCTCCCAGACGATCCATTCCGCGAGCGCGGGGTGCAGCCCGCGCATGTTCTCCAGCATCCGTCCGGTCGATCGCCCGTAGATCCGCCGGCACAGCCGGATCCCGCGCTTCGCCCACCCGCCGACCCCGCCCGGAGTCAGCGGCTTCCGCGCCGGCCCGATCGCCTTCGCCACCGCCGCCAGCCCGATGATCGCCCGCGGATACCCCGCGAACAGGTACATCTGCAGCGCCGCCTCGAAGATCGCTTCCGCCGACACCCCGCCGCGCCGCGCAGCCCTCGCCGCCCGGGCGGTCGCCGCTTCGTCCCCCCGCGCAATCGCCGCCGCCATCGGGGGGAGGAGGCGCAGGGTGGCGGGGAGGGGCATCGCGACCTTGTACGCGAAGCGGCTTTGCCCGTGAAGAAATGAAAGGACGCCGCGAAATCTGAGAGGAGACGGCAGAATGGCCCGCGAGTTCCCCACTCCGAGGCTCCCATGCGCGCCCTGCTGCTCGCCATTGCCGTCCTGACAGCCCTTCCCGCCTTCGCCGGCGACGCCGTGGACGACGCGCTGGCGGATCTTGGTGCGGACGACGCGCAGAAGCGGGAGGCCGCGGAGAAATTCCTATGGAACGCGGGGCCGGGGGCGCTCGAGCGGGCGGAAAAGGTGCTGGCGGCGGCGACGGACGCCGAGGTGAGGGCGCGGCTCGGGCCGATCGTGGAATGGCTGGCGCTTCAGGCGAAATGCGCGCCGCTGGAAGCGGTGTGGAAGGACCGCTGGTTCCTGATGCGCGAGGACGGCGAGATCGTCGGCGTCGAGCACCAGCGGGTGGTGCTGGAGGACGACGCGGGGATGGCGACCTGGAAGTTCGTGCATGAGAGCGATGCGCTGATGGGCGGCGCCATGCCCGAGCACGCCCGGCTCGAACTGCGCGCGAGGAACGACGTTCACCTGACGCCCGTCGATGCGGAACTCGCGGTCGAGGGGGCGGAGGGCCTCGTGAGGGTGCGTTACGCCTGGAAGGGCGCGGAAATCCGGGTGGACGTCGTCGAGAACGCGGCGCGCCTGAGGGACTACCCGCGCCGCTCGCGTCCGTCCCGGCCGCTGGAGCGCGAGGACGAGGGCCCGTTCACGCTGGACGCGCTGGTCGCGGAACGCGTCGAGCGCGCTTCCCTCGCACGGATCGACCGTCTCTCATTCGGCGCCAATGTCTTCATGGAAGACGACGGCCTGCGGTGCCCGCAGTACGCGCTGAAATTCGCCGGGAACGAGCAGGTCGATCTCGGCGGCCGGAAGGTTTCCGCCCGCAAGTACGTGCAGGAGCCCGCGAGCGGATCTCCCGCGGCCTCGTACTGGATCTCGGACCGGGAAGGGCTGGTTCGCGCCGTGATCGACCGCATCGAGCTGACGAAGTGCGACGAGGCGACGGCGCTGGCCGCCGGCCTCGATCCGGCCAGCATGCGGCGCAAGGAGGCCCGCGCCTGCGTCGAGGCGCTCGTCCAGGCCGAGCCGGGGGCCGCGCGCGACGATGCGGAGCTCGCGGTCCTGCGCCGCGCAGACGGGCTCGGCCCGGTGCGCGAGGCGCTTAAGGCCGCCACGGACGAAGACCTGAAGCTGCGCCTCGGCCGCTGCGCCAACTGGCTCGATCCCGATTTCTCGCGCGACAACGTTGCTCGCCTCTGGGGCGAGAAGTACTTCGAGGTCCTGGAGAACGGCCGCTCCGTCGGCGCGGAACGCTTCGGCGCCACCCCCGCCACGGCCGGCGGCCGCCCCGCGCTCTCCTGGAGCGGCGAATTCGCCATCGGGGGCGCCGTCGCTCCGGCTCACGCCGCGTGGAGCGGAACCACCCTGTTCGACCCCTTCCTCTCCCCGCTCGCCGGCGAATTCAAGCTCGTGGACGAGGACGGAAATGTCGCGCGCTGGCGCGTGGACCTCACGACCGGCCACCCGGCCGTCCAGATCCTCGCCGGAACGCCGCCCCCGCCGGAAGACTCCTGGCGCGTCCAGTTCCCGGAGCGCGAGGGCGCCCCGCCGACTTTCGACGCCTGCCTGTCCGCCCTCGTCGAACGGGCTTCCCTCTGCCGACTCCCCGCGCTCCGGCTCCAGGCGTGGCGGCTGGGAGGCGAAGCGTCCCGGCGCGTCCGCAACTTCCGCGTCGCGTTCGAGGGCGAAGAGGAGATGGATGTCCGTGGCACCCTTCGCAAAACCCGGCGCTACGCCGCACAGGACGGCTCCGCCGAACGCTTCTGGATCTCCGACGCCGACGGCCTCGTGAAAATGGACTACCCGGGTTACTCCCTCGTCGCCATGTCCCGCGACGCCTGGCTCGCTTCCGGCTGGGACGCCGCTTCCGTCGAACGCCGGGCCCTCGAGACCCGCCTCGTTGCGCTTCGCTCGCCCGACCCCACGACCTCCGGGGACGCCCTTCTCGCGCTCCTCTCCTCGCCCGACTCGCTGCCCGCTCTTCGAATCGCTCTCGAAAGCGAGAAGGACGAGCGCTGCCGCGCGCGGATCGAGTCGATCTGCCGATGGCTTGATCCGGCGTTCGGCCGGAAGGAACTGGGGGGCCTGGGGAAGACGCGGTGGTACGCGAAGCGGCAGAACGGCCTGCGCTGCGGGTGGGAGCGCATGGCGGCGTCGGTGGACGAAACCGGCCGATGGACGTTCGCCGTCGGCGCCGCGGGGAGCGCCGGCCAGGTCGCCACCGGCGATCTCGATGCCACGTTCGTCTGCCCGGACGCGCTCCTCGCAGGCCCCTACGACGCGGAAATCGGCATGGTCTCCAGCGGGGCCAGGATCCACCTGACCGCCAGCTTCAGCGGCACGCTGGTCTCGTTCAAGCGCCTCCTGATCGACGGTGAGGAGTACCCCGCGCCGACCGACTCCAAGCCTCTCAGCGGTCCCACGCGCGGCGCCGTCGTCCCGAAGTCGCTTCTCCCCCTCCTCGTCGAGCGAGCCAGCCGCGCGCGGCTCGACAGCGTCGAGTTCTCGACCTGGGATCTCCTCGGAAGCTCCCGGCTGACCACGGTGCGCTTCGACATGAAGGGAGAAGAAGCCGTGACGGTCGGCGGCAAGGCGGTGTCTGCGCGCAAGTACGTCTCGACGGCGGACGACGAGAACCAGCAGACACTCTGGATCACGGACGACGGGGGAGTGGTGAAGGGACTGGTCAACGGGATCGAGATGGAGGCGGCGACGGAGGAGGAGGCAAAGAAAGAGGACGACAAGTGAGCCTGGCGGGGCTGACGCGGGAGATCTGCCGGTGCGAGAAGTGCCCGAGGCTGGTGAAGCACCGGCGGGCATCCGCGGAGAAGCCGCCGCGGCGGCATGCGGGGGAGGCGTACTGGGCGCGGCCGGTGCCGGGGTTCGGGGACGAGGGGGCGCGGATCGTGCTGGTGGGGCTGGCGCCGGGGGCGCACGGGTCGAACCGGACGGGGCGGATGTTCACGGGGGACGCGAGCGGGGACTTCCTGTACCCGGCGCTTCACCGCGCGGGGCTCGCCTCGCAGTCGCGGGCGACGGGGCGCGGCGACGGGCTGGAACTGCGCGACTGCTGGATCACGGCCGCCGCGCGGTGCGCGCCGCCGGGGAACAAGCCGACGCCGGGGGAGCTGGAAGCGTGCCGGCCGTGGCTGGAGAAGGAGCTGGGGCTGCTCCGGAACGCGCGCGTGCTGCTGGCGATCGGACGGATCGGCCACGACGCGGTGCTGAGAATCTGGGGGGAGACGCTGGCGCGGTGGCCATTTGCGCACGGGGCGGTGCATCGAGTGGCGGGGCGGCCGGTGCTGGTGGATACGTACCACGTGTCGAGACAGAACACGAACACCGGGAGGCTCACGGCGGGGATGTTTGACGCCGTGCTGAAGACGGTGTTGGGGGTTGCGGGTTCGGAAGCGAAAGGAATTCGCGGATAACGGCGGATGGCGCGGAAACGGCCGCGGATAAGGGCTACTCGGCCATCTCGATTTCCGCGTTCATGGACGTCGAGGACCCCAGGCGGAAGTCGCCCCCGTAGGACTTGACCTGGTTCCGCTTCAGCTCCGCCACCTCCAGCGCGCAGGTCTGCAGGATCGTCCGCCCCGTCGAATCCACCTCGACCGCATGCTTGAGCGCCGCTTCCCACGACTTCCGGAACACGTGGGTGACCATGTCGATGACGTACTCGTAGGTGTGCAGCTGGTCGTCGATGAGGATGACGTGGTAGAGGGGCGCGAGGCGGGTTTCGCGATCGGTGTCGAGTTCTGGGGAGACGCTGATGCCGGGGGATGGCATGGGGGGATTATACGGGGGCGGAGGGCTGAAACGTTCGGGCGTGGATTGAGTCCTTTGAAGCAAGAAATGGCAACCGACGTACAAGTGTTTACTGAAAAGGACACTTCTGCCTCAGGAGGCGTCCGGCCGTGAGACGTGGCTGTTCTTCGTAAAGCCATGTGACGAAATAGTTTGCGCTGCGTTAGCCCCACACCCCAACATTCGCGGAGCCCGGCATCCAGATTGCATTCTTAAGAATTCGAAGAAAAGCAAACTTCGCTGAACCCGCAAGCGTCTTACAGTCATGAAGTTCCCGCCGTTTCGCGCCCATCCCCGGAAGGAGGACGCCATGGAAAGCAAAACCTTCGCACCCACGCCCAAGGACGCCGTCGCGGCCGTCATGTTCCTGCGTGATGAGGTTCGGAAAGGCAAGCTCGCCATGGCCCCGCTGCTTCGCAAGAAGCTGCAGGAAATCGGCCTCTACCGCGAGGGCGCCTACCGCCGCCTCATGGACGAGGGCAAGAAGGCCTTCGCCGCCCGCACCAAGGCTTCCAACGACGAGTTCGTGCACGACATCGAGTCCCTCGAGGGCTACGAGGCGCACAACTCCGACTTCCGGGCCAAGGTGAAGGGATTCCTGGACGACATTTCCAAGGCCCGCGGCGCGGAAAAGGCCTACGCACGGATCGACTCGCTCAAGGCGTTCCTGGAGGAGTTCGGTTTCTACAGCCCGGAGTTCATGAAGAAGGCGCTCGGCGCAGCGCTCTGGGACAAGTATCGCGCCCGCCCGAAGGACGAGACGATCGACGAGACGGAGGAGCAGGAAGCGCAGTAAGCCGGTTTCAGGAGGGTTTCCCAGGCGCGGCCAAAAGCCGCGCCTTTTTTCGTTGGCAGGGGAGCGCCTTGACACTCTATAGGCGGCCCCTGTAGCGTCGCACCCATGGCCACCGTCAATGTCAGGCTCGGGGAGCGTTCTTACGCCGTGGCCATCGGCCGCGGTCTCCTGCCCGCGCTCGGGCGCCGCGTCCGCTCGGCTCTCGCCCGCACGGGTTTCGCGCTCGTCGTCGCCGATAAAAACACCGAGCCGCGCTACGGACGCGCCGCCGCCGCTTCCCTCGAAGCCGCAGGGTTCCAGACGCGCACGGCGATCGTCCCCCAGGGCGAAACTTCGAAGTCGCTCCAGCGGCTCGAGGGCCTGTGGGCCGCGCTGGCGACCGCCAAGGCGGGCCGGGATTCGATCGTCGTCGCCGTCGGCGGAGGCGTCGTCGGCGACCTCGCCGGGTTTGCCGCCGCCACCTGGAACCGCGGAATCGACCTCGTGCAGGTTCCCACCACGCTCCTCGCCATGGTGGACGCCGCCATCGGCGGCAAAACCGGCATCAACCTCCGCCAGGGAAAAAACCTCGTCGGCGCCTTCCACCAGCCCCGCCTCGTCCTCTCCGACCTCGACACCCTCAAGACCCTTCCCGACCGCGACTTCCGCGCCGGCCTCGCCGAGGTCGTCAAGTACGGGCTCATCGGCGACCTCGCGCTGTTCACCCTCCTCGAGAAAAACGCCGGCGATATCCTCCTCCGCCGGCCGGCGCTTCTCGAAACCATCGTCGCCCGCTGTGTCGCCCACAAGGCGCGCGTCGTGGCCGAGGACGAGCGCGAGGGCGGGCCGCGGATGCTGCTCAACCTGGGGCACACGTTCGGGCACGCGATCGAAGCGGCGACCGGGTACAAGCGGTACCTGCACGGGGAAGCGGTCGCGATCGGGCTGTGCGCGGCGGCGACCCTGGCGGGGAACGGCGGGGTGGAGCCGCGGGTGCGGGCGCTGGTCAAGGCGCTGGGGCTGCCGGATCGGGCGCAGGGGCTGAGCCCGGAGGCGTTGAAGCGGATCGCGGCGGGGGACAAGAAGGTGAAGGGCGGGAAGGTGCGGTACGTGGTATGCGACCGGATCGGGAAGGCGCGAGTGGCCGGCGATATCGAGGAAACGGCGGTGAGCGCGGCCTGGGAAGCGGCGGTGAAGGGGACCGGCCGAGGGCAGTGAGCTGGGGGGCAGTGGGCAGTATTGAGAATGAAAGAAATATCATCGGGTGTGGTTGACATGGTGCGTTTTGTGGGGTAGGATTCGTGCGTTGATTGATTCCGGGGACGTTGGCGCGGATTCACGGCGGATCCTCAGGGTTGAATTCTCACGGGCTCCCATGAACGATCTCGAAATCCTTGTCTCCCTCAATGCCAGCGAACGCGTCGGGTGCGTGCTGCTCCGACGGCTCCTCGACCGGTTCGGGTCCCTGGCCGGCATCGAACGCGCTTCCGAACACGCCCTCGCCGAGGTTGACGGCGTCGGGCACTCCGCGGCGGGCGACCTGCGGCGCGTGCTGGCCGAGCGGGTCGGCGTCCGCGAACTCGAGGACGCGAAGAAGTCCGGCGTGCGGCTGATCCCGTACGACGACCCCGAAACGCCCCCCGGCTTCCGCGTGCTGTACGACGCGCCCCTCGTCCTCTACGTCCGCGGCACGCTGCTGCCCGAAGACGCCGCGGCCGTCTCCCTCGTCGGCACACGCGAGGCCACCCCTTACGGCCTCTCCGCCGCCGAACGCCTCGCCCGCGACCTCGCCGAGGCCGGCATGACCGTCGTCTCCGGCCTCGCCCGCGGCATCGACACCGCCGCCCACCGCGGCGCCCTGCGCGCCGGACGCACGATCGCCGTCCTGGGAAGCGGCGTCCTGCGCGTCTACCCCGAGGACAACGCCTCGCTCGCTTCCCGTATCACCACCCGCGGCTGCCTCCTCTCCGAATTCCCCCTCCGCGCCGAACCCAACGCCGTCCACTTCCCGCGCCGCAACCGCCTCATCGCCGCCCTCGGCCTCGGCACCGTCGTCGTCGAGTCTGGCGAAACCTCCGGCGCGCTCATCACCGCCGACTGGGCCGTCGAACAGGGCAAGGAAGTCTTCGCCGTCCCCGGCCCCATCGGCAACCCCGCTTCCGTCGGCTGCCACAACCTCATCAAGCAGGGCGCCAAGCTCGCGGCCTCCGCCGACGACATCCTCGAGGAGATCGGGTTCGCGCGGACGTCCACGCCGCTCACCGCCGTGGAGGACCGGGTGCTGGAAGCGCTGGCCGGCGGGGCGCGGGCGGCGGGCGACCTGGCGGAAGAGACGGGGATGGGCCACGAAGAGGTCGAGCGCGCGCTGGAATCGCTGGAGCGGAGGGGAAGGGCGAAGCGCGAAGGAGAAGCTTATGTTCGCCCTTGAGTCCGTTCTTTCAGATGGTCATAATGACCATATGAAAAGAGCCCCCTTGAAACTCCCGCCGGACACGGTCGGTGTCGCCGACGCCAAACGGAATCTCATCGCGCTCATCAATCGCGTCCTGAGAACCGGAAAGCCCATCACCATCGCCCGTCGCGGCAAACCGCTCGTGCGCCTCCTGCCCTGCGAAAAGGAAATCGGCCCCCGGTGGGATCCCCGGTTCACGTTCCCCGACGACGACCCGTTCTGGGCCATCATGAAAGACATCGAGAAACGCCGGAAATCCGACCCCGCTCGCGGCACCCCCCAGTTCCCGGAGGCGTGATGTACCTGTTCGACACGAACGTCCTGCTTCAGCTGACGCTTCGAAAGCCGAATCGAGCCGTCGTCGAGCGCCTGCGCGGTCTTCAAACCGGCTCTTACAACACGAGCGCCGCCGTCCTCATGGAAATCCGGCAGGGAACCGAACGCACCGCCGACCCGGTCGCTTCGTGGAATCTCGTCGAGCGCGTCATTCTCCGAAACCTGACCGTCCTGGATTTCTCGTCGCGGGAGGCCCTTCGTGCCGGGGACATCGATGCCCGGCTCGGTCGCTGCGGCCTGATACCGCCCCGGATCGACCTCATCATCGGCGCCACCGCGCTCGCTCACGACCTCACTCTCGTGACCGGGAACGTCCGTGACTTTCGCCAGATCGAGACGCTTCGCATCGAAAACTGGTTCGAATAAAGGAGCCTCCCATGTCCACCTCCGTTTCCTGGCGCGGACGCCTCGCAGATCCCGCCCGCATCGACGCCCTCGAGGAAGCGCTTCTCGAGTTCGCTCTGGAGTTTGGCGGCCAGTTCCACCCGCTCGATCCCGAGGACCGCGCCCGCGGCGGGCTTCTCGACCTGGCTCCCGGCCTCGGCCGCCTGCCGTTCGCCGTCCTCCGCGACGGGAGTCTCGCCACGCTTCCGGGCGAGTGCGCTGAAGCGGACGGCTGGGTTTCGGCCGACGTGCGGTTCGCGCCGGACCACGACAGGGCCGTGCTGCTGGAAGTCCTCGAGGCCCTTCGCGACGAGTTCCTCCCGGGACTCGAGATTCGCGGAGAGGCCGTCGAGCGCCCCGTGGCCGTCCGCCAGCGCATCCGCAGGCTGATCGCCCTCCCCGAGTCGAAGCGCCCGAGCGTCGGCCAGGACGATCCCGAGTGGGCCGACAGCCGCGCGAGCGGCACGGAGGCCGAGTGGGATGCGTTCCAGAGGCGAAACCTGCGACGCAACGCCGGTCTCCGGCGCTCGATCGAGATCGCGGTCGCGGGCGGAGAAGAGCATGGAAAGGCGTTCGAGCAGGCGCTGGAGACCGAAGGGATTGCGAACCCTCCGGGAATGGAGGAGGACGCCGAGGCGGAGGAGGACGACGCGGAAGAAGCCTGGGACCCGCCTCTCGACGACGCCGTTCCCGAGTCCGCTCCGCGCGAGTTCCGCTTCCCGCCCCTCGTCGAACGTTCCCAGGAAGTCGTCGTCAGGGCGATGAACGCCGTCCAGGGCGCCCGCAGGCCGCTTTCCCCCGAGGACGTGTTCTGCGCCGGCGTCCTCGAAATGGCCGGCGGCCTCTCGCAGGCCATTTCCAACGACGACGAGGAGTCCGAATTCGACACGCCCTTCGGCCTCATCGTCGTCCAGCTGAAGCGGGCCCTGCGCGGCGTCGAGTTCGCCCGCGGCGCGGTGCCCGCCTGCTCTCGTGCCGCCGGACCGGTTCTGGAACAACTCGATCGGGACCTGGCGGAGTTCGAGTCGGAGATACGGCAGCGCCTGTCCGCGGCGAGGGACGACTGGCAGGCGGCGAAGGAGGGAGGACGATGATCCGCGATGAAATCGGGTTGGCGGCAACCGGCACATATGGCACCATGTATGGCATGTTCAGAACCACCCTCTACCTCCCCGAAGACCTCAAGCGCGCCCTCGAACGGGCCGCCCGCGCCCGCGGCTGCAGCGAGGCCGTCGTGGTCCGCGAGGCCCTGCGGCAGTTCACCTCCCTCCACAACGCACCCCGCCCGAAGCTCCCCCTGTTCACCAGCAAGCGGGGGAACCTCGCCGAACGCGTTGACGAGGCCCTTCGCGGGTTCGGAACGCGTTGATCCTGCTGGACACCAGCGGCCTCCTGGCGGCGATGGACGCCCGCGAGAAGCGTCACGAGGCGTGCAGGGCTGCCCTCGAGGCCGATCGCGGTCCCTTCGTCCTCTCGCCGTTCGTGCTGGCCGAGCTGGATTACCTCCTCGCGACGCGGGTCGGATCCGCACAGCAGCGCGCCCTGCTCGAGGAAGTTGCGGGCGGCGCGTACCGCCTGGAAACCTTCGAGGCTTCCGATGTCGAGCGCGCCGCGGAGGTGATGGAACGCTGGGAGACCCTGGAAATCGGCCTGGCCGACGCCTCCCTGGTCGTGCTGGCCGAGCGAACAGGCGCGAGGGACATTCTGACGCTCGATAAGCGGCACTTCTCAGTCCTGCGAACATCCAAGGGGAAGGCGTTCAGGATTCGGCCTTGAACATCCTTCGTTCGCCGCGGCGGGCTCGGACGGCTGATTTGGGCCGACCGGGCTTCAACCGGGGCGTCGGCCGCCCGGATCGGGGGCGAAGGGGCCAGCGTGCGAGCCTGCCTCGGCGCCGAACAGCTACGCCGTATACGCCTCCGCCAGCGCCTCCGCCTTCACCCGGCTCCGCAGCAAGGTCCTCTTCGGCGGCCCGCCATCCAGGTGGTCCCACGAGAAGACCTCGTCCTCGCCGCGCTCCCGGAGGTTGTGGGCGTCGGGGTCCACGCCGCAGCGGGCGAAGACGTCCAGCCAGCGCCGGTAGTCGAACTTCTCGTCCCACGCGTCGAACGTGCAGCCGCTCTTCACAGCCTCGACGAGCACCGGCGCGAGCCGGCGATCGCCGCGGGAGACGACGCCCTCGATGTAGGCGCGCTCGGGGTCGTGGACCTTGAGGTGGATCTTGCGGGAGCGGATTTTGGAGTGCATGCGCTGGCGGATGTCCTTGAAGCGCTGCTCCGTGGCCATCGCTTCCCACTGGAACGGGGTGTGGGCCTTGGGCACGAACGGCGACACGGTGACGTTGAGCTCGCCGTCGCGGTTGGTGGAGGCGCGGGCGCACTGGGAGGTCTTGATGATGGCCTCGCAGGTGGCGTCGATGTCGGCGTCGGTCTCGTGCGGCAGGCCGATCATGTAGTAGACCTTGATGACGTCCCAGCCCTCGCGGTAGGCGGCGGTGGCGGCGGCGTAGAGGTCCTCGTCCTTGATGAGCTTGTGGATGACCTTGCGCATGCGCTCGGTGCCGGCCTCGGGCGCCATGGTGAAGCCGGCCTTGCGGATCGTGTTGAGAATGCCGGGGATGTTGCGGATGCGTTCGTTGACGCGGAGGCTCGGGAGCGAAATGCCGACCATGCGGCCGTCGAACTCCTGCTTCAGCCGCGCGACCAGCTCTTCCAGGTGAGGGTAGTCCGCGGTCGAGAGCGACGTCAGCGCGATCTCGTCGTACCCCGTCCCCCGGTACGTCTCCAGCGCGTACTTCACCAGCGTCTCGACGCTCCGCGCCCGCACCGGCAGCTTGATCATCCCGGCCTGGCAGAAGCGGCACGCGTGGGGGCAGCCGCGCATGACCTCGAGGTTGATGCGTTCGTGGACGCACTCGATGGCCGGCACGATCGGCCGAGTCGGGAAGAACGAGTTTTCGAAGTCGGAGACCTGCGCGCGGTGCACGAAGAGCGGCGCTTCGTCGCAGTTCGGCAGCGTCGAGGCCAGCCGTCCGTCGGGCGTGTACTCGGCGTCGTAGAGCGACGGCGCGTAGACATTCGGGATGCGCTTCACGAGCTCGCGCACGTAATCGCGGCGGTTCTGGAATTTCCCGCGGAGTTCTGCGACGGCGTTGGCGAGGTCGAGGATGCGGTCTTCGCCGTCGCCGAGGATGAAGAGGTCCACGAATTCCGCGATGGGTTCGGGGGCGAAGGAGCAGGAGCCGCCGCCGATGACGAGGGGGTCCTTTGCTCCCCGGTCGGCGGAGCGGAGCGGGATGCCGGCGAGGTCGAGCATGTTGATGACGTTGGTGAAGGACAATTCGTACTGGAGGGAGAACCCGAGGATGTCGAAGGCGCGGACGGGGGTTTTGGATTCCATCGAGAAGAGGGGGACGCCGGCGGCGCGCATGCGGGCTTCCATGTCGCTCCACGGGGCGAAGACGCGTTCGGCGGCGATGGAGGGTTCGCGGTTGAGGAGGCCGTAGAGGATCTGGAGGCCGAGGTGGGACATGCCGATTTTGTAGGTGTCGGGGAAGGCGAGGGCGACGGTCACGCGGGCTTTCGAGTGGTCCTTGACGACGGAGTTCACCTCGCCGCCGATGTACTGGGCGGGGGTAGTGACGAGCGGGAGGAGAGGCTCGATCCTGCTGAAGAGGGACACGGCGGGTCCTGAATTAGTGAAGGGGGGAGTTTACCAAATCGGGTGAGGTGGGGGGGGCTGGCGCTGACAACGGCCAGGAAACGAAAAACGAAAAAGGAAAAATGAAAAATGAAAAGGGCCGGCGCGCGGAGGCGGCCGGCCTGTGTTTTTGTTTTTCGTTTTTACTTTTTCGTTTTTCGTTTCCTGGCCGTTCTACCCGCGCAGCTTCGTCAGCAACCTCTGCACCTCCGCCATGGCTTTCTCCATCCCCGGCGCGGCCTCGGCCTGGAACCCCAGCATCGTCTTGATCCTGGGGTCGAACATCATGATCGCGCTGATGATCTGGTTCGTCTCGTCGCGCTCAATCTCGAGGCCCGCATCGGAAGCGTTGAGTTTCTCCACGACCTCGCGGATGAACTTGCTGACCTTGTCGGCGCTTCGCCCGAGCTGCATCTGCACGCCCAGGATGATGTCGAAGACCGCGAGGGCCTTTTCGTTGTACGCCTCGAAGTCCTTCGCGTTCTTTGCCTTGATGGCGTCGATGAGGAGTTCGCGGAGGTTGTCGCGGTCGGCGAGGATCGCGCGCGCCACCTGCCACTCGGGAAGGTCCTGGTGGGTTTCGCTGAAGACGTCGCGCACGAGGCTCGCCATCTTCAGGTCGTCGAATTCCGTCGTTTCCGGGATTTCCTCGACCGGCGCCGTGGGCGGAGCGGGGGCGGGAGTGGAGGCCGGGACGGCGGGCATGCCGGCGACCGGCGTGGGCGGACGCGCCGTGGGCGCCGCTGCCGTGCCGGAACCCTGCCCCCCGAACTTCTTGCCGCGCCTCTTGACGAGCACCTCGAGCGCGTTCGAAAGGAACTTGCGCGCCTTCGAGTCCAGGCAGGTCGCCATCTTGACCTGCATCTGGATGATCTGCATCCGCCGATGAGGCAGCACGAAGATCTCCGCGAGTGCGGATTTGGCTTCGTCGAGGGTGCGGATCATGGATTCGTTGAATTGTCCCGGGGAGGTGCGGGGCAGATAATAAAAAAAAAGCGCGCGCGAGTCGAGTAAGTGCGCGAGTCTACCGTACGGGGGCAGGCGAAGTGTACTTTCAGCGAGGCCGAGCGGAGTCGGCCAGACCACCCAAGACCCCTCACCGACCGTTACTGGGCCGACGCAGCTTGCCACGCAGGATTTCCGCTCGGGCTCAGCGCCGCTCGCCGGCCAGCGCCGACTCGACCGAAGCGGCCAGCACCTCCAGGTCGGGGCGGTTCTTCATCAGCGCAAAGGCCTTCCGCGCCTCGGCGATGCGGCCGGTGAAGAGCAGCCACTGCCCCAGGAAGTCCCCGGTGCCGCCGCCCCGGACGCCCGCCTCGACGAAAAGACCGGGGGAGAGCTTCGCCAGCGGGACCCTGAACTGCCCCGACGGCCGGTCGAACGTGGCCGCCTCGTCGTCGGCATCCACGACCGTGGCCGCCCCGCCCTCGATCTCCACCGATTCGCCCTTCATCTTCACCAGCCCCTGCACGACGCACCCGAAGACCCCCTTCGACTCGATCACCGTGCCCTCGAGCCAGTCCATCTCGTGGCGGAGCTCCGGCCGTTCCGCCGCGACGCGCCGCAGCATTTCCGTCGCGGCCTTGTCGTCGCGCGCCAGCAGATGCTTCTGGAGTTCGACCAGCACGGGGCCGAGGCGGGGAAGCGCCGCCTGGTGGAGCCGGCGCCGGCGGGCGGACTCCGCTTCCTGGATGCTGATCCGCGCCGCGTCGGAGCATTCGGCGACGTCGAACTGGAAGGCCTCGCGCCACGCCGCGATGGCGGCGTCCTCGTCGCCGCGTTCGAGCGCGGCGCGCGCCCGGCGGTCGATCGCGGCAAATTCCCCGCGAACTGCCAGCAGGACGACCTCGCGGAGGCTGCCGATCCTCTCTGCCAGGCCCGGGCGCGCAATCGCTTCCATTTCGAGCACCCGCAGCGCCGCGCCGTAGTCCTTCGAAGCAATCAGCGCCGCGTTGCGCGATTCGATCGCGTTCCATTCCGTTTCTGCGGGGCTGGCGGGGGGCGCCGACGCCGGCGGTGCGGGCGCCGGCGGAACGGGCGGCCGCGGCGAGGGCCTGCACCCCGCGAACGCGGCGGCGAACAGGAGAACGGCCGGCAGGGAAGGGCGCACCCCCGGAATCTACGGCACGCGGGGGGAAGCGGTAACTCCAATTCAATCCCCAACATGCGCCCCCCGCGGTCGTATATTGACCAACCCCTCAAGGAGGCCTTCATGCGATCACTGTTCGTCGCGTCCGCCGTTGCCGTCCTTGCTCTCGCCGTCGTCGCCGACGACAAGGTCGGCAAGACGACTGCGCCTGCGCTCATGACCAAATCCACCCAGGATCTGCGCAAGCTCCCCGGCTATCACTTCAAGTACTCCGGCACCGTCGGCGAACAGTCTCTCGACACAACAGGCGTCGTCTGGAGCACCGGCCTCATGCGGCAGTCCTCCGCCGCGGGCGCCGAAATCTGGCGCAAGGACAAGGCCGCCTTCGCCAAGGACAAGAACGGCAAGTACGTCGGCGCCGCTTCCCTCGGCCAGGCCGAACAGGCCATCGTCCAGTCGCCGTCGCCCGAGGCGCTTCTCAATGAGGCCCTGGGCGTTGCGAAGCTGGCGAAGTACGTGCAGGACGAGGAGGTGGACGGGAAGGAGTGCAAGGTGGTGGAGTGTGAAGCGCCGCAGGCGAAGCTGAAGGAGTACATGGAATCGGCGGCGAAGTACTGGCGGCCGGAGTATGCGGGGTTCGTGAAGAACCTGCCGTTGGACGACAAGGAGTCGTACATGATTTACCGGCTGTTTATTTCGAAGGACGACCTGGTGATCCGGCGGATCGTGCGGGACACGAAGGTGGTGGTGGCGGAGAGTGCGACGAAGGGGCGTCCGGAGCTGGCGGCGGCGAACGGGCGGATGGACCAGGTGTTGACGGTGGACCTGACGAAGCATGGAGAAGGGTTGGACGAGGAGATACCGGCGGAGATCAAGAAGTTGCTGCAGGTGAAGTAGGGGAAAAACGGCAGGGAAAACGGCAGGGAAAACGGCAGGGGCGAGGGAACGACGGGGTCTGGGTTGGGGTGGGCTGGGGATCGGGCGGGGGCTGGGGCAACGAATTGGGTCCGGGCAAGGGCCACCCGTTCCTTTTCCCCGGACCCGATCCCATGCCCCCGGCGTCGCCCCAGCCCCCGCCCGATCCCCAGCCCACCCCATCCCACACCCGCCGTTACCCCCGCCCCTGCCGTTTTCCTTTCCGTTTTGAGCCACAAGCCCAACCCCACCAATCTGTTATGCTAAACCCACATAACGCAGGGTTTCCCCCCCGCGCCTCCGTCTCCTTTACGGGGCTGTCCCATTCCTCCCAGCGGCGAAATGGACCACCAAACGGAACAGGACGACGCTCTTCTCGTCAGCAGGTCGCGATCCGGCGACCGGCAGGCGTTTGAGCAGCTCGTCCGCCGGCATTCGGCGCTGGTCGGCGGGATCGCCTTCCAGGTCATCGGTGACTCGAACGGTGCAGCCGACGTGGCGCAGGAGACGTTCCTGAAAGTGCACCGCCGGCTGGAGACGCTGGAAGACCCGGCGAGGTTCCGGGCCTGGCTGTGCGGGATTGCGAGAACGACGGCGATCGACTGGTTGCGCAAGAAGTCGAAGGACCAGTCGCTCGACAAGCTGGAAGCGGAGGGGAGGGAGCCGATTGCCCCGACGCCGAGGGAAGGATCGCTCGAGCAGGAGGAGATGTACGCGAAGGTCCTGCGGGTGGTGAACGGGCTGCCGAAGGTTTACCGCGAAGCGATGCTGATGAAGCACCTGGAGAAGCTGAGTTACGCGGCGATTGCGAAGAAGCTGGGAGTGAGCGAGGCGACGGTGGAGTCGCGCTTGTACCGGGCGAAACTGATGCTGAAGGATGCCCTTGCGGAGTTCTACGAGTGAGCTGCGAAGGTTACGGGCTGCTGATTTCGAAGTGGGTCGACGGCGAGGCGAAGCCTGAAGAGGCTTCGCGCGCGGAGTCCCACGTCGCGGCCTGTGCCCCGTGCCGCCAGCTTGCCGAGGAGTTCCGCCGGAACACGGGGCTGGTCGAGGCCGCGCTGGGTCCGGAGCCGTTCGGTCACAGGATTGCGGGCGGCGTGTTCGGGTCGATCGCGCGGCGCGAGGCGCTCTGGCGGTGGGGAGCGCGCCTCGGGGCGGTGGCGGCGATCCTTCTCGCGGCCTTCCTGCTGCGGGCCGACCGCGATGCCGAGCAGCGCCGCTATCACGAGCTGGTCACGGCAGCGCTCAAGGTGGTCGAGCAGCGGCAGGCTGAGCTGGACCGGATCCGCGTGCCGGAAGCCGCGCCGAAGACGGAGATCGCCTGGTTCCCGTACCCCGTGTACATGGACCGGGACGGCCAGCCCGTGGCGCCCGTTCCGCTTCCGCCCGCCGTCGCGGACGGCACGAAGCCCGAACCGCGGCCGCATCTCCCGGAAAAGAGGCCCGGCACCGTCGCGCAGGACCGGGTGGACGCCTACGCAGACTACGAATCCGGAAACGTCGCGCTGTCCTGGAACATGGACCGCGTCATCTACGCTTCCCTCCGCAGGCCCGAGCCCCAGCCGGCGTTCCTCGTCTACCGCCGCCAGGAGGGCGCCGAGGACTGGGGCGTCCCGCTGAACGCCGGGCTCCTCTTCGAACCGAAATTCGAGGACGTCACCGCCCGCGGACTGACGTCCTACGAGTACCGCATCGTCGCGCTCGCCGGCGGAATCCCGTACCCGTCCGACGAGGTCGCCCTCGTCAAGACTCCGCCGGACCTGCGCGTCGAGTTCAAGGGCCGCGGCACCCTCGACTCCCAGACCTCGTTCCTCTTCGGCGTCCACGTCCGCGTCAGCGGCAAATGGTTCGACGAGACGTTCCGCGTCGTTCCCGGCGAGCTGATCGGTGGACTCCGCAACGGCGTCGATTACTCCACCGGCGTCATCTTCCGCAGCGCCGACCTCTCCAACCAGCCCCAGACCCAGATCCGCCGCCTCTGCGCCATCATCGAGACCCCCACCGGGCGCCTCCCCCTCTGGGCCGGCTCCAGCGCCCTCGGCTCCCGCGAACGCCTCGAAGCCGACGAGCGCCCCCGATAGTCGCACGGCTGGCCAAACAACCGCCGCCCCTCGCGAGTATCACTTCAGGCAC
>CAVPNQ010000093.1:0-28408 GCA_963706735.1 uncultured Planctomycetia bacterium
CTTCCACGTATTGCTGTACCGGGAGGCGATCGAGATCGACGAGCGCCTCGGAAACGAGGCCGGGCGGGCGACGCGACTGGGGAATTCCGGGGATGTGCTCCTGGAAATGGGGGAGCTGTCCTCGGCGATGGACTTCTACATGCGGGCGGGCGAAGTTGACCGGCGGCTCGGGCGCCAGGCCTACCTCACCTACGGGCTGATCCGCCAGTCGTCGGTGCTGCGTGTCCAGGGCGACTGCGCCGGAGCTCTCGCGCTCCTCGACCGGGCCAGCGAGGGCCTCGGCCGGCTCGGCAGCCCGCAGCTGCGGGCGATCTGGACGCTCCGGCGTCTCGAAATCCTCTTCGACATGGGCGACGACGCCGGCGTCGTGCGGCTTTTCGAAGAGTCCGCCAGGGATGCCTTGATCGACCAGGATCTTCCCAAGGTCCTGGCCGCGAACGCCATCGGCGCCCGGGCCCTGGTCCGGCTCGGTCGCGCCGCCGAGGCCCACGCGCTTCTCGCCCGCGTCCTCAAGGACGGCGTTCCCGGGTCCCTGCCGGACGTCGATCGATTCGGGCTCTTTGCCGTCCGGGCCCTCGTGGCGGAAGCGGCCGGGGAGTTTGACGAGGCGCGGCGACTGGGGAAGGAAGCGGCGGAGCTGGGCGCGAAGCTGAGGGTGAACTATGGCGCGAGGAACCCCACGCTCGCGGATCTGGGGCCCGTCGTGGAGCGGATCGCGCGCGGGTGACCCGGACGCGCGGGACTGGTAGGATTCGCCCCCTGTGGAACCGCGATCCTGCTTCTGGACTCCCGTCGCCGCCGCCGCGAAGGGTGCACCGCGACTGACAGAATCCCGTGCGGCCGAAGGACAGGAATGATCCCCGCTCCCGACGGCGCGGTCACGCTGGTCTTCGTGGATTCCTCCGCGCCCCTCGAACCCGCCGCCGCCCGGCTCGGGGCACACCGCGGGTACGAAGTGAAGCGATCCGACGAGCGCCTCATGGCGGCGTTCGCCTCGGCCGGCGACGCGGCGCGGTTCGCGCTCGACGTGCTGGGCGGCGGGGAGGCGTTGCGCATCGGGGTTCACACGGGAGACCCGATCCGCGAGAACGACCCCGCGACCGGCCGCGCCGATTACTTCGGGCCCGCAGTGAACCGCGCGGCGAGGATCGCGGAGGCCGCACATGCGGGGCAGGCCGTCTTCTCGGGGCCCGCGCTCGTGGCCGCGGGCGACGCCATCCTCGGCGCAGACGTCGTCCCGCTGGGCGAACACCGCATGAAGGGACTGGAGCGTCCCGAGCCGCTCTTCCAGATCCTCCCTGGAGCGCTGAAGGGACGCGCGTTCGGACCGCTCCGGACGCTGACCGCGCTTCCCACGAACCTCCCGGTGCAGACGACGAGCTTCGTGGGGCGGGAGCGGGAGCTGAGGGAGCTGGAATCGATCTTCGGGGGCGGGGCGCGGCTGGTGACGCTCACGGGCCCGGCGGGGGTGGGCAAGACTCGCCTGGCCGTGCGACTGGGGGCTGAACTGCTGGGGCGGTTCGCGGGCGGCTGCTGGTTTGCGGATCTCGGCGAGGCGGGCACGGCCGGGGATGGCGGCACGGCACTCGCGGGGCTCGTCGCCCAGTCGCTGGGCATCGCCGTCGGGGGCGGCGCCGCCGCGGACCAGGTCGCCGGCGTGCTTTCCGCCAGGCGGTCGCTTCTGCTCATCCTCGACACCTGGGACGTCGCGCGCGCCGGGGCGTCGGAAGCGCTGGCGCTCTGGCTGGCGCGGGCGCCCGAGGTGCGGGTGCTGGTCACCGGGCGGTCGCTCACGGGGCTGGCCGGGGAGAAGGAGTTCCGGGTGGACCCGTTTCCGGTGCCGGCGCGCGGGCGGCCGGAGGACGCGATGCGGCTCTTCGTCGAGCGCGCGCGCGAAGCCAAGCCGGAGTACGCGCCGTCGGCGGAGTCCGACGAGGACGTGGCCGCGATCTGCCGGGAACTCGAGGGGATCCCGCTGGCGATCGAGCTCGCCGCCGCGCGGGTGAAGATCATGCAGCCGGCGATGATGAGGAAGAAGCTCGGGCAGAAGTTCCAGCTGCTGAAGTCGGCGCGGCAGGACGGGGCGCAGAGGCAGCAGACCCTCGCGGGGGCGATCGAGTGGGGGCTCGAGACGCTGACGCCGGAAGAGCGCCGGGTGTTCCTCCGGCTCAGCGTGTTCCGCGGCGGTTTCATCGCGGACATCGCGGCGCAGGTCGTCGGGCCCGAGGCGACGCCGGCGCGGATCGAAGCGCTCCGCGCGAGGAGCCTGCTGGCCGCGCGCGACTATCCGTGGGGGAGGCGATACCTTCTCTACCGGCTGATCCACGAGTACGCCGGGCGCGAGTGGCAGGCCTCATCGACTCCCGAGGAGCGGATGGTGCTCGACCGCCGCCACGCCGAGGTTGCGCTGGAATACTTCAGGTCGTGGGAGCGGAAGTCCGTCACCTCCGCGGACCGCGAGTCGGTGGACCGGCTCGAGGCGGCGATCGAGAACATCGCCGCGGTGCAGGAGCGCGCGCTGGCCCGCGCGGCGGCCGCTTCCGCGCCCGAGGCGGCGGCCGTCGAGCTCGGCATCGCGGCGCGCGCGGCGGACAGCCTGTCCTTTCCGTACAGCGTCCGGGGTTCCGCGGCGGACTGGCTGGCGCGGATCGAGCCTGCGGTGCGGGCGGTGCAGGCGTCCCCGGCGGCGGCGGCACTGATGGACCCCGAGGCGCTGGCGGGACTCCTGTGCACCGCGGCCGACGCCACGCGTTCGCGCGGCGACAACGCGCGCGCCACGGCCCTCGCGACGCAGGCCGTGGCGGTGGCCGAGAGCCGCCCGGCGTCCCTCACGCTCTCCCGGGCGCTTCGCATCCTGGCCTGGCAGGACGCGATCGGCGGCCGCTTCGCCCCCGCCCTGGCCGCGCTCGACCGGGCCGAGGCCATCGCGCGCGCGGCGGACGACCGCCCCGCGCTCTCCGACATCCTGAATGCCCGCGGGATCGCCCTTCGCCGCGGCGGCGACGCGCTCGGGGCGCTCGAAGCGTTCCGGGAGGCGGTGAGGCTGGCGGAAGAGGCGGGCGCGCTGTCGCAAGGGCCCGCCTTCGCCATGAATGCCGGCACGACGTGCGAGATGATCGGCCGGCTCGACGAGGCGATCGCCTGGTACGAACGGGCGGAGAGGGGAGCGGAGTCGATCGGGCGGCCGAATGCGATCGCGATCAACCTCGCGAACCGCGCGAATCTCCTGTCGCGGCGAGGCGACCACGAAGCGGCGCTGGCGATGTTCGACCGCGCCGCGGCGATGATCCGCGAACTCGGGCGTCCTGCGCTGATCGCCGCGCTGCTCGCCATGCGTTCAGGGGCGCTCGGGCGCGCGGGCCGGCCGGCCGATGCGCTGGCGGCGAGCGAAGCGGCGGAGAAGCTCTACGCCGAGATCGGCGACCGGGCGCTCCAGGCCACCACGCTCGGCGAGCGCATGCCGATTCTCAAGGCCCTGGGCGACGTCGAGGGTGCGCTCGCCGCCGGCCGCCGGTCAGCCGAGATCTTCGAGGCGATGGGGAACCGCCCTTCGCTGCTCCAGGTTACCTCCACCTGGGCCGCGCTGATGCGCGAAGCCGGCCGCGGGGCGGATGCCCGCGCGGGGCTGCGCCGCGCCCTGGCCGACAGGACCGGTGCGTCTCCGCCGGTCGTATTCGAAGCGCTTGCCGCGCTGGCCGTCTGCGAGGAAGCTGCGGGAGACCTGGTGGCGGCGAAGGACGCGGCGCGGGAAGGGCTGGCGGTGCTGGGCGGCGTTGACTGGCAGAAGACGTTGCGGCCCGACTCGATGGCGGGGCACGAGGCGGAGGTCCTGAGGATCCTGGGGACCGCCTAACTCCCCGCGCAGTGGCCGCGCGACGCCCCGGCTTCCTTCTTGACCTCTCGCATGGGCCGGCCGGAGCCGCCGTTCCGGACGGCGACGATCTCGCAGATGACCGAAAGCGCGATTTCCTCGGGCGCCTTTCCCCCGAGGTCCAGCCCCGCCGGCGCGCGGATCGCGGCCAGTGCTTCCTCGCCGATCCCCATCTCGCGGCACAGGGCGAAGACATTTTCGCGCCGGCGTGTCGAGGCGATCATCGAGATCCCGGCGGCGCCGAGGTCGAGCGCGCGGCGGATGGCGAGGTGGTCGGACTTGTGGTGGGTGGCGACGACGACCCAGGTGCGCGGCGTCGCGGCGAGGCGTTCGTAGTCGGGATCGTCCGTGACGACCGCCTCGGCGGACGGGTACAGCGCGCGCGTTCCCTCGGGGTCGTCCACGGTCACGCGCAGCCCCGATCGGGCGCCGATCTCGCAGATCGCCTCGACGACCCGGCCGTGCCCGAGCACCAGCATCCGCGGCTTCGGGATGTGCGGCTCGACGAACACCTCCATCCGCCCTCCGCAGGGGACCCCCGTCGCCCCCAGCTCGTCCGACAGCTCCAGCGGCACCATGCGCGGCTTGCCGTCCTGAAGCGCTTCCACCGCCTCCGAGATCACCTGCGCCTGCACGCACCCGCCGCCGACGTACCCGAAGAGGACTTCTCCGGATTCGGAGAGGATCGCCTTGGCGCCGGCCGGCGCGGAGGCCGAGCCCTCGGATCGGACGACCGTGGCGGTGCAGAAGGGCTTGTCGGCGTCGGTGAGGGACTGGGCGATGGAGTGGAAGTCTTGAGTCATGAGAGGACTATACCTTGGAGCGGAGAATGGGAGGAACCCGGGAACGACGACAGGACCTGAGCAAGCTTCAGTCCGGCGACCCTTGAGAACGTGAGAGGAAGCCGACCGAGGACGCGCGGCGCGGGTCCGGGCGGCGCGCGTCACTGGCCCCGGCGCTGACCAAACCGTCGTCGCGCGCCGGTCGGACCTGCACCGCGCGCCGCAGGGAGGTTTCCTCTCACGTTCTCAGTGGGGTAGAATGGGCTTCCGGCGGCGCCGCAGGAAACGGATTTCCGGCGCAGAACGGGCGGTGCCTGCGCCGATAGTCCTGGGGGGGTAATCACGGTGCGCGTCGAAAACGACGAGATGTACGGGGACTGGGCCCATTGGCTCCAGGCTCCCTGTCCCGTATGTTCGACGCCGATGCGCGCGCATCACCTGCACGATTTCGCGGCGCTGGTCTGCCGCGAGTGCCACCAGAATCCGCTTCTGCATTTCAACGGCATCCGCCAGACGAAGGCGCACGGGCCCGCCATGACCCGGCTGCTGCTGGCGCAGGGGGTCCTCCAGGACGTGGCGGCCGAAATCGCGGGAGAACTCAAGGCCGACGCTTCCTTGCCGCAGGTCGTCGAGTTCCTGCTCTCGATGCATTACGTGAAGCCGGAAGCGCTGGAGAAGCTGCTGCGGGATCGGGCGCCGAAGGAGTGGATCGACGGGATGACGATGACGTACGTGCCTGCGCCGTCCGCAGGGGCGGCGGTGGCCCGCGTGCCGCAGCATGGGGATCGAGTGGACCTGCGCGAGTGGGAGATCGGGCCGGACCTGGCGAAATGCATCCCGAAAACGATCGCGCGCGTCTACCGGTGCGTTCCGATCTGGGCTGACAAGGGACACATCGTGCTGGCGGTGGACGACCCGTCGAAGGTGAATCTCGTCGATGTCGCGGGGCTTCTGGGATGCGAGGTGGCGCTCGTGCGAGCGCCGAAGGAACAGGTCGCCGAGGCCCTGAAGAAGCACTTCGGCGCGGCGGGGTGGCAGGAGGCCTGGTGGTAGGAGCCCCATCAGAGCCTGAGCAAAATCCCTTCAGGTCAGGCTGCGTCGGCCGAGTGGGCGGTGGATGTGAGGCTGGTGATCTGACGGCCGACTCCGCCCGACCCGCAGCGCTTTCGCTCAGGCTCTGATGGCCTCAACTCGAGGAGTTTCGAGCCATTTCGAGGCGGCCGGTGTTAGAGGAGCCGGATTTGTGCGACGCGGTGACTCGATGAGCGAATCGAACCGGAAGACCGTTGCGCCCCACCTCCCTAAGCCCGGCGATCCGCCCGCTAGACGCCTCAAACCGCAGTCCGAGGAGCCTGAGAACCTGAGCAGAAGCCGACCGAGGACGCGCGGCGCGGGTCCGGGCGGCGCGCGTCCACAGGTCCGCCTTGCCCTCAAGCCCCCGTCGCGCGCCGGTCGGACCCGTGCCGCGCGCCGCAGGGCGGTTTCTGCTCAGGTTCTCACGCGGTTTGGACGTTAGAATTCCCGCATGCGCAACTTCATCCTCGGCCTGGTGCTCGCGAACGCGGCATTCGCCGATCCCGAGATCATCGGCCAGATCTTCGACAGCGACGGGAAGGACGGGGGCGTCGTCGAGTTTGCGATTCTCAAGCTCAAGAACCCCGACGACCTCGACGGCACGCCGATTCCCGTCAAGACCGACCGCACCGGGCGCTTCTCCGTCCGCCTCGCCCCCGGGCCCTACCGCCTCGGCGACATCCGCAAGCCCCAGGAGCGCGACCGGAAGCTGTTCGAGGCCAACTACATGCGCGATCTCATCGAGATCGGCAACGACGCGATGTACGACATCGGCATGGTGAAGCTGGAGAAGACCGGGACGTACGTGCAGGGAACGGTAAAGCGGTCGGGGAAAGCGGTCGCCGGACTGACCGTCGAGTTGTTCGACGCCGGGGCGGGGCTTCCGACCGGCGTGAAGGCGACGACGGACGCGGCAGGGAAGTTCGAGTTCCAGATGAACGACGTCCGCGGGCCGCAGCCGCTGGTGCTGACGGTGGCGGAGAAGGACGGCCAGTCGTTCGCGCGCGGCTCGGTGGACCTGTGGAAGCCCGCGACCCTCGACGTGGAGCTGCCCGAGAAGTACCAGGACCTGATGATCGATCTCACCGCTCCGGAAGAGTGCTGGGTCTACTTCCACCCGAAGGGCGACCCGGCGCCGTACTACATGCACAAGTTCCGCCCGGGGAGCAAGTCGTCCGTGCCCGGGTTCTACCCCGGAGGCTGGACGATCACCGCCGTCTGCCCCGGCGCGCAGATCGACGTCGAGGCCACCGTCCCCGCGGCCGCCCCGATCGTCCTCAACGTTCCCGCCGGCGCCCGCCATCGCGTAGACGGCAAAGTCACGATCCAGGGCGCCCCCGCCGACTTCGACTGGTCGAAAGCCGCCGTCCTCGCGCGCCCCTCCGCCGCGTCGTCCACCGGCTACCTCTGGGCCCCCCTCTCCCGCGACGGCTCCTTCGCCTTCCCCGGCCTCGCCGCAGGCCAATACGAGCTCTCCGTCGCGACGGGGAAGCGCTTCGACGGCATGCGCTGGTTCTCGGCCAACCGGTCGGCGGTCGCGATGAGCGTCTTCGACCTCGGAGCCCCGCGGAAGATCGACCTCTCGGTGCGCGCGGCAGATATGAGGTAGGGTCGCAGCAGGCGCCTGACGCGTCCGCAGGCACCTTCACTTGCGACTTGCAAGCCAAGCCGGGCCGGGAGACACTTTCGCCCCTTCAGCCACATTGCCCAGGGAGCCCCATGAACCACCGCGTGTTGCCGGTCCTTTTCGCCATCGCCCTCGCCGGGTGCGGAGGCCAGTCCAGGCTCAAGAACTACGAAGTCGGCGAGCTCGAGGAAGAGCGCGTCCAGAAGGCGGTGAAGGTGATCGCCGCGGGGTTCGAGTCCGGCGACCCTGAAAAGTGCGTTTCCACGCTCATCGCCGGCTACCGGCAGCCCTTCGACGCGGGACGCCTGACGACGGTGAGTTCGGCCGACGGCATGACGGTCAGCCGGTGGGCGCCCGGGGACGCTTCCACGACGGTCGAGATGGACAGGGCCGGGCTGAAGAAGTGGTTCGAGGACTACCTGCGCACGTGGGTCGTGGTGGAGCGGGCGCTGGCGAAGATCCGCAAGGTGGACTACCTGGACGACGAGCAGACGCAGGCCACCGGGTTGTTCTTCCTCGATGTCTACGGGCTCTCGGCGGGGGGAGAGGCGCGCGAGGACTTCATCTGGCTCTCGCTGGGGTTTCTCAAGGAAGCGGACGGCTGGAAGATCACGAAGCTCCAGATTGTCCAGCCGTACACGTCTTCTTCGGCCGGGAAAGCGCAGTTCGTGGACGTCACGCGCGAGGTGAATGCGAAGTGGCCGCACGAGAAGCACCCGAACGCGCGCGGTTACCTGCCGATCCCGGAACAGACGGCGGACTGCGGGCTGGCGTGCGGCGACTACGACAACGACGGGTGGTATGACGTCTACCTGCTGAACGGCCGGAGCAAGCGCCTGCTGCGCAACAAGGGCGACGGGACCTTCGAGGACGTGACCGAGAAGGCGGGCGTCTCCGAGATGGCAGGTGAGAGCCGGGGCGCCGTGTTCGCCGACCTGGACAACGACGGCGACGCCGACCTCTACATTTCCAACAACCGGACGCCCAACAAGCTCTACCGCAACAACGGGGACGGGACGTTCACGGACGTGACGGCGGGAAGCGGCATCGAGTACATCGGGTGGAGCACTTCCTGCACCGCGGCGGACTACGACCGCGACGGGCTTGTGGACATCTACCAGTGCTGCTACGGGAACTTCTACGAGCAGTTCCCGCTCCCTCCGACGGACGACGGCGAGCCGAACCGCCTGTACCACAACCTGGGAGGCCTCAAGTTCGCGGAAGTCGGGGACGACGCGGGCGTGGACGAGACCGGCTGGACGCTCGCGGCCACCTGGGGCGACGCGAATAACGACAACTGGCCCGACCTGCTGACCGCCAACGACTTCGGCGACAAGCACCTGTTCATCAACCAGAAGGACGGCACGTTCGAGGACATCGCCGAGGATGCCGGCTGCATGGACCGCAACTTCGGCATGTCGGCCGCCTTCGGCGACATCGACAACGACGGCGACTTCGACATCTACTACTCGAACATGTTCTCGAACACGAACTGGATCTTCCAGCGCCCGGAGCTGCTCCCGGTGCCGTGGTTCCTGAACTGGCTCCGTGCGGGGATCCTCGGGACGCTCGACGAGATGACCAAGGGCAATACCCTCTGCCTCAACAACGGCGACGGGACCTTCACCAACATCACCCTCGAGGCCGGGGTCGATTACGGCCAGTGGGCCTGGGGAAGCGAGTTCATCGACTACGACGCGGACGGGGACGTTGACATCTACTGCGCGAACGGCTTCATCAGCGGGACCGACTCCGAGGATTTGTGACCACCCTTCTGGAAGAGCGTGGTCACGCACCAGGACGAGTTCGAGAAGGGCGAGAGAAAGTTCAACATGGGCGACAAGTCCCTCAACGGCTATGAAATCAAGAAGCTCTGGAGGAACGAGGACGGCCGTCATTTCAGCGACGTTTCGATCGCCAGCGGGGCGGGCGTCATCCACGATGCGCGCGCCTACATCGCCTGCGATTTCGACCGCGACGGCGACCTGGACATCTTCTTCCGGAACTACAAGACCGACTCCGTCTTCCTGCGCAACCAGGGCGTCAAGAACCACTGGATCAAGGTGAAGCCGGTCGGGACGGTCTCGAACCGCTCCGCCATCGGCGCGAGAGTCGAGATCGTGACGGGCTCAAAGCGGCAGATCCGCTGGATCACGGCCGGCTCCGGCTACCTGATGCAGCAGCCCAACGAGGCGTATTTCGGCCTCGGGGACGCCACCCGCGTGGACAGCGTGACGGTCATCTGGCCCAACGGCGTGACCGAGAAGTTCGGGCCGGCGGAGGCCGACACCTACGTGAAGGTCACCGAAGGCAAGCCGGGCATGGAACTGATCCCGAATTCCCCCCAGCCCGTGCTGCCCGCGGTGGACCAGGGCAAGGGCGACCCGCTCTTCGAAGCGCTCTCCAAAGCCGACGTGAAGGACCTCGACGGCAACAAGGTGGACCTGGCTCACCTCCCGAAGCCCACGCTCGTCGCTTTCTGGGCGACCTGGTGCAACGTCTGCCGCGGCGAGTTCCCCGACATCGCTTCACTCGCGAAATCGCAGGCCAAGGCTGGCCTCGACGTCGTCTCCATCTGCGTCCTCGACCCGCAGGGGCCCGACCTGCGCAAGACCTGCGAGCAGCTCAAGCCCGAGTTCCCGGTCTGGACGATGTCCCGCGAGGACTACGACCGCATCTTCGGGGCGGAAGCGCCGGTGCCGAAGGCCATCATGATGGTTCCCGGCCGGATCACCGGGGTCTTCAACGGGAAGTTGCGCCCGTACTTCGTAAAGGCCTACATCATGGACGCCCTCAGGGCGAAGTAACCCTCAGAACCCGTGAAAAAACCTGCGCGTCGGGCGGAGTCGGCCCGCAACAGAAATTCCTCTCGAACCACCGTCACTGGGCCGACGCAGCCTGACGCGCAGGTTTTTTCACGGGTTCTGGCGCCCTGAATCCTCCCCGGAGGCCGCAAGCCGCTCACCGGGAACCTTGAGACCGCGAGCAAAACCCGACCGAGGACGTGCGGCGCGGGTCCGGTCGGCGCGCACCACAAGCCCCGGCATGACTCAAACCCTTCAATGCGCGCCGGTCGGACCCGTGCCGCGCGCCGCAGGGAGGATTTTGCTCGCGGTCTCAACGCGGCATCTGCCAGGCGCCCAGGACGTCCTCCTGGGTGCCTCGGCCGCGCAGCAGGTCCGCCAGTGCCGCGAGCCGGCCGCTGGCAGGCTCGCCGTCCCCGAGCGCCTTCGCCAGCGCGCCGAAATCCCACGCCACAGGGGTGTCGCCGCCCTCCCGCCACATCTTCAGCAACTCCTCGACCGCTGCCCGCGCCCCGGCCTCCTCGCCCTTCCGCTCCCACGCCATCGCCCGAAGCGCTTCCAGCACCAGCCCGTTGTCCCGCAGCGAATCCCGGATGAGCCCGTCGTTGGCGGCGAGGATCGTGAGCGCGTCGTCGGGGCGGTTTGCGGCCACCAGGATCTCGGCGTCCTCGAGGAGGAGGTTGGACGAGCGGGGAAGTGCCGTGACGGCGCTTCGGGCGGCGCCGGCGGCGTTCTGGATGCGCCCGCTCTCGAAGGCCGCGGCCGCGATCGCGCGGTGTGCCTCCGCCCATTCGCCGCCGGTCGCCGCGAGCGCTTCCCGCGCGTGTTCCTCGACGTCGTCGAGGCGTTCCTCGTCGAACGCCTTTTTCACTTCGGCCATGCTGGCGACGGCTTCCGCCACGGCTTCCGGCGGGAGTTCCTTCCACCAGCCCATGGCGAGGTCGCGGTAATCGCAGGCGGGGGCGGCGGCGGCGTCGAGCAGCCCGGCGCGCGTTTCGCCGTCGAGGTCGCCGGACTTGAGGTAGACGGCGAGGGCTTCGAGGACGACCGCGTTGGCCCGCATCCGCGCGGCGTCGCCCCACGGGCGCCCCTCGCGGCTGGCCTTGAGCTTCACGACCAGCGCCGCGTTGATCGCAATCGCCGCGTTCATGCGCCCGAACGCCTGCAGGTACTGCCGCGCCGACATCCGGGCTCCTTCGCGCTTTTCCGAAGGCGCGCCGACTTCGGCCCAGAGCATGTGAAGCGCGAGGTTGTAGTGGGCGAGGGCTTCCTGCCAGGCTTCGTCGTCCGTCAGTGTTTCCTTGGCCGCGCGCTTTTCGCGCAGCCGGTCGCGGATGTCGATCCAGCCGGCGACGGTGACGTCGCGGCGGGCGAACGGGTCGCCGGCGGCCGGCACGCGGCAGCCGCCGAGCACGAGCGCGCGCTCCCTGGGAAGCGACTTCGCCGACCAGCCCCCGGACAGCACGAGTTCGGGCAGGTCCATGTCCGGCCCGTCCAGGTCCGGCGTCAGCCCCGCCATGAACGCCTCGAACCCCTTAAGCAGCCGCGGGTGGTTCTCCGGCGCCGCCACGAACATCGCGTGGAACACGAACTTGCGCCCCGGGCTCGCCCCCTCGTTCCACTCCCACATCACGTGCGTCGAGGCCGACTTCCCGTCCTGCGACAGGAACTCCCCGCGCACGGCGAAGGAACCGAACAGGTCGAACAGGCTGGAGGACACCTTGATCCAGCGCCCTTCGAGAATCCGCTCGAGAACGTCCTCGTCCGGCCGCATGAACGTCACGTCCACCACGACCACCTTTAGCGCGATCTCGCCCGCGTCGGTTGACATCGCAACCACGGCCTCCTCGGAAGGGTGCTGCGTCCACCCCTCGGGAACGACGCCCCGGATGTGGTAGCCGGGGCTCTCCCACGGCCCGGGAGGCGCTACCGGCGGCCGCTCGGGCTCGGGGGGGGGCGGCGGCGGTTGCGAAGCGCAGCCGGCGAGGAGGCAGGCGGCAAGGGCGGCGTGGAAGCGGTTCATGCGCCGATTGTAAGGGGAGCACGGGCCGTTATCCGCGGCCGTTTCCGCGTCATCCGCACCATCCGCGAATTCTGTTTTTCGGAAAGGAATTCGCGGATCACGCGGATGACGCGGAAACAACCGCGGATAACGGCAAAAAAAACGGCCGCCCCGGGGGCGGCCGTTGTGAGGTCGTCGGAACCTACGCCTTGTTCGCCTTCAGCTTCCCGAGAATCTCCTTCAACTGCGCTTCCGCCTTGTCCGGCGGCAACTGCGCCGTCCCCGCGCCCTGGTGCCCGCCGCCGCCGTACGTGCCCAGCAGCTTCCCGATGTTCACCTTGAGCGTCCGGTTGAAGATGCTCGACCCCGCCGCCACCACCGTCTGCCCCGCGTGCCCGCCGAAAATGCGCGCCTCAACGTTGCAGTCCGGGAACAGCGTGAACACCAGGAACCGGTTCCCCACCGGCAGATCCTTCATCCCGCGGAAGTCCGTGATGACCACGTTCCCGTCCGCCTTCGAGTGCTTCTTCAGCAGCTTCTTGAACTCCTCCTGGTCCTTCAGCACCCGGTCCGTCCGCTTCTTCACCTCCACGTGCGAAAGGATCTTCGCCAGCGGCACTTCCTTGATGTACTCGCACAGCCACCGGAAGTACTTCTGGAACTCCGGCCCCAGCCCCGTGCGCGGATCGAGCGTCAGCCCCAGCAGGATCCACCCCTCCGGCTTCTCCACGTCCGACTTCGTCAGCTGCGCCGCGTCCAGCCGGTCCGTCGCCTCCAGCAGCTCCGTGAACTTGTTGAACTCCTTCTGGTGCTTCTTGTAGTGGTTGTACACGACGCGCGCGGCGCTCGGCGCCACCTCAAACGCGCCCTCGAACTTCCCGATCCCCGCGAGCTTTCCCTCCTCGCTCACGTGGTGGTCGAACCACTTCCCGCACCCCTTCACGAACGGCAGGTTCACGATGATGTCTTCCTTGTCGCACTTCACCTTCCCGTCCTGCACGTCCTTCGGGTGAGCGAAGCGGATTTCGCCGATCTCCTCGGCGAGGGTGAGGAGCAGGGAAGACGTGAGGCCGTCGAGGTCGCCGCGGGTGAGGATGCGCATGGGGGGGTCTCCTTTGAGTTCGGCGGGGGATTGTAGTGTTCGCTACTTCTTCTCCCCGTCATTTTTCGTCTCGGCGATCGGCCATTCCAGCGAGTCGGCGTGCTTCAGCCACCAGGCCTTCAGGTTCTCGATCTCTACGTCGTCGGGACGGTCGCCGAGGGCGGGGAGCCCGTGGGCTCCTGCGCGGACAAGAAGCCTGTGTAGAGAACGCGCCGCGAAGTCGCAGACGGAGAGCACGCATCGGCCGTTGGAATCCTCGTATGTCTCGCCCGTCTTCTCCTTGTCGTCGAGCGACGAGACAAGGACCTCGGCGAGACTGCGGCTCCCGGCATTCGCGGCGACCTCAACCAGTTCGCGGCGTGTTTGCGGATCGCTCGCTTGGAGCAGGCGTCCGAAGGCCGTGGCTGCCGAATCCGCGGGAATTCGAACGAGGAGGTCGGCGGCGTCGCGGGCGAAGATTGCTGAAAAGGGAGGCTTGCCGGAGGCCAGTCGTTCGGCGAGACGGCGCAGCCCGGCCTCCGATCCGCACTTCCACCAGAGCAGGTCGACGGTCTCAAGCAGAACGCCTTCGGACTTCACGACTAGCAGCTCTTCGAGCGGCTTCGAATCCCGCGGTTCACAGTGGGATCGGAAGACCCTCAAGACCGAAGCGCTGGCTTCGGCATGGACAAGTACCCAGGCGAGGACCCGGAGGTGATGTTTCTCCGGGTTCAGAGCCAGCAGACCTTTCGCGGCGAATTCCGGGTTCGAGTCCATCTGTCCCAGCAGCCGTTCTTCCCGGGTAAGGTTCTTCGCGCGCTCCCACCAGCGTGTCGCAGATCTCAGAGACCACTTTCCTTCCCATCGGCCCGAGATGTACGGAAGGCCATCGCTTATTGCACCTTCGCCGGTCATGTGGGCCAGGATCTGTCCGCACGCGTCGCCGATCGATACCAGGTAGTACGATCTCCAGCTGTCCTGCTCCCCGCGAGGGGCATAGGCGCGTGGGGCCCAGCAGACGATCCGCGTCGGCTCGGTGTCGAGCAGGTGCGCAAGGAGCGCGGGAATCGCGTCATCCCCTAGCGCGACCAGGTTCGAAGCTGGGTCCGGCTGCGCCGGGTCCGCGCCCTTGAGGTGCTCCTCGAGGCACGAGCAGTTCCCGGCTTCCTTCAGGGTCAGATCCCGGAGCTCGTGGATCCAGTATTCGGCTTGTTTGTCTCGAGGGAGTCGAAGCAGTTCCGCGACCTCCAGCTTCGCAAAGCGCCCGTCTTCGCGGACCAGCTTCTCATAGCCTGCCGCGACGCCGTGCGCCAGGTCGGCATTGCGGTTCTCTTTCAGGTTCGCGACGCGAGTCCATTCTTCCAAGAGTTCCCGTCGTCCCTTGCCCGAGCGCGCACTCGTCAGGAGTCGTTCTTCAATCTTCCTGCTTACTCCCGTTGCAATGGCGCTCGTCGGTGTCCAGGAGGTGCCTGGATCATTCTTCATCGCCTCGACGATGTCCACGCACAGGCGTGCCAGTTCCATGGCGAGCTTCCCATGGCCGCGCTGACTTGCCCACCGGGTCAGCACGGCGCAACGGGCGACGTGCGTCACCGTTCCTCCCCCAATGAGCTCGTTGCGGTCATCGAGGAATTGCCGGCAGAGAAATCCAAAGTCCTCGTCTTGCCAGTCGCCTGGCCGGGGACGATCCGGCTTCCTTCCTGGATTCTCGAGTTGCCACTCTTTCAGGTGATTGAGGACCCGTGGAAGCTCTAGCACCCCATCCTCGGTCTCCAGAGAGATCGTCGATGCATCGCTGCGCAACAGCCACCCTGTCACATATCGGAACTGGACTCGATCCTGTTCTTCCGACCAGGGGCCTGCGTTAAACAAGACGAAGGAAGCCTTCCCGACATCGGGCAGCCCGAGTTCATCCAGGATTTCGCGGGCCGACAGGACTTCTTCCGGCAACTTGAGCCACTTGAGTTTCGTCTGGAGGCGTCCCGCGGCTTCGGGTGGAGCGGTCAGCGCGGCCGCTTCCACGAGACTGGTGGCACGCTCGCCGGCATCCTCGCACCAGGTATCGAGCGCCACCTGAGCGGACTCACGCTCTCCGGGGTTCTCTGCGTCGAGCTGCTTGACGATCTGCGCGAGTCGCTCTTCTAGCTCGCCGGCGCCTGCCCGACTCATCCCGATGAGGACAAGCAGAAAGGCGGCGAGAAGACGCACTGGATGGCTCCCTGTGCAGGACGCCTACTTTAGGTTTTCCGCGTCGATCTTCCCCGTCGTCATGTCCCATCCGGTGCGCCGCTTGACCCAGTCCACATCCCCCGGAAGCACCTGCAGCCCGGCGTTGACGCGCGAGCGGATCGCGAGCACGGCGTTCGACACGGCGAGCTCGGCCTGGCCGGCATCGCGGGCGCGCTCGTACGCCGTGTAGTACTTCTTCCCGAACCATCCCAGCTCCGCGCGCAGGCGCTCCATGAGGCGGGCGCCGAGCTGCGTCTGGAGCTCGTTGTTCAGCGTCGCGTCGGCCGGCGTTTCGTCGGGGTCCTCGTCCACGCCCGCCTCGCGGTTGCCCTTCACCACCCGGTCGTCGCGGTGCAGATCGCCGCGCACGGTGTCGGAAGAAAGCGCCGCCCGCGCGGCCACGTCGTAGATCTCGTACGCCAGCTCCGCCACGCCGTCGAGCGAGCGCTCGATGACGTCGTAGTAGTAGGTGCGCGTCTCGGTGCCGTCCACGTACTTGGAACCGTTCACGTCGAGATACGTCACGCGCTTCTGGTACTCGCGGAACTGCGGCGTCCGCCGCTCGGGGTGGTGGATCAGGTCGAACCTCTCGAGCGTCGCTTTCACCACGATGTCCGGCGTCAGCCCCGGGTTCTCCTTCAGGAACACCTCCCACGCGTCTTCGTCCATCACCGTTGCGTGACGGCCGTTCCCCGCCAGCTGCTGCAGCAGCCGGTAACTCTCGCTCGCCAGCCGCACCTCGCGCCCGTTCTGCTGCGTCGCATTGCGGAAGTCCTTCACCAGCACGTTCGGCCGCGCCGCGCGGTCCAGCTTCGTCCCCGCGTCCGTCGCCCGCCGCGCCAGGTTCGCGTCCTCCGGCATCACCGCCGTCGCCTGCGCCAGCCGCAGCCACTCCAGCCCCGGCAGCTTCCGCTTCGCCGCGTCGTCCGCCTTCCCCGTCAGCTCCTTCGCCGCATCCCGCCGCACCGTCGCCGCAATCTCCTCAACCCCGGGCGCCTCCGGGTCCATCGCCTGCGCCCGCACGAGCCAGGCATACGAAGCGATCGCGTCGCCGTTCTCGTGCGACTCGCGCGCGCTCGCGACCCACTTTTCGCCCAGCCCGCGCTTCGCCGACGCCAGCCCCGAAACCACCTCCGGTGCGTCCGGCCGCAGTTCGGCCGCCGTCTCGAACCGCGCGAGCGCCCCCTCCAGGTCCTCCTGCGTCTTCAGCTTCCACCCCTGGTCGAGCAGCTCCATCACGCGCACGTTCGTCTTCGTCTCCTTGATCGCCGCCGCCAGCTGCGGCTGGTTCGCGCTGATCTCCTGCGCGTGCTCCAGCACGTACTGCGACTTCAGCCACTCGCCCGCCTTTCCGAAATCCTCCGCGGCGGCGAGAAGGGCCTTCACCGACGCATCGCGCGCCTGCGCGAGCCGGATCGGGATCTCCGGGAACGTGGCCTTGTACCGCTCGATCGAGCTCAGGATCCGGAACGCTTCCTCGCCCCTCGCCTTCTTCGCGTTCTCAAGCTGCACCGCGATGCCCGCGCGCAGCGCCGTGTATTTCTTCTCGTCGGAAGCGCACCGCTCGCTCGCGGGGTCCTGCCGCCGCGCCGTCGCGATCTCCTCCAGCGCCCGGTCCAGCTCCCCGCGCTCCGCCGCTTCCGCCGCCCTCTCCGCGTGCGCCGTCGCGGCGTTCTTGCGCGCCGTGTCCAGCTTGCGTGCGACCTCCGCATCCCCGGGCGACGCCTGCGCCGCTTTCCCGTAAGCCTCCACCGCGCCGTCGAAATCGCGCGTCTCGAAGCGCTTGTCGCCCTCGGAGACGTTCGAGGAGGTCGAGCAGGCCGAGAGGGCCAGGGCGGCGAACAGGGAAGTCAGGTGCCGGCGCATGGATGGGCTCCGCAAAGGGGCGTCTGGGAGCAGCGTATCCCTTGCGCAAGGGGGCGGGCAAGGGGGAATCCCCGCGGTCTGGCCGCGCGCTTCAGCGCGCAGGCCAGGCGGGATACCCCGCACGGTACCGAAACACGAACCTTCCCCGTCGCGGGACGCGGCCCGAGTATCAATGGGACCCTCAGATCCAGGGACCGTCTCGGATCACCTTCGCTCTCAGTTTCTGCGTGCGCTCCCTAATGGCCGATCAACAGATGATCGCTTCGAACTTCGTGCACGCTCAGCACTTGGAAATGCAGGGGGATCTCGGCTCGCCCGGTCTGCCTAAGCAACTCGACCCGAAAGGTCAGGACGTCGCCGACTCTGGGACTTCTCAATGACAGGCCAGGCAGCTCCAGCAGGTAGATGGTCGCACTCGTGCCGGCAGCCAGGTGGACACTGAATGGCGGTCGAAACTCGGAAAGTGCAAGGAACTCCCCGGTGCGGTTGGACGTGAACACCAACTTGCCCAGGGAGCCCAGGGCCTCGGCGGAGGCATCCAGGATGAGTTTCGCGTCCAAGTCCTGCGTGGTTTCATTCGCAACCGTCAACCTGAACGGGTACTCCTGGTGCGGCACCAGCCGGATCTCGAGCTGCACTCCATCGGTGCGAGTTCGATAGGCATCACGACTGCCGGGTTCTTGACTCGAGGTCCAACCGGCGACCTGCGGGGACAAGTCCACGCCGACTCCGAGGAGACGGGAGCTGCATCCCGCCAGCAACGGCGCGAGGGCGGCTGTGAGGAAGAGTCTTCGCCGGAAATCGCCAGTCACGACGCGCGCGAGCTTGTTGGCAAGAGTGTGAGGCATGCTACGGAGATGTCTGACCAGGGCGCCTGACCTGCGGTTGCTGTCCTGCGATGTTCGAACCGGAGGGCTTTTGTCTGGCGACGTTCTGGGTGCCTTGGGGTGGTAAGGACCGCTCGCGTTGAATTTGAGTTTGGATGACCGGCTGCCGAGCTGGCAGCGATCGCGCCTCCTCACTGAGGGCCGCCGAGGCGGCCTCCTGAAAGACCGGCCGCTGATGGACGATCTTGATGTCCTTTGGCGATCTTGGATGAATCTCGAAGTGACCGTCGCGGTCGAACAGCACCGGACCTCGAATTTCCACCCACTGGCACACCTTTGGGACCTCCCCAAGGTAGTCGGTGGCGAACGACGATTTCGGATTTATCTCAATTCGAACGTACGCGTGATCATCCTCGCTACGGAGGACGCCGTCATGCTTCCGGATCGGGTCGTCGGGCGAGAAGGTGATCGATCCATTTCCGGTGATATCGATGTCCAGGGAAATGAAGCCGTCCGTCGAGCGATGAACGTCCGTCACGTGACCGACCACCACTGCGTCTTCCCCGCTCTCTATCCAGCCGTACTTCCCAGGGGCAAGGAGCTTGAACCAGATCGACACAAATCCGAGGAGGTCCTTCCAGGAGGCCAAGGCCTCAGGCTTCAGTCGCCGGAGTAACCACTTGATCTTCCTGTACCAGGCATCATCCCGGTCTTTGGGTTCGGTATCCAACAGCTTCACCGCGTTGGCTTCCCACGAGTCACGGTCGAAGCCAAGTTCCAGTCCCATGGCTTCATCCTCTTCAACCTGTTTCTTCGCTTTGGCCGTTTCCTCAGGATCGCCCTTCGGCGTTGGCACCATTCCCATGATTTCGTCCTCGACTCCGGGGTTACAGGTAGAAGCGCAGAAAGGGGAGAATGGCACTCATGCTTCCACGGAGCTTCAGGCGTCCAGCGGCTGGAGGCCACTCGAGCTCGACCGAGTTGAACTGCGAGAGGTCCAGCGAGAGTCGGGAGCCTTCGCATGAGCAACGAGGAAGCGCGGCCACGAGTTCCGGAGGCCACGAGGTGGTCGACAACCCGATTGAGGTTGGGTCGATTCTGATTTCGAGCCGTTTGCCGGAAGCGTCGATTTGAGCGATCAGGACCGTTCTTCCCGGCCCGGTGGAGGACTCCCAGTCGATGACGATCAGGGTTCGTTCGATTTGAGCGCGATCGACCCGAATTCCCTTCGAACGAAGAAACTCGCGCATCGGTTCTTGGGAGATCAGGCGACTGAGGCTGGAGGCTGAGAGCACGAGGGAGAAAGTCACGTCTACACTCTTCATGCCACCCAGGGCAGAAGCGAGGAGCGATCCTTCGTCACTTGCCGTCTGCTTGACGAAGGAGAGGAGCAGCAGCGGATCGATCTCGATGCTCAGGCAGCCGCTCTCTGGGCCCCGCCTTGCATCCACCTCAAGGCGAACGGCCAAGGCCGCTGGTTTCGGAGACCGTCCCATCAGGACGCCATCTTCAAGCACGTGCCACCTCCCATGAACTCAGACGAACTGTTGGGGGGATCCTACGCGCCGCCTGTGCTGGCCTTCAAGACCTGCGACGCCAGCGCGACTTGGGCGTGGAGGAAGCGGGGCGGTGTTTAGGCGTCGATGTCGCACGCGGCGATCACGATCATGCTGCGAGGTTGTCCCCGGCGACCGTCCTACCGTCCGGCACACAGGGCCTGAGCTGTGCCGGGTTCGTATCCAGTCCGATTGAGGGCCCTTCGATACTCAACACGAACTTCCGAACCCCGGCTTCCCTCGGGGAAAGTAAGTTCGTGTTCCGGTCCAATCGGCCGGAAATACCCCGAACGGTACCGGAATACGAACTTCCCTGGCCTGCACAAGGCACGAACGCCAATCCGGTGGGAACCTGAACATGCGCCTCGTCCGGACGCCGTGCTCACCCTTGATTTCTGCCTCGCGTTCCGCGCACACGGAGGAAGTACCTTGGTGCTTCGGGCCCCGTAGAGCATCGGATCGACAATCCGATGAAGCGAGATGGGGCAGGAGAGGGCAGGAGGGATCAGGAGAGGGCACGGTGGGTCGCGCGGAAAGCCCCCCGAAAATCAGGTCGAGTGGGCAGGAGAGGGCAAGAGAGGGCAGGATGGGGCAGGAGAGGTCACCCGGGCTGGCACACAGTTGGCGAGGTTTTGCGGGAGAGATAAACGGCGTGTCGATCGCGTGGCCCATGTGACTGCCTTTCAGGGGGCCGCTCCGCCGTCGTATAATCCACCGGTCCCCCTTGAGCGCGTGCCCCATGGTTCGCCACAACCCGCCAACTCCTGAAGCCGAACACATCGCCGCGGACGCCCTGCGCCTCAAGCCCCGGCAGCGCGCATGGCTCTCGGACGTGCTCCTCGAGAGTCTCGAGCCCGCCGCCGACCCGGGCGCCGCCGCGGCCTGGGAACGCGAGATCGCCCGCCGGGTTGCGAAACTCGAGTCCGGCAAGGCGCGGTTCGTCACGTGGGAACAGATCCGCAGCAAGCTGGTCTCGACAAAGAAGCGCCGCAAGGCGTGATCCGGTATCTCGAAGAAGTCGATGGCGATGTCGTTGCCGTCGAGGCCTGGTACGCGGAGCAGAGCCTTCGGGCAGCCGCGAATTTCGTCGCCGAGCTTGAAGTGGCCTGGGAACGCATTGCAGAGGGACCGGCCCGATGGCCCAAGGGCGCCTGCGACACCCGTCGCTACCTGCTCAAACGATTTCCATATCACGTTGTCTATCGCGTTGTCGGTGACGATGTCGTCGTGATCGCCGTTGCGTCCGGCAAACGAGGCCCGGGATTCTGGCTGCGCAGGCTCAAGAGCCTGAAGTAGAGGCGGACGTTTGTTGACGAGCGCGTTCATACCCGGCGAAACCGCCGCGCTCCTCCGCTGGCAGAACCCGTCGTGGGGCACGCGCCGCATCGCCGACGTCCTCGTGCGCCTTGGCCTCAAAACCTCCCGCCCCTCCGTCCAGCGCAAACTCCGCCGCCTGCCGCCGCACAAGCTCCTGCGCCTCGTGTAGCCCGTCCGCAAGTCGCCGAAAGGCATCCTCGCCCGTCACCCGCACCACATCTGGTTTTCCGACTTTACCCGGCTGAGCTGGCTCTTCGGCGCCGTCACGATCTACGTCGGCGCCGTCATCGACGCTTTCTCTCGAAAGATCGTGGCCATCGGCGTCTCGGAAGGCGAGCCGACCGCGCAGTGGACCGTCCGACTCCTGAGCCGGGCCATTTCCTGGCACGGCACGCCGCGTCACTTCATCACCGACCAGGGAGCGCAGTTCACGTCGAAGCGAATGAAGCAGTACCTGAAGCGCAACGGTATCCGCTGGCGCCACGGGGCGGTCGGTGCCTCGCAGAGCATCGCGCTCATGGAGCGATTCTGGCGAACGCTTAAGTCCGAGTGGGCCACCGTCTGGCTCTGCTGGGCGGCGCGCCCGGTCATCGAACGACGGCTTCGCGAATGGGTGACCTGGTACAACGAGCACCGGGTCCATCGAGGAGTCGCCGGCCGAACGCCAGCCGAAGTCGAGCAGGGAAGGCGACGACGAAAACCACTCGTCGTGAAATCCCAGGACCGCTGGCTGCTTGTCCGCGAAGAATTCCGCGGACAGAAGCACATGCCGGTCTACCGACTCCGCAAGTCGGCGTAGGTCCGGCGCTCGATTCGACGATGCGTCGCGCTGCCCGTGTATCCGCAGCACGCCATCGACGTCGAATTCGCGCTTCCCGACGCAAGTGAGGCGAGTCCACACGCCCTCGGAAGTCGCAATGCGACTCCGATGTCGTCGAGCGCAGCCCTTACGAGTGCCGAACTTCGTACCCACGTCGCGCTCCGTCTTGGTTTTGAGCCCCTACAAGCGGCTGCGACAGGTGCTGGCCAAGTCCGACGGATGGAGAAGGACACGGGATGCGGCGCTGGTTCAGACGCTGAAGGGCGGGGCAGAGGTTCGTCGAAAGTGGCCAGCGCCTTCACGCCGAGGGAATTGGAAAGAGTTCGTATCCTGTCCCACTCGACCCGCCGTCGATACTCAACGAACCTTCGCTTCCGGGTTTCCCTCGGAAGCGAAGGTTCGTATTTCAGTACCGAACGGCCGGAATACCCCCAATGGGATTTGAACCCATGTCGCGGACGTGAAAAGCCCGTGTCCTAGACCAGGCTAGACGATGGGGGCTCGAATTGAAGGAGACGGGAAAAGGTGGAGCTGCGTCGGGGGGCGGCATTGCGTCCGGGTTGATGTACGGCTTTCAACCGCCCCCCGACTCCGCCCCACCCTTTCCCGTCTCCTTCAATTCGAAGAACAACGGCGAAAACGGCCATCGACCGACAGGCCGTCTTCGCCGTTGATCTCATTTCGAGGGGACGGCCCGAGGAGGCGAGGGGCGGATGGGGCGGGCCGCCGGGGGACGCGCAGCCCTTCGCGCGCCCTCCGGCGAGTCCGCCCCGCCGCCCCTCGCCCCCGCAGGGCCGTCTCCTCGAAATGAGGGCGCTGGGGATCGAACCCAGGACCCACAGCTTAAAAGGCTGTTGCTCTACCAGCTGAGCTACGCCCTCTCAAATCGAAGAGCGAAAACACGAAACCAAAATGATCGGAAGCGCACGAAAGGCCGCGCGCTTCCGCTCATTTTCGTTTCGTGATTTCGCTCTTCGATTTGCGGAACGGCATTGACGCAGGCTCCTCGTTCTGAGTAACGGCTAGATCTTATCGTCCGACAGGCCTCTGGAGTTCAGTCAGACCGGTTTGCGCGGTCGGACTAGACTTCCATGATTTCTTTCGTCTTCCGGTCCAGGATGTCTTCCATCTTCCGCTCGTGGTCGCCGATCGACTTCTGGATTTCATCCTTGAAGCGCTTGAGTTCGTCCTCGGTCATGAGGCCCTTCTTTTCCTCGTCCTCCGCCTGTTTCATGGCGTCGCGGCGGACGTTGCGGAGGGCGACCTTGGCTTTTTCGGCGGAGTCCTTGGCCATCTTGGCGAGCTGCTTGCGGCGGTCCTCGGAGAGCGGCGGGATGGCGAGGCGGATGAGCTTGCCGTCGTTCTGGGGGTTGATGCCGAGGTTGGACTTCTGGACGGCTTTCTCGATGCCGGGAAGCGCCGTGGCGTCGTAGGGCTTGATGACGATGAGGCGCGGATCGGGGCAGGAGATGCTGGCGACCTGCTTGAGCGGGGTGGGGGCGCCGTAGTACTCGACCACGAGGTGATCGACGAGCGCCGGCGTCGCGCGGCCGGTGCGCAGGCCCTTGTATTCGTCGGCGAGGACGTTGACGGCCTTGTCCATCTTGTCGTCGGCTTCGAGGATGATGTCGTCGGTGGGCATGCGGTTCCTATCCGGAAATGGTCGTGCCGATTTGCTCGCCCATCACGACGCGGGCGATGTTGCCCGGGGTCTTGAGGTCGAACACGATGATCGGGATGTGGTACTCCATGCACATCGAGATCGCGGTCGAGTCCATCACCTTGAGGCGCTGGTTCAGGACGTCCAGGTAGGTCAGCTTCTCGTACTTCTTCGCCGTCGCGTCCTTCTTCGGGTCGCCGGTGTAGACGCCGTCAACCTTCGTGGCCTTCAGGATGACCTCGCAGCCGAGCTCGGTCGCCCGAAGCGCCGCCGCCGTGTCCGTCGTGACGTGCGGGTTCCCCGTGCCGGCCGCCAGGATCACGATCCGGCCCTTCTCCATGTGCGCCAGCACGCGCCGCCGGATGTACGGCTCCGCCACGCTGTGAACGCTGATCGCCGTCGCGACGCGGACCTGCGCGCCGTGCTTCTCGAGCACGTCCTGCAACGCCAGCGCGTTGATCACCGTCGCCAGCATCCCCATGTAGTCCGCCGTCGGCGCCGTCACGCCGCGCTTCGCCAGCTCCGCGCCGCGCACGATGTTGCCGCCGCCCACCACGATCGCCACCTGCGCGCCGACGTCGCGGGCCTTCAGGATCTCAGAGGCCAGCCAGTCGATCTCGTCGATGTCCAGCCCCTTGTTGCCCGAGGCACAGAGTCCCTCCCCGGAAACCTTGAGCAGGATCCGCCGGTAGCGCGGGGACGTCACAGGCTCGCGCCTCCGCCCACGCCGACCTCGCTCCAGGCAAACCGCCGCACGACGATGTTCTCGCCGAGCTTGCCCGCCACTCCCTTCATCATCTCGCTGATCGTGCCCTTGAACTTCTCCTCGTTGCAGAAGACCTGGTCCATCAGGACCATCTGCATGTAGAGGCCCTTTTCCAGCTTGCCGGCCATGATCTTCTCGGCGATCTCCGGCGGCTTGCCCTTCACCGCGTCGGCGCTCAGCGCCTTCTCCTTCTCGACCAGCTCCGCCGGGACCTGGTCACGCGACACGACCTTCGGCTTCGTGCAGGCGATATGAAGCGCGATGTTCTGCGCGAGGTCCTGGAAGTCCGGGGTGTTCGCGACGAAGTCGGTCTCGCAGTTGACCTCGACGAGCACCGCGAGGCGTCCGTTGAAGTGCACGTACGTGACGACGCGTCCGGCCTTGGCCTCGCGCTCGCCCAGCTTCGCGCCCTTCTGGCCCGCCTTCGTGCGCAGAAGATCGACCGCCTTCTGGAAATCGCCGTTCGACTCCTCGAGCACGGACTTGGCGAGCATGAACGGCGCGCCCGTCCGGTCGCGGAATTCCTTCACCTGTGCAGCGCTGATGGCCATGTTCTCGACCTCTGGATATGAAGGGGGGGTGGGCCATGGCCCACCCCGCCCGGTGGACTCGAAATGTTGGGAAGGAGACTAGGCTTTCGGCGCGGCGCCCTCGACCTTCTTGGCCTCGCCGGCTTTCTTCGTCTCCTCGGCCTTTTTGGCTTCGTCGACCTTCTTGGTCTCCTCGGCCTTCTTGGCGTCCTCCGCTTTCTTCTTCGCTTCCTCTTCCTTGCGCTTCGCAGCTTCCTCGGCGGCCTTCTTCTTCCGCTCTTCCTCTTCCTTCTTGCGCTGCTCCTCCTGCTGCTTGAGCACGAGCGCGTAGCGGCTCTTGCCCTCGAGGACCGCATCGGCGAGGCGGCTGAACACGATCTGGATGACGCGCATCGCGTCGTCGTTGCCCGGGATCGGGATGTCCACCGCGCTCGGGTCGCCGTCGGTGTCGATCAGCGCGATGACCGAGATGCCGGCCTTCCGCGCCTCGGACACGGCGTTCTTCTCGCGCCGCGGATCCGCAAGGATCAGCGCCGCGGGGAGCTTCTTCATGTTGCGAAGCCCGTCCAGGTTGCGCTTCAGCTTCCGCTTCTCGCGCAGCACCATCGACTTTTCCTTCTTCGTGTACAGGTCGAGCGTCCCCGCCGCCTCGAGCGACTCGATCTCGAGAAGGCGCTTCAGACGCGAGCTGATCGTCGTGTAGTTCGTGATCGTGCCGCCGATCCAGCGCTCCGAGACGAAGTGCTGCCCGCAGCGGGCCGCTTCCGCCTCGGCGACCTTCTTGGCCTGGCGCTTGGTGCCGACGAAGAGCACCTCCTGGCCGTCGCCCGCGAGCTTCTTGCAGAACTCGTAGGCCTGGATGAGGCCCTTGATGGTCTCACGCAGGTTGATGATGTGGATGAGGTTGCGCTTGCCGAAGATGAAGGGCTTCATCTTGGGGTTCCAGCGCGACACGCGGTGTCCGAAGTGGACGCCGGACTGAAGAAGATCCTGGACCGAAACCATCGCCATCTGGCCTCCGTAGTGCAGTAAGTGAGCTGTCTCCGCCGAGACCCCGCCCGACTTTCGGGAAGGGCTCCCCCGTGAGGAGGATGCGCAGCTGCGAGACGAAAGGGGGTCGGATTGTACTCGGAGGATGGGGGGGGTCAACGAGAAAGGGGAAAACGGCAGGGGAAAGGGAAAGGCGGCCCGCCTTCGCCCTTCGGGCTCGGCGGGTTCGGGCGGGGGTGGGCTGGGGATGGGGCGGGGGCTGGGGCGCACGGATGGGTTCGGGCATCGGGGCGGAACGGGATCGGGAGAGGGAGATCCTCCCGGACAAACGGGCGGTCACCCTTTCCCCACCCCGCCGGCGCCCGGACCCCCGCCCCTCCGTGCGCCCCAGCCCCCTCCCCATCCCCAGCCCACCCCAACCCGCCCCCGCCGAAGCCCGCAGGGCGAAGGCGGGCCGCCGTCCCCCCTGCCCCTGCCGTTTTACTCCACTTCCACTCGCCCGGTATAAACCCTCCCCCTATCTCCGGTCTCTCCAATCTCCGCCATCATCACCGAGAGCGCCCTCTCGACCCTCCCCTCAAACTTCGTCTCCCCATTCACCACCACCTTCACCGCCTGCTCCATGTCCACCATCCGGTCGCTCAAATACACCGTCGCGCTCGCCGGCCCCTTGATCGTCACCGTCTGCCCCGCAATCTCCGCTTCCAGCGGCCCCGCCGCGTCGAGCCAGTACCACCGCCCGCTGCCCTGCGCCCTCGCGATCTTCTTCGCGAACATGTTCCGCGTCGTCTTCCCGAACTTCGCCATGAGCGGCGGGTACTCCTTCGGCGGCACCTCGTGACCCTTCCCCGGCTGCTCGATGAACGTCACGTCGCCGCCGGCCTCCTTGAGCGCCTTGGCGGTCGCCTTCGCGGGCTTGTTCATCGCCTCCATGTCGATCTGGCCGATGACGATGTAAAAGGGGAGGTTGCGGAAATCCGCCGCGCGATTCGAGAGGTCGGTGCAGCCCAGGAACGGCGCGGCCATCGCGAACACCGTCGGCCGCTCCGCCGCGACCGAGCCGACCCCGAAGCCGCCCATCGACCCGCCGTAAACCATGACCCGGTTCGGGTCCACGTTGTAGTTCGCCTGCACGTGGTCGTATGCCTTCCACATCGCCTCGATCCCCCCCGCGCCCCAGTTCGTGCTGCCGGGCAGGACAAGGATCGCCCCCACGCCGTCCGCGTGCTTCCCGAACCACGCGAGAAATTCGGCCGAGTGCGTCTTGCCGGTTTCGTAATCCGAAGGGCCGCCGCCGTGGAGCCCGATGATGAGCGGGGCGGGCTTGGAAGCGCTGAGGCCGGGCGGCGCGTGGATCTGGACCGCGTGCTTGCCGTCGCTCGACTCGACGTCGAGCACGTATGTCCCGGTTTTCCCCTTCGCCTTCGTGTTGCCGGCGAGCGCCAGCTTCTCGGCCGCCTCGGCCTGCGCCTTCGTCAGTTTCACGTCCGCGAGCCCGGCCGCCTTCATCTTCTCCATCGCGGCCTTGCGCGCGGCCTCGTCCGGGGCCTGGAAATACTCCTGCGCGGCGGGGCGCACGGCTTCCCACCCCGACTTCGCGGGCGGTTCGGCGACGGCGGCAAGGGAAAGGGCAAGGGCAAGGGCAAGGACGGCGGTTGTCCGGTGCATGGTGACGGTCCCGAAGAAGTTCCCCCGCCGGAATGGTACGCGGAACTCCTCCCCGGTCTTCCTGCGATTACCCGCCCGCCCGCACCGCCCGATAGCCGCGCGACTCGAGAAACGCCGCAATCCGATCGCGGTGGTCCCCCTGCACTTCGATCAGCCCGCCCTTCGCGCTTCCTCCGCACCCGAGCGTCTTCTTCAGGTCGCGCGCCAGCGCCTCCAGGTCCTCGTCGCGCGGAAACCCCTCCAGCAGCACGACCTCCCGCCCGCCGCCGCGTTTCTCCCGGCGCATGCGGATCGCCTCGGTGCGCTTCGGCGCCACGGCGGCCGGCGGCGGGGGCGCGGGGGGTTCAGGCTCCCGTGGAAGCGGCGGGCAGGCGCAGTCCGGATCGAACTTGCCGCAGCGCAGGCAGGGGATGCGGAGGCCCACGGCTATCGGGGCGGCAGGTGGGGCGTGCGCGGGCGATGGAGCGTGCGCCAGTCGTCGGCCTCGTGCATCAGCGCGTTGAGGTCCTCCTCGACCTTCTGGCGGAAATGCTCGCGCACGCCGTCGTCGGCGTCGGCGGGGACCCAGATCGGGTTGCCGTAGAGCAGGCGGATGCGTGAGAAAGGGAGGGGGAGCATGAAGCGGTCCCACGAGCGGAATCGGTAGTGGCGCCGGGCGCCGGCGATGACGGGGACGATCGGAACGCCGGACTTCTGCGCGAGCATGACGATCCCGGGATGAGCGTGATAGCGCGGCCCGCGCGGCCCGTCCGGTGTGATGACGCCGTTGTACCCCATCTCCAGACGGTCGAGCATCCCGAGCATCGCACCGCGGCCTCTTCGCGAACTCGACCCGCGGACCGCGTCTCCGCCGAAGTGATTGGTCGTGGCGGCCAGGAGGTCGCCGTCCCGGCTCGGCGAGATCATGAGGGAGAAGCGGGAGTTATGCGGGCGGAAGC
>CAVPNQ010000094.1:0-24545 GCA_963706735.1 uncultured Planctomycetia bacterium
GCACGGGTACTACACCGCCGGCGACCACGTCGAGATCGAGCTCAACACGCAGAACGCCAACAACCAGCCGCTTCCCAGCGAAGGCAACATGACCGTCGCCCGCATCGTGTGGGACGCGACGATCCAGCCGAACGGAGGCTGGAAGGACGAGCCGTTCTACACCGAGCCGGCCACGACGGCGAAGAACGGCCGCGGCTTCTGGAAGTGGCAGGCGGACCGCGGCGGGTACTACGCGTTCATCTACGAGTCGAAGGACGCCTGGGGCGAAAAGATCACGGGGCGGACGCAGATCAACGTCGCCGACCCGAACGAGGCGAACGCCGCAGCGCGCTTCCGCGACCTGGACCTGACGCCGGAAGAACGGACGTACCGGCCCGGGCAGACGGCCCGGATCCTGCTGTGGAGCGACGTCGCGGGCGCTTCCGTGCTGGTGACGACGGAAGCGAACCAGACGACGCTGAGCCGCGAGGTGGTGAAGCTGGACGGGAAGTCGAAGGTGCTGGAGTTCAAGCTGGCCGAGGCGCAGTGCCCGAACTTCCATGTCCGGGCGGTGACGGTGCGGAAGGGGCAGATTCACCATGCGGCGACGGAGATTTTCGTGCCGCCGGCGGACAAGTTCCTGGACGTAAAGGTGACGCCGGGCAAGCCGGAGTACAAGCCGGGCGAGCACGCGAAATACGAGATCAGCGCGACGGACTGGCAGGGCAAGCCGGCGAAGGCGGAGTTCGGGCTGGCGATCTTCGACAAGAGCGTGCTGTACATCGCGCCGTCGAACGTCCCCGACCTGCGGCTTTCGTTCTGGGGCGGCCGCCGCTGGGCGAACGTGAACATCATGTCGTCGAGGCAGTTCTCGACGAGCTCGACCACGACGGATACCAACAAGTACCCCGAGTACAAGCTGCACGGCGACCCGGCCGGCTACGGCGGGCGCTTCGGCGGCCGTCGCGTCCGGCAGGGCGATGGCGGGGCGTGGGGCGACGAAAAGGGAGCGACCACGGGCGGATTTGCCCCTGGCGCTGCTGAGGCTCCCGGGGCCGACGCGAACGAGGCCCTGAGGTCCGAGGAAAGCGACATGGAACTCAAGAAGGCCGACGACCCGTCGGCGCCTCCCGCACCCAAGTCGCTGATGGAACGGAAGTCGAAGGACGGCAAGCCGGGCGACAGCAAGAACGACCAGGAGAACGGCCAGGCCGCCGGGGGCGCGCAGCCCGTGGTCCGCAAGAATTTCGCCGACACCGCCTTCTGGAAGGCCTCGGTCGTGACCGACGAGAACGGCAAGGCCACGGTCGAATTCGACATGCCCGATTCCCTGACGACCTGGTTTGCCTCCGCCCGCGGCCTGGATACCGGCACGCGCGTCGGCGGCGCCACCGTCGAAGTCCAGACCCGCAAGACCCTGATGGCCCGCCTCCAGGCGCCGCGGTTCTTCCGCGAGCGCGATGAGCTGCTCATCAGCGCGATCGTGAACAACGCTTCCAATACGACCGAAGAGGTCAAGGCCGCGCTGAAGCTCGAAGGCGGCACGCTCGAGCTCGGCTCGCCCGAGACGATCGACATCAAGGTCGCCGCCAACGGCGAAGTCCGGCTCGACTGGAAGGTCAAGGCCACGAAGGAAGGCACCGCCCGCATCACCGTCAGCGCGATCGGCCTGCTGGACTCCGACGCCATGCAGCTCGACTTCCCGGTCTACGTCCACGGCATGGACAAGCTGCAGAGCTGGGCGGGAGTCGTGAAGGGCGACACAGAGACCGCGACGTTCACGATCGACGTGCCGGCGGACCGCAAGGTCTCGACGGCCGACCTGACCGTCCAGATCAGCCCGACGATGATGGGCGCGCTTCTCGACGCCCTCCCGTACCTCATCGAATACCCGTACGGCTGCGTCGAACAGACGATGAGCCGCTTCATGCCCGCCGTCGCCGTCGCCAAGACGCTGAAGGACACGGGGATCAACCTGGAGGACGTGGGCAAGCGCCGCGAGCTGGCGTACGCCGACATCCGCCGCGAGAAGAACCCGGTGTTCCACACGGCCGCGCTGGAAACGATCGTGGAGCAGGGGCTTGCCCGGCTCTACGGGTTCCAGAATGGGATGGGCGGCTGGGGCTGGTGGCAGTCGGACCGGATCGACCCGTTCATCACGGCGTACGTCGTCAACGGCCTGCGCATCGCGAAGTCGGCGGGCGCGCCGGTGGACGAGAACCGGCTGCAGAACGGCATCAACGCGCTGAAGAACAACCTCCGCGAGGAGAAGGACCTGCACCGGGCCGCCTACTGCGCCTACGTCCTGGCGGAATGCGGCGCGCTCGACAAGAAGGACCGCGAGCACCTGTACGAACGCCGCGGCGACATGAACAGCTACGGCCGCGCCCTCATGGCCATGGCGCTCTTCCTCGCCAAGGACAAGGAAAAGGCCGAAGTCTGCATCCGCAACATGGAGGACTTCGTCAAGGTGGACGAGAAGGCCGGGACGGCCTGGTGGGACCGCGAGGACCGCTGGGCGTGGTGGTACTGGTACGGCGACGACGTCGAAGGGAACTCGGCGATCCTGCGGGCGTACATCATGGTGGACGCGAAGAACGCGAACGTGCCGAGGGTGGCGAAGTGGCTGCTGATGAACCGTGACGGCGTCCGCTGGAAGTCCACGCGCGACACGGCCCACGCGATGATGGCGCTTCTCGAGTACGCAAAAGTCGCCGGCGAGCTCAGCCCGGAGTACACGGCGGAAGTGATGGTGGACGGGAAGCTGCTGAAGTCGTTCGGCGTGACGAATGAGAACGTGCTGACGATGAACGGCGAGGCGTCCGTGAAGGGCGACGCGCTGGAGACGGGGAAGCACACGATCACGGTGAAGAAGTCGGGCAAGGGGACGGCGTACTGGAGCGTGTACCTGAAGTACTTCTCGACCGAGGAGGACCTGCCGGCCGGCAGCTCGAAGCTGAGCGTGTCGCGGACGGTGTACCGCCTCAAGGGACGGGTGGAGCAGACGAACGAGAACGGCCGCCCTGTGAAGCGGATGGTGTACGACCGTGAGAAGCTGGCGAGCGGCGCGAAGGTGACGAGCGGCGACCTGCTCGAGATCGAGATGGAGATCGACGCCCCGAACGACTACGAGTACCTGGTGTTCGAGGACTTCAAGGCGGCGGGCGTGGAGCCGACTGAGGTCGTGAGCGGCCGGGTCTGGGGCGGCGTGGATTCCAACCGCGAATTCCGGGACGAGAAGGTCGCGTGCTTCGTGGACTGGATGCCGCGCGGCAAGCACAAGATCTCGTACCGGGCCCGGGCGGAGATCCCCGGCGCGTTCCATGCGATGCCGGTGAACGGGTACGCGATGTACGCCCCGAGCGTGCGGGCGATTTCGGACGAGTTCAGGATCACGATCGAGGACAAGCCGGTTGAGCCGGGGACGAAGTAAGAGGAAGACCGGAGATGGGAGACGAGAGTTAACGGCCGCGGGAAACCGCGGCCGTTTTGCTGGTTACCGCCCGCACCGGGAGTGACCGCGGCGCATGATTCCGGGCGATTGGCCGCTATGATGGCGCGCATGAACAGGGCCTCCGAACTACGGGTCGCGCTCGCGGCCTGCCAGAAGGGGCTGCTGAGCCGCGAGCGGCTGCTCGCGTGCGCCGCGGAGTGGTTCATCGACGTGGAGAGCGCCCGGCGGATTCCCGGCTTCACGCCCCGCCGGCTCGACGAGCTGCTGCGGGCGACCCGCTCGCTCGACGACGCCGGTTTCGCGACGGCCCGCGCGGCAGTCGAGAACGGGCTGCCGCTCGATGTCGGCACCGAGGTGCGCTCGGCGCTCCTTGACCTCAACCCGCCGTCCGAGGTCTGCGAGTTGCTGATCGGGCCGTCCTCCCGGGAGAGCGCCGCCGGCCCGTTCCAGCCGCTTCCACGCGAGTCGCGCTATCGACTCGGCGCCGAAATCGCGCGCGGCGGGCTGGGGAAAGTCGTGGAAGCGTTCGACGGGGACCTCGAGCGCGAGGTGGCGATCAAGCTGGTGCTGGAGAGCGCGGACGGGAAGGCGGTGGACCGGTTCGTGCGGGAAGCGCGTGTCACGGCGCGGCTGGACCACCCGAACATCGTCCCGGTTCACGATTTCGGCGAGATGCCGGCGCCCGGGGGGAAGAAGCAGCTGTTCCTGTGCATGAAGCGAGTCCGCGGGGTGGACCTCGGGGTGATCCTGTTCGCGATGAACGCCGGCGACTCGTCGGCAGGCGGGCGGTACTCGCGGATGAGGCTGCTGCGCGTGTTCCAGGACGTGTGCCTCGGGATTGCGTACGCGCATTCGAAGGGCGTGCTGCATCGCGACCTGAAGCCGTCGAACGTGATGATCGGCGATTTCGGCGAGACGCTGATCGTGGATTGGGGGCTTGCGAAGGTCGTCGGCGAGCCGGACATCGCCGCGAGCCGGTCGTCGCCGCCGCAGGCCGCGCCGGCCCCGGCGGCCGACGCGACCCAGCTGACACTTCTCGGCGACGTGCTCGGCACGCCGGCCTACATGTCCCCCGAACAGGCCGCCGGCCGCATCGGGGAACTCGATGCACGCAGCGACGTGTACGCCCTTGGAGCGCTTCTCTATGCGCTCCTGACCTGGCGCGCCCCGGTCGCGCCGAAGAACCCTCCCGGCCCGGTCGTTCCTCCCTCGACGCTGGTGAATTCGCTGGAGGGGACGCGCGTCCCGGAGCCGGTGCCGCCCGAGCTCGACGCAATCGTCGCGCGGGCGATGGCCGCCGACCGCGTGAAGCGCTACGCCTCGGCGCTCGACCTGCACCAGGACGTCCAGCTCTTCCTCGAGGGCGTCCAGCGGCGCGAAGCCGGCCGCCGCGAAGCCGCGGAGCACGTGCGCCGCGGCCGCGCCCGGCTCGAGCGATTCCGCGAGCTGCGCGGGCTCATCGACCGGCAGCGGGCCGAGCTGGAGCGGCTTCACGAGGCGACGCCGCAGCACAGGCCGCTGGCCGAGAAGAAGCCGCTGTGGGACGCGGAGGCGCGGCTGGACGCCCTTCGCGAAGAACGCATCCGCTGCATCGCGGAGACGGGGGCGGAGCTTCTGGCGGCGCTGGCGGCGGACCCGGCCTGCGAGGAGGCGGAGCGGGCGCAGTGCGAGCTGCTGTACGACCGGATTCTGGAAGCGGAGTCGAGGGAGGACCGGGAGGACGCGCTGCTGCAGCGGAGCCTGCTGGCGGCGAGCGACCGGAAGGGGGAATTCCGGGCGAAGCTCGAAGCGCCGGGGAAACTGACGTTGCGGACGTTTGAGTTCGGCTGCGACTGCCTGGCGCCGGTGAGCGCGAGGGGGTGGAGCGCGGAGTTCGACGCTGCGCGGATGATCCCGTGGGATCGCGGCGGCGCCGCGCCGGGGAATTTGATGGCGCGCATCCTGTGGTACGTGCCGCAGCTGGTGACGCGGCCGGCCGGCGCGCGGTTCGGGCACAGGCCGCAGTGTCCGCGGCGGGAGGTCGCGGGGGCGGAAGTGTGGGCGGCGAAATACGAGGAGCGCGACCGGCGGCTCGTGGCGGGGGAAGAGCGCCGGCTCGGCGCCACGCCGCTCGTGGATTGTGAACTACCACAGGGCTCGTGGCGCTGCACGCTCCGCTCGCCGGGCCTGCCGCCGGTCGTCGTCCCGGTGCGCATCGACCGCGCCGGCTCGTGGGTCCAGGACGTGAATCTCTACCCGGCTCCCGCGATCCCAGACGGGTACGTCCACGTTCCCGGCGGGCCCTTCATTTTCGGCGGCCGCATCGCGATGGGACAGGACGTCTCCGAGCGCACGACGCGCGACCTCTTCGTCGCCCGCTTTCCGGTCACGATCGGGGAGTACGTCGCGTTTCTCAACGACCTGTGCGCTTCCGGCAAAGCCGATGAAGCCCGCGCCCGGCAGCCGCGCGAGGGAGACCGGCGCTACCTCGAGGAAGTCCCGGGGCCTGCTTTCCGGTGCTTCCCGACCGCTCCTGCCGGCGGCTTCGAGATCCAGCCGTCCTGCCCGGTCATCGGCGTCAACTGGCTCGACGCGATCGCCTACGCGGGATGGCTGTCGCGCCGCGACAAGCGCGTCTACCGGCTGCTTCACGAGGAGGAGTACGAGAAGGCGGCGCGGGGCGTCGACGGGCGCGCGTGGACGTTCGGCAACCACTACGACGGGAATTTCGGGCACACGCTCGTCTCGCTCGGCGGCGGCGCGCGGCTGCTGCCGGTCGGCTCCTTCCCGATCGACGAATCCCCGTACGGGATCCGCGACCTCTGCGGCGGCGCCCTGACGTGGGGGCTGAACCGCATGGACAAGTCCACCGGCATCTTCTGCTCCGCCCGCGGCGGGTCCTGGATGGGCGGCGACAACCAGTCGGCGTGCGGCTACCAGCAGGGCCTCGCGCCGACCAGCCCCTCCGCGCTCATGGGATTCCGGCTCGCCGTCGATCCCTGGGAGTGGCCGGCCTAACCCGCCGGCCTCGCGTACACCGGGATCAGGAATCGTGCCCCGAAATCCACGCCCGGCGCTTCGCCCGTGACTTCAAGTTCCCAGTACCGCGCCGTGACGATCGCCAGCTCGGTCGAGTAGAGCGCTTCCGCAGGCAGCCGGAACGACACCGGGATCTCCCGCGACGGCGGCTCCACGATGCGCTCTTCTTTCCAGATCTCGAAGATCGCCATGGTCACCCCGGAGCCGACCGCCTCGGTGTCTACCTGTTCGCGGATGCAGCGAAGCGTGAACACGAGATTTTTCAGCTGCCGCACGTCCGCCGAAGTGCGGAAGGACGCCTCGACGGTTTCGCTTAGGAAGAAGGGGAACCGGTGAAAGGTGAGGGTCGAGGTGCCGTACTTGAGGACGCGGAGGGTGTGATAGGCGGCGTGGCCGAGCATGAAGAGCGAGACGGCGTCGAAGATGCCGACGACGCCGACGACGAAGAAGTTGCTCTGGTTGGAGAGGAACGCCCACCAGTTGAAGGGGATGAGGAACACCTGGAGGAAGGCGAAGGCGAAGTAGCCGCCGGCGGCGATGCCGGCATTGCCATCCGTGGCCGAGCGGGCGCTCCAGGGGTAGTCGGCGAGCCAGGGTTCGCCGGGGCGGTCGCGCCGGAGGCCGGAGCGGCGGGAGTTTTCGAGCATCTGCCGGATCGCGCCGCAGAGGACCAGGACACCGACCGCGGCGAAGATGACGCCGCCGGCGCCGGCGACCCAGACGGGGGAGTTGGACGTGACCTTGGTCGGCAGCCAGCCGGTCGAGGCCCCGATGATGGCGACGCCCGCGGCGATGAAGGGCAGGCTGAACACCGCCATGCATCCCGGGTTCGTCGCCGGCTTGCCGCGCGGCGTGCGGCTCTTCAGGCGGACCTCGTGGGCGGGGCTCACGGGCTCATCGTAGCGCATCCGTGCACGGCGTTCGGTCATGGGCGTCTCCATTGTTGGGGTCGCCCCTGATGGGAGCAAGCCGGGTGCCTTTCGCGCCGCGGGCATCGGGCGGTTTCACGGACGTTTCACGCGCGCTTCCGTACAGCGTGCGTTCATCGCAGACCGCGAGGTTTCACGGCGTTTCACGGGGTGATAATGTGGTCGCATGCCGCTCGTCAAAGTCGCCACCGTCGCCCAGCTTCCGCCGGGAAGCGCCCTTCGCGTGAACATCGGCGCCCGCGAGATCGGCCTGTTCAACCATGACGGGTCGCTGTTCGCCATCAAGAACCTCTGCCCGCACTACGGCGACCAGCTTCACAAGGGCAAGGTGACGGGGGAGGGGCGCGTGGTGTGTCCCGGGCACGCGTGGCACTTCGATTTGGGGACGGGGAAGTGCACGAGCGGGCCGGCGGATTCGTCGGTACGGACATACCCGGTGATCGTCCGGGACGGCGACGTCTTCATCGAGGTTTGACGTCGACGACGGCAGGGGCGGCGGCGTAGACGGGGACGAGGAACCGCGCGCAGAAATCGATGCCGGGGCGCTCGCAGGTGACCTCGAGTTCCCAGTAGCGCGGCAGGTCCGCGGCGAGGTGCGAAGCGAGGGCCGGGTCGTTGGGCAGGTTGAATTTCAGGAGCACGGGGACCATCGGGCGCGGCACGAGCTGCTCCGACTTCCAGATTTCCCACGTCTCGAGATCCCCGTCGCCGATCTCGGATCGCTGTTCCTCGATGCAGCGCAGCGTGACCAGGAGGCTGTCGAAGGCGCGCACGTTCACCGACGTGCGGAACTCGGCCTCGAGGGTTTCTCCGAGCGCGTAGGGAAACTCTGCGAACCGCAGCGTCGAGCGGCCGAACTGCAGGCGCCGCGCCAGGAGGTACAGGCCGTGCCCGAGGAAGGCGGCCGCGACGAGGATTGCGATCACCATGAGCGCCTTCGCCGTCGCGGTCGCGTCCTTGTAGAAGAAGACGACCTCGGCGTAAGGCGCCAGAACCACCCCGGTCGCGAGCCCGATGCCGAGCGAGCGGGTCGCTCCCGCCGCCGACCCGTCGCTGGCTTCCACCGTGTTCCAGGGGTAATCCACCGCCCACGCCGGCCGCGGTCCTCTTTGCACGGACTGCCAGCGGCGCGCCGACTCGCGCGACGCTTTCATCCCGTCGGCCGTCATCTTCGCGCCGAACCCCACCACGACCAGCGACAACAGCGCATTGATCGCCGGTCGCCGCGGCAGATGCGACGAACCCGGCTTCACGCCGCCCGCCAGGAGCACGAGCATCGCCGCCCCCGCGAGGATCACCAGCGGCCCCATCCACAGCGACGCCTCCGACGCCGGCCGCGCCTTCGATTCCCTCGACAGCATCTTCCGGCTCATCGCTCCTCCCATGATAGATTGCTTTCCGCCGTCCCGCATCCCCGCACCTCTCGAGGTCCCCATGCCCTGGTGGAAACACGTCGCAGAAGAAACGAAATTCGCCGCCGACAAAATGGCGAAGTCCAACCTGTTCGAGTCCGACCGCATGTTCTGCGACGTCTACGGCCTCGAACCCGGCCAGTCCCAGAAACCCCACGTCCACGGCGACGCCGACAAGGTCTACTACGTGATCGAGGGTGAAGGGCTCTTCGAGGTCGGCAAGGAGTCGCGATCGCTGGGGCCCGGTTGCGTGGTGCACGCGGCCGCCGGCGAATTGCACGGGGTCACGAACACGGGGAAGGGCCGGCTGGCGCTGCTCGTCGTGATGGCGCCGCACCCGAGGTTCAGGAAGATCTGATGCGCTTCACGATCCGCCCCGCCACCGTCCGCGACCTGCCGCACCTTCGCCGTCAGCGCGAGGGCATGTTCCGCGACATGGGCATCAGCGACGAAGCGGCGCTCGCCGCCGCGGACCGCGCCTACGCAAAATGGGCCCGCGCCCGCTTCCGCTCCGGCCGCTTCTTCGCCTGGCTCGCCATCGCCCCGGGCGGCCGCGTCGCCGCAGGCGGCGCCGTCTGGCTCCGCGACCAGCAGCCAGGCCCGCGCCAGCGGAGCCCGCTGCCGTACCTGCTCTCGATGTACACCGAGCCTGAGTTTCGCGGGAAGGGCCTCGCGACGAGGATCGTCAAGGCGGCGACGGCGTGGGCGAAGAAGCGTGGTTACCCCCGGATGCTGCTGCACGCCTCGAAGATGGGGCGCGGCATGTACGTGAAGCTGGGTTGGGCGCGGACGCAGGAGATGGCAGTGACGCTATGACGCTGTGACGCGACGCGCCGTGATCCTGCTGACGCTACTCCTTGGCTGCCAGCCCGAACGGTCGGCTCCCGCCCCGCTGGCCCTGAAGTAAGAACCCGAAATCGTATTTCCTACTCGGGAATGATCTTGCTGGGATTGAGCAACCCCCTCGGATCAAACGCCGCCTTCACCCGTCGCATTAGATCAATCTCTTCCTTCGACATCGCGATCGGCAGCCACTCGCGCTGGACGTACCCGATGCCGTGCTCTCCGCTGATCGTCCCGCCGAGCTTCACGACCTCGGTGAAGATCTCGCGGATCGCGGGCGGCAGCTTCTCCTCCCAGTCCTTGTCGCTCATCGCCATCTTCAGAATGTTCACGTGGATGTTCCCGTCGCCGGCGTGGCCGTAGCAGATCGTCGTCAGCCCGTGACGCTTCTTGATGTCGTCGAGCGCGCGCATCAGCGCCGGCAAATTTGCGCGCGGCACGACCGTGTCCTCCTCCTTGTAGATCGACAGCCCCTTCACCGCCTCGCCGATCGCGCGGCGCATGTCCCACATGTCTTTCTGCTGGGTGGGGGAGTCGGCGACGATGACGTCGAGGGCGTTGTTCTCGAGGCAGACTTCGCCGGTGCGCTGGCCGTCGCGCTGGACGAGGTCCTTGTCGTAGCCGTCGACCTCGATGAGCAGGGTGGCGGCGGATTCCATGCCGGGGAAGTGCTTGCCGCGTTTTTTCGCGGCGGCCTGGATGGCGGCGGACTCCATGAACTCGGTGGCGCAGGGGATGATGCGGGCTTCGAAGATCTTCGTGAGGGCGACGGCGGCGCCCTCGAGGGAGTCAAACGTCGCGACGAGGGTGCTGCGGTACGGCGGGTAGGGGATGAGCTTGACGATGATCTTCGTGACGATGGCGAGCGTGCCTTCGCTTCCGACGAGGAGCTGCGTGATGTTGTAGCCCGTCACGTTCTTGAGCAGCTTGCCGCCGGTGTTGATCACGGTGCCGTCCGCCAGCACCGCTTCCAGCCCGAGAATCCAGTCCTTCGTCACGCCGTACTTCAGCGCGCGCGGGCCGCCTGCGCATTCGGCGACGTTGCCGCCCATCATGCAGCTGCCGCGGGAAGCGGGGTCGGGCGGGTAGAACAGGCCTTCCTTTTCCACCGCTTCCTGCATGACCTGCGTGATCACCCCTGGCTCGACGACGGCCATGAGGTTGGCCCGGTCGATCTCCAGGATGCGGTTCATTTTCTCGAGCGAGAGCGCGATGCCGCCTTTGACGGGAAGCGCTCCGCCGCTAAGCCCGGTTCCGGCGCCGCGCGGGGTGACCGGGATGCCGTGCTTCGAAGCGATCTTCATGACGGCGCTGACCTGGGCGGTCGTCGTCGGCGTGACGGCGACGGCGGGCCAGAAGACGAGGTCCTCGGTCTCGTCGCTCGCGTACTTTTCGAGCGGCTCGCGGTCCACGATGAGGTTGTCGCGGCCGACGGCGTCGCGGAGCTCGACGACCACGGATGCGGGGAGGGAGTGCATGGGCAGAGGTTACCAGACCGGATTTCTCCGAGGCATCTGTTCAAGTTTCCGTGCCCTTCCGTCCCTCCGTGCTTTCCGTGCTATGCCGTTTTCTGCCTTCTCGCTCGGCCGGAATGAAAACGGCATCACACGGAAAGCACGGAGGGACGGAAGGGCACGGAGAACAGCCCTCAGACCGCACTCAACCTCGCCCCCCATTTCAACCGATACAGGGAATGCGGATCCCCCGCAGAGGAGACCTCATGCCGACTGAAACCGCCGTCGAGAAGAAGGCCGCTTCACCGGAAAAACCGCAGGGCTTTGCCGCCAAATACGGTTTTTCGGCGACCGTCGCGGGCCTGGGGCTGTTCATGCTGGTGCTCATTCACCGCTCGGTGTACGCGTACCTCATGACGGACGACAACTACACGATCGACCTCTCTTCGCTCCACGTGGCCGACCGGCCGGAGTGGGCGGGGGACGGGCTCGTCAGCGAGTTCAAGACGACCGGGCCGCTCACCGGCAAGATGTCGATCTTCGACCCGGACCTGACGAAGCACGTCACCGAGCACTACGCGCAGAACCCCTGGGTCGCCAAGGTCCTCGGCGTCCAGAAGGAGTTCCCGAATACGCTTCGCATCAAGGTCGAGATGCGCAAGCCGCTCGTGGCGGTGGAGATGAAGGGCCAGTTCGTGCTGGTGGACAAGGACTCGGTGCGGATCCCCGGGACGTACGCGCAGGTGCCGAAGTTCTCCTTCACGGTCTGCCGCGTCCTCGGCGTGAAGTCGGCGCCGCCCGAAGCGGGCAAGAAGTGGTCGGACGCGGGGATCGACGCGGCGGTGGGTGTCGCGTCGGCTCTCGTGGACAACCGGGTGGACCGGATGATGACGGTTAACGCGATCGACGTGGCGCGGGTCGGCCGCGGCGGGCGCGAGACGGAAGTCGTGCTGCACGCGGAGGACAGCGTGCCGATCGAGTGGGGCCGGTCGCCCGCGACGCGCGAGTACGGCGAGCTGACGGTGGACGAAAAGGTGCGGAACCTGAAGGGCGTCCTGATGAGCCAGCCGCGCCTCAAGGGCGTCGGGCGCGTGAAGGTGCAGTTCGACGACCCGGTCGTGATCATGAGAAAGTAGAACCCCGGGCGCAGGGAATCGTTTACTAGACGGGCCGGCCATCGCGCCGGCCCGTTCTTTCAGCCGGGCCAACCAAGAAGGGCCACGGACGAAATCAGGACCTGGCCCGGCTGATCCTGAGCGAGCCCGAAGGGCGAGTCGAAGGACCTTTAGGATCCAGGACCCACGCACTTTCTTGCACACAACGTTTCGGCCAGCCCTGAGGAAATCATGAGCCGGTTGCTGCTCGCGTTTGCGCTCGTCGAGGGACTCGCGGTCGCCGCGTTCTTCTGGGCGCCCCTGTCGCCCGAGGGCCGCGCCCCGGGGGACCTCCTCCCGTGGGTGGCCGGCGCGGCGGCGTGCTTCCTGCTCGTCGTCTGGCCGCTTCTGGAAGGGCGTCGGCGCGATGAGGAAGGGAGTCTTCGCGAGGAAACGCTCGGCGTCGCGGGCCGCGGCGCGCTCCTCCTGCTCGCCGTCGCACCTTTCGTCTCGGCGTCGCTCGCCCTGGCGCCCCTGCCCTTCGCCGCCGCCGCCCGCGTCCTCCTGCCGCTCGTCGCCGCCTGGGCCGCCGGCGGGATGCTCGCCTGGGCCGCCCGGACCGGAGGCGAAGAAGTCGCCCGCGCCGCCGCGACGCTCGCCCTCGCCGGGCTCGCCCTCGGACCCGTCGCGCGCATGCTCTCCGGCGCGGCAGGCTCCCTCCCCGGCCCCTCCATCACTCTCGGCACCCATCCGTGGCTGTTCGCCCTCGCGCCGCTCTTCGCCGGCGCCGCCCTCCTCGCCCGGCGGCTGCGCGCCGGGGAAGCGGAGGGGGCATGAAGCGTTCCCTCGCCCTCCTGCTTCTCACGGCGCTTCACGCCCCCGCGCTGACCGTCGAGGTCGTGTCGTTCGGGTTCGACAAGCTGTCTCGTCGCGGGCGTCCGGCGCCGCTGGTGGTGCGTGTGTCGGGGGAAGCGGCGTTCCGGGGGGACCTGGAGCTGGACGGGGGGCCCGTGAAGCGGGTGTTTCCACTGGACCTGCCGGCGCGCGGGTCGGCGGAGCTGCGCGGGGTGTTCATCTTCTACGGCGAACCTGCGGTCGTCTGGCGGGCGGGGCAGGAGTCGGGGACGCTGGTGCTGGAAGCGAAGGAACCCGGCCCGGGCGAGGCGCTCGTGGCCTCGGAGCGTGCGGCGGTCGGCCGGCGCGCGGACAAGTTCAAGATGGACTTCCCGCCGGGATCGAGGTTTTTCTTTGCAGAGTTCCCGAAGGACGCGACGGCGGAACTGTTCGCGGCCGTCGATGCCGTGGTGCTGCAGGACCGCGGGCCGGACAGGGAAGCGTTCGCGGCGTCGCTGCCCGGCCTCGCCGCTTTCCGGGGGCGCGGCGGCGCGGTGCTCTGGGCGGGGGAGAGCGGCAAAACGTGGGAAGGCCGCGTGGACCCGCGCGACGATGCCTCGTGGGGCGAAGACGCGTACGCCGTGTTCGAGCGGCCATCGTGGGCGGCCGGGTCGCGGCCGTACCTGCCGCGCCTGTTCGGGTTCGCGCTTGCGCCCGTTCTGCTGGCGGCCCTCGCGGGCGCGCTCGTCCCCGGCACCGCGAAATTCCGCGGCGCCGTCGCGGCGGCCATTCTCGCCGCGGGCGCCGCACTCGCCCCGCTCGCCGCTCCCGCAACCCTCGCCCTCCGCGAATCGTTCGCGATCGAATTCGTCCGCGGGCGCGAGGCCGACCGCGTGGACTTCTCCGCGGGGACCGCGCCCGCGAAAGGGCAGCCCGCCTACCGTTTCACCCCGGGCGCTTCACCCGAACCCGTGTTCTTCTCCCGGAACGACGCGCTGGAACGCTCCGTCACCGTCCGGCACGACGCCGGCGGATTTGTCGTGTCCGCGGGGCGCGCCGAGGCGGGCGCGACGGTCGCCGTCACGCGCGCAAGCCATCGCGGCATCCCCGGCTCCCTCCGCCCCGAAGGCGACCGCTTCGTCAACGAGACCTCCCGCGATTACCGCGGAGCCTTCATCCTCCATCGCGGCCGCGCTTCCTGGATCGGCGATCTCCCCGCGGGATCGTCCCGGCCTGCGGAAGGGGATCTCCGGATGAGCGACGTGCGCTCGCGCCTCGGCGCGACCCCCTGGCGCCGCATCGCCGAACTCTGGTGGCGCCGCGCGGACCACGACGCCCGCTTCCTCGTCGCGTTCGCGGACGAAGAGCCGGTCGTGGAGGGGGAAGCGGCCGTCCGCCGGTCGCACGGCGTGATGGTCGTCGTGCCGCTTCCCGCGAAGTAGGCTGTCCTACTTCTTTTCCGTCGCCAGCGACCTCATGTACTCGACCAGCGTCTTCATCTCGTCCTTGGAGAGCTGCGTCTCGTAGCTGGGCATCGTGCCGCTGATGTTCATCGCCGGGCCGCCGTTCGCGAGCAGGTCCATCAGGTACTGGTCCGTCAGCTCGCTCATGCGGACGCCGTCCGCGATGTTCGCCGCGACGAATTCCTTCGACGAAACGCCCGGCCCCTTGGAACGCGCCGTCGGGCCGTGGCACTCCGCGCACTTCATGCGGTCGTAAATGTCGCGCCCCGGGTGCGATGCGTTCGGCATCTTCCCGGCCTTGATGTCGTCCCAGTCCTCACGGTCCTGCTCGATGCCCATCAGCAGGCGCCAGTACAGGCGCTTCACGCCGCCCGCCAGCGCCTTGCAGAGGTCGTCCTGTTCCGGGATGGCCGGGGGCGTGACGCCGGAGATGTTGTCCCCCGCGCCTTCGAAGGATTTGACGAACGCGTCCACCGAAGCTTCGTCGCGCACCGTTCCCTTGAGAACCACGATCCGCTCGAAGACCGCGGCCTTGTGCACCTTCTTCTCGCCGGGGCTGATCGCCACGCCCAGCGAGACGAACTTTCCGCCCGGGATTTCGACCCGCGTGAAGGCGACGTAGCCCGCGAGCCCCGAAGTGCCGGGGGCGGGGCAGGCCTCGTCCACGCGCAGCGCGCGGCCCTTCTTGTCCGACCACACGGCGAACACGGTCACGGTTGCGTCGCCGGAAACGGGGTCCGTCCCGGACTTCGCCTTCACCTGCTCGAGTCGCGCCGCGGAAAGCACCGATTCGTGGCTCGTAAAGTCGCCCGCATTCACGAAATCCGCGATCGTCGGGTGAAGCTGCCTCACGTACGAGACGAGGTCTTCCTGCTGGTACGTGTTAAAGGTCGTGCTCCACGACGGCATGATCCGCGACAGCTGCGCTTTTGAGTCGCGCCCGCCGTTGCCGATCACGTCCAGGAGCTGCGCGTCCGAGCGGCCGTTCATGTAGGCGCCGTCGGCGATGTTGCGGGGACGCCGCCAGAGGTACTTGTCCGCGGTCCCGTCGCCCTCGCCGCGCCACCCGTGGCAGCTCGCGCAGTTGTCGTCGTACATCTCCTTCCCGTACTCGGGGCTGATCGACGAGTTCGGGTCGCCGGGCTTCAGGCGCAATTCCACCAGCAGATTCTGCCCGCCCTTGGGAGGCACTCCCTTCAGCTTCATCGCCAGGATCACGACGCCCACCACCACCACAAGTCCCACGACGGCGCCGATCGCTTTTTTCTTGTTCATGCTGTCCGTCTCCTGGTGTTCGCCCGCACGACCCTATTTCCCGTTGCGCACCGGATAGCGTTCCACGTCCGAAAAGGTCGCCCACCGGAACTTCATGTGGCATTCCGTGCACTGAAGGGCGTCCATGTTGATCCACGCCTCGCGCGCCTTCTCCACGTCCTTCCCCTTCATCACCGTCTCCATCTCCGCCAGCGCCGCGCCGTATCCGGCGTCGAGTTTCTTGAACTCCTCGAGGTCGTCTTCGTGCACGTGCGGGTACATCTCCTTGTTGATCTTCTGGTAGTTCTTCACCATCCCGAAGTGCTTGCGCGCCTCGTCCATGTTCCCGGCTTCGAGGTCCCGCCATGTTTTCGTCCAGTACTTGCCCGTCTTTCGCATCGTTTCGTGCTGGATGATCATGTCCACCCGCTTCCCGTCGAACTCGTTCCCCGTGTCCTCGCTCTCGCCGTGCACGACGGGCAGCTTGAATTCGACCTCGTCGAATTCGCCGTCGTCGAAGGTCACCTTCACCTTGAGCCGCAGGCGACCGGCGGCGACGAAGCGGCAATCGGCGCCGAAGATGCCTTCTTCCTTCATCGCCTTGAAGGTGAGCTTGGGGTTCGACGTGGTGGTTCGGCCGCCGGCGAGTTCGGCGATGAGTTCGCACTCGACGGCTTCGAACTTCGTCGGCTTGCCCTTCGCGTCGCCGCTCGCCTTTTCGATCTTCACGAAGAACTTCATGTCCTGGCCGGCGTAGACCTTTGCGGGACGCGAGAAGTAGCGGGCGCTCCAGGTCTTGCTCCTCATGTACTGGACCGCGCCGGCGTACTTGCTGCGGTTCTCCTGGAAGAGCTTGAAGCAGTTCTGGTTGCAGAAGTGGAACCGCTGGCCCTGGAAGTCCTCGAAGAAGGGGGCGGTGGACTTCTTGATGTTCATCTGGCAGACGGGATCGACGGTGAGGTCGGCTTTTTGGGCCTTGACGTCGTCGTCCTCCTTTTTGTCCTTGTCCTCGGCGGGGACCGTCAGGGCGAGAGCGGCGACGAAGACGGAAACGGCGGAGAACGCGAAGAAGCGTTTCATGGGGGCCTCCTTGGCTTGGTGAAGAAACTAACAGAGGAGCGGAAATCGGGGAAGAAAAGTCCGTGCCGGAACGCACAGGACGCAAGCCGGGTGCCCGCCGCGGCCTGGACCCCTAACTGGTTGCGCGCCTTGTGTTAGCGCGCACCACGCGCGAGTCGGAGGCCGTGGGCCGATGTTTCCCGGTGACCACAAAGTAACACCAATAAAAACAGCCTCCTGCACCGGTCGATGCAGGAGGCTGCCGGGGTACCGTTCGACTTACTGGTCGCCGTCTTCGCCGATCGCGTCAACCGGGCACTCTTCCATCGCCTGCTTGCACTGCTCCTCTTCCTCGGGCGTCTCCGCCTGCTTGAAGACGTACGAGTAGCCGCCTTCGTCGTTGCGGGTGAAGTTGGCGGGGGCCGTCTGGCGGCACAGGTCGCAGTCGATGCACTGCGTATCCGTATAGAACTTGCCGGCGGCGTTGGTCGGATACTTGTCGTTCTTGTCGGCCATGGTGGTCTCCTCGGTTTCAAACCCTGCATCGCAGGGGCCAGCCTTAAAGACTAACAACTTGCGGCACGGCGTCAATACTCGGCATCTCCGGATTTAGAACGTATAGGCTTTTCTTTGTTAACCCAGTCCGAGGGCGGCTGCGAGGCGGGCGAAGAATCCTTCCCGGCGGGCCGTCCGCGGCGCTTCCTCTGCTGCCCGGACGCTCGCAGGCGTCCCCTCACCGGCATCCCCGTCGTCGCCGATCGCACCCGTCCCGCAGAGTTTCTTCGCCTGCATCGCCGCCGCAACCTCGCCCGGCGTCGCCGGCTGCCGCTTCACGTAGCTGAATCCCCCCGCCACGTCGTGCTCGAAAATCCCGGGCGCCGTTCGCCGGCACGAATCGCAGTCGCGGCAGGAGCTGTCGGTATAGAAACGTCCCGGGGCGTTTTTCGGATGGCGGTCGTTGTGGTCGGCCATGGTGTGCCCCGGGGGAGAGAAGCGTTGCGGGGATTCTATCGGGTTTGCGCGAAATGTCGCCACGGGCTTGCACCTCTCTGCACCGGAGCAATTGACAGCGCTTTCCGTTCCCCCTAGCATCTCCCCCCACATGATTTCAAAAGAGCTGCTGGACATCCTTGCCTGCCCGCTCTGCAAAGGCGACCTGCGCCACGAGCCGGGCAAGCTGCTCTGCGCGAACCCCTCGTGCGGCTGCCGCTACGCCATCGTGGACGACATCCCGAACATGCTGATCGAGGAGGCCGAGCGCCCCTGCCCCAAGTGCAGCGCGCCGCGGAAGTGGGAGCCTGAGAGCGATTCGCTGACCTGCGAGAAATGCGGCGAGCGCTTCGCCTGGCAGCGCTCCGGGACGAAGGCGAAGTAGTGGAGAAGCTGCGGCCGGTCATCGCCATCGTCCTGTGTCTCGCGATCTGGGGCGTGTGGATCAAGTGGCTCGCGCCGAAGCCGCCCCCCAAGGAGGTGCCCAGGACCTCCGGAGCCACGGTGGTCAAGGCCGATCCCGGCGACAAGGGAACGGGCGCGGGCACCGCCGAGAAGCCGCCGGTCGATCCCGAAAAGCCGCCGACGCCGGTTTTCCCCCATCCCGAAGTCCCCGCGTCGATGGCGTACCTCGAGAACGAAGCGCTTCGCGTCGAGTTCACCAACACCGGAGCTTCCGTGCGCCGGCTGGTGTTGAAGGCTTACAGGGACCCGTTCGAGATGGACGAGCACGGGAAGCGCCGCGAGCTGGCGCTCCTCGACGAGTTTCACGCCGGGTTCCGGTCGTACGCGTTGCGCGACTCCGCGGGAATTCTTCCGCTCGAGTCGGTCAACTGGGAAGGGCTGGACGCGCCGCAGGGGGAGGTTCGGTACCGGTATACGACGCCGGACGGGCTGCGGCTGGTGAAGGTGTTCAGCCTGGGGCCCGAGAAGCACGCGCTCAAGCTGCGGATCGAGGTCGAGAACATTTCTGAATTGCCGCTGGCGCGCGGGTTCGAGGTCGTCGGCGCGGCGGGGATCGTCCAGGAAGCAAGCGGGGGCGTGTACCCCGGCGTGGCGCACGGCCTCTGGAAGGACAACCACACCTACTCGGTGGACACGGGCGAAGGCTCGGGCTGCTGCGGCCCGCAGCAGTCGCTGAAGGACCTGTCGGAAAAGGTCCGCGTGCAGGATGCCGGCGACGTCGCCTGGCTGGCCGCCGTGAACAAGTACTTCGCGTGCACGCTGGTGCCGCGCGCCGAGGATCGCGCCGGCATCGCCAGTTTCAAGTCGTGGGCCGTGGAGTTCCCGGCTGAAGCGCGGCGGCGGCTCGAGCGCGAGAAGGTGACCCGGTCCGACCCGAAGGCCAAGGAACTCCTCGACTGGACGGTCAACACGGTCGCCATTTCCGCCGTGATCCGGGAACGGACCTGGCAGAAGGGCGACAAGTCCGCGACCGAGTGGACGATGTACGCGGGCCCGAAGGAGAAGGGCACGCTCAGCGAGGGCCGCTTCTCCGACTGGCGCCTCGGCGACCTGCTCGACTTCGGCTGGTTCGAGATCATCAGCCGCCTCCTCCTCTGGATCATGAGCGGGATGCACTTCGTCCTGCGCAACTGGGGCCTCGCCGTCATCGCGCTGGTGCTGATCGTGCGCATGGCGATCTTCCCGATTTCGAAGCGCGCGCAGGTGTCGATGTTCAAGATGCAGAAGCTCCAGCCGCAGATGAAGGCGATCCAGGAGAAGTACAAGGGCGACCCGCAGCGCGTGAACGCGGAGACGATGAAGTTCATGAAGGAGCACGGGGTGAACCCGATCGGCGGATGCCTGCCGATGTTCCTCCAGCTCCCGGTGTTCCTCGGGCTGTACAACGCGCTTCTCAAGGACATCCACCTCCGGCAGCAGCCGTTCTTCGGCTGGATCACCGACCTGTCGCAGCCGGACCACCTGTTCAACCTGCCGTTCACGGTGCCGATGCACGGGACGACGTCGTTCAACCTGCTGCCGCTTCTCATGATGGTGACCTGGTTCGTGCAGGCGTACATGGCGCCGCGGAGCCCGGACCCGCAGATGGCGGCGCAGCAGAAGATGTTCATGATCATGCCGCTGATCATCGGCTGGATGATGTACATGAGCCCTTCGGGCCTCGTGCTCTACTGGCTCGTGTCCACCGCGTGGGGCATCGGCGAGCAGCAGTTCATCAAGCGCGTCTACCTGAAGTAAGGCGGCGAGCGATGGCGGCGGAGACGATCGCGGCGCTCAGTTCCCCCCCGGGCCCGGCTGCGCGCGCGATCATCCGGCTGTCGGGGCCGCGCGCGCTGGAGATCGGCGCGGCGCTCGCGGGAGTCGCGACGCCGGGAGTTCGAAGCGCGGTCCGCGGGCGGTTTGCGGCCTGCGGGGCGGACGTGCCGGCGCTCCTGCTGGCGATGCCCGCGCCGCGGTCGTACACGCGCGAGGACGTCGCCGAGGTCCATCTCCCCGGCGCGCCCCCCATCGCCGCGGAGGCGCTTCGCCGCGCCTTCGCCGCGGGCGCCCGCCCCGCGGGGCCCGGGGAATTCACGCGCCGCGCGGTGGAGAACGGCCGCCTTTCGCTCGCGCAGGCAGAGGCCGTCATGGCGATCATCCGCGCGCGCGACGATTCCGAGCGCCGCGCCGCGGCGGGCCGGCTGGCGGGGAAGGGCGGGCGCGCGCTCGCGGGGGCGTCGGGCGATCTCGCGGGGCTCGTCGCGGACGTCGAGGCGTCGATCGACTTCATCGAGCACGATGTGCCGTGCGCGACGCGCGAGGAACTGTCGTCGCGCATCGCGGCGCTGGCCGGTCGGCTCCGCCGGGCGGCCGCCGACGCCCCGCCTCTCGACGACACGCCACGCGTCGCGCTCGCCGGGCCGCCGAACGCCGGGAAGACCTCGCTCTTCAACGCCCTCACCGGCGCCCGAGCCCTCGTGTCCCCGCTTCCCGGCACCACCCGCGACGTGCTCGAGGCCGAACTCCAGCTGGGCGCCGCGCGCGTGCGCATCGCCGACGCCCCGGGCGACGCCGAACTCGCGCCCGGCCCCGACGCCGGCGCCGCCGCCCTGGGTCGCTCCCTCCGCGACCGCGCGGAAATCGTCCTCCACGTCCGCGACGGCTCACGGCCCTTCGAAGTGCCCGCGCTCGATCCCGCCCGCGAACTCCTCGTCCTCAACAAGGCCGACCTCGGCGCCCTCCCGCGCCGCCCCGGCCTCGCCGTCTCCGCCCTCACCGGCGCCGGCCTCCCGCGCCTCCGCGCCCGCATCGCCCTCCTCGCCCGCCGCCGCGCCGGCGATCCCGAAAGCGCGCTCTCCGCGAGGGAGCGGGAAGCGGCGACTCGCGCGGCGGAGGGGCTGGACCGCGCGCTCCACGCGCTGGCGGAAGGGCTGGCCGAGGAGTTCGTCGCGCTCGAGCTGCGCGAGGCGCTGGACGCGCTCTCCGGCGCCGCAGGCACGGTCACTACCGAGGACATCCTGGACCGCGTCTTCGCGAAATTCTGTATCGGGAAATAGCTACTTCCCGAGGTCGAGACGTTCCAGCAGCTCCGCCGCGCGCGCCGTCCCTTCGCGATCGGTCCCCCGAAGCGCCGCCTGCAGCGCCACCCGCGCCGCTTCCCCCGCCCTCGCCAGCCCGCGGCTGGCCCGGTCGCGAACGGCGGCGTCCTCGTCGGCCAGCTCGCCGATCCATCGCGCGATGTCCGCCTCCGTCACCGGCGTCCGCGCTTCCTTGAAGCCGTCCAGCTGCTCGGCGAGGGCGGCGGACCAGTCCGAGGCCTCCGCGCCGCCGGGCTCTCCCCCCCGGGAGTGCAACTCGGCGGCGTAGAGGTCATGAAGGGTTTTGGCGAAGCAGAGGCTGGAGACGAGGCGGTAGTACTCGCGCGGGAGGGCGAGGACGCGGCGTCCGGCGCGGAATTCGATGAGTTCGGAGGAGAGCGCCCGGCGGCGGGCGTCCCAGCCGGGGGACCAGAGGTTCCAGCGGTCGGCGTCCCGGGGCGAAGAGCATTCGGCGTGGAACCGGTGCAGCTCGTTGGTGAGCGTGACGATGCGATCGTAGGCTCCGCCGAGCCAGGTGGACTCGGGGCGGGCATAGGCCGCGCGCTCTTCCTCGGTGCCGGACGTCACGGCGACGCGGGCGGTGGCTCGCTTGCCGGCAATGTCGAGGGAGAACGAGGCGGCGGGGAGGCGGCTGGGGCGAAGGAGGGATGAGAAGCGGCCGTTGGAGGCGATGGTTTCGCGCGTGGCGACGATGAGGGGGTCGTCAGCGACGCGCAGTTCGAGGGTCAGGGGACCGTCGGGAGCCGTGCCTTCGACCCAGAGGGCCTGGGAATCCGGGGAGAGTGTGATCCACTCGACGGAACTCGTCGAGATCTCGCCGGCGGTGGCGGAGATGGAGAGCACGCACGTGAAGAGGAGAGCGCGCATGGGGAGAGGACGTTGAGCAAAGGATGTGCCGCCCTTCCGCATTCAGGGTTTGCAACTCCTTGGCTGAAATTGACTTGCAACTGTTTACGACGATGATGTCTGGAATGGCGGTTACGCCCGGGTTGGTTGTTACCGGGCAGTAACGTCCACTCTGCGAATTTCTTGACGACCCAAATCAAGTGATTTAGCATTACCACTATCTATTGCGGAGCCTTTCAGGCCTTCCACAAGCCCATGCGCTGCCCCTTCTGCAAAGCCGACAACGATAAGGTCATCGACTCCCGCTCCACGAGCGACGGCGCCTCCATCCGCCGCCGCCGCGAGTGCCTCGCCTGCTCCAAGCGCTTCACCACCTACGAACGCTCCGAGGAACAACCCCTCGTCGTCATCAAGAAGGACGGCACCCGCCAGCAGTTCGACCGCAAGAAGATCCTCGACGGGATCTCGAAGGCCTGCCAGAAGCGCCCCATCGAGACCCAGCGCATCGAGGACATCGTCACGAAGATCGAGCTCGAACTCTACGAGCGCTTCGACAGGGAAGTCCCCTCCAAGGAAATCGGCGAGCTGATCATGAAGGAGCTCCGCGACCTCGATTCTGTCGCGTACGTCCGCTTCGCCTCCGTCTACCGCGCCTTCCAGGAAGCCCGCGACTTCGTCGAGGCCGCGCAGCAGACCGGGGAAAAGGGAAAGACTTAGCCCGCTTCCCGGCATAGAATCCGCCCACCATGAGAATCTTCGTCACCGGCGGCTGTGGCTTCATCGGCTCGAACTTCGTGCGCTTCCTTCTCCGCGAACGCCCCGACGCCCACGTGACGAACTTCGACGCGCTCACCTACGCCGGCAACCTCGAGAACCTCGCCGAAGTCGAGGAGCACCCGCGCTACCGCTTCGTCCGCGGCTGCATCACCGACCGCGCCGCCGTGGACGCGGCCCTCAAGGAAGGCGCCGACATCGTCTACAACTTCGCCGCCGAATCCCACGTGGACCGCTCCCTCTACGAGCCTGAAACGTTCCTCGAGACCAACGTCAAGGGCACCTCGACCCTCCTCGAATCGGCGACCAAGGCGAAGGTGAAGCGCTTCGTGCAGATCTCGACCGACGAGGTCTACGGCTCGCTCGGGAAAGACGGCGCCTTCACCGAGACGACGCCGATCAAGCCGTCGAGCCCGTACAGCGCCGCGAAGGCCGCCGCCGACCTCTGGGTTCTCGCCTACCACCACTCCTTCGGCGCCGACATCGTCGTCACGCGCTCTTCCAATAACTACGGCCCCTACCAGTTCCCCGAAAAACTCATCCCACTTTTTATTTCGAACGCCCTCGAAAACAAGCCCCTTCCGGTCTACGGCGACGGCAAACAGGTCCGCGACTGGCTCTTCGTCGAGGACAACTGCCGCGGCATCGAACTCTGCGGCACCAAAGGCAAGGCCGGCGAGGTCTACAACATCGGCGGGAAGTGCGAGCGCGAGAATCTCACCGTCACCAGGGCGCTTCTCAAGGCCGTCGGCAAGCCCGAAAGCCTCATCAAGTACGTCGCCGACCGCCCGGGCCACGACCGCCGGTACGCGCTGGACATCTCCAAGATCGAGAAGGAACTCGGCTGGAGCCCGAAGGTGACGTTCGAGGAGGGGTTGCCGGCGACGGTGAAGTGGTACCTCGAGCACCGCGACTGGTGGGAGCGCGTGAAGAGCGGGGCGTACCGGGAGTACTACGAGAGGAACTACGGGAAGCGGGTGTAGAATTCAGTCGGTCCCGCGCATGCCTCCTCTTGACCCTCCACTGTTCCCCGACGCCGACTTCGCGCTTCATCCTCACGAGCGCGAGATTGACAAGATCCTGCGTCTCGCGTTCGCGGCGGCCGCGAGCCAGGTACTCGCGGCGGACGGGAAGCCGTTGACGTTCCGGGTGGGCTCGGGATTCGTGGTTCCGGCCGAGAACAACCTTTCCGAGGCCGACGTCCGGCGGCTTGCCGACGAAGTGCTTGATGGCCAGGGACGGTTGCTGCTGGAAGCGGAAGGCGACATCGAAGTCGAAATGAGACGGCCGAGATCCACGTCGACGTGAATTCGTGCCAGGGCTTGGCGGCAGAGCTCGCGACGCCATTGATCGAGCTTCACGAGCTGGCGTCGATCTCCGTCGTCGTGCCACCGTAGAAGTTGCGCCACCCGCGAACCAGTGCGTTGTGCTGCTCCACGATGTCGACGAGCGTGGTGCGTGACGGGTCGGCAAACAGTCGCTCAACCTCCGTCCGGAACCGCGCGACCTTGTTCTCCGGAATCAGCCGCTTCGGCGGGGCGAACCAAAACCCAACGAACGAGAAGCCGTTCGTCACGGGCGTGTATTGCGTCTTGGCTGC
>CAVPNQ010000095.1:0-7583 GCA_963706735.1 uncultured Planctomycetia bacterium
GGTCACCATTCCGCTGATCCTGCCGGCGAAGGCGAAGGCCGCAGTGGTGTTGAAGGACGGCGGCGGGTGCCTGGCGCTGGACTTCATTGAAGGGCTGGGGCAGCCGTGGTGGGTGACGCGGGACGGCGCGTGGAAGATCGGCGAAGACGGCCGCCCTGCGCGGATCCAGCTCCCGGGGTATGACGGCGCGCGGCCCGTCGCGGCGGCGCAGGCCGGGACTTCCCGCTCGGTCGCGATCCTGTTTGAGGACGGTCGGATTGCGCTGGTGCGGGTGGAGAAGAAACGCGACGGCAACGTCGGCGTGGCCGTGCTCGACGAGCAGTCGGTGTCGCCGCCGGCGCCGTGCGAGATTGCGGCGGCGAGGGACGACGAAGGACACGCCCGGATCGCAGTCCTCCGGGATCATGTCGTGACGGTCTGCGGCCCCGCGGGGCTCGCCGGCACGGCGGAAACGCCGCTGGAAGCGAAGGCTCGTGGAAGCGCGACGCGCCGAGTTCGAGGACGACGAGCCGCTTTCCGGGAGGGGCGCCGACGGCCGCGAAGTCCGGCGGCACGACGACCTCGCGGACGATGCGGTGCTGTTCCTGCGCGAGGCGCGCGAAGAAGCTGATGTACCCGCCCTGGCCGACCATGAGGCAGGTCCCGTGGTAGGTCTTGCCGTCCTCCTCGACGCGCCCCGAGAGGCTCCAGCACGCCTTTCCTTTCGCCGGGCGGTCCGCGATGCGGTCGAGGAACCCCATCACCTTCGTCGCGTAGTCGAGGTACTCCTTTTTCCCGGTGTAGCGGTGGAGGTCGAGCATGTACGTCCCCGCGCCGGCAGCGCCGCAGCACAGGCTCGGCGAGTAGAACCCCGCGCCCATGCGGTCCTTCTCAGGGTGCGTGTTCTCCAGCAGGTACTTCGCCCCCGCTTCCGCCGCCTGCAGGTACTTCGCCTCGCCCGTCATCGAATGCAGCAGCAGGTGCAGCCGGCACGTCCCGCTCGGCCCGTGGCACCACCCTTCCCAGAGCCAGTCCTTCGTCCCGTCCGCGGGCACGTGGTGTTTCCACGCGAGCGTCCCTTCCCCGCACACCGCGACCTCGTTGCGTTCGAGCCAGCGCGCGGCCTGCTTCGCCGCGTCGAGATACTTCCCGTCGCCCGTCGCGCCGAACATCCGCGCCAGCGTCGCGCCGATCCCCGCCACGCCGTGAGAGAACCCCGTGTACGTCCGCTCCTCGCCCACCGTCGTCGGCCACGACCAGCCGTCCTCGGCCTTGCGCGCCGCCTCGATCAGCCCGTCGGCCGCCTCGACCGCCGCCGCGTGATACTTCGCCTCCCCCGTCAGCTTCGCCGCATCCTCGAGCGCCAGGCAGATCCCCGCGCTCCCGCTGATGATGTCGAGCGCGCCCCGGTCCCAGAACTTCCCCTTCGACTTCTCGATCGTCCCGAGCTGCGCGACCACCCAGTCCATCCCGCGCTTCCCTGCCTTCGCCGCCTCCGCGTCCCCCAGCACGTCTCCCGCCGTCAGCAGCACCCAGGCGATTCCTGCGGTCCCGCTGTAGAGCGAAGAGCTCCGGTAGGTGGGCATGCCGCCCTTGTTGTCGTCCCAGGCGATCTCCCACGTCAGGCCGCCGTTGTCCTCGACGGCCTTGTCGATGAGGTGACGCACGGCGCGCCGCGCGGCGTCGGCGTAGGATTTGTCGCCGGTCATTTCGTGAAGGGTCAGCAGGGATGTGACGGTTCCCGCGACGCCGCCGTAGAGCGCGTCGGTGGTGAACGGGTCCGCGTCGAACTCGGGCCAGAACGCGCCGCGCACGCCTCCCGGCTTCGCCTTCGCCGGGTCGTCTTTCATCTGGGCGAGAAGCCAGGTCCCCGACTCCTTCAGCAGCTTCGCTTCGGCGCTGTCTGCCGGGACAAGGCGTTCGGGCGACGCGGTGGTGGGCGGCTTCTTTGCGGGCTTGTCCTCGCCGTAAATGGAAGTGCTGGCGAGAGTTGCGGCGGCAACGACGAACGAGAGCTGCAGGAAGCGGCGCATCGGATTCTCCGTTTGGATGAACTTCTCCTCCCTGTATGCCGCCGCAACATTTCCCCGTACGGGATTCTCCCGCGCCAACGGTGATGTGAGGCTTGAGACGGCGCGGCGGGAGCAGTTGGAACTGGTGCCGACCAACATCGACGACCTGATCGCGTACGCCCTCATGCGACTCTTCATGCTGACTTCCTGACGAGCCGCCCGGTTTGCTCACGCGGTTTTCACAGAGCGCGCGAAAAAACCGAGCGACGGCGCGTGATCGGGCCTCGCGCCCCGCCGTCGAGCCTTTCCGACGGCGGGTTGCGAGGCCCGATCGCGCGTTGGCGCTCGATTTTTTCGCGCGCTCTCAGGTGTAAACTCCCTCCATGGATCAGGTCTCCGCCTTCTACCGGCTCGATCCGGATTCGCGACTTCCGTCTACGCTGATCGACGGCAGGCCGTACGCCTCTCTCGCCGAAATCGAGGGGCACCTGGACGCGTACGTCGAGCACCTTCTCCGGCGCGCAACGACGACTTCAACCCTTCATTTCGATCACCGCAACTTCTACGATTTCCGCCTCTGCATCCGCGGCGCCGACGGCTGGTCTCGCCTCGATCCTTCCGATGCACCTTTCGCCTCGAACGAATGGCGGACACTGAACGAGCTGCTCCTGCGGACCAGGACGCGGGCCTTCGACGCCGCCGATCCCGTCATCCCGGACGCCGGCCCCTGGGCCACGCGCTACGACTTCGCCTGGGGCGTCGAACCGGGGGGCCGCCTCCGCGTCCGCCGCCGCACCCTCGTTTCGCCGGACGCGGAACACGCGACGCTCTTCCGCATGATGACCCGCGACCGCACACCCGAGGACCGCCTGCCGGAGAGGCTGGTTCGTGAAGCGGAGGCCCTGCGGGGATCCGTGCGGGAGACGGTGGATGCGTTCGACCTCGCGGCACTGGCACGCGAGACGCGGTCCCTGCTGGAGCGCGCGACGATCCTGAACCATATCGTTTTCGCGCGGACGGTGGATGCCGTGCTCAAGCGCTTCGAGGTCCGCTTCCCGTACGAGATGTGCACCTGGCATCTCGCCCCGGGGGTGGTGACGGCGCTGGACCTGCCGGAGTTCGTGGCGCGGGTCCGTGCGAGCCATCCGGGGTTCGAGTTGCATCCGGCGCTGAAGGGCCAGCCGATCGCGGCGCGCCTGCCGCTGGGCCCTTCGCCTGCGAACGGGCCGGCGAGCGAGGAGCCTCCCGTGATCGCGGACGTCGAGATCGGCGGCCTGCGGTTCCGGAACCGGCCGTTCCCCGGGCAACTCGGGACGGTCCTTTCCTACATCCGGTGCCACTTGAATTTCGTCCGGTTCGACATCGAGGGCGACATCAGCGGTCTCGACGCCCGCGGAATCGCGCCAGGCCTGGCCGGGGCCATTCCGGACCTTGCGGGAACCTGGAGTTCGACGGATGCCCACGGGGTGGAACCGGAGGAGTTCTGGCGGAAGGACGTCTGGATTGAAACGCCGGGAGGCGGCCGGTCGACGCGCCACATGGGCACGTTCCGGTACTCGCTTTACGACCCGCCCTACGGCGGAGCGAGAGACCGCAGCATCGAGATGTTCGAAGGCGAGATCTTCGACGCGCTGTTCGGCGCCGGGCACGACCCTGCGCACTTCGAAATCGCCGCGATCGACCCGAAACAGTCCTCGTGGTTCATCAACGAATGGTGGGACTACTTCTGGGTCCTGCTGAACCGCGATCGCCGGGAAGCGATCGTCATCTACGGGACGGCGACGGATTGACCGCCGCTCAGCGAGAAATCGGCCCCAGGGATTCCAGGATTCCGCGCGCTGGCCGCACCTTGTTCATGATGTAGAGGTGCAGTCCGGGCGCACCTCTGCGGAGCAGGTCGCCGCACTGGGAGGCGGCGAATTCGAGGCCGCGCGCCGCTGCGGCATCGTGGTCGGCCGCCATTTCGATCGCCTTCTTCAACGTCGGCGGCACCGCGACGCCCCAGTCGCGATCGAAGAACTTCGGCGACTGCACCGGCATCACTCCCGGCTGCACCGGCGCCGCGATCCCCGCAGCCCGCGCCGCTTCCACGAACCGGAAGTACGCGTCGTTGTCGAAGAACATCTGCGTCACGAGGAAATCCGCTCCGGCCTGGACCTTTGCCTTCAGGTGCGCGAGGTCCTCCGTCGCCGTCCGCGCCTCCGGGTGCTTCTCCGGGTAACAGGCCGCACCCACGCAGAACTTGTAGTGCTGCTTGATGAACGCCACCAGCTCGCCCGCGTGCGCGAACCCCTGCGGGTGCGGCTCGAACTTCGTCGCGCCCTTTGGCGGATCACCGCGCAACGCCAGGATGTTCCGCACCCCCGCTTCCCACAGCCGGTCGAGCTGCGCGCGGATCGCGTCGCGCCCCTGGCCGACACACGTAAAGTGCGCCAGCGGCGTGATGCCCATCTTCACGAGGCGCGCGTTGATCTCGTAGTGCAGGCCGACATTCGTGCCGCCGGCGCCGTACGTCACCGAGATGTAGTCCGGCCCGAGCGGCGCCAGCTCCCCGAACGCGCGGTACAAGCTCTCCACGTCCCCGTCTCGCTTCGGGGGAAACACCTCGAAGGACAGGACCGTGCGGCCGGGTTTGAAGAGGTCTGCGATAGGCATTGTGGGCGGGGAGTATAGCCGCGATTCCGGGGCATTTGGTTCCGGGATGGAGATCGGGCACAATCTCCGGCCATGAAATCCCTCGAGACCTATCGGCAGATGTTTGAGCAGGTCAAGAAGCGCCATCGCTGGTCGAACGGGAATGCGGTGCTGCGATTCGCCGCGCTGTCCATGGCCGGCGTCCCCGGGCGTGACCCGGTGGAGGCGATGGAGCGCGCATCCGACACCCTGAGGGAGAAGGCTGGATTCTGGAGCACGTTGAATTCCCCGATGCGGACCGTGCTGGCGGCAATGATCCTGCGACGCGGCCTCGACCCGGCGAAAGCCCATGACGCCATGGAAAGGGCCGTCGGCGATTTCAAGAAACACGGGATGGGAAGCTACGGCCTCTACCGCAGACTTGCGGCGCTCATCCTGACCTTCCGGCACGGTCCCGAAACGCCCGCCATCGTGCTGGACCGGCTCCGGAACATCCACACCGCCTGGGTGCGCGACCACTTCTGGCTCACAGGCGACGACGACCTCCCGATGGCCGCGCTTCATGCCTCGCGGAGTGAGTCCGTCGAGGACCTGACCGCGCGACTGGAGGACATCTACAAGCGCCTCGTGAAGGCCGGATTCGGCCGCGGAAACGCGCTTCAGCTCGCCTCGCACATCCTCGGTGTCACATCCTGGGACGGCCGCCGCGCCGCCGCACGATTCTCCGAAGTCGCCGCCGCGCTCGAGAAGTGCGGGATCTCCATCCGGCGCCCGCACTACGACGAAGTGGCGCTGTTGTCGATCACCGGGGAACCGGCGGACCGCATGGCGAAGGAAGTGACAGCGGCGCGCGACGTGCTCTGGGAGGATGTCGGATGGACCGCACGCGAGCTCGCGTTTCCCCTCGCCGTCGGCTGCTTTCTCGGGGAACTCTCCCCCGCTCCGGACTCTCGCGACGTCCACGAGATCGCCTCGGCCAAGCAGGTCATGGACATCCTTGCGGCCCAGGCGGCCGCGATGGCGGCGTGCTGCATCGTATGACGTCGGCGCGCAATCTGCTTCGCGGGAAGCGGCGGCCGGGCTAATCTCGGCGAAATGAAACTCACCTTCTCGCGCAGTTTCCCTCTCCTTCTCGCTACGGTCCTCGCGGCAGGCTGCTCTTCCAGCGAGCCCGCCCCGGAACCCACCGCGCCCGCCTCGGACCTCGACCAGGTCCTCGCCGCGGTCGAGGCGCGCTTCAGGAACGCCGACAGCATCACCGTGGAAACGCTGGTCAATGTCGGTGCCGAGGGGCCGAAGAGCTTCCTGCGGACGACGTGGGCCAGACCGGGGCTCTTCCGCGAAGAACGCTGGGACGGCGAGAAGCCGGAAGGAGAGCCGTCCAGCCTGCAGGTCAGCGACGGAACGACGTCATGGCTCTACTTCCCCGCGCAGAAGAAGTACTACGAGATGGCGATTTCCCCGGGGGATCTCGACCGCAAGCCCTTCATCATGGGCTTCACCCGCGAGGGCTTGCTGGCCGTGGCCGGGATCGAGGCGGGACGGGAAGAGGAGCTGGTCTTCGGCGCGGGGTGCCTGTGCATGCCGATCGCGGGCGGCGGCAAGCTTGCCTTGGCGGCGGACGCGGAGGTCGACGGGAGGGCCTGCCGCGTCGTGACGTACAGCGTCGGCACGATGGTCCAGACTTTCTGGGTCGACAAGGCCGACGGCACCCCGATGCGCTTCACGCTCGAGAGCCACAGCGAGCACAAGGGGAAGACGTACACGACGTCGGCGGTGAGCGCGATGAAGCGCGTGGACACGGCGAGCCGGGCGGATGCGGCGCAGTTCAAGTGGTCGCTTCCCGAGGGGGCGACGAAAGCGGCAAAGGCGGGGGAAGACAAGCTGCTCGCGGCAGGGGGCGTGGCGCCGGAGCTTGGGGCGGTGGACGCGGACGGCAAGCCGGTCAGCCTCTCGGACTTCAAGGGGAAGGTCGTGCTGCTGAACTTCTGGTTCCTGGGCTGACACGCCTGCCGCGCGGAGTTTCCGCACCTGCAGAAGATGAGCGAGGAGATGAAGGGCCAGGACGTGGTGTTCCTGATGGTGAACGGCGTGGACACGCCGGACAAGGTGGCGGGCTACCTGAAGGACGGGCGCTACACGATGCCCTGCGCGTACAAGACGGCAGCGGCGAATCCGATGAAGATCTACTCGGTCCAGTATTGCCCGACGCAGTACGTGATCGGGCGCGACGGGAAAATCACGGCGCGGACCGTCGGGGCGACGACCGTCGAGATCCGCAGGATGCTGGACGCGGCGCTGGGGCAGAAGTGAGCGCGTTCGACGTCAAGGTCTTCCCGCTCTGCCTCGGCGGCAACGTGTTCGGCTGGACGGCGGACGAAACGGCGTCGTTCGCCGTGCTCGACGCCTACGCGGAGGCCGGCGGCAACTTCATCGACACCGCCGACATGTACTCGGCCTGGGTGCCCGGGCACACGGGCGGCGAATCAGAAGCGATCCTCGGGCGGTGGATGGCCGCTCGCGGGAACCGCGACCGGATGGTGATCGCGACGAAGGTCGGGCAATTGCGGGGGCTTGAAGGGCTTGCGGCGGGGACGATCCGCACGGCCGCGGAAAACTCGCTCAAGCGCCTGCAGACGGACCGCATCGACCTCTACTATGCACACATCGACGACGCGAAAACCCCGCTGGCCGAATCGCTCGGCGCCTTCGACGCCCTCGTCCGCGCCGGCAAGGTGAGGCAAATCGCCGCTTCCAATTACACCGCGAAGCGCCTTGCGGAAGCGCTGGCCGTCTCGAGGCAGAACGGCTTCGCGCGGTACGTCGCGATCCAGCCTCACTACAACCTGATGCACCGTGCCGAATACGAGGGTGAACTGGCGGCGCTCTGCGCCCGCGAGGGAATCGCCTGCTTTCCGTATTTCGCGCTCGCGAAGGGCTTTCTCACGGGCAAGTATC
>CAVPNQ010000096.1:0-76652 GCA_963706735.1 uncultured Planctomycetia bacterium
CTACCTCGAGCCCGAGAAGGTCGAGCTGGTGGACCGCCTCGGCCTCTGGCGCACGCTCTACTGCGTGAACCACAAGAACGCCGCCGGGCCGGAGGAGGAGAAGCCCAAGCGCACGTTCATTCCCCAGGCGCTGCGCAAGTGGGGGAAGCGGCTGGCGACGGTGCGGATCAGGCGGAAAGAGCGCGTCCGGGATTGAGGGAAGGCTGGCGGGGGCTGGCGAAGGCTGGCGAAGGCTGGCGAAGGCTGGCGAAGGCTGGCGAAGGCTGGCGAAGGCTGGCGAAGGCTGGCGAAGGCTGGCGAAGGCTAGCGCTGCCCGCCGGGAAGCGCGCGATTGCGCAACACGTCCTGAATTTCGGCCGCGACGCGCTTGTCCTCGCCTTCCTCGACACAGCGATTCATGAAATCGACACAGCTCGACGGTGCAGAATTGGCGAGTTCCACGACGCGCCGCGGCCGAAGCTTTACAACCAGCTTGGGGGAACAGGACTGAAATTCGCGAAGTTTCTCCCAGGAGTTGCCCAGGTCGCAACAGTCCAGGTTTGCGAGCCCGGACTCGCAGTCGATCTTCAGTGTGGCCGAGCATTTCACGTCCAGTGAATCCTCGGGCCGACATCCGCCGTCCTGGTTTTCAAACATCACCGTGCAGGTGAATTCCAGTTTGAATTTAATTCGGGATTCGATGATTTCGGGTGCCTGGATCTTCGTCGAGTACTGATACTCCCCCTGGTGAAACAGCTCATACCCCCGCTCCTGGAATTCAATGACGTCCACGACGCCATGGGGCTTCACCAGAACCCAGCGAAGCCTGACGGAATGACACTCGGTTCCACGGCCGAGAGTACTCAGCTCGCAAAGCAGTCCATCCTTCCAGGAGCATCGGATGGTGCCGGAGTCAATTTCGCTCTCGTTGTAATCATGCCGCAGGCATCGCCAGCTGGATCCTTCCTTTCCCAGGAAGAGCACGTCATTTCTCGAGCCATCCGAAATCTCCAGCACGGCGACGCGTGAGCCTTCCTCCGACGTTCCTCTCTTGACCTGAGCCTTCAACGACTCGGACCTGCAGTGTGGCGAGTCTCGAAGTGCCAGGAAGGCCCAAATTTCCTGCAGCCCCGCCTGTCCCTTGTCCCTCGCCAACTGAGCGAGTTCATCGGGCAATTCGCCGAATGCCAGAGGGGCGCTGAGCAGAAATGCGAGAATCACAGAAGTCAGTCGTTTCATGGCCCTCTCCGTGAACCACCGTCGTGTTAGGCGTATCAACCTTATCGGCATGTGATCGTCCGGATCCGGAGCATTCCCAAATCCGAGCCTGGGCGATACTCTCGCCGCCCCCATGAACGAAATCCGCTCTGAAGTTGCCGCTGCGCTGGCTGCCGCCGTTCCCGGGCTCGAAGTTGCAGATGCCGACCGCCAGCTTGAGACGCCCCCCGACTCCGCGATGGGGGATTTTGCGTTTCCCTGCTTCACCATCCGTGACCGGTTCGGGAACGCCGCGCCGCCCGCCGTGGCGACGCAGATCGCCGCGAAGATCGCAAAGCCCGCGTCGATCCTGAAAATCGAGACCAAGGGGCCGTACGTGAATTTCTTCGCGGACCCGGGCGCGCTCGCGAAATCCGTTCTGACGGCGGCGCTCGCGGCGGGGGAGCGGTACGGGCGGAACGACTCCGGCAAGGGGCAGACCGCCGTCATCGACTTCTCGAGCCCGAACATCGCCAAGCCCCTCGGCATCGCCCACCTGCGCAGCACCGTCATCGGCAACGGCATCCGCCGCCTCTGGCAGGCCTGCGGGTACACGGTCATCGGCGTCAACCACCTCGGCGACTGGGGGACGAATTTCGGGAAGCTCATCTCGGCGTGGAAAAAGTGGGGCGACGAGGCGGAACTGAAGGCGAAGGGCGTCGAGTTCCTGAAGGACCTGCTCGTCAGGTACACCGAGGCGGCGAAAGCGGACCCGGCGTACCAGCAGGAAGCGCGCGACTGGTTCAAGAAGCTCGAGACGGGCGACCCGGACGCGCGGGCGATCTGGCAGCACTTCCGCGACATCTCGCTCGCCGAGTTCAAGCGCGTCTACGCGATGCTCGGCGTCGATTTCGATTCGTGGAGCGGGGAATCGGCGTACGTGGACCAGATGGACGGGGCGATCAAGGAACTGGAGGCGAAGGGGCTGACGTCGGAGAGCCAGGGAGCGTACGTGGTGGACCTGAGCGCGCACGGGATCAAGGAGCCCTTCCTGCTGCGCAAGGCGGACGACGCGTCGCTCTACGGCACACGGGACCTGGCCGCGCTTCTCTACCGCCGCCGCCACTACGGCGCGAAAAAACTGATCTACGTCGTCGCGCAGGACCAGAAGCTGCACTTCAAGCAGCTCTTTCTCGTCGCAAAACTGCTCGGGATCGACGCCGAGCCGGTGCACGTCGAGTTCGGCCTCATGCGGATCATCCGCGACGGGCAGCGCGAGAAGATGGCCACGCGCAAGGGGACGATCGTGCTGCTGGCGGACGTGATCCAGGAAGCGGTGGACCGGGTGCACGAGATCGTGGCGGACCGTGAGTGGGACGCGGCGAAGAAGGACCGGATCGCGCACGCGGTCGGTATCGGGGCGGTGATCTTCAACGACCTGTCGCGCGGGCGGACGAGGGACATCGACTTCAACCTGCAGCAGATGCTGGATTTCGACCCCGAGACGAAGGCGTTCAAGGGGGAGACAGGGCCGTACCTGCAGTACACGCAGGCGAGGCTGACGAGCGCGCTGAGGAAGTACGGGAAACCTGTGACGGGCGACATCGATTTCAGGCTGCTGGCGACCGACGACGACAAGGGCGTGGCGCGCCAGGTCGGCCGCTACCCGCAGATCGTCCAGGACGCCGCGACGCGCTACGAGCCGTCCATCGTCAGCCGCTTCCTGATCGACCTGGCGGGCGAAGTGAACCGTTTCTGGAAGCAGCAGCGGATCATCAGCGACGACCAGGCCCTGACGGCCGCGCGCATCCTGCTCATAGCCACAGCCAGGCAGGTCCTCCTGAGTGGCCTGGCCTTACTCGGGATAGAAGCGCCGGAAGAAATGTAATTCCGAATCCGCCCAAACGACCCGTCCGCCCCCGTACCATACTCACCGCAACCCTCAACCCCCAACCCCAACCGAACCCCGAACTCAGAACCCCGAACTCCGAACTCAACTTCCGGAACCCAAAACCCCCAACCGTGCCCAGCCAAGCCCCCCTTCTCCAGGTCACCGACCTCCTCAAATCCTACGGCCGCGTCCAGGCCCTCCAGGGCGTGACGCTCTCCGCCAGCTCCCGCGCCATCGGCCTCCTCGGTCCCAACGGCTCCGGCAAGTCCACCCTCATCAAGGTCCTCCTCGGCCTCATCCGCCCCACCGCCGGATCCGCTTCCGTCCTCGGCCTCGACTCCCAGCGCGACGCCCTCCGCATCCGCCAGATGACCGGGTTCATGCCCGAGACCGAATGCATGATCCCGCGCATGAGCGCCGTCCAGTTCGTCACCCTCGCCGGCCAGCTTGTCGGCATGTCCGGCGGCGACGCCCTCGCACGCGCCCACGACGTCCTCCACGCCCTCGACCTCGGCGAAGCCCGCTACCGCGACATCGATACCTACTCCACCGGCATGCTCCAGCGCGTCAAGCTCGCCCAGGCCCTCGTCCACCACCCCCAGCTCCTCTTCCTCGACGAACCCACCAACGGCCTCGATCCCAAGGGCCGCGACGAAATGCTCGGCCTCATCAAGGACATCTCTTCCCGGAAGGGCATCAACGTCGTCCTCTCCAGCCACATCCTCCACGACGTCGAGAGCGTCTGCGACGAGCTCGTCGTCCTGCACCGCGGACGCCTCGTCGCCGCGGGGCCGCTCAAGACCATCATCGGCACCGCCGAAAGCGCCCTCGAAATCCGCTTCCGCGGCGACCGCGCGGCGCTTGAAGGTGCCATGCGCAAGGAAGGGCTTTCGCCGCGGGCCGCGTTCGAGGGGGACCGGATGGTCGTGCCGGTGGCGGACGTGAAGGACACGGCGCCGGTCCTGCGCGCGGCGGCGAAGTGCGGCGCGCAGGTGCGGCACCTGGCGCCGGCGCAGAAATCGCTCGAGGACGTCTTCGCGGGGCTGATCGAGGGAGCGGAAAAATGACCCAGCCGACCTCTTCGAGCCCGATTTTCGACCAGACCTACCAGCCCTGGCAGGGGACGTTCGTGTCGCATGCCTTCCGCGCCCCGGTCATCGCCATGGCCGCGACCCGGAACCTCATCCGCAGCAACGGAGTCGCGTTCGGGCTCGTCTACGGGCTCGCGGCGCTGATCCTCGCGATCGTGATGCTCCTCGTCCTCATGGAAGTCAAGATCCCCTCCGACGCGCTCTACAGCGCGTTCGGGGCCTCCGTCTTCATCACCTGCCTGCTCCTCGTCCCCGTCGCCGGCGGCAACCTCATCTCGGCCGACATCCGCCACAACGCCCACCTGATGTACTTCTCGAAATCGATCTACCGCATCGACTACATGGCGGGGAAGGGCGCCGCGGCGCTTCTCCTGCTGACCCCGGGCATCCTCGTCCCCTGCCTGCTCGCCGCGGCGATTCCCGCGGTGATGTCGTTCGTGCCGGTCTCCAATGCATACCTCGCGCGCGTGTTCGCGGCACTCCTCCTCCTCATTCCCGTCGCGCTCCTGCCCGCCGTCGCCGTCTGCATGGCGATTTCCTCATGCACGCGCCGCGCCTGGCTCGCCGGGATCGGGTGGTTCGCCATCTTCGCGATCCCCTGGGTCGTCGGGAAGACGCTCGAGGGAGCGCGGCTGAAGTGGGGACACATGGTGTCGTTCAACGGAAACCTGAGCGCCATCGCGGCGTGGGTCCTGCCGCTTCCAGAGTCCGGGAAGTCGATGCTGGTGGACGAGCGCTTGAGGTACGCGGATCCCTGGCTGTCCGTGCTGATCCTTTCGGCGATCACAGCCGGCTCTCTCGCGCTCGTGTTCTGGCGCATCGGCATCACGGAGCGCCGCTCGTGAACGCACCCGCGCCTGCGCTGCCGCTCGTCCTCTTCGAGCACGTCACCCGCTGGTACGGGCAGGTGGTGGCGCTTCGAGACGTCACCATCCCCATTGGCGCCGGGATCATCGGGCTGCTCGGCCCGAACGGGGCGGGGAAGACGACGTTCATCCGCGTGCTCACCGGGACGATGCCTCCGTCGCAGGGGCGCGCCCTCCTGTTCGGCGAGCCGGCGTTCGGGTCGCCGAACCTCTACCGCCGCATCGGCTACTGCCCCGACCACGACAACTTCTTCGAGTTCATGACCGGCCGCGAGTTCGTCGAGACCCTCCTGGGCGTCCACGGCTACGGTGGCGCCGACCGGCGCGCCCGCGCCGCGCGCGCCCTCGACCGCGTCAAGGCGGCCGACTTCGCCGACCGGAAGATCTACACGTACTCCAAGGGCATGCGGCAGCGGCTCAAGATCGCGCAGGCGCTCGGGCACGACCCCGAGCTGCTCATCCTCGACGAGCCTCTGAACGGCGTGGACCCGCTGATCCGGCGCGACGTGATCGACCTCGTGAAGGAGCTGGGCAAGGAAGGGAAGTCCGTGATCGTCTCGAGCCACGTCCTGCACGAGGTCGAGGCGATGACGCCGAACATCGTCCTCATCCACAAGGGGCGCGTGAAGGCCTACGGCAACGTGCACGAAATCCGCGGGCTCATCGACCGCCACCCGCACTCGATCGAGCTCCGCACGCCGCGCCCCCGCGACCTGGCTGCCCTTCTCGCCCGCCAGCCCGACGTCTCCGAGCTCGTCATCGCCGAGGGACAGGTCACCCTTCGCACCCCCGCCCCCGACCGCTTCTATTCCGCCCTCCCCGCCCTCCTCCTCGAGTCCGGCATCGACGTCCACGAACTCCACAGCCCCGACGACAACCTCGACGCCGTCTTCCGCTACCTCACCGAGGCCTGACCATGAGCCCCCTCCCCGGCCTCCTCGCCTCCGCCCGCCTCGCGCTTCGCCAGTTCATGAACGGCCCGCGCAAGTGGCTGCTGCTGCTCCTCGGCGCGGTCTTCCCGGGGATCATCGCGATCTTCGCGTTCGCCGTGGAACACGGCCCGGTCAACCCGTTCCTGCAGGTCTTCGAGGGAATCTACCTCTCGGTCATCCTTCTCCTCATCGCGCTTCTCGGCGCCACCTCCGGGTTCTCCGGCGACGCCGAGGACGGCACCGTCGTCTACCTGTTCACCCGCCCGACGCCGCGATGGGCGATCGTGATGGGGAAGTGGCTGGGGACGGTTCCACCGCTGGTCGCGCTGGCGCTCCTGCCGGTGTTCGTGTCGTGGGGACTGGCGCAAAGCAGCCCTGCGGACAGTTCCGGATCGGTCGCCGACGAGCGCGCCGCCATGCGGCCGGAAGGGGGCGGCTCCGCGCCCGGCACAGGCGCACCCAACCGCAGCTCGGCCCCGCCCCGCGGGCGAACCGTCCGCGAAATCCCGGGCGCCAAAGACCTCGCCCTCGTCTCCTTCGCCACCGCCGTGTCCGTCCTCGAGTTCGGCACCCTCTTCTTCGCCCTCGGTGTCGTCGTCGGTCGCCCTTATGTCGTCGGCCTCTGCTACTCCGTGCTCTTCGAACTCATCCTCAGCCTCACCCCGTTCAAGATGTGGGTCCTCTCCAAGATGCTCCGCGGCGCCGTCTTCCGCATCCCCACCCCCGTCCCGCGCTTCTGGGAAGGCGCCCTCGAGGATCTGCCGTCCGCGACGGTGTGCGTGATCGGCCTGGTCGTCGTCCCCGTCGCGTCGCTGGCGGTCGCCACGATCGTCGTCGGGCACAAGTCGTACCTGGCGAAGGCGGACTAGGCCGGAGGCTCGCCCTTCCCCTTGAAAAAACCGGCCGCCCCTTCGCGCGCCGCCAGCGCCACCCCCAGCCCCACGATCAGCGCGTCCGACAGCCTCTGCACCGCCGCGTACGCCGCCGCTTCCGGCGCCCCGATCCCGATCAGCGAGAACGTCCAGACGACGCCGCTCTCGAACACGCCGAGCCCCCCGGGCGTGACGTGGAACGCCAGCACTACCTGAGTCATAACGAAGATGAGTGCCATCTCGTCGAAAGGCGTCGCCCGGCCGAGAAAGTGGAAGAACACAAGCGGCTTCAGCACCACCAACGCGAGCGGCCCGCCGGTGAGCAGAAGAGCTGCCCCGAAGGCCGCCCGGTGGTCGCGGAATGTCTCCTGGATCTTCCCCTCGGTGTCCGCAGCCCACGCGCGGAGCCGCTCACCGCGCTTTCCCAGCACCCGCAACACCCCGGACGCCAGTGGCCACCTCAGGACAAACGCGGCGAAGACCACGAGGAACGCCACGAGGAGGCCTGCGGCGACTCCGGTGGCCGTCCATTTCAGCCCGCGCGGCAGGTCGAACCGCCAGACCATCGTGGCGGTGCAGACCAGGATGGCGACGAGGAACCCCGTGAACTCGGCGAATTTGTTCGAAATGACCGTCGCCGCGACGTCGCGCGAGGGTAACCCGAAGCGCCGGCTAATGTGCCAGATCCGCAGGGGTTCGCCGCCGAGGTACATCGAGGGGGCGAGGTAGGCGAGGGAATTGCCCATGAGGAACGATGCCAGGGTGGCCCGGAAGGGGATCTTCCAGCCCCTGGAGCGCAGCAGGGCGTGCCAGCCGACCGCCTGGAGCGCGAGGATGAGAAACGACCAGCCCGCGAAGGTCGCCACGCCGCCGGGACCGATGCGCTTGAGCACGGCCCGGGTTGCAGGCCAGTCCAGGCGCGTGGCCAGGAATGCCAGCAGCCCGAGAGCCAGAAGGACCGACAGGACTGCGAGGAGGCGCTTGCGCATGGGTGGGGCCTGGGGCCAGTTCCGAGCGGCCAGCGGCCGGCGGCCAGTGTACGACGCGCGAGGAGCCGGGTGGCATGTTCGAGTCCTGGCCGCTCGCCGCTGGCCGCTGGTGACTGGTTACAAAAAAACCGGGGGCCACGTTTGGCCCCCGGCTCCGGTTACGCTTTCTCGCCCGCAGTCCTAGCTGATCAACGGCACTCCGCCCGCCTTGCCGGCCTTCGGCGCCGGGGCCGCGGCCTCGCCGCCGCCCGCCGCCTTGCGCTTCTTCTCTTCCGAGATCGCCGCAATCAGCGCGCCCGCCGCAACCGCCTTCAGCGGGTCCTTCGCATGACGCACGCCCTTGACCGGGATCGGAAGACCGATCTCGCGCAGGCAATTCTTGAAGCGGTCCACGAACCCCGGGGGCTTGCTCGTTCCGCCGGCGATCACGATCTCGACAGGCTCGTCGATCGTGGCGTTGGCGGCCTTGAGCTGCTGGCCGATGTTCGTGATGACGTAACGGATCAGGTCCTCGTAGTAAATCTCGAGCGCGACCATGATCTGGTCCGTCGGGTCGATCCTGTCGAAGTTCAGGTACTTCTCCTTGTGGCTCTGCACCTTCGACACCGGCACGCTCCTCACCTTCGCCACCTGCCGGTCGATCCAGTCGCCCGAACGCCCGCAGGAGAACTCAAGCAGCTTCTTCGCGCGCCACGACGCCGCGAGGTTCACCATGCCCGCGCCCCACGAAATCGCGATGCCCGTGAACGGCAGCACCTCGTTGTTGATCGTGACCGTCGGGTTCTCGCTGTAGATGATGCACATGGCTTCGTTAATACACTTCACGTCGTACCCGAGCTTCTTGAGGAACCGCTCGAGCACCATCCGGTGGAACGTGACGTCGAATTCGGCGTCGATCGGGTTGGCGGGCATCGTCGCGCAGATGACCTCGCCCGGGTAGCTCGGCTTGCCCACCACGGCCTCGAGAAGAACTTCCATCATGCTGATGGCTTCTTCCTCGCCGGGGTTCAACACGCCCTTCGCCATCGGGCGGCGATAGTCCTTCTGGTTTCCCGTCACCATCGAGAACTTGAGAGCGTCCTCGCCGACGACGTAGATCTGCTCGCCCTTGATGATGTAGAAGGCGCCGGCCTTCGTGAGCATGTCTTCCGCGAAGTCCTCGTTGGGCATCGAGAAGAACGCATCACGTTCCATCGTGAACACTTCCTTGCCGTCCTTGAGCTCCGCTCCCACGAGGAAGCACGTCCCGATGTCGACTCCCTTAGCGCACATTCCGGCCCCTTTCTACCAGATGGTGATCAATGTGCCGTGGCAGGGCGGCCGTGCCGCCCCGCGAGGCCCTCTGTTTGTTAGTCGATTCCGCCGAGCAGGTCGGCCATGCCGCCTGCGTCGCCTTCGCCCGCCGTCTGCTTGCCGATCTTCTCGAAGTTCGCCGTCAGCTCGTTCTCCTTCGACTCAAGCAGCTTGAGGCGGGCCTTGATTTCGACCTCGGTGAGCCGGATGCGCTCGTTGGCCCCGCTGTCCATGCTGCCGTCGCCCAGCGCCTGGCGCGGTCCCGCCGCCACCATGCCGCTGAGGAGGCCCTTGAATTCCTTGAGAAGCGTGTCGCGGAACTCGTTGAACTGCGTGAGGACGGCCTGGGACCGCTGGCGTTCCTCCAGCACCGCCTTGCGCAGCTCCAGCACCTCGCGCTTGATCAGCGTCTTCTCGTCCTTCTCCTTGTCGAAGAACGACGACCGCAGCTTGTCGAATTCCTTCTTCAGCCACCCGTTGTCGCCGTCCATCGTCTGGATCAGCTTCTTGAGGTCGTCGAAGTCCGATCGGATCTGCTCGACATCCTTCGAGCCCGCAAGCACGGTCCGCAACTCGTTGAGCGCCTTGATCACGGTGTCCTTGTCCGGCGATTTCAGGATCACCTGCCTCAACTCCTCGATCCGCGACTTGATCTCGCTCCGGGTCTCCTCCTTCACGAGCACCGCTTCGTTCGAGCCGGGCTCCGACTTCTTCACGTTCTGGAGGTACCCTTCTTCAAGCGCGAGCTTGAGCTGCCTGGACTGCTCGACGCGCTCCCGCCCGATCTTGTCCAGGTCGAAGTAGTCCTTGGCGGGGATCTTGACCTTGAGGTCTTCGATCTGTATCGAGCCGCGCAGGACGTTCTTGACGATCCACATACCTTGAAATCTCCGGTATTTGGCCGGGACCGGGCGTCCCAGGGGTAGGTTGAGTTTTGTACCCCGCGCGTGGCCCCCGAGTCAAATGCTTTTGGCCAGGCCGGGCGTGGGAAGCGGTTCGGAGGGGAAAATTACGCCTTCCTGCGGACCCCGCGACCGGCGCACCGGGGTCCGGCCAGCCAGAACGAATGCCTTCGGCGCACCTGAATGGACCCGAGCGGGATCGAACCGCCAACCTCTAGAGTGCGATTCTAGCGCTCTCCCAATTGAGCTACGGGCCCGTCCGGGTGAGCCGAAGGAGGCGGGAGGATAGCGATGTGTTCCCGGACCGTCAAGGTTGCGCACTCCACCCCCTCGCCCCGGCGGCCGGGACAGGGGCTTCGAAAACAAAACACCGGACCGCAGCGGCCCCCCCGCGACAAAAAAACGGGGCCCCTTCGGTTGAAGGGGACCCCGTCGCAAGTTCCGCCGCTACTCGATCGTGACCTTCGTCGCCACCCCGACCTTTGTCAGCGCGTACACGCTCAGGCGCCCCAGGCTCGTCCCGGCCGCCACCATCTTGTCGATGATCGCCTGCACCCGGTCTTTCGACCGCGCCAGCGAAAGCTTCCGCCCGACCTTCACCAGGAACGCCCCGCCGCCTGCCGCCTTGCGCCCCGATCCCGGAGGACGCCCCGGTCCGCGCCCCTTCTTGCCGGCCTTCTTGCGCTTGCCGGCTTTCTTCCGGGCAGGCTTCGCCAGGTCCGGTCGCACCGCGTTGATCAGCTCCGAGAGCTTGGGCATGAACAGCCCCTGCCCGAATTCGTGCTTCACCGCCTTCTGGATCTCCCGGAACTTCACCTTCGAAGCCTCGGTGATGCTGGTCAGGTGCTTCCCGAGGAAATCCTTCACCTTGTCGAAGTCCAGCGTGCTGGCCGCCATCGGTCCTCCTTGGAAAAGTCTTCGTAAACGCCAATGTGTTCCCTAATGCGGGCGTGCATTAGACGCCAATGCAGTCCCAATGCAATGTTTTTCGGTGCGCAATATTGGAAGCGCCCCCGCAAGGCGCGCCGCGAAGCAGGCGCGCCACCATCCGATTCTCGTTTCCACAAGCATCCGGAGGCTGGAAGACGCGGGGTGGAGGCGAGCCGTGGGGAGGGGCGGCGGCGCGAACAAGGCGTCCCCGGGATCAAGCCCCCGCCGCCGCCGCCCTTCCCCCGGCGACCCTCCACCCCGCGTCTTCCAGCCTCCGGATGGGCGGCAGAGGATTTGAACCTCTGACCTCCTGCGTGTCGAGCAGGCGTTCTAGCCAGCTGAACTAGCCGCCCCGGTAAGGCGCGGGATCCTACACGGCGTCGCGGAGACTGTCAAACGACCTCCGTCGAAGCGATGACCTTGAGCAGTTTGTCGCCGTAGCGGCGCAGCAGCGAGGGGGGGAACCCGGCCGCGCGCAGTTCCGCGTCCGTCGTCGGGTTCTTCTCGGCGATGGTGCCCATCATCCTGTTGCCGACGCTCATGAGAAGCGCAATGTGCCCCTTGTTGGCCATCTCGGTGCGCCAGTCCAGCAGCGCCCGGAGGCGCGCCCGGGCTTTCTTGTCCCGGTTCCGCCGCGAAAACCCTTCCTCGTACGGATGCGCCTTTGGCGGCTCGTAGGCTTTCACCGACGCCAGCATCGCCTTGATCCCCTCGCGCACCGCGTCGGTCTTGCCCGCCGCGGCGACGCGCTCGCCGAGCACGCGTGCGATTCCCGGGAGGACCCATGCGTCCAGCGCCCCGTACTTGAATTGCCCAGGGGACAAGGGCCGGACCCGCCAGTTCGACTGCTGGCTCCCCTTGGTCATCGTCACCATCAGGCATTCCCGCGCCAGCTCGCGCAGGTTCGGGCTCGGGAACGCCAGCACCTGCGCCGCCACCAGCGTGTCGAAAACATTCTCCGCCAGGATCCCGTTCACCCGCTTGAGCACCGCCAGGTCCCCGATCCCTCCGTGAACGACGAGCACATGAAGCGGGCTCGCGTACAGCGCTTCGATGATCGGCTTGTACTCGAACGCCAGCGAGTCGATCAGCCACGCTTCTTTCCCGTCCGAGATCTGGATGAGGGCGATCTCGCAGTGGTGCTGGCCCGTGAGCGTGGTCTCGATGTCGAGCCCCCAGGGCTCCTGTCGGGCGATGATGCGCTCGCGGAGGCGCTCGCCCGACTCCGGGTCGGAGACCCAGTGGATGGGGAAGGGAAGGGTTTCCTTGAAGGATTCGGGGGGGGGAAAGGGGGTGGGCACAGGAGAGTTCTAGCAGATTCTCCAACGATTGGTCAAAAGGCAGGGGCCAATGCGACGGGGGAGGCGTGAGTGAATGCCCCTTCACGGGGAGCCGAGGCCGGGATGATCCCGATCTGCACCGCCGTTTCGAAGCCTGGCAGGCAAAAAAACTATTGCTTGAACGGCGAGGGTTCAATCGTAAAATCTCACTCCTCAGGCATGGCTTCGCAGGGGGTGGGGTGGAGCCAACAAAATTCGCACTCGTTGAGGGGAACAAAAAATGATGCATCGGCTGTTCGCGTGTCTGCTCGTGCTCGGCGCCTGCGCGAGTTCCGCCTCGGCGCAGTCGGTGATTTACGGCGAGAATTTTGACGGCGGTCCCGCCGGGACCTTGCCGGCTGGATGGTCTGCGGATGCGCCGACTGGCACGGTCGGCTGGTCGGTGGACGCCACTCCGGCCGTGGACGGCGTCACTTCCGGGATGCACACGTTCTCCGGAGGCTGCTACGCCTCCATTCCCAGCACCCCGATGCCGCCCCCCATGTTCGGCACGGCTCCGTTCACGCTCAATTTCAATAACGGCGTCAATACAGAGAGCGGCGGGCTTTACTCAGGAGGGGCAACCTCTCCCGTGGTCACGGTTTCCTCCCTGACAGGAGTGACTTTGACGTTCTGGTGTCGTCATGAGGGCCTGACCTGCGATGTGTCGCCGTCGGCCGCCGGATTCGGCAGCGATCAGAAGTTCGTCGAGATCCTCGATTCAACAGGCTCAACTGTCTTGCTCTCCGTCCAGATCTGCGTCGATGCCGATGGCGACGGCGCGGCTCCTTATACCTCGAGCAGCCCGCTGATCAACACCTGCTACGAGATGTTCTCTGCTCACACCCATACCCTCGACATCAGCGGAATCGCGGTCACATCGTTCCGCATCCGGTTCCGGGCGAACGAAGTCGTGGAAAGCACCTTGGCCGCTACCCTCGGGCCGGACACGCTCTGGATGGGATGGTTCGTCGATTCGGTCTCCGTGAACTGCCCCACGGCCGACCTCGCTGCTCCGACCATTCCCACGCAAATCGCGCCCGCTTCGGGGATCACCGTTGTTTCCCCTGTCGTGTTCGACTGGTCCGACTCGACAGATACGGCTCCCTGCGGCCCTGGCACCGTGGTGTACCGCCTCCAGATCGACAATCTGGGAACAGTCGGCTTTCCCGACTTCGATATCCTCGGCATTGGAGCCTCAACGGCAGCCCAGGCCCTTGCTCCGGGCAGCTACGAGTGGCGAGTGCTCGCGACCGACGGAAGCGGGAATTCCAGCGCGTTCACGGGTTTGTCACCGTTCGACGTTGAAGTCAACCTTCCACCGGATCTGGCCGACACGCTGTTTGTCAACGAGTCCATCAACGGGGCCCAGAATGGGGAACCGGGTTTTGTGGATCCCGTGACGGACCAGGAGCCCGTGTTCAGCGCGATTTATCGTGACGCCAATGCGGCGCCGGATTTTGCCGCGGGCCTGCGTTACCAGGTTTCTCTCGACCCAACGTTTGCCACCTTCGTCTTCGATTCCGGGCTGGTCGGCCTCAGCCCGGTGCTGCCCGATGACACGCGTTGCCCGGATTTGACGATCAACGTCACGCTGTCTCGCGATACGGTGTACTTCTGGCGTATCCAGTTCACGGACGTTGGTGGAATCACCGGCGCGTTCAGCCCGGCCCAATCGTTCCGCATCGGAGATGACTTCGAATTCGGCGTCCGGAAGGGCTCGTCTCACCACGGTCGTCGTTGCTGGGTTGCGACCGCGGCGTGGGGTAGCGAGTCTTCGCGCGTGGTGACGGAGTTGCAGGCTTGGCGAAGCAGCGCACTCGAAGCTGTCCCCGTGGGCCGGATGGCTTCCCGCGCGTATCACGTCGGCGGAGCCGTGGCCGCCGAGGGGATGTCGAAGTTGGGCATCGTCGAGGTGTTCAAATCACCCCTGACCGGCTCGCTAGCCTCGATCGCGATCATCGGCATGCTGTTCATCCTGGCGATCGGCGCATCCCGTTTCAGCGTCCGTAGCTAAACAAGTCCTTCTCGAATCGCGGGCCGCCCTCCTTGGGGCGGCCCGCGGTGTTTAGGGGGATCGAATTGAAGAAAAGGGCAGGAATCACGCTCAGGTCGGCGGGCGCGATCGTTGCAGCCTTCGCCCTCGCCGGCGTTTCCCGGGGAGAAGATGCCATCGGTCCAGAGAAGGAACCTCCCTCCGACGGTGCGGACCTGGAAGGGTCCATTCTTCCGAGAGGCGCATTTGCGCGATTCGGCACGATTCGTTTCCGGAACTCTTCTTCCGCGAAATCCGTGCATTTTGCGGGACCCGACGTGATTTTCTCCGTGCTGCCGGATAAAGTCCTTTCGTTTCTGGATTGGCCCTCCGGGAAGCGGAGATTGCGGGTCCTGCTGGACGGGACGGCTATTGCGTGTGCCGCGCCGAACAGGCCGGGAAACCTGGTGCTGGTCGCGCTGACAGACGGGCACGTGACGGTAGTGAGCGTGGCGACAGGCAAGAAGGTCTCCGGGTTTCGGTCGGGCGGAGGTGTGACCCGTTCGATGGCGGTATCGCCCGACGGGAAACTCGTTGCGTGTGCGGGTGACGACGGAGCGGTCCGCATCGTTCGAATTGAAACCGGCACGGAGCAGAAGGCTCTGGTCGTCGGTTCGTCTCGGCTGGCGGGAGTCAGCTGGGCGAGTTCGGGAGCGATCGCGGCGGTCGATTCCGATGGGGTCGTGGCGGCATGGAACGGCACGTTTGATCCGGTCGGGCGTTTCCAGGCTCCGCCGGGCACCACGCTGATTGCGGCTTCTCCCACCGGTGACATCATCTGGGTCGCCGGCAGGAATCCTGGAGTTGGCGGATGGGATGCGAAGAACGGCAAGCGGAATTCCCTGCTTGAGACCGGCGAAGAGGAAACCGCGAGCCTGGCCCTGTCACCGGACGGCTCTGTCCTGGTCGCTGGAGGAGCTCGTGGCAACGTGAGGGCCTGGGAGTCCCAGAGCCTGAAGAAGCTCTTCACCTTCGACAGCCGCGTCGGCCGCGTCACGGGAGTCGCCTTCGCGCCCGACGGCAAGTCCATCGTTTCCGTTGGAGAGGACCGGGAGGTCCTGGTCCAGGATTGCCGAACGGGCGCGAAAATCGCGCCTCAGCCTGGGCACGCGGAAACAGTGACTTGCCTGGACCTGTCCCCGGACGGAAAGCGGCTGGCCACGGGATCGGCGGATCGGCAAGTCATGGTTTGGGACGCAAACACATCGAAGTTCCTTCTCGCGCTTCCGCGGCTGCCGGATTCCGTCAACGCGCTCGACTGGACGCCGGACGGGACCCACCTCGTCATCGGGTGCGGCAAGCGGCTCGCTGTCTGTACCGCGGCGGCCACCGCGACGCCGAAGTTGTTCGAGACGGGGGCGGGAGCGATCCGTGGGGTTTCCTGTCTCCCCGGTCGCGGTGTCCTCACGGGCGGGACCGACACCATGATTCGCCTGCTGGACCCGACGTCAGGCCAGGTCCTATCGGAATTTGCAGGGCACTCCAGCATGGTGCGTGGCGTGGCCTCCGATTCCCAGGGGAGGCGCTTCGCCAGCGCGGGCGCCGACGGACGCGCGGCGATCTGGTCGCAGCCGGACGGCAAGCCACTCTGGCTCGACGCGGTGCGTGGCCCGTACACCTGCGCGGTTTTTTCCGCGGACGGCAAGCGGCTGGCGACGGGATCCGGTGACGCCTGCGTGCGGATCTGGGACGTCGAAACTGGAAAGTTGCAGCTCCTCGTGCGCGGGTTCGACGGGGAAATCCTGGGCATTGCCCTCTCGCCCGACGGAACTCGCCTGGCCGCGAGCACAGTCGGGAATTCCGTGCGGGTCTGCGATTCCACGCGCGGCGCGGAGATCGCCGTATTCCATGGGCTTGGAGGGGAAGTCCGCGGTGTGTGCTGGGGAAGCGACTCGGACACCCTGTATTCAGCCATGTTCGAAACGACGGCGATCGGATGGAGGATCGCGAAATGACCTCATCCCGGCGGTGGCTCGTGGTGCTGTCGATTGCGTCCCTTTTCGCATCTCGCTGGCTTCTGCGTGGTGAAGACGGCCCCGTGCCCGCTCCCGAGCTTCGTCCCTGGTCCGAATCCAGGCTTGAGTGGGAATGGAGGTGCCGGGCGGTCGTGCAGCGGCCGGCCGTCGCGGAGTTCACCGCAGGTGAAAAGAAGCTCCCGGTCGAAGGCCGCATTGCGCTTCTCGTGGTCGCGGCCGCCGGTGCCGACCCGGGAGATCTGTTGCAGGCTGCCCAGGAGCTGGCGAAGCCGTCGCCGCTGGTGGACGTGGCCTGGGTTGCTCCGGACGAGGCCACCGCGGGGGTGTTGCAAAAATCCGGCGCCCGGGGCGTGCGGGGAGCGGTCGTCCCGGAAGTCTGCGACCTGGTCAGTCCCGAACTCCGGCCGGCCCTGCTCGTCGTCGCTCCGGACCGGAAAATCGCCTTCGTCCATCCCGCCGGTCCCTCGTGGGACGCGCAATCCGTGGCCGACGAGCTGGCGATGCTGCGGCGGATCGCCGATCCGAAGTCGCCGCCGGTCGCGCCGCCGGCCCCCACGAGCGAATTCCGGGGCGCACTCGCCTGCGCCGCCTGCCATCGTTCGGAGTTTGCCGACTGGCTGCTAACCCCGCACTCCGTCGCCGTGGACGAGCTTTCCCTGCTCGGCAAGGACACCGACGCCTCGTGCCTGCCCTGCCATGTCGCGGGCTGGAACCAGAAGGGCGGTTATGCAACCCCCGGGGCCGATCGGAGGCTCTCGCACGTGCAGTGCGAGACCTGCCACGATCCCCAACGCACGCACGCCGGCGACAAGCGCCTGCGACGTGAAGAATACGCAGCGCGCTGCCGGACGTGCCACACGCCTTCAGCATCGATCGCCCCTGACATCGCCATGTCCATTCCCTCGGTCAGCCATCCGAACGCCGCCAATGCCGACAAGATCACCTGGGAGTTCCGTGACCACGCGATCGAGACTTTCCGGGAAAACACGTATTTCCAGTACTGCTCCAAAACAGCCTATGTCGGTTCCGAGTCGTGCAAGTCCTGCCACGAAGCCGCCCATAAGCAGTGGGGCGATTCACCCCACGCCGGCGCATTCGAAACGCTTCGCAAGGCGAAGAAAGAACGCGAAGCGGGTTGCGTCCCGTGCCATACCACCGGCTTCGGGCACGAAGGCGGCTTCCAGGACGAAAAGTCCACGCCTGCCGTGGCTCACGTGGGGTGCGAGTCCTGCCATGGTCCCGGGAAAATGCACAACGAAGCCAAGACCCGCGAAGAGCGGTTGTCGTCGATATTCAGATTCGACGAGAAGTGCCCCACCTGCGTCGTCCAGCGGATCTGCCGGACGTGCCATACGTCCGAGCACGACCCGGACTTCAGCCTCTCCAAGGCGCTGGAGAAGATCCGCCACGGGAACCGATAATCAGGCGGTTGGCTCCCCGGAACGACCTTCCACCGCCGGCGGCAGCAACCCCTTCTTCCTCAGCCTCTCCTCCGCCTCCGGGTCGTGAATGAAGTACGTCCCGAACTCGATGGCGTCGAATTCGTTCAGCTCGCCCGCGCGCAGCCGCAGCCCCGGCACGAACTGCTGGATCGCCTCCTCCACCTTAGCGATAAACCCCTCGAACTTCGCTTCCGGAAGCACCACGTGCGCCGTCACCAGGTCGTTGGCCTCGGCCTGGGCGATGAAGTGCATGGCCTCGATGCGGCCGTCGAGGCGGCGCTTGGAGACGACGCGCCAGCAAAGGCGGGAGCCTTTGTGCTCGGCCCAGTCGGTGGAAGCGACGCGGTGGATGGCCTCGCCCTTGCGCATGTGGAGGGCGGCCTTGCGGGGGCCGTCGGGTCGCGGGGGGAAGGCGGGGGGTTGCATCATGGGACGAGGACGATCTTACCGAGATTCTGGCGCGCTTCCATGCGGCGGTGGGCGTCGGCGGCCTGGGCCAGCGGGAAGGTGCGGTCGACGACGGGGCGGGCCTTGCCGTGGGCGATGAGGCGAAGGGCCTCGATGAGTTCCCAGCGGGAGCCCATGTAGGCGCCGAGGATGGAGACCTCGGGGACGTAGAGGGAGCGGAGGGGCATGGTGAACTGCTTTCCGGCGGTCGCCCCGCAGCAGACGACGCGGCCGCCGCGGGCGCAGAGGGCGGCGGCGGCGGCGGTGAAGTCGCCGCCGACGTGGTCGACGACGAGGTCGGCGCCGCGGCCGCCGGTGAGCCGGCGGACTTCGTCGCCGATGTTTTTATTTGAAGAGCTGTCCAGCGCTTCCCATGCCCCCAGCTTCTTCGCCAGCGCGACTTTCTCCGGGCCGCCCGCGGCGGCGATGACGCGGGCGCCGGCCGCGGCGGCGAGCTGGACCGCGGCGATGCCGACGCCGCCGGCGGCGCCCGGGACGTGGACGGTCTCGCCGGGGCGGAGGTGGCCGCGGGTGAAGAGCATGTGCCAGGCGGTGAGGAAGACGAGCGGGATCGAGGCGGCCTCGGGGAACGGCATGCCGGGAGGGATGGGGAGGCAATTGCGCGCGGGGACGACGGTGTGAGTGGCGAAGGTGCCCTGCGTCTGGAAGCCGTGGATGCGGAACGAGGGGCAGCGCGATTCGTGGCCCGCAAGGCAGTCGGGGCAGGAGCCGCAGGAGAGGCCGGGGGCGATCATGACGGCATCTCCCGGCTGGACGGCCGTCACGCCGGGGCCCACGGCCTCCACGATCCCCGCGCCATCGCAGCCGCCGATGTGCGGCATCGGGATCTGTGCGCCCAGGCCGATCCTCACCCAGATGTCCAGGTGGTTCAGCGCGGCCGCGCGCACAGCCACGCGCACTTCGCCGGGCCCGGGTTGCGGGTCGGGCAGTTCCGCGGCCTCGAGAACCTCCGGGCCGCCGTGCTGGCGAAACACGATGGCCTTCACTGAAACCCCCAGGACATGAGGACCGCGAACTTTAACCCTGCTTCGCCACCCCGATCTGGATCGACCGGATCACGACCTCAATCACCATCGAGTCGTCGAAGAAACCGATCACCTGCGTCTTGTCCGGGATCACGTCCTTCCCGTTCAGCAGGTACAGCAGCCCCGCCGCCACGATCGCATCCACGCCCTTCTTCTTCTTCCACCGATCCTCGTGCAGCACGCTCGCCAGCCACTCCACGTCCGACTTCAGGCGCTTCGGCATCGCCTTGGACCGCAGCTTCTTCGGCAACCCCTTCTCAATCGTCTTCTTCGCCGCTTCCAGCTGCCGGTCGTCGCGCGGGTAATACGGGGACTCCACGAGCTCTTCGAGCGTCTGGATGGTGGGCATGGGGGAGATGATAGGAAGCGGCTGCCGCATTGAGAAGAAAAGGGGCGGCGGGGTTATTTTTCGGGAAGGGCGTCGGCGAGGGCGCTGAAGGGGATGGGGCCGAGGGAGAGGAGGCGGTCGTGAAAGGCGCGCTCGTCGAACTTCGGGCCGAGGCGGTTCTTTTCGGAGGCGAGGAGGCGATCGAAGCGGTCGCGGCCGACGATGTAACCGGAGTAGTAGCCGGGGGAGGCGAGGTAGCGGGAGACCTCCATTTCGGCGCTGGGGCGTTCCATGCCGACGCTTTCGACGAGGAGGCGGACGGCTTCGTCCTTCGTCATGCCGCCGAAGTTGCAGCCGACGTCGATGATGACGCGGGCGCAGCGCCAGAGGCGCATCTTGAGCTGGGTGAGGCGGGTGCGGTCGTCGTAGTAGCCGTGGCGGGCCATGAGTTCCTCGCAGTAGAGGCCCCAGCCCTCGACGTACGCGGGGTTGTAGAACCATTTCGGGACGTCGCGGTCGCGGCGGGCGGCGATCGCGAACTGCAGGTGGTGACCGGGGATGGCCTCGTGGAGGGAGACGACGCGGATCCAGAAGCGGTTGTTCCCGCGCAGGACTTCCTCCTGCTCGGCCTTCTTGAGGCGGGTGACCGGTGAAACGACGTACACGCCCTTGAGTTCCGGGTCGGCGGGATCGAGCGGGCGGTAGTACCCGTAGGGCGTGCGGTCGTCCTTGTCGCCCCATTCGGCGCGCACGTGCGAGGCCCAGTCGGGGACGGTCACGAACCCTTCCTTCTTCACGAACGCTGCCGCGCGCTCCATTTCCGCCCGGCACGTGTCGAGCAGCTGTTCCGCGTCCGGGTGGTCGAGGCGCAGGTCGGCGGCGATCTCCCGCCACGTGCGGGCCGCGTCGATCTTCTTCGCGACCGCGGCGAGCTCGACCTCGGTCTCCCGGAAAAGGCGCTTCCCCAGGGCGAGAATATCGGAAGGGGAGTCGTCGATGCCGACCTCCCAGCGGAAGTAATGGACGAATTCGCGCCAGCGGAGGTCGCGGGCGCGGCGCTCGGTGCGGCGGTCGGCGAGTCTGCTGCGTTCGGAGAGGAAGCGGAGGAGGGCGGCGAAGGCGGGGAGTCTGGGGCGGCGGGGGTGTTTCTCGATGGACTTGAACAGGGGTGAGAGAGCTTCGTCGTTGCGGCGGGCGTCTTCGCGGTCGATGTGCTCGAGGGCGGCGCGGGCGTCCTTTGAAGCGGCTTCGAGGCGGGCGAGGAAGGTGGCTTCCGCGGGGGTGCCGAGGGCGGCATCGGCTTCGGCGGCGTCGGGGAGCCAGGCGGAGACGTCGCGGTGCTCGAGGTCGAGTTCGGTCCAGGCCTCGAGGTGCTGGCGCAGTCGGTGCTTCATCAGGGAGAGGTCGAGCCGTTGCGGGCCGGACAGAGTCGCTTCGTCGAACCCGGTCTCCAGCGACGAGAGGAATTCCTCGGCTTCTTCGACTTCGGCGGCGCGGAGGTGGCCGCGTGCGTGCCACGCGCTGCCGCCGAGTTCACGGGCGCGGCGGGCGAGGTTCTCCGCGGCGTCGCCGGGGGGCGCCGCGAGGGCAGGGAGGGCGAGAAGGGCGAGCAGGAACCAGGTCCGGCGCATTTGGAGAAGTGTACGAAACCTCGCGGATGGGGAGCCTCGCCCTTTGTTAACATCCCGCCCCATGAAATCGCTTGTCCTGTTCCTGCTTGCCTCGGGCGCGACGATCGCGGCCGCGGATCCCCTTCGGTACTCGACGGAGCCGGGAGAACTTGACTCCTGGTCCGCGCACTTTTCGCGCGAGACGATCGTCCGGCGCGGCGGCTCGGTCGAGAGGTTCCTGTGGGCGCGCGCCGGGATGCAGCGTGCCACCGCGTGCGCGCGCGAGAACGGCCGGACCCTTTTCGCCGTGGAAACTGACCACGGGCCCGCCCGCGTTTCCGCCTACACCGTTGACGGCCAGGATCGTGCGCGGGCCGAGGCGGACAGGCTGTCGAGGATGCTGCCTGCCCCTTCGAAGGAAGTTTCGTTTCTCTGGCTCGACGATCGGGGCCGGGGGGCGCCTGAGCCGCGGGATCCGTCTCTCGAGGAAGCGGTTCTGCGGGCGCTGGACGAGGTCGAGGTGTTTCCCGAGGGGGACGAAGCCTCGTGGTCGAGGGAGGGACGGTCGGGAGCGGTGGGCTGGAAGGCGGTTTTTGCGCGGACCGGGGGGACGGTGAAAGGGACGTTCACGTTCACAACCGCGGAACTCGGCGGTGCGCGCGTGGCGTTCGATGCCGGGACCGCGACGCTGACGATGCTGGGCGGAAGCGTGCGGTCGATTGAAGGGAAAGCGTCGTGGACGGTGGCGACGAAGGATGGGACCGAGCGCAACGAGATCAAGTTTTCGCTGACGGGAAGCCGCGGGACCGCCATGGCGGCTGCCGAGGCTTCAGACAGTGCCGCGGACGCCGCTCCGCTCATTTCGGCGCAGGAGGCGTGGCGCGACGGCGAGCGCGATCGCGCGGTCGAGCTCTGGGAAAAGGCCGCCGCGGATCCCGCGAACCGGTGGGCCTCCTTCGCCCGCGGCCGGGCCGTGGACGCCCGCCGCGAACTCCCGATGCTCGGCCAGGCGGCGCCCGCCCTCAAGGCGACGGCGTGGATCGGCGCGGCGCCGGAAGCGGGCGAGTGGCAACTCGTGTACTTCTGGGCGACCTGGGCCCCGCGCTGCGAGCCGGAGCTCGCCGGGCTGGCCGCCCTGCTCAAGGGCCGGACCCGCGTGTCCGGCGCCGGCGTCACGCGCGCAGATTCGCTTCAGTCCGAGGACGTCATCCGCAGCGCCGTCTCGCGCCTCGCGCTCCCGTTCGGGGTCGCGCTCGACGACGGCAGCCTGACGAAGGCCTTCAAAGTCGAAGCGCTTCCCCGGGTCTTCCTCGTGGATCCCGACGGCAGGGTGCGGTTTGAGGGGATGGGGAGCGAAGTGGAGACGCTGAAGTCGGTGATGGACAAGCTCGCGGGGGAGTAGGGGTGCGTGGCCGGAATTGCAGTGGCGTCTGAGAGAGACTTGACGCGAGCCATGGCCTCGAAAAGGCAAACTCAAAACCGCGAAACGCAAAGCCAAACGCCAAACGCAAAACAGCAAACAAGATACACGTGTGACGCCATTCTGCAGGCCATTCGACGACGTTGCCGGACTTGTCGTTTGCCGTTTGTCGTTTGCTTGAGGGTTCTCTGTTTTGCCTTTGCCGTTTCCCCTCCCGGCCACCCTGCAATTCCGGCTATGCACCCGGGGAGTAGGCCCCGCACACTTCGTTCATGTCTGCCCCGGCCCCGTCCACGGCTGCACGCGTTTCGGCCTTTCCCGCCCGGCGGTCGCGGCGCGCGTAACTCCTTTTGCCCTTTAGTCTTCCTCTGCGCGGCGCTACGATCCTGCGGGTCGGGGTTGCGGGCACCTTGTTTGCGCTCTTCTGCTGTCACTGTCGGAGAAACCCTATGCGCACCCTGCTCCTGTCGATCGTGCTGGCGGCCGTGGCGGCCGCCGAGAACCGCGTGACGGTCGTCGCCATCGACGACCAGATCGGTCCGTCGACCGTTTATCTCGTGAAGCGATCGCTGGAGGCGGCGAAGGCGGACGGTTCGACGCTTGTGGTGTTCGAGATCAACACGCCCGGCGGGCGCGTGGACTCGGCGCTGGACATCACGGACCTGATCGAGCGGTCCGGGTTGCCGACGGCCGCGTACGTCAAGGCGGGCAACTTCGGCGGCGCGCAGTCCGCGGGCGCGCTGATCTCGATCGCGTGCGGGCGCATCCTCATGGAACCGAGCGCGACGATCGGAAGCGCGCAGCCGGTGCAGAGCGACGGCGTCATGGCGAGCGAGAAGGTGATCTCCTGGGTGGCCGCGCAGTTCCGCGCGAAGGCGGAGAAGCGCGGGCTGCCGGCGCTGGTCGCCATGGGGATGGTCGATCCCGACCTCGAGATTCGCGAAATCGAGATCGAAGGCGCGCCGCGCCTCGTGGACGGGCTCCAGTTCGCCCAGATGGAGCAGCAGGGAAGCAAGCTCAAGGTCCTGCGCGTGGTGAAGCAGAAGGGCAAGCTCCTGAACCTGACCGCCACCGAGGCGCGCCAGCTCGGCATTTCGTACGCGACGGTGGACTCCCTGGAAAAGGCCTACGCGGCGCTCGGCACCGTTCCCGGCACCGTCGTGAAGATCTCCAGCAGCTGGAGCGAGACCTTCGTCGCCTTCATCACGCAGGGGCTCGTCACCGGCCTCCTGATCGCCCTCGGCTTCATCTTCATCTGGGTCGAGTGCAAGACCCCGGGCGTCGGCGTCCCCGCGCTCCTGGCGGCGTGCTGCTTCGGCCTCATCTTCTTCGGCCACTACCTCGTCGGACTCGCGCAGGCGACCGAGATCCTGCTCTTCGTCCTCGGCGCGGCTCTTCTCGTCGCCGAATTCCTCACGCCCGGCTTCGGCGTCGTCGGCGCCTCCGGCCTGCTCCTCATGGTCTGCGGCCTGGTCCTCGCCCTCCAGAGCTTCGTCATCCCCTCCAACCCCTACCAGTGGAACTCGCTGGTCGGTAACTTCCTCACCCTCACCGCTTCCACCGGCGCGGCCGTCCTCGGCTTCGCCTGCATCGTCCGATTCCTCCCCAGCACCCCCATGTTCGGGAAGCTGGTGCTGAAGTCGGAAGTGCCGCCTGCGGAGGCGCCGGCCGCGACGGTGCTGGTCGGCCGCGAGGGGCTCGCGCTCACGCCGCTTCGGCCCTCCGGCAAGGTCGAGGTGGACGGGATGACGGTGGACGTGGTGGCGGAAGGGGAGTTCGTGGACATCGGCTCGAAGATTGCGGTGGTGAAGGTGGAAGGCCCGAGCGTCGTCGTGAGACGGGTATAGCGGAGCCAAGGCCATGACAATGATCCTGACCATCTACGCGCTGTCGATGCTGCTGATCCTGGGCGAGCTCATCATGCCCAGCGCGATCCTCGCGATCGTCGGCACCGGCGGGCTCGTGGGCTCGATCGCGTGGGCCTGGAGGGCCGAAGGCTGGCCGAACGGGCTCTGGATGCTCGTCGTCGCCGTCGTGATCGTGCCGGCCGCGATCGTGCGGGCGGCGAAGAAACTCACCCTGCAGGCTCAGCTCGAAGGCACGGGCGCTGTGCCCGCGCCGGGAATCCTGCCCGGAATGGAAGGACATGCCGCAACGCCGCTTCGGCCCACGGGCGTGGCGATTTTCAACGGACAACGAATGGACGTCCTGACGAACGGCGAGCCTGTCGATCGCGATGCGGCCATCCGCATCGTGTCGGTCGAGGGAAACCGCGTCGTCGTGGCGCCCGTCGAAAGGAGAATCGGATGAACCCGATCATGCTCGCCGAAGTGCAGCCTCTTCACCTGGTTCTCGGCATGGCCGGGGGAATCGTGCTGCTGGTGTTCCTCATCGTCGTCGCCAATTTCGGCTTCCTGTACATCCAGGCGATGATGTCGGGAGCGCACGTGGCGCTGTGGGACCTGATCGGGATGCGTCTCCGGAAAGTGGACCCGCGGCTGATCGTGATTACGCGGATCACGGCGTCGAAGGCCGGCCTGCCGATCACGACGGACAAGCTGGAAGCGCACTACCTGGCCGGCGGGCACGTCGAGCGGGTGGTGAACGCGCTGATCGCGGCGAACAAGGCGTCGATCCCGCTGACGTGGGACCGTGCGACGGCGATCGACCTGGCGGGACGCGACGTGCTGGAGGCGGTGCACACGAGCGTTCTTCCGAAGGTGATCGACTGTCCCGACCCGCGGCGAGGGCGCGACACCGTGAGCGCGGTCGCGAAGAACGGCATCGAGCTCAAGGTGAAGGCGAGGGTGACGGTCCGCACGAACCTCGACCGGCTCATCGGCGGCGCGACGGAAGAAACGATCATCGCGCGAGTCGGCGAAGGCATCGTGACCTCAATCGGATCGGCGGAAAATCACCACGCCGTGCTGGAAAACCCGGACCACATTTCGAAGACCGTGCTCCAGAAGGGCCTGGACGCCGGAACGGCGTTCGAGATCCTTTCGATCGACATCGCGGACATCGACGTCGGCGACAACATCGGCGCGAAGCTTCGCACGGACCAGGCCGAATCGGACAAGAAGGTGGCCCAGGCCGAGGCGGAAAAGCGGCGAGCGATGGCGGTCGCGGTCGAGCAGGAAATGCAGGCGAAGGCGATGGAAAACCGCGCGGAGGTCATCAAGGCGGAGGCCGAGATTCCGCTCGCGATCGCGGCCGCTTTCAAGTCCGGCAACATCGGCGTCATGGACTACTACAAGATGAAGAACGTGCAGGCAGATACCGACATGAGGAAAGGCATCGCAGGGCAGCAGAAGCAGGGGTAGTTCAACCGTGAACTCTTGATCGCCGGCGCGGGAAGCGGAACACGCTTCCCGCGCCGGACAGGAATCGAAACCATGGTCACCGCCGGCGGCGACGGGCTCATCACGATCCTCTTCTGGGGGGTCGTGTTCGTCGTTGGAGCCTTCGCTTCCGCGGCGAAAAAGAAACGCCAGCAGAGGGAAGCGCTGGAGACGCAGGAGCAGCTGCGCCGCGTGGACGAGGCGATCCGCAATGCCCGGCAGCGGGCCCCTGCTCCGCACGCGTCGGCCGAGCCGGTTTACGCCCAGGCGGTCGCGCTTCCTGAGGTCGTGTACGGCGTCACGCAGTCGGCCCCGCAGGTCCTCGAGGTCGCTTCACCTGCCTTCCGCCCGGCGACGTTTGCCGCCTCTCCGCAGGCCGTACCCGTCGCACCGGCCTCGCAGTCGGAAGGCCCCGCGCGCCCCGGGGCCTGGGAACTCGCTCGCATGGAGGCCGCCGCGGCCGGGGCGCCCAAAACCCTTCCGTCCCAGAGCGGACAGGATGACTCGCTGTTCGCACCTCCAACGCTCCGCGAGTTGCGCGAAGCGATCGTCTGGCGCGAGATCTTCGGCCGGTGCACGGCCATGAAGGTGCGGTCATGGTGATCGACCTGATCATCCGGCTCATCCAGGAAGCGAATCAGCGCAGCCAGCAGGCGCAGCAGGAAGCGGTGCGCCAGCGCGCGGCGGCGGAGGGCATCCCGATGGCGATGCCCGCGCAGACCGGGCCGAAGAAAAAGAAGAAGAAAAAGAAGCAGCGCGCGGAGCAGAGCGTGGAAGGGCCGCAGCGGCCGCGGCAGGCGAAGCGTGCGCCGTCGGCGCAGACGGAGGAGGCGCTCGTCCCTGTGGCCGCCCCGCCGGAGGCCACGGACCCCCGCCGCCTCTTCATCCTGAGCGAAATCCTGGGGCCGCCCGTCGCGCTTCGCGACGAAGAGGACTATTAGTCGCCCGCTCGCTCGGGGTTCGCCTTCCGCCCGCGCACTTGGCACAATCCGGCCGTGAGCCTCGCGCTTCTGATGGTCGCGCATGCCGGCCTGTGGATCCTTGCGATCGCGCTGCAGCGGCGCGTCCCGGCGGAGTCGCGGGCGGGGTCGGTGGCGCTGGCGGGGCTGATCCATGCGGTGCTGGCGAGCGTGCTGGCGCTGGGGCTGGGCCTGTTCGGCGCGCTGGCGCCGGTGCGGATGACGGTCGCGGGGGCGGCGGCGGGAGCGCTGGGTTTTGCGCTCGGGGGCGCGGCGGCGCTGAAGGAGGCCGGCCGCGCGGCTGAAGAACTCGTGCGCGGGCTCCGCCAGGAATCGGCCGGGGTCGCGATCCTGCTCGGCGTCTTTGCGCTTTTTCTCGTCTTCCGCCACGCCGTCAACGCGTGGATCTTCGTGCCGTACACGTTCGACGAGCACGCGTACCACCTGCCGCACCTGGTTTCGTGGGTCCAGACGGGGTCGCTCGCCCGCCCGGCGATGGTGGACACCCGCGCGTATTTCCCCGCCGGGATGCAGCTGCTCCAGGCCTGGTGGGTGGTGATCCCGCACCATGATGTCCTCGTGGAAATGGCGTCGCTGGAGATGGCGGCACTGGGGGCGGCGGCCACGGCCGCGCTCGCGCGGGCTCTCGGCGCCACGCGCTGCGGCGCGATCCTGGCCGGACTGCTCTGGGCCTGCGCGCCGATCGTCCTGGCGCAGGGCTCTTCCGCCATGAACGACGCCGCCGCCGGGTCGCTGGTCCTGGCCGCCGCGGCGTTTCTCGTCCGCCCCGCGAACCCGCACCGCGCGATCTTCCACGCCTCGCTCGCACTGGCGCTGGGCGCCGGCATCAAGCCGACCGTGTTGTTCGTGGTTCCCGCGCTGGCGATCCTCGCGGTCGTGGCATGGCGAAGGGCGAAAGGCGCGGAAGCGGCGCCCGAGGCTGCGCCCCCCCGCGCGTGGTGCCGTGTCTGCGCCGCGTCGCTCGCCGTCTGCGCGGTGGTGTGCGGTCTCTGGTGGTACGGGCTCAACGCGCGCGACTTCGGAAACCCGTTCTACCCCGTGACGGCAGGCGCTGGCGGCTCGCAGAAGATCAGCCCGATGCCTGCGACGATGTCGGGCGGCCCCTCCTTCAGCAACCTGTTCGCCAGCCTGCGCGACGTGTTCGGCTCCCGGTATGTTCGTTTCGACCCTCTCGTCACGCCCGTGGCGGACCGGACGGGATGGGGGTTGCCGATCTCGATCGTGGGGCCGTTCGCGCTGGCCTGGCTGGCCGTGCGCGACCGGCGGTGGCGGCTTCCCGCCGGCGTGTTCGCGGCCGGGATCGTCCTGACGTACCTCCTGGTCGAGCACGACAAATACAACGCGCGCTTCGTCCTCTGGGCCGCCGCGCTTCCGGCGGCCGCGCTCGCGACCGTCGTGGCGCGGCTCCCGCGCGGATGGATCGCCGTCGCGCTCGTCGCGTACGCCGCCGGCGCCGACCTCGTGCGCACCTCCGTCCCCGCCGCGTTCTGGCAGCGCGGCCAGTCGGGAAACCTCCAGGTGGACGAGCCTTTCCTCAAGGACTACCTGCGCATCCCCTGGGAACGCCGCGACGCCCGCTACGTCACCCTCGCCCGCTTCGTCGGCGTCCCCGGCGGCCCCGACGAGTTCCTGCGCTGGCAGGCCCGCTACGACGAAAACATGCCCGTCCTCTGCCTCACGGCGGGCTGGCCTGCCGCCGCCCTCGCCCGCGCTGATTACCGCCGCCGCGTCGAGTTCGCATCCCCGAAATCCGCCGACGACCTCCTCGCCACCCTCCGCGCCCGCGGGTGCCGCCGCCTCTTCGTCTGGGCCGCCCCCGAGGACGTCCAGCGCGCCGTCGCCGACGCCGTCGCCAACGGATCCCTCCGCCCCATGCACGCCGGCTGGTTCGAGCGAAGCGGACCGTGACCGGCGGACTGTGGGAATCCCAGGAAGCGTTTGCGGGGGCGGAAGGGCCCGCCGCGCGGGTGGCGCTCTCGTGGGTGCTCGCCGTGTTCGCGCTCGTCCCCGCGATCGTGCTCATCGGCGGCTCGCTCCGGCCGAAGTCCTGCTGGCTCCGGTCGATCGCCCATTTCGTCGCGCGGCCCCGCTGGGGCGCGCCCCTCGTCGCCGCCCTCGTCGCGCTGCTCATGAGCGGCGCCCTCTCCGCCCGCCACGCCGTCGTCCCGTACATCCACGACGAGTTCGCGTACCTCCTCCAGGGCGACACCTTCGCCCACGGCCGCCTCGCCAATCCCGCCCCTCCCGCGTGGCAGCACTTCGAGACCTTCCACGTCCTCGTCCAGCCCACCTGGTCCACGAAATATCCGCCGGGCCAGGGCCTCACGCTCGCCTTCGGCCAGGCAGTCTTCGACGCTCCCATCGCCGGCGTCTGGCTCGCCTTCGCCGCCGCCTGCGCCGCCGTCGCCTGGGCCGCCCGCGCCTGGCTCGGCCCCCGCTGGGGCCTCGTCGCCGGCCTCATGGCCGCCGTCCACCCCGCCTTCCATATCTTCAAACCCTTCACCTGGACCCAGTCCTACTGGGGCGGCGGCCTCGCGTTCCTCGGCGGCGCCCTCGTCCTCGGCGCCTGGCGCCGCCTCGACCGACGCGCCGCCATCCCCGCCGCCCTCGCACTCGGATGCGGCCTCGCCATCCTCCTCGTCACCCGGCCCTGGGAAGGGGCCATCGCGTCGCTTCCCGTCGCCGCGGGCCTCATCGCGAACTTCCTCAACAACCCGGCCAACCGCCGTCCCCTCCTGCTCCGCGTCGCCACGCCCGTCGCGCTCGTCCTCCTCCTCACCGCCGGCGGCATAGCCCGCATTAACGCGGCCGCGACGGGAAGCGCCACCACCATGCCCTACGTTCTCTACGAGCAGCAGTACGCGGCCGCGCCGATCTTCATTTTCCAGGAAGCGCCTCCGGCGCGGTGGAACGAGCACCCGCAGATCATCGCGTACCACGGCGGCTGGAGCCGGGCGATCTGGGCGAAGCAGCGGACGCTGAAGGGGTTTCTCGCTGTGGCGGCGTTCAAGTGCTTCCTGATCTGGAACTTCTATCCCGGGGCGTATATGGCGCTGGTGCCGGGGTTTTTCATGCTGCTGCGATCGAGGAGGTTCGGGCGGATTTCGCTGGTGATCGTCTTCGGGCTGGTCGCGACGCTCTGCACGTGCTGGACGCAGCCTCACTACGTCGCGCCCTCTGCGGCCGCCTTCTTCCTGTTCTGCGCCGCCTGCGCGCGCCGGCTGGCCTGCTGCCTCAAGAACCGCCGCGCCGCGCTCTGGCTCGCGGCGGCGGGGCTGCTGTCGAGCCCCGTCTTCCTGCTGTTCGGCGGGTTCATCCTGCATTCGCGGACGCGCCCTGCGTGGGCAGACCATCGCACGCGGATCGTCGGGAAACTCGAAGAAACCCCGGGGAACCACCTGGTCCTGGTGAAGTATGCGCCGCTTCACAACATCAATTTCGAGTGGGTCTACAACAGCGCGGACATCCCTTCGCAGAGGATCGTCTGGGCGCGTTCGATGGGGGAGGAGAAGGACGCGCGCCTGCTGGAAGCCTATCCCGGCCGCTCGCTGTGGATTCTCGAACCCGACCGCGGAGTGCCGCAGCTCTCGCCGGCCGGCCGCACGAAATAGGAGAGGGCTACATCCCGACGCGCCACTTCACGCCGTCGGGAAACGACTCCAGCGCCGCCCCGCCTCTCCCGCGGCTCACTTCGAAGATCTCCCCCTGCCCCGAGCCGCGCACGATGGAGGTCTCGACGAGAACGCGGAGCCCCCGGGCGCAGAATTGCGCGTACGGCACCTCCAGGATCGCGGGCGGCTTCACCTTAGCGAGCTTGCCGGCCGAGAACTTCCACGCCCCGGCGCGCTCCCCGGTGCAGTACCCGTGGGTCCAGTCGGCCTCCGCGTATTCCACGATCGTCCACGCGCGCCGGCTGCGCTTCTTCATCGCGGCCGCGACCGCCCGGGCGACCGCCGTTCCTCCGTCGTGTTTCGCGCGTGCCTTGACCATGTTTTTATTTCATCGACCCCGGGGCGACCGGGTCCCAGCCGGGGAGCTTCCCGCGCAGGCCGCGCAGCGACAGCCACACCTCGTTGAAGATCGACAGCACCAGTCCCCCCGCGATGATCCCCGCGCTCGCCATGATCCACGTGTCGTGCTTCCGGTCCTTCCAGCCTTCCCAAAGGTACACGCCTCCCGCGGCGAGCCCCACGAAAACGACCGCGAGCGCCCCCAGCAACCCCAGGTACCGCCACAGGACGCGCCGGTTGTCCCGGTGCACCCGCACGATCCCCCCGGCGATCGAGAGGTTCCACCAGAAGAGCGAGAACAGGCAGATCCCCCAGCGCCCGTCGTTCGCGTAGGACCACGTGTGCGGCCAGACGCCGAACGTGAATGCGACCAGCAGCGCCGAGACGCCGAACAGCCGGAGCTGAAGCGACCACTTGCGCGACTTGTGGCGGTACATGCGCATGGAGAGGAGGGCGCCGGGCAGGCCGCCGAGGGTGCAGAGGTAGACGAGCGTCTTCTCCGACACCCGCCAGTCGCCCTTCTCCGCCCGCCGCTTGTCCTCACGCCACACAAGGAGGCTGATCAGGTTCACGAGGAAGAGCCAGACGCCGAGCTTGAACCACGCGCGCTCCGGGTGGCGAGGGTCCTTGTCGAAGAAGAACATCTCGGACCCGTCCATCGCGAACCAGACGACGAGGGGGAGGATGTAGAGCAGCCAGTAGATCTTGTTGAGCGACCAGAAGGGGAGCGTGCGGCGCTGGGCGGCGGGGGGTGAAGCGGCGGGGTCGGCGTCGCGCATGGGCGGATTATGGCGGGGGAGTGGCAGGGCGGGCACTACTTCCGGTGCTCCTCCGCGATGCTGACGTGCATCCGGGCGATCTTCTCGACGAGCGCGGCGGTCCTCCGCCCGGCCATGGACTCCTTCGACCACCCGCCGGCGTCGGTGACTTCGGCCAGGGTCGCCTCGTTCGGCGGCTGGCCCTTCGCGAGGACGGCCACCCGGGCCTTGAACGACGGCCGGTCCTCGCCGTGGCTCGACACGCGCCAGCCGAGCGCCCGCACCGCTTCGTCCCCGAGCCAGAAATCCTCGAGCGTCGCGCGAATCACGAGATCCGCGGAGGCCTCGTCTCCCGCCCGCCCGAAACCCGCGTCGGACACCGCCGTCGCGGCCGCGAGACGGATCCGCACGGCCAGCGCGTTCCGGTCGAGTTCCGCATGCGTCGCGGCAATGACCGGCTCTGCGACCCAGACGGTTCCCGCCACCGGGACCGGGTCGTTCTCGAACTGCAGCCCCGTACATCCCGCCAGGAACAGGACTGCCACCGACACGAAGAGCCGCTTCATTTCTTCTCCTTCCAGGTCCGGGTCTCCCCGTCGAATGTCGCCGATCCACCGTTCGATTTCCACCATGCCGCAAGCACATCCAGCCCCTCGTTCTCGCCCGCGGGGGCCCCCGCCGCGGGCAGCGCCTTCTTCAGGGAGGTCAGCGCGCCGACACGGGCCATGTGACCCTCGGCGTCGCGCGCAAGGGCGAACAGGCGCTCCAGCCCGGCAGTCTCGCCGAGTTCGGCCAGCGCCGCCGCCGCCTTCAGCGGGACCCACTCGTCCTCGTCGTCCTTCGCCGCGAGCAGCTTCAGCTCCGGAATCGCCTCCGCTGCGCCGATAGCGCCGAGCGCTTCAGAAGCGCTCTCCTTGACGCCGGCATCCCGGTCGCGAAGCAAAGCGATCAGTTTCGGCACCGCGGGCCGGTACTTCTGGTCCCCCAGCTTGTGCGCCGCCTCGCTTCGCTTCGCCGCCAGTTTGTCCGAAAGGTCCAGCAGCAGGTCTTCCGGCGCGTCGCCGTGACGGTGGCTCAAGGCTTCCTGCCGTTCTCGATCTTCTTCGCCCTGCTGCCTGAGGACGTGCACCAGGCTCCACCCGATCGCGGGTACGACCAGGCAACCCGCGGCCACGAGGGCGGCGGCGCGAAGGCGGTTCGCCGCGAAGTAGACGGTCCTGCCGATCCCGGCGGCCAGCAGCACGGCCGCGAAGAAGCAGATGATGGTGGGGCCACTCGGGCGGTCGAACGAAAAGAGGATGCCGACGGCCGAAACGACGGTGCCGAGGACCCACGCGATCGCCAGGCGCGCCCGGATCGACTCGGCGAACATCGTCGCGACCACCGCAGGGGCGATGAGGAAACAGAACACCAGCAGCACCCCGGCGATCGCCACCGAAGACGTGATCACGAACCCGAATGACAGGTAGAAAAAGAAGTCCCAGAGCCGCACGTACAGCCCGTCGGCCCGGGCCTTTTCGAGGTCGAACGAAATCGCCAGGAACTGGCGGCGGAACACGAAATGGAAGGTTCCCACGACCGCGTAGATGCCCGCCGTCTTGAGCAGCTGTCCCTTCGTGACCCAGACGATGCTGCCGGACAGAAGCGCCTTGAGGTGCTCGTCCCCCTGGTGCGCCGCGTCGGTCAGCAGGATCGCCGCCGCCGCCGCAATCGCATAAACCAGCCCGACGATCGCTTCCTGCGGCACCTTTTCCCGCCGCGTCCGGGTCGCTGCGAACACCGCGGCCCCCGCCAGCGTGAACCCCAGCGACACGAAATACGCCGTCGGGCTGCGCAGGTCGTGCCCGAGCAGGAAGGCGACCGTCCCTCCGAGCGCCGCAATCTGCGCCATCGCCAGGTCCACGAAGATCACCTTGCGCGCGAGGACGTGGATCCCCAGGTATCCGTGGATCCCCACCAGGACCAGGCAGGCCAGGAACGGAAGGACGAGGACGGGAAGATTGTGAAGGGCCTCCATTCAGCGGGCCTCCCCGCTGACTTCCTTGACGATGCGGGCGATGGCCGCGAGGGCGTCGTCTCCCTCGAGCGGCACCGACACCGTCCGCGCCCCCGTCTTTTCTGCGATGAGCCGGACCGGGGACTCGTCGTAGAACGGCTGCGTCACCACGAGCCCGATCTTCCGCTCCCGCATCATGAGGATCACGTCCGCGGAATGCGCCGCGCTGGCGGGAATCCCGGGCCGCGGCTCGACCGTGGCGGCAAGCTTCATGCCGAATCGCGCCCAGAAGTAGTTCATGCTCGTGTGGAACGACACCACTTCCTTTCCCTTGAGGGACGCCATGTCCTTCAACCAGCCTCCGACTTTCTCCGTGAGCTTGTTGTCGCTCACCCATTTGTCGAGTTCGCCGGCCTCCGCCAGCCTCGCCAGCTTGCTCCCCCCGGCTTCCTCGACGAGCGCGGCACCGAACATCGCTTCGTCGAGCTTTCGGTGGTACGCCTTGAGATTCGCCGCATACGACTTCGCCCCCTCGGCGTCGAGCGCCGAAAGCCGCTCGGAGATGCCCGTCGCGATTCTCCGAAGCGCGATCGGGTCGATGCAGAAGTGCGGGTTGCCCAGCGCATGAACGTCTCCCATCGAGCGATCCACCGTTCCTGTCGGCAGATCGATCACCGAAACGAACGACGAAGCGTCCAGGTACCCGTTCGCACCCGCCTGCACCTTCCCGTTCCGGCAGCCTTCCAGGAGCGGGGGGACCCAGCCGATTTCCAGCTCCAGCCCGTTCACGATGAACAGGTCCGCGTTGCGCAGTTCCACGATGAAGGAAGGCTTCGCGTCAACGAAGTGCGGGTCCTGCCCGGCCTTCGCGAGCACGACGACGTCCACTCGGTCCCCGCCGACTTCGCGGGCCACGCTTCCCAGCGACGGAATCGTCACCACGACCTTCGTTTTCGCTTCCGCCCCGGACACGAGTGCAACGGCCAGCACGATCGAGTTCAGGAATGTTTTCACAGGCGTCCGCGGCGGTTCAGGCCGCGCTCCTTGTTCCAGTGGGTGTCATGAATTCCGCGGGCGTTCGCCGTCGAACGCCCGCGGGTCCGGATCAGAACTTGTGCGCTCCGTGCGTGCCGAGCAGGAACTCCACCTGCAGCCAGACCGAATGCTCGTCCTTGCTCGACCCGTGGAACGATGCGATCGCCGAGCCGTGGTCGTAGTTGTACTGGAGCCGGATCTTGCTGAACTCGGTCGGGTAGAACGTCAGCGCCGCCGAGATCCGGTAGCGCGGGTCGAATTCAAAATTGTCACGATCGTCGTGGGCCAGTTCGCCCTTTCCCTGGTCCCACCGCGCCCCGACCGTCCAGCGGTGCGTGAACCCCCAGACGACCTGCGCGTAGTACCCCCAGTCCCACAACTCGTCGTGCTCGAAGGAGTTGCCGTCCTCGTCGAACCCGCGCGCCTGCTCGAACCGCCGCCCCATCCACTCCGCCTGGAACTGCACGAAGGGCCAGCCGTGGTCGTTCTGAAGCGGCTTCCATCGCAGGTAGAAATCGGCGCCCAGCAGGTCCGTGTCGGCGCTTCCGCCCGTTGAATTCGGCCCGTGCGCCCATGAAGCGCCGATCGTCGTCGAGATCGTGTCGCCAAGGTCGAAATTGGAAGCGACGCGCACGAGGTACTGCAGGTCCTCGAGGGTCGCGACGTCGCGGCCGTCGGCGTTCACGTAGAAGGGGGATTCCTCCTCGTTGATGAAGCTGTGCGTGGTTCCGCCGTTGGCGTTGAACACCCCTGCGGTTGCCAGCAGGAACCACGGCGTCGGCGCGAGCCACGACACCTCGGCGCCCTGCGATCTCAACCCCTCGGGGCCGAGGAAACGGGAGTTCACCACAGGCTGGTCCACGAATTGCCATGCGTGCGGGTGCATCAGGTTCAGGCGCCCGAACGACTCGAACATCTGCCCCGCCTTGACCTGGAAACCCCACGGAAGGCAGGTGGTCGTCAGGAACGCTTCCTCGAGCTCGACCCCCGTTTCGCCGTCCTGATCGATCTTGAGGATGACGTGCACCTCGCCGTTGAAGTACGGGTCCACTGCGCCTTTCCCCGTAATCTCCAGATTCTGGATCGTGAAGCCGCGCCGGCGCGGGTCGTGGTCGCCGGCCTGAAGCGACCGGATGACCTCGTCCCTCGCGGAAGACGTTCCGGCCGCGAACAGCAGGTCGAACGAGAGATCGAGCAGCCTCGCGCTCGCCCCGCCGCCCAGGGGCAGGCTGGCCAGCCCGCCCGAGGCCGGCGGCGTCTTGTCCATCTCCGCTTCCAGCTCTTTCTCGAGTTCCCGCTTGTTCTTGTCCTTCTCGAGCGCCTCGATCCGCTTGTTCGCGTTGTCGAGATCCTGCCTCAATTTCTCCAGCTCGCCAGCCTGGGCGTAGACGCTTCCCGCGATGAGCAGGGAAGCCAGTGCGATCCGCATGGGGTGACTCCGCAAGGGTTCCGTGGGTGGTTGTGAAACGAAATGGCACCGGGAGCCCGTGCGTTCGGGAGAGGCCGCCTGCACGGACGGAGTCCGGGCGCGGCGGGAGTCCTGCGAAGCCGGGCTCTAGAAGACCGGCGGCGCCCTTGCGGGGGCGGAGGAAGGAATGCCGGCGACGACGACCGACACGGGACGCGTCGCGGGAGGAAGGGCGGGGGGTTCACCGGCCGCGGTCGGCGGCGAGCCGGGTTCGGAAACAGAGGGAAGCGCGAGGAGTCCACAGACGGTGCACTGGTCTTCGTCGTGGCACTCGTGGCGGAGCGACTCGCGATCGGCGCCCTCGGCGCAGTGCTCGTGGCCTCGCAGCGCTTCCATCTCATGGAGCGGCCCGGCCGTGCCGGCGACGAAAGTCGCGACGGCCAGAAGGGCGAATACGGCGGGTTGGAGGCGAAGGCGGGTGCTCATGCGGGGAGTTCTACACCAATACGGAAGAGGATGGCCGGAAATTCGACCGGACGACAACGGCCACCCTGCCCCGGTTCGAGGGCAGGGCGGCGAGAGTCGCTTACTTCTTCGACTTGGCCTTGGACTTCTTCACGGACTTGACCGCTTTCGACTTCGCGGGAGTCGAGGAGCAGCCCGAGCTGGTGCAACCGCAGGACGATTTCTTCATGGCCATGGTGCCGTTCTCCGAGTGTGGACCCGGGCCCGCCCGGTTTCCGAGTGGAAACCAGGCGGCCCGTGTCGGGCATTGTGCCCTCGCCGTGCGGCGCGGCGAGGCAAATCTGGATCAGCAGGTCAGCCCTTCGGTGAGCATGTCTCTACCCGCACGAAACACCCTGGGCCCCCCGAGGCGTTTTTCCTTTTTAGTTTTTCCTTTTTAGTTTTTCGTTTCCTTGCCGTTGCCTTGGCCGCCGCCGTTCCCGATCCGCTTCCCACGTACCCCGGAGCCCCCCATGTTCGTCCGCGAATGGATGTCCTCCCCCGCCGTCACGATCCAGGCCCGCGTCCCCGCGCCCGTGGCGCTGGAGTTCATGCAGAAGCACCACATCCGCCGGCTGCCCGTGATCGAGAGCGGCGCGCTGGTGGGGATCATCACGAAGAGCGACCTGTTTTCGGAGCTGGGGAAGCACAAAGGCGACCGGGCGACCTCGAAGAAGACGGTGGAGGACGTGATGACGCCGGGGCCGTACACGGTGTCGCCGGACGACACGTTCGAGAGCGCGGCGCTTCTGATGCTGAAGCAGAAGATCTCGGGGCTTCCGGTGGTGAAGCTCGACAAGGTCGTCGGGATGCTCACGGAGTCGGACGTCTTCCGCGCCTTCGCGGCGATGCTGGGGCTCGCGGAGCACGGCCCGCGCATCACGATGCAGATCCCGGACACGGAGGACCTGCTCGAGGGCGTCCGCAAGCGCGCCGGCCGCCTGAAAATCCGCACGCTGGTGACGCTGTACAACCCGAGGGCGAAGCGCTGGGATGTGGCGGTGCGCGTGCGCGGGCGGATGGGGGAGGACGACCCCGAGCCGGCGCCGCAGCCTGCGAAGCGAGGCGCCAGCGGGCTGATCAGGCGTCCGCCGGCCGAGCCGACGAAATAGCTGCTTAGGGCACGGAGACGGTCGCGGGCGCGCAGAACGGCCCGCGGTTGCCGCCGAGGTCGTAGGGCTGGACGCGGTAGGTGTAGTCCGTGCCGGGCGAGACATCCGGGTCCGTGAATCCGTGCGCCTTGTTCGACCCGATGTGGCGTTCCGGCTCGTCCTTCGCGCTCCGGTAGATCGAGTACCCCTGCACCGCCTCGTTGTCCGTCGCCGCCGGCCACTTGAGATAGACGCGGCCGTCCTTGTACTGGGCCGCCAGCACGGACCCCGCGGGCCAGCTCGGCGGCTCGCGATCCGCGCTCTCGGGCGCCTGGATCTTCCCCTGCGGCCACAGCACGCACACGACCCGCTTGAAGTTCTCGTCCAGGTTCTTGCAGATGTTCCCGTACACGCACCGGATCACCGTGTCCGCGCGCCCCGCCGCCACCTTCTTCGGCCAGTCGGGGTCCGCCAGCAGCGGCCGAGCCATCCCGATCAAGTCCGCCTTCCCCTCGTTCAGGATCCGCTCCGCGAACGCCGGGTCCGAAATCTTCCCCGTGGTCACGATCGGCGTCGTGAACCCGTGCTGCCGCACCCACTCCCTGATCCCCGCCGCGATGTACACGTTCAGCCCGTCCGGGTAGTCCGCCCCCGGCATGCACCGGTCCCCGGAATACCCCGTGTACGGGTACAGCGGCGCCCCCGGCTTATGAATCGCGTCCTCGAACTTCCCGCCGGCGCTCACCGAAATGTAATCCATCGACAACTGCGCCATCCGAAGCGCAATCGCCCGCGAGTCCGGGACCGAATACCCGCCCTTGATGCACTCCTCGCCGTCAAACCGCACGCCGAGCATGAAATCCCGCCCGACCTGCCGCCGAACCTCCTCGATCACTTCCCCCATCAGCCTCATCCGGTTCGCCAGCGACCCGCCGTACTCATCCTTCCGGTTGTTCTTCGCCGACAGGAAACTCGACAGCGTGTACGCGTGCGCCATGTGCAGCTCCACGCCGTCGTACCCGCACTCCCGCGCCCGCCGCGCGGCGGCGCCGTACGCGACGACAATCTCGCGGATCTCGTCCTTCGTCAGGTCCCCCACAAGCTGCCGCCACCCGCTCCGCGCGATCTTGAGAAAGTGGATGATCTGCGGAACGACCTTGGAAGGGCCCGCGCCGTGCACCCGCTTCGCCAGCTCCGTCAGCCCCGGCTTGAACTCGTCCCCGCAGATGCGCAAGAGCGGCCCCGACTTCGCCGTATGCACCGCCATCGCTTCCACCACGATCAGCCCCGCCCCGCCTTTTGCGAAGCGAACGTAGCGATCCGTGATGTCCGCGTTGATCGCGCCGTCTTCGCCCGAGAGCCGCGTCACCATCGCCGGTACGACGATCCGGTTGGGAAGAGTGACGCCGTTGATGGGGAAGGGCTGGAAGAGCGCCGGGAAGCTGGCCATGGGGGCGCATGCTAGCCGAGGGCGGCGATTCGGGACAATTTCGGCTTCGTCCAGCCGTTCCTGCAGCATGAGAATCGCGACGACGGCATTCCTCCTCCTGGCCTCGTGGCGCCTGTCCGCCGAAGAACCCCGCGACCGCGCCGAGGTCCTGAAACTCGGCGCAAAGGTCGTCGCGTCCACCCGCGACGGCGTCTACACCGTCGAGTGGCTCCCCGCAGACCTCGACAAGAAAGACGCCGGAAGCGTGCGCGTGCTTTTCGCCCTCCACGGCACGCAGGGCCACGCCGAAACCTCCGTCCGCCTCTGGCAGCCCTTCGCGAAAAAACGCGGCGTCGCCGTCGTCGCGCTCCAGTGGTGGCTCGGCGACGACGCCTACCTGCAGCCGAAGGAAGCGTACGCGTTCATCGAGACTCGCCTGGCCGCGCTTCGCAAGGACCACCCGGCCATCGCCGAAAAGGGCCACCTCCTCGACGGCTTCAGCCGCGGCTCCGCGAACGTCCCCGGCCTCGCGATCATCGACCGCGACCCGAAGAAAGGCGTGTTCAGCCTGTTCATCTGCGACTCCGGCGCCTGGCCCGAGGACAAGCCCCCGCCGTACGTCCGCGACGCCGGCGACGACGCGTTCAAAGGGCAGCGCTTCGTCGGCTACTTCGGCGGCAAGGACGTCCAATTCGGTGCGCCGGCGACGAAGAACGGGCGCGCGGCGAAAGCGTTCATCGAGAAGCGCGGCGGCAAATTCGAGCTGTGGTACGAGCCGGAGGACGGGACGCACGGGACGTTCATGAACACGCCGAAGATGGTGGAAGCGGCGCTGGATGTCTGGCTGAAGTAGGGCGAAGGGCGCGTCGGCAGCGCCGGCGGTTGCGTGCCGCGATCAATCAGGGATTCGATTGGAGTGGTCGGAGTGCTCTTACTTCGTGCCCAGTTCGCGTACGAGATGGCCACACAAATGCACCGAACTACCGGAAAGGCATTGATCGAGCTCTTCGGGAAGTTGGGGCTTTACAAATCAGCGACTCCGAGCCTAGACCAAAGCGCACCATCAAGCAGCAGTCTGTTAGGTGAGGTGTAGGTAACTTCGAGCACCCCGTCCTATGGAGAGCGCCTACGTACCATTGCGCGCCATTTTTTGTTGAAAAAGTCTTGCCACGTGCAGTTGTGCATGTACCATCCCTGCATCAACACAGGGAGGCAATCCGATGGACCGAGTCAAGATCGCAGAAACGCTGTTCGTGGCAGTGGGTGAGGCGAAGGCCGAGCGCGAGCGCCTGTTGCCCCAGCTCAAGGCGATCAACGAGCAACTCAACCAGCTCGACGCAGTAATCGCGGCCGGCGACGCCTACCTGCGTGGGTTCAAGGCCATCCCGGACGCGGCCCCCATCGCCGCGGCGGCAGAGAAGACGTCGGCGACCCAGCCGACGGGCGAGCAACCTCGTGCGATGCTCGGAAAGGGAGAACTCCCGCGGATTGTGAGGGCACTCTTGGCCAACGGCAAGGAACTGACGATCCCCGAAATCGTCCGCGACGCGCGCATCGCTTTCGGCAAGGCGCTGTCTTCTGGAAGCCTAAGGACGATGCTCAATCGACAGAAAAAGACCGGCACGTTCATGCCCGGGGCCCGGGGTTGGAAAGTCGTTCCGAGAAAAGAAGGAGCGTAGCCAATAAAAAAGCCCCGTCGCCGGGGCTCAAGACTGAGGTCGCGTGCATGGCGGAATCGGCATACGCAGCGGTCTTTAAAACCGCGGCTCCTTGGCGGGAGATTGAGGGTTCGACTCCCTCTGCACGCATCGAGGTTGCTGGCATGGCGGAATTAGCAGACGCAGCCGACTTGGGATCGGCGGGGGTATCCTTGACCGGGGCCCCGTACGGGTGCAAGTCCCGTCGTCAGCACCTCGCTTTTTCACAGAACGTAGAAGCGATGGCCATCTAATCGCCGCTGCATCGACATGTCAAGAAGATCTCTTGCCGCGCTGCGTCAACTCCTCGGCGCGCCAGCCTGATCACCTTTAGGAGTTTATTTCAAATCCGCTTGCCGGCGCGCCCAAGCCTGAAGCTGCCCCCATCTTTTGGAAGGTGACTATGCAGTGATTTAGGCAAAGTCGCCGTCTGAAACGTTTGGTCGGTCATCTGTCATCGGTCAGAGGCGGGGGAAGCACGCCGTCGAGTTCAAGGCCCGGGTGGCGCAGAATGCGGGGCCCGGACGCAAGACTCTTGGCGATCTGGGGGCGGCCGCCGGGTGCATACGACGGTAATCGCGGGGTAGAACCGGATACTCCTCGATGCGGCGCCGCATCCTTTCGCCCGAGGTGTCTCAGTTAGAGGGCAGTCGCGGGGCGGATATCATGGCGCCTCTGTACGAGCACACCGGCCCGTTCAAGATGTTGCTGGACGGCCAAAGAATAAGCTCTGATCGGCGAGATGCGACAGAAGCGCGCCTGGATCGAGCCGGGTTACTCGAAAATAGCCCTCTCGCGGTAGTGCCGGCTGTCCGGCCCGCGCGGTCGAGCTACTACTATGTGCCGATGGCTACGGAAAGCGCGTCGTATCTACGTCTGAGGAGGGCGGTCCCGTACGCTCGAACGGATGCGTACAGCTGGATCTTGACCGAGTGGCCAGAACAGAGTCCTGGGCCGGATGGGTTCAAGTGTTCGCGTGGGCGGGTGGCGCGAAGCGCTCGACACTCCGTATACTCCGTCACCAACAATGCCACACCTCCAACAAAGCCTCTTCGGTGAGACCCAGCCTCTTTCAACGCGGCCAAAGAAGGCGGATACCTCCTCAACGTTCGCCGGGAACACCAAGCTCCCCGTGCATCGCTGGTTTCGTTTCAGCCCTGGATTCTCGGCGCCATGGGCCGAGTCGGTCATTCGAGATGCAGGAGCAACCCGCGTCCTGGATCCGTTCGCCGGGTCGGGTACCACGCTCCTTGCTGCAGAGGATGTCGGAGTGGAAGCCATCGGGGTAGAGGCTCATCCGTTCATATATCGCGTCGCTTTCGCGAAGCTGTTTCGTCGTTCTGACCCGGAAGATTTCCTCGCGCGAGTCCGAAAAATTCGTTCCTCCGCCGCGCGGCGCAAGGGATCCAGTGAGGGGTACCCGTCGCTCGTAGAGCGGTGTTACCCGCCGGACGTGCTTGCTGCACTGGATGCGCTTCGCGCAGCGGTAGAGGACTCTCGCGATGATTCAGCAGCATGGCATCTCTCCTGGATGGCGCTGGTGTGCATCTTGCGGATGTGCTCCCCGGTGGGAACGGCCCAGTGGCAATACGTGCTGCCCAGCAAGGTGAAAAAGCGCACGGCAGAGCCCTTCATGGCGTTCGATTCGATGACTCAGGGCATGGCCGCGGACATGCGAACGGTAAGGTGCGCCGGGCCCCGAGCCCGTGTACTCGCGGGTGACGCCCGAAACCTAGCTGACGTGCCGGACGGCTGGGCCGATCTCGTCGTTACCTCGCCTCCGTATCCCAACAACTACGACTACGCTGACGCGACACGGCTTGAGATGTGTTTCTTCCGCGAAGTAAATGGCTGGGGGGATCTCCAAGAAACGGTGCGCAGGCTCTTGGTTCGAGCCTGCACGCAACATGTCCCGGAGCGAGCCGTGAATCTCGGCGAAGTGCTCGCCGCGCCCGAGTTGGCACCCATCCGCAAACCACTCACCGAGGTCTGCGAACAACTCGCCGAAATCCGGAAGACGAAGGGCGGGAAGAAGACCTACCACCTCATGGTCGCGTGCTATTTCCACGATCTTGCGCGAACGTGGCAGGCACTCCGTCGCTGCGCCGCTCCCGGCGCGCGCGCGTGCTTCGTCATCGGGGATTCAGCTCCTTACGGTGTCTACGTCTCGGCCGTGGAATGGTTGGGTGAACTGGCGCTCGGCGCCGGATTCAGGACTTGGGAGTTCGAGCGGACGCGGGATCGAAACGTAAAGTGGAAGAATCGAAAACACCGCGTCCCGCTTTGCGAGGGGCGACTTTGGGTGAAAGGCTGATCGGTGGCTACCTCCCCGACACACAGGTTCGGCCAGATCATCGGCGATGTTCTCGAGGCGGCGCTAAATGAACCGCTTTCGGAAGTGGCGAAGCGACACGGGCTGTACCTCGACTGCAAACGCCCGCGCGCAGCTCGAGGTGGAAAGTCGAAAGTCGGATGGGATGACAACAAGGGGAACCGGCACGACTTGGATTATGTCCTAGAGGCGGGTGGAACAGACGCTACCGTTGGACGGCCGAAGGCATTCATCGAAATCGCGTACCGCCGCTATACGAAGCACTCGCGCAACAAGTCCCAAGAAATTCAAGGCGCGATCACTCCGCTCTGCGAAACGTACGCACAGGACCACCCGTTCATCGGCGGCGTGTTGGCCGGCGTCTTCACGGAGGGATCGCTTACCCAACTTCGCTCTCACGGATTTGACGTGCTCTACATGCCGTTCGACAGCATCGTCAAGGCCTTCAAGGTGGTCGGGATAGACGCGTACTTTGATGAGGAATCGGAGGATTCTGAGGTGCAACGCAAGGTGGACAAATGGAATCGTCTCCCCGCGAACGCCACAGCAAAGGTCGGGGCAGAGATGCGCAAGGTCGAAAGCGCCGCGTTTGCCAAGTTCGTGACTGGGCTGGAGGTGGCGCTCAACCGTTCGGTCACTTCGGTTTTCGTGCTGGCCTTACACGGCCAAGCGAAGGAGGTGACCACTGTCGAGTCCGCCATTGCCTTCATCGACGGGTTTAACGAAGCGAGGGCGGGTGGAAAGTTTGTGAGGTTCGAGGTAAATGTCCGCTACTCGAATAGAGACGAGATTCGCGGCACGTTCGAGTCAAAAGTAGAGGCCATCAGGTTTCTGCAGAGCCTTGTCTAGGCGCCACTGTTCCGCCCCGCTTCGAGCGCCTGCCGCGATCTCGCATGCTTGATGCTCTCCGAACCTGGCTGAACCTAACCGCAGAACACCTCCGCAGCGCAGTCGGTTGCGCGACAAATTCCTTCCGGTATTCCGGCGCACCGAGAGATCCAAACCACGTCGGCCCGCGTTGACTCTGTGTATGCACACCGGTAGCCTCCCGACCACGCAACTCACCGAGTTCCCGTGCGTACCGCTCATGCACAAATCACCCATGTCCGGTTTCGGGACGACGCCGCGCGAGCCTCCGCGCGAAGTGGGGCGGTATCGCCTCGTGTCCCCGCTGGGGCAGGGAGGCATGGGCATTGTGTTCGAAGCGGAGGACCCCGACCTCGGGCGACCCGTCGCGCTGAAGTTCATGAATGCGGGGCCGCTTCTTGAAGAGCACGTCAGCCGGTTTCTTCGCGAGTCGCGGCTGGCGGCGCGGCTTCGACATCCGAACATCGTCACGGTGCATGAAGTCGGGACGGCGGAGCTCTACGGGAGTCCGGTGCCTTATCTCTGCATGGAACTCGTCCGCGGGCGGACGCTCCAGGACGAACTCGCGGGTGCCGGATCCGACCTGAAGGGCGTCGTTTCGATGCTCGAGCGGATTTCCCGGGCGGTCCACTACGCGCACGAAGAAGGCGTGCTGCATCGCGACCTCAAGCCGTCGAACATCCTGATCGACGCCGCGGGGACGCCTTTCCTCACCGACTTCGGCCTCGCCCGGCCGCTCGACAACGCGACGCAGCTCACGTTGAGCGGCGTCATGATCGGCACTCCGGACTACATGTCGCCGGAGCAGGCCACGGGGCGCACGAGGGACCTTGGGCCCTGGACCGACGTGTGGTCCCTCGGCGTCATCCTCTACCAGGCGGCGACGAAAACGCTGCCGTTCCGGAAGGACAACGTCCTGGGCACGCTCGCGGCGATCCGGGAAGACGACCCGACTCCCGTGCTCCAGCTGAACCCCGCCGTTCCCGCGGACCTCGATTTCATCGTGCGCAAGGCGCTTCAGAAGTCGCACGCGCGGCGGTACGCGACGGCGCGCGACCTGGCAAACGACCTGAAGCGCTGGCTGGTCGGCGAGAAGATCGAGACGGACTCGGGGATGCCGCTGGGCCCGGAGAGGCAGCGGACGCGCAACGTGCGCGACCTGTGGGAATCGCTTGGGCACACCCTGCTGCTCAAGGGCGACTACATCGGGGCGGAAGAGGCGTTCGAAGCGGTGCGCGACGCGGCGGAGCGGCAGGGCTCGAGTTCGCCCGCGAGCGAGGCTCGCCAGCTGCGGAATCTCGCCATCGTGTCCGCGCGGCTCGGGCGCATCGAGGTGGCGATCCGGCGATGCACCGAGGGGATTTCGAAAGCGGGAGCCGACGATCCGGCGGGTGCGGCCTGGCTCCACGCAGTGGCCGGCCTGGCCTGCTGCTACGACGGCCGCTTCGCCGACGCGGCCCTGCGCGCCGGGTGCGGGAGGCAGCGGCTGGAGGAATCGCCGGCGGGATCGGAGGCCGACCGCGCGGGCGCCGGGGCGATGCTCTTTCGGACCGAGGGCAACGTGCTGCTGGGACAGGGGCAGCCGCTGAAGGCGGCGCAGGCGTTCGAGGCGGGGCTCGCGCTGAGCCGGAAATGCGGGGACCTGGTGGAAGAGTCCACCGCGCTCTTCAATGTGGCGGACGCCTACGCCCATGCCGGCGATGCGCGGCGGGCGCTGGCGGGTTTCGAAGAAGCGCTGCTGGCGAAGGCGGCGCTGGGGGACCGGTGGGGGCTGGCGGGCACGCACAACAAGCTGGCGTGGCTCTGCCTGGAAGGAGGGAACCCGCAGCGGGCGCTGGAGATGGCGATCCGGGGGACGCGCCTGGCGGAGCAGACCGAGGACCGCCGGATGATCGCGATCAACCGCCTGGCGCTGGGGCAGATCCGGCTGTCGCGCCACGAGATGGAAGAGGCTCGGCGCGAATGCGTGGCGGCGCTCGATCACGCGGCCGCGATCGGGGCGACGCCGGAGGTCATCGAGTGCCTGCTCGGGCTCGCGGCGGTGGACCGCACCGAGGGGCTGCTCGTCCGCGCCGGGGAACGGGTCGCGCGGGCGAAGGCGCTCGCCGAGCAGTCCGGGGAGACCGCGCTGGCCGAAGTCGAGGCGCGGTTCGCCAGGGTGAGAACCCCCGCGCTGGACCTCGAGGCGATGGTGGAGGTCTGCGAAGCGCATGCCGCGACGGGCCAGGTGGACAAGGCGGTCGAGATTCTGCGGTCGCTCGCGGAACGGTCGGCCGCCATCGGGTCCGATTCCGCAGAGGCGGACGCCCGCCTGCTTCTGGCTCGATTGACGAGCGATGTAGTCCAGGCCCGTTCCGCGCAGGCCCTTGCCGACAGGATCGGGACGCCCCTGCGCCGGGCCCGCGCAGCCCGGCTCGTGGCCGACCTCGGCGGGGGCACTTCGGATCGCGCCGCGGCGGAATTGCTGAGAGCTCAGCTTCTCCGCGGCGTGCCACCCGACTGCGTCGAGGCCGCGCTGGCCGCGTGGGGAAAGGGCCCCCTTCCGATTTAAGCCCGCCTAACCATTGAGGCCGGCGATCCAGAGGATGCCGACGACGAGGTTGAACGACCCCGCGACGATGCTGATCGTCTTCTGGAACTGAAGCGTGGGCGTGGTCCGCCGGCGGATCATCGCGGCGACGCCGATCGCGTAGGCGATCATCGAGACCGTGACGCCGATGCCGAAGGCCGCGAGGAACAGGAACGCCATCGCTTCCGAACCCGCGAACGCCGCGGGAATCGCGACCACGACCGCTCCGGATCCCGCCAGCCCATGGAGCAGCCCCATGAACGTCGGGGCGTGCCGGTGGACGTGCCCCGGGCCGGCGGCATGGGAGTGCGCGTGGGCATGGACGATCCCGTCTCCGTGCTCGTGCACGTGCTGGTGCAGCTTGAAGGCCCTTCGGAACGACCAGAGCGCGATCAGGATCAGCGTCGCGCCGACGATCCGCTCGCCCCACGCGCCCATGAACTCGTGGCCGATCTTGAGGTGCATCGCGGCGACGCCCACGCCCAGCACCATGAGCCCGTGGCCCGCCGCCCACCGCGCCGCGTAGCCGACCGCGTTCTTAACCGAGGGAGCGCTTCCCACGAACGCCGTCATCGCGGCGATGTGGTCCGGGTCCAGGGCGTGGCTCAGCCCGAGGACGGCGCCCGTCCCGATCATGATGGCCGGATGTGACATGGGATCCATTCCGCAATCAGTCTGACAGGCGGGGGAAATCGTCGCAATCCCGTTGTAGGGCGTGACAGAATCACAGAACTCCTCCCGGGGATCCGCGTCCAAGACGCACCCATGAAGCGCCTCCTGGTCATCCTCGCCTTGCTCACAGCGACGGTCCTCTCGCCGGCCGGGGAGGACGTGGAAGGGCTGGCCCGCGAAATCATCTCCGACGACGACGAAACGAGGCTGACGGCGATCGACCGGCTGGAGCGGGGAGGCCCGGAATCGGCCCCCGCCCTTCACGCGCTCTTCGCGCATCGCGACGCCCGGGTTCGCGACGCGGCCGCGAACATTGCCCGGAGCCGCAAGGATTTCGGGACGTTCGCCGCCGACCTCGCGGTGCTGCTTCGCGATCCCGACGCCGGCAACCGCTGGACCGCCGCGTACGTCCTCGGAAAGGGAGGCGCCGCTTCCGCCCCCGCCGCGCCGGAGCTGGTCCGCTCGATGCTGGACCCCTCGCTGCGCAACCAGGTCGCCGCGAAATGGGCCGTGGCCGCGATCGGCGAGGCCGCGTGGCCCGCGCTCGTCGAAACGCTGCGCGAGCCCTCGACGATTCTCGCCGCCCGCGCGTTCGGCCTGATCTCCGGGCCCGGCGAGCAGATCCAGGGCGGGGAAGCCTGCGCGCGGGGTGCGCTTCGGTTCGCACTCCAGAAGAGCCCCGAGCCCTCGATCCGGCGCCAGGCGGCGCGCGTCCTTCGTAGGCTCGCTCTTCTTGGAAGCGACGAAGAAGCCGCGCTTCTCAAGGCCGCGCTCGACGACGAGTCGGCGGACGTGCGGATCGCGGCGGCCGAAGCGCTGGCTCGCGTCCCTCAGGAACGGTTCGAGAACGTCCGGCGCAGTCTGCGCGAGGGGCGTCACGACGCTGATCTGAAGGCCCGCGCGGCGATCATCGAAGTCCTGAAGAAACTCGGTGCCGGCGAGGAGGAGCTCAAGTGAAGCGCTTCGCCATCTTGCTGCTCGCGTTCGCGGTCGGGTGCGATAAGCCGGCCGTGAAGGTGCCGCTGCCGGTCGCGGCGTCGAAGACCGGGCGCGGGACGCCGCCGCCGGGCAAGGGGGAGATCCGGCCGGGGACGTTCATCCCGTGGGTCGAGCCGGGCCGTTCGGCGGACGACTGGATCCGCGACCTGCGCGACGGGGACGACCATGAACGGTGGCAGGCGCGGTTCAACCTGGCGCAGATGAAGGGCGAGGCGGTGCCGAAGCTCGTGGAGATGCTGCAGTCCGCGGACGCGAAGATCCGGGAGCTCGGTGCGTGGGGGCTGGCCGGAATGGGCCGCGAGGCCGTCGCCGCGCTCGGCCCGCTGGTCGCGGCATTGCGCGACCCGAACGAGCAGGTCGCGCAGCAGGCCGCGATGGTTTTTCCGCGGCTCGGTCCGGACGCCGCCTCGGCGGCGCCCGCGCTGGTCCGCGCGATCCTCGAGGGGCTCGTGGACACCAATCTGGGCCTCGCGACGACGCTCGTGCGCGTGTTCGGAACCGCAGGGGAGGACGCCCTGCTGGAGGCCCTTCGCGAGCCGAATCTCGAGCGGGTCCTGTGGCTCTACCGCAACCTCGACGGCAGCATGGTCGGCACCGAGGACTTCGCCGTGTGGCTCCTCGAGCGGGCGTTGCGCACCCACGCCGACGCGGCGGTGCGCCGTCGCGCCGTCGAGGTCCTCAGCCGCCTCGGACGCGATACCGCGCTCGCCGACGCCACCCTCATCCGCGCCCTTCTCGAGGACGCCGACCCCGCCGTCCGCGCAGCCTGCGCCCGTCTCCTCGGCCGGCTCTCCAGCGACGATGACGATCTGCGCGAAGCGGCGCTTCCCGCTCTGCGCGAAGCCGCGAAGGACCCCGATCCCGCCGTCTCCCGGGCAGCCACCACGGCCGCACGGCGCGCCGAACCCGCCGGAAACGTCCACTTCCAGAACGACGCGAGGCGCAAGGAAGAAGAAGCGGCGATCCTGGAGCGGCAGGGGAAACCGGAGGCGGCGGCGGCGATCTACCGGGAACTGCTCGAGGAGCACGACGACGATCCGCATGCCCCGGCGTGGCGCCAGGCCCTCGAGAAGATCAGGACAGCCGCGGGCGGCGATGGCGAGAAGTAGAGCCGGGCAAGGGTTCGCACGCTCATCGGATTTTCATCTCCCGCGCAATCTGGCCCGGGCCGCTGCGGAAATCCAGCCTGAGCAGGGCCGAATGAGCCGCCGCGCCGCTTCCGGAACGGCACCGCGATTGCGGCGAATCCATGGGCCTAACCGCAAGCCCGGACGGCTCGGGCCGACGCGTCGCACGCCAGCTGGCCAGGAGATGAACCATGGACCCCTCTTTCGAACTGCCCGCTCTCCCTTCGCAGCAGGCCCCCGGCCGGCCGGCGCCTCCTCATCGCAGTGCCCTCTTCGTCCGCGCGCCCGGCGAAGTCCTCCCGGACATGCACGACACCGCCGTGATCTCAGGCGGCCTGGCCGCCGCGTTCTACAACTGCGGCAGCGACCGCCTGCAGCGCGGGGAGCTGGAAGCGGCGATCTCCGACTTCACGGAAGCGTTGCGCCTCGACCCGTCGCTGGCCCTTGCCTGGAACAACCGCGGAGTGGCGCGGGAAATCTCCGGCAACCTCGACGGCGCGCTCCAGGACTACGAAACCGCGCTGCGCATCGACCCGATCCTCGCCTCGGCCTGGAACAACCGCGGCCTCATGAGTTACCGCGCCGGCCAGCTGCAGCAGGCACTTCACGACCTGGACCAGGCCGTCGCAATCGACCCGCTCTACATCAGCGCGCTGTACAACCGGGGGATCGCCCGGTGCCAGCGCGGCAACCTGGCCGGCGCCGCGAACGACTTCAAGCGCGTCCTGCGGATCAACCCCGAGCATGAGGAAGCGGCGATCGAGCTGGCGGCGCTGCAGGGGATTGCGTGAGCGAATTGAGGCAAGCCCCGCTCCGACGCTCGTTCGCGCCGCACCGGAACCCTTCGACTCGCCCTTCGGGCTCGCTCAGGGTAAGCCGGGCCGTGCGGAGGCTGGGAATGAGAAACCTGGTCCTCGGCCCGGCTCAACGCGTCAGTTCCCGGGCGATGACGAGGCGCTGGATTTCGCTCGTGCCTTCGTAGATGCGAAGGGCGCGGACGTCGCGGTAGAGGCGCTCGACGACGGATCCTTTCGTCACTCCCAGTCCGCCGTGCAACTGAACCGCGCGGTCGATGACGGCGTGCGCGTGGTCCGTCGCAAACAGCTTGGACATCGCTGCGGCGATCTTGAGCCCGGCGCCGCCGCGGTCGGCCTCCCAGGCCGCGCGGGCCACCAGGAGCTCGCCGGCCGCGAGCTCGGTCGCCATGTCGGCGAGCATGAACTGCACGCCCTGGAACCCGGCCAGCGGTTTCCCGAACTGCTTGCGCGCCTTCGTGCGGTCCGTGGACTCCTCCAGCGCCCGCCGCGCCATCCCGCACGCCGCCGCGCCGACGGTGGGCCGGAAGCGGTCCAGCGTCGCAAATGCGATCCGCAGGCCGTCCCCCTCGGCGCCCAGCCGCTCCGATTCCTTCACGTCCACGCTGTCGAAGATCAGCCGCCCGATCGGGTGCGGCGAAATCACCTCAATCGGCCTCGACTTCAACCTCGGCGCCCCGCCCTTCACCACGAACGCGCTGAACGCGTCCTTGTCCCCGGGCGCCGTCCGCGCGAAAACGACCGTGACCTCCGCAATCCCCGCGTTCGAGATGAACGTCTTCTCCCCGTCCAGCCGGTAGAAATCGTCCACCCGCTTCGCCTTGAGCTGCATCCCCGCCGGGTCGCTTCCCGCCTCGTCTTCCGTCAGCGCGAACGCCGCGATCGCCCCTTCCTCGATCCGCGTCAGCCACGTCTTCCTCTGCGCCTCGCTCCCGCCCACCAGGATCGGGATCGCCCCCAGCCCCTGCATCGCGAACATCGCGTCCGCCAGCGCCGACGCCCGCGCCAGGTGGTACCGGATGATCGAGCACGCCCGGATCTCCCCGCGCACCGCGTGCCCGAGCCACCGCCCGTTCGCCAGCCGCAGCACGTACTCCCGCGCGTTGTCCTCCGTCGCCACCTCGTCCGTCCCCGCCAGCGGCGCAATCTCCCGCTTCACGAATTCCTCGATCGCCCCCGCCACCTGCCGGTGGCCTTCGTCGAAGAACGGAAGCGCATCCCACGGGCCGCCCGCAGGTTTGTAGGCCGGCAGCGGGTCGGGCGGCGGCTTGAAGGACTGCGTGCGGTAGGGCTGGTTCTTGCCGCTCATTTGAAGCGCGGCTCCTTCTTCGCCTTGACGGCCTCGTAGGCGGCCTTGAAGTCGGGGTGCAGCATGCAGAGGGCCTGCGCCTGGGCCTCGGCCTCGAGGGCCTGTGACAGGGAAGCGCCGAGCTGTTTGTTGAGGAGCGTCTTCGTCATCGCGAGCCCGAACGCGGGACCCGCCGCGAGCTTCGCGGCGACCTCCGATGTTTTCTTTTCGAGATCGGCCGCCGGGACGATCGCGTTGAGGAAACCGATCCGAAGCGCTTCGTCCGCAGGGAAGACGTCGCCCGTCATGAGCAGTTCGGTCGCCTTCGTCCAGCCGACGATCCGCGGCAGCAGGAACGTCGCCCCCATGTCGGCCCCGCTGATCCCGACCTTCGTGAACACGAACCCGAACTTCGCCTCGGGAACCGCGTACCGGAAATCGCTCGCCATCGCCACGATCGCGCCTGCGCCGACGCACGCCCCGTTGATCGCCGCGACGATCGGCTTCGGGCACGCGCGCATCGCCTCGACCAGGTCGCACGTCATCCGCGCGAACCTGTACACGTCCTCCGCGTCCCGCCCGAACAGCTGCGAGATGATCTCTTCCCGGTCCCCGCCGCTGCAGAACCCCTTGCCCGACCCCGTGATCGTCACCGCGCGCACTTCGCCCACCGTCCCGAGGTGCCGGAACAGGTCGCGCAGCTCCCCGTACACTTCGAACGTCAGCGAATTCAGCGTCGCCGGCCGGTCGAGCACGATCCGGCCGACGCCGTTCGCCGCGGAATACCTGAACGATTTCGGCGTCATCCCCGCCCCCCGACCGGCAGGTACGCCGTCCCCTTGATCTCCACCATCGCCCCGTCCTCCACCAGCCCCGCCACCACGACGCACGCCATCGCGGGATAGTTCCTCCCCATCACCGGCTTCCACACCTCGCCCAGCTTCTTCAGGCTGTCGTTGTACGCCTGCTTGTCCGTGATGAAGATCGTCATCTCCGCGACGTTCTCCGGCCCGCCGCCCGCGTGCTTCACCACGTCCATGAAGTTGCGAAGCGCCTGGTCGAACTGCCCGACGAAGTCCTTCGAGACGATCCGCTTGGCGTGGTCCCACGCGACCTGCCCCGAGATTTCGAGGGCGCGTGCATTCGGCGGGGCCTGCATGCCGTTGTTGTAGCCGGACGGCTTGCCCAGCGTGGCCGGGTTGACGGCGGTGAGGAAGCTCATGGGGGGATTGTAGGGAGTGAAGCGGGGAGTGGTGAGTGTTGAGTATTGAGAAACTCTACTCAGGCAGGTGGACCTGCTTCTTGCCATCCACGGTCCGGATGACCGGACGGGTGGTCGCAATCGTGGCCGCCCGCCGGGCGGCGAGCAGATCCGGGATGCGTGTCCACGGCAGAAGGGCCTCCAGGTTCTTGATCGTCGGGAAGACCATCGGCAATTCGCCCCGGCGGTGGCCTTCGAGCGCCTGCTGCGGCGTGGCCCAGCGCAGCTCGATTCCCTCGATGCGGTCCGGCTGCGGGTCCTGCCCGGGCGGCAATTCTGCGACGAAGAAGAAAGTGTCGAAGCGCTTCGGAACTCCCTCCGGCGTCACCCACCGCGCCGTCCAGACGAGCGACGCCGGCTCGACGCGGACCTGCGCTTCCTCGTACAGCTCGCGCACGGCGCAATTCCGCGCGGTCGCGATTTCGTCCGCGCCCCGGTCCGCCGCTTCCACGATCCCGCCCGGGAAGACCCAGTTCCCGGGCACGAACGACGCCCGCTCGGCGCGCCGCTGCAGCAGGACCTCGAACGGCTCGCCGCGCAGCACGATCACGCTCGCGGACGGCACGATCGGCGCATCGGCCGGGCCCGTGCCGGCGCCGCGCGGAAGCTGGTCGTCGCGGACGTCGTGCGTGCTCATCTCCGCAGCCCGCCCCGCTTCAACACGCCATCTCCCCGCCGCACACCGCGATCGCCTGGCCGTTGATCCCCCGGGCCCCCGGCGAACACAGGTACGCCACCGTCTCCGCAATCTCCTCCGGCGAAAACAGCCGGTGCTGCGGGCTTATCGCCTCGATCTCGTTGCGGATGCTCTCCGCGGGCCGCTTCGTCTTCTGGCTCATGATCTCGATGTTCACCGCCGTCATCTGGCTGTCCACGTACCCGGGGCACACCGCGTTCACCGTGATCTTCTTCCCGGCCAGCTCCACCGCCAGCGCCCGCGTGAACCCCACCAGCCCGTGCTTCGCCGCGCAGTACGCCGCGATGTACGGATATCCCTTCAGCCCCGCCATCGACGCCACGTTCACGATCCGCCCGTGGCCGGCCGCGAGGAGGTGGGGAAGCGCCAGCTGCGTGACCGTGAAGGCGCTCGTGAGGTCGAGCGCGAGCATCTCGTCCCAGAGCGAGCGCGTCGTCTTCGCGAAGGGCGCGCTCTTCCCGGTTCCCGCGTTGTTGACGACGATCGTCAGGCCGCCGGCGGCGGAAGCGAGGTCGCGGACGACGCGCTCGATGTCCTCCTGCACGGTCACGTCCCCGGGGAGCTCGATCGCTTCGCCCCCCGCCGCGCGGACTTCCGCCGCCGCTTCACCGAGCTCCGAGGGCGTCCGCGACATGAGCCCGACCTTGGCGCCAGCGGCTGAGAGGCGGAGGGCGACTGCGCGGCCGATGCCGCGTCCCGCGCCCGTGATGAGCGCGACTTCGCCGGTCAGGTTGCTTTGGGAGGGCATGGGTTCGGCCGGCCTTACCCCATCTCGGACTTGATCGCCTCGAGCCAGATCTCGACGAGCGTCTGCCACAGGATTTCCCCGTGTTCCGGCGACGACACCGCCGGCTCGCCGAAGTACGCGTCGTTCGCGCCCATCGCCCCGAACGTCGTCACGCCCTGCTTCATCTGTTTCACGAGGCCGAGCTTGATGGGGGGAAGGGTCTTCATCTTGTCCTTCTTCACCAGGTCGCGGGACTTGCTGGCGAGAAGAAGGGAGGTCTCGTAGCAGCCGGCGTGGCAGTCGCCGCTCTGGAATTCCGGCGACAGGCGCTGCGCGAGCGGCTTGCGGCAATGGTTCGTGAAGATGACGTGCGGCCGTTCGAGGAAGTCCTGCGCGACTTCTTCCAGGACGCGGATGTGGGCGGGTTCGAGGTGCGAGTTGATCAGCGCGACGTTTTCGATCCCGTGCCGGCCGAGCGACCGGAAGATATCCGAGAGCAGTTCCTTGGCGGTGTTGGGCGAGAGCGAGATCGTCCCCGCGAATTCCGCCGCGTAGTTCGTCACGGCGTAGTTCACCGGCGGGAGGATCACGACCGGTTTCGGCGCCAGCGCCTTCGAAAGGCGCTCGCACAGCTCGATGGAGAGCAGGACGTCCGTGTAGAGCGGGAGGTGCGGACCGTGGGCTTCCACCGCCCCGATGGGAAGGAGGGCGAGGGGCTTCTTATGGAAGAGGTCGTCGGCTTCCCGCCATGTCAGGTCTGTCAGCGAAAGGGACATTGGCGCGGATAATACGGGAGGTGGGCGGAAAGCAAAAGATTTGGTTTTGGTTTGGGGTTGGGGTTCCGGACGTTGAGTTCGGCGTTCGGAGTTCTGGGTTCGGGGTTTGGTTGGGGTTGGGGGTTCGGGGTTTAGGCGTTATCGGGGGCTGGATATGGCGTAGACGACCTTCGCGCCGCCGACCAGGCCGTCCACTGCGCCGTTCCTCGCAACCCGCAACCCGAAACTCGCAACTCAGCCGTTGGTCAGCTTCTTCCTCTCGATCTTCCCCCGGTCGTTCCTCGGTAACGCTTCCATCCACTCGACGAACCGCGGCGCCTTGTACCGCGCAAGCTTCGCTTTCACATGCTCGACGAGCGCGTTCTTCAGCGCCTCGTCGCGCTTCTGACCATCGTTGGGCACCACGAACGCCTTCGGCAGCACCAGGCCGTTCTCGTCCTTCACGCCGATCACGCAGCACTCCTTTACCGCCGGGTGCTGAAGGAGGCAGTTCTCGACCTCGAGCGGGCTCACCCAGATGCCGCCGATCTTGAGCATGTCGTCGGCGCGCCCCTCGTACCAGTAGTAGCCGTCCGGGTCGCGGCGGAACTGGTCGCCCGTGCAGTACCAGTCGCCGTGAAGCAGCTGCCTCGTCCGCGCGTCGTCCTGCCAGAACCCTGTCATCGCGCTGTCGCCATTGATCCACAGCGTCCCGATCTCCCCGTCCGGCACCACGTCGCCGTTCGGGCCGCACACCTTCGCGCGGTACCCCGGCACCAGCTGGCCGAGACTGCCGGGCCGCACCTTGCCGATCTGGCCGCTGATGTAGATGTGGAACATCTCCGCGCTCCCGATCCCGTCCAGGATGTCCACCTTGAACCGCTTCAGCCAGCGGTCGTACAGCTCGCCGGGAAGCGCCTCGCCGGCGGAGACGGTGATGCGGAGGCAGGAGAGGTCGGCGTCCTTGCCCGCCGGGTCCTCGAGCATCTTGTTGATCGTGGTGGGGACGTTGGTGAGGACGGTGGGGCGGTACTTCGCGATGAGCGAAAACAAAACATCGGAGGTCGCGCGCTCCTCGAAGAGCACCGTCGAGCCGCCGACCGCGAAGGGGAACCAGAGGTTGGTGCCGGTGGCGTAGCCGAAGAAGAGCTTGGGGACGCCGATGGTCCGGTCCGACTCGGTCATCTGCAGGATGCCCTTCGCGTAGCGCTCGGTGTTCCAGGCGAAGTCGTGCTGGAGGTGCATGCACGCCTTGGGTTTCCCGGTCGATCCGCTCGTGAACAGCCAGACCGCCGGGTCGTCCTTGTGCGTCGGCGCGTTCTCGCAGTGCGCCGGCTGGGCCGCGCAGGTCTTCTCGTAGGAGAGGAACGGCCCCGGGTCGCCGCCTACGACGAGCAGGTTCTTCGCGTACTGGAGCTGCGGCCGCAGCTTTGCCAGCCCTTCCACGAGTGAGTGGTGCACGACCGCCGTCACCGCCCTCGTGTAATTGAAGTAGTAGACGAAGTCCTCGACCGGGAGGAGCGGGTTCGCCATCGCGAGCACCGCGCCGGCTTTGTGGACGCCGAACAGCGCCGTCACGAACGCGGGGCAGTCCGGGAGGATGATGAGAACGCGGTCTTCCTGCCGGACGCCGAGGGAGCGAAGTGCGCCCGCGGCGCGGCAGGCGCCTTCCTGGATTTGGCGGTACGTCCACTTCTCGTCCCGGTAGTACACCGCGACCTTGTCCGCGCGGCCGTCGCGGATGTTGTGGTCGAGGAAGTAGTCGGAGAGGTTGAACTGGTCCGGGATGGGGTCGAGCATGGCCCGGCTTAGTCCTCCGCCTTCTGCACGTCGTGCCTGTCGAACCCCGCATTCACGGGCAGCGCCGGGCAGACGATCCTCCAGCGGCGCGGGTCGCGGAAATCGCCGAGCTCGCAGAACCGGATGATCCGCGCGTCCGCTCCGAGGTGCGCCTTGATCAGCGCCAGCCCGGCGAATTCGTTCGGCGTCACCGTCTCGTTCTTCTGCTTGATCGACAGGTAGATCAGCTTCCGCGGCGTCTCTTTCCAGATCACCAGGTCCGGCGCCTTCGCGAAGTTCTCGACGTTCGGGCCGACCTTCTTGCGGAACTCCTCGAGCGGCGCGCCGACGAACGCCTCCATCGCGGCCGATCCCCGCTCGACCCACGGCTTGCGATTCTCGGACTTCTTCCACAGCTCGAACCACAGCGCCGAAAGCGACTGCCATCCGCCGCAACGGTAGTGGTGAACCGCCGTCATCTCGAGAAAGTACGACCGCGACGACTTCGCGAACTTCGGGTCGTCACGGAATTCCTCCGGCACCAGCCACTTGTCCCCGCTGACCCACTTCTCCTGGTCCGCCGGGTCGAACGTCAGTACCTCTTCACGGATCTCCACCACCGGTCGCGTCACTTTTTGCCTCCGCCCGCAAGGGCTCTCACCTGCTCCAGGGCTGTCCGGTACTTGGCCGGCAGCTCGATGCTCTTCCACTGTTCGGGGTCCACCGCCACGGTCGTCTGGGTGCAGCGCGCGGCCACGCGGCCCTTGTTGAGGACCTCGTAGCCGAAGATCACTTTGCTGCGCCCGATCTCCACGACGCGCATGGCGATTTCGACCTCGTCGCCGAATTCCTGGGGAGCCAGGAAGTCGGCGTCAAGGTGGACGGTCGGAAAACCGATCTTGTCGTGCTTCAGCATCACGGCGTACGGAATGTCCAGGACCTCCTTGAAGAAGTCCTCCATGGCGATGTGGCAGAAGTGGAACTGGCGGGGGAAGTAAAGGATGCGGGCAAAATCGACGTCGGCGAAGCGGATGGAGATGGTTTTGGTGAAAACGCCGTTGGGCGCGCGGGAGGGGGGCATGGGGGAGGGGCTAGGATAGGGTGGAGGCGTGGAGGTCAGAAGAGATTTCCGTCGTGGGGGGAGGGAAGGGGGGGCGTCAGGCTCAAGTAAATTTTCTTAATGTTTGGCTGAATCCTGCGTATCACTTGCTAGAATTCCTTCTGCTGTCGCGCAGGGGACCCCATCTTTCGAGGCATCGAGCCGTGAAATTCATCTCATCGTTCCTGTTCGCCGGCCTGCTGGCTGGCGTCGTTTGTGCCCAGGACACCCCGCCGGCCGATCCTCCCAAGGACCCGCCGAAGGAAGGCGATCCGAAGGAAGGCGATCCGGTTCCCCTGGAACCGACGACCGAATGGTCCAAGACCTGGCAGGGCGCACGCAATTCCGCCCAGAAGCGGCAGGGCTACGCGATCATGTGGGTCCAGGCCGACAAGCAGGCCGACGGATCGGACGCGCCCCACACGTCGCGCCTCCAGGACATGTACTTCAACCGCCCCGAGGTGTACCACGACCTGAACGAGCAGTTCGGGTGCTGGAAGGGGTCGATGGCCGATGCCCAGCAGCAGGGAGGCAAGCACCTGCAGGACGCCGGTGTCACCAAGGGACCGGCGCTTCTTTACGTCGATCCGGACACCGGCGAGGTAGTAGACAGCTACGTCGGGCGCTTCACGTACCAGGAAATCGGCGAAGTGACGAAGGCCGTGATGGAAGGGAACAACCGGAAGAAGGTCGAGGAGAAGTTGAAGGACAAGGAGAACGCAGGGGACACGAAGCTGCAGCTGCTGTACGGGGACGCGCTGGTGCGGACGGGCGACACGAAGGATGCGCGCAAGGCGTACGCGGTTGTGCTGAGTAAGTCGAACGACATGAAAGAGAAGATCATGGCCGAAGTGGGCCTGGCCTGGTGCGACCTGAAGGAGAAGAAGTACAAGGAAGCGATCGAGAACTCGGAAAAGGCGATGGCGCAGATGCCTCCGATGATTCCGCCGCGCGGGACGTGTCTTTACATCCAGGTGTGGGCGTACTACGAGCAGAACGAGCTGGATGAGTGCTCGAAGGTGGCGACCGTCCTGCGTGAGACGCTGATCCGCACGACGCACGGATGGAAGCTGAACGACGACATCATCGACATCGGGTACTGCTTCATCTGCAAGGTCAAGTTCAACCCGGGCTCGCCGCACAGCTGCGAACCGACCGAACCGAAGTAGAGGCCCAGGAATCACGACGCGGGGCCGGGGAGCGATCCCCGGTCCCGTTTTTTTTGTGTCCCCGGCGCAGGACAGCGCCGCGCCGCTGGAAGCGCGACGGGCGTGGGGAAGTCCCGGCACGCGCCTTGCTCTATACTGGCCGGGAGGGAAGAAGTGTCCTCTTTTCCGGAGTGCTGGACATGATCCGCGCCGCCACGTTCGCCATGCTGCTGCTCGCCGCCGGGGCCGCCCGCGCCGACCTCATCACCCTCAAGGATGGACGCGTCATCGAGGGGGACGTGATCTCCGACGACGGGAAAGTCGTAAAGGTCAAGCTGCGAATGGGCGCGGTGACGCTCGAAAAAGACCAGATCGCCTCGATCGAGGAGAAGGCGACGCCGGAGCAGGAGTACGAGGCTCGGCTGGCGAAGCTGGATGCCGGCAGCGCGAGGGAAAACTTCGATCTCGGGGCGTGGGCCGAAATGGTGAGGCTCGAGAAGCTGGCCGTGAAGCACTACATCGCGGCCGCCACCCTGGACCCGGAGATGAAGGTCGCGGTTGACGAGTTGACGTCGCGGGACTGGCACCTGGTCGAGGGCGAGTGGCAGGACGCCGACACCTACTACCCTTCGCGCGGCTACGTCCGCTTCGAAGGCCGCTGGGCCCACCCCCTGGAGTACTCCTGGCGCCTGTCGCAGCAGATCCGCAAGAAGCTGGAGGAGCGGCTGGCCGCTTCCCGCTCGCAGGTGTCGCGCGAACACAGCGCCGGCGCGCGCGCGGAGGCCGCGGGAATCGCCGCCCGCCGCACGATCGCCACCCGGACCGCCGAGCGCCGCGAAGCAGAGGCCGCGATCCCGGATGCGGAAGCGGCGGCCCGGACGGCGGAGCGGGCCCGCGACCGGGCGGAGCGCGTGGTGGAGCGCGCGCAGTGGAGCTACGACCAGGAGCGGCTGCGCCAGCAGCGCGGGGAACCCAACGCGCTGGGGCAGGCGGACATCGACCTGAGGCAGGCGAAGCGCACCTTCGCGCTCGCGGAGTTCGACCGCGCGACGGCGGAGCAGCGCGTGACGGATCTCAACAAGCTCACGGCCGCGCTCTCGGCCGCGATCGAGGATGCCGAGGAATCCGCGGCGAAGAACGAGAAGATCGCGGCCGCCGCGGCGGAGGCCGAAAAGGAAGCGCTGGCGGGGCTTCACGAGGTCGAGCAGCAGGTGGAGGCCGCGAAGGGCGCCGAGGAAAAAGCGAAGGCGGAGTGGGAGAAGGCAAAGCCCGCGAAGTAGCCCGGGCGAGGGAACCGCTTCCGCGCGCTGAGGGTACAATCGCCGGGATGAAGAAACTTGCCGCGGCCGTCCTGGCGCTGTCCTCCGTGGTCGCCGGTTGCGAAAAGAAAACTCCGGCCGCGGCGCCTCCTCCCCCGGCGGGCGGCCCGGCCGTCCCCCCGCCCTCAAACGGCGGCGGATCGAAGCCCCCGACCGATGGCGGATTCGCCCCCGTCAATTCCTACCAGGGCCGCGACATCGAGCAGTGGGCCGCCCTCCTCGAATCCCCGAACCGCGACGAACAGAACTCCGCCATCATGGCCCTCGGCCGCATCGGGCCCGCTTCCGTCCCCGTCCTGCGCGACCGCCTCCGGCACAAGCACGCCGACGTGCGCGTCGCGGCGGCCACCGCGTTCGGCGTGCTCGGACGCATGGGCGCCGACGGCGTGCCCTCGCTCGCCCTCGCCCTGTCCGATGAGGACTTCAAGGTCCGCGTGGCCGCCGCCGAGGCCCTTCGAGCCATGGGACCCGTCTCGGCTCCCGCTTCCGGCGCGCTCGTCCTGGCCCTCGCGGACGACGCGGGCAAGGTCCGCGAGTTTGCGGTGCAGGCGCTCGCGGCGATCGGGCAGCCCGCCGTCCCGGACCTCGTCGCCGCCACGCGCGAAACCGGCCGCGCCATCCGCGAACGCGCCCTCAACGCCCTCGCTTCCATGCTCCCGGGCGTCACTCCTCCCGTGGAGCCGTTTCGCGAAGCGATTCTCGAGCCGGCGACGCCGCTGAGGCTGGCCGGTGTGCGCGGGCTGGCCCGCATGGGCGCCGCCGCGGCTCCCGCGGCCGCCGAAATCGCCAGCCTGCTCACGGATGCCGACCCCACGGTCGCCGAGATCGCGACCGATGCGCTCGCCAAGATCGGCCCTTCCGCTCTAGAGCACATCCAGAAGAACATCGCCGGCGCCACGCCGCAGGTCCGGGCCCGCGCGTTCAAGTCCATGGGCGGCTGCGGTGCCGCGGCCGTGCCGTTCCTCAAGGCGGGGCTCGCCGATCCCGAATCGACCGTCCGGTTCGCGGCCGCCGGCGCCCTCGGCGTCATCGGCCCCGCCGCGGCCGACGCGGCGCCCGCCCTCGTCGAACTCCTCGGGGACCCCGAAGAGGGCACCGCCGGGCGCGCCGTCTGGGCGCTCGGGCGCATCGGCGCAGGCGCCATCGAATTCCTCGAGGGCGCCCTCGTGCTCCCGTCCGCGCTCGCCCGCCGCCGCGCCTGCGCGGCGCTGGGGGAAGCAGGCCCGGCGGGCGCGCCCGCCGCGGCATCGATCGTCCGCGCGCTCCGCGACGAGAACGCCGAAGTCCGCGCCGCTGCTGCCGAGGCCCTGGGCAAGCTAGGCCCGGCCGCCGCGCCCCAGGCCGTCGCCGCGCTCGCGTCCCCCGATCCGTTCACCCGCGCCGCCGCCATCCGCGCCCTCGGCGCTTTCGGCGCCGAGTCCGTCCCCGCCCTCATCGAAGTGCTCCGGAAGCCCGAGTCATTGCTTCAGCGCCTCGCCGCCCAGGACGCCCTCAAGTCGATCGGCTCTCCCGCGCTGGTCCCGGTGGCCGCCCTGGTCAAGGACGAAGACAAGGACCTCCGCGCCGCGGCGGCCGAGGTCCTGGGGGGGATGGGCGCGTCGGGCGTCCCCGTTCTCATGGAACTTCTCGACAGCAAGGACCCCGCGCTCCGGAAGCTTGGCGCGGAGAAGCTCGGCCTCGCCGGGCAGATGGGCGGGCCCGCGATCCCGGCGCTCTGCGTGCTCCTCCGCGACACGGACGTCGAAATGCGCCGCGCCGCGGCGACCGCCATCGCCGCCATCGGCACCAAGGACAGCGCCTCATCGGAAGCTTGCGAGAAGGGGCTCACCGATGTCGATCCCGTCGTGCGGGCCGCGTGCGTCATGCCGTACCTCGCCGGCTGCGCGCAGGTCAGCGACGCCGTGGCGAAAATCGCCCCCCTGGCGCGCGATCCTGACAGCCGCGTGATCGCTTCCGCCCTCCTCGCCCTCACCAGCGACGTCCCCAACATGCTCGGATCCATCGGCCCGCTCTTCCACGAGGTCGCCATCCCGGCCATGGTGGACGCCTCCCTGAACGCCGACCCCGCGGCCCGCATCGCCGCGGCCGCCGCCCTCGGCGCCGTCGCGGGGCGCGACGCCGCTCCCGTCGAAGCGCTGGTCAAGCTCGGCAAGGACAAGGACGCCACCGTCCGCGCCGCAGCCTGCACCGCCATGGGCGGAATCCGCCCCGACCTGTCCGGCAGCGCGAAGATCGTGCTCCGGGAAGCGGCGAAGGATCCCGAGGCCGCGGTGCGCGACGCGGCGGAAGCGGCGCTGAAGAAGCTCGGCGAGTAGAAGGGGCCGAAAAAAAACCGGCGGGCATCGCCCGCCGGCTTGTGGGTTCACACTCGACGCCTATCCCAGCTCGCGCACGACCTCGATCAGCGCCGTCACCAGCTGCGCCGCCGCCCCGCGAATCGCCGGGACCGCTTCGTCCCGCAGCGCCCGCGGCAGCTCGATCTGCACGCCCTTCTTCGGCACCCGGTTGATGATGTTGTCCTTGTGGTGCCCCACCAGGTCGTCGGGAATGCGCGCGTGCTCGTCCACGACCTCGTAGGCGCCCTTCAGCGCATGCCTCATCGCCCCGGCGCACAGTTCGACCGCTTCCGCAGCCAGCCCGCTCACGTACACCGGCCCGCCGTCCTTCGTGCGGCCGTGCCCGTGGATCGAGATGGCGACGCGGGTCGCGGCAATCGCCTGGTCGAGTTTCGGCGAAATGCCGGTGGTCATGCGCGTGACGGTCACATGAAGCGCGGTGTTTCCGGTCGGGCGCTTCGCGGACAGGACGTACAGCGTGGCGCCGGTGGCCTGTGCGACGGCGCGGGCGATTTCCTCGGTGCCGGGCTCGATGCCTCCGCCGTGGGGGGCGAAGATGCCGACGCCGTTGCCGGGCAGGAAGACCTCGCGGACCGCGGGGTCCTTGAGGACGGCCTTGAACTCGGGTTCCTTTGAGGATTTGGCCGAGGACTTGGCCGACGACTTGGCGGGCTTGGCTTTGAGGACTTTCATTCTTTTCTCCCTCTTGCGCGGAAAGCCGATTGTACCCGAAAGAGGGGTGCGGCGGGAGGGGGAACTTTGGGAATTGCCGCGGTGCGTCAGGGGCGGGAGGACTTGTCCGCGAAAAGCGTCCTCTTGCAAGGATTTATGTTTTTGAAGCGGAGGTCTTGCGTGCCGCGACTCCGAGGAATCGTTCCGTCACTCCTCGTGGACGTAAGCTTCAAGAATTTCGATTTCGCTCTTCAGATCAGATGCGCTGGCTTCAACGCCGTCCATCCCGGTTTCCACATCGGACATCCCGGACTCCAAGTCGATCATCAGTAGCTCAAGGTCATCGCGTACGTCTCGCCAGTTCGAGCGTCGGTCGGAGAATTCACCGACCTTTGACGTGACGTTGTCCACTTCATCCCGCAGCCGAGCAACCTCGCTTGTCAGCTCTGACACTTCGTTTTCGAGCGCCTCGGCCTTCGCCTCAAGTTCTCCCCCTGTGGTGTCGGTCCCCGGTTGACGGGAAGTCGTATGGGGCCGTTCCGAGTCTCCAGGAGGCGAAGGTGTTCGGAAATAGAGGACGAAATTCAGAAGAACGGAAACTATCGAGACTCCAACCCAGATGCCTGCCGCGTTGGGACGCGCACTCTGGGAGACTGATCGGTGAGAAGTGGACTCATCCTCCGGGTCGAACAGCATATCCGCCGCATCTGGATCGTCATCCGTGGGAAGGCCATCTGATGCGGATTCATCCTCCGGGTCTAACAGCATATCCGCCGCGTCGGGATCGTCATCCGTGGGAGATTCATCTGAAGCGGATTCATCTTCCGGGTCGAACAGCAGATCTGCAGCCTTGATTTCATCTTCTGCGGGTCGGCCATCTGAAGAGGACTCATCCTCAGGGTAGTGGGTAGTTGCCGCTCCATCTCCGCATACCCTCCCAGAGTGGGCATCGAAGGAAGTGCCACACAACCGGCAACTGACCCGATGCGTTCGCGCATCTGTCGGTGGGCGCTCCTTAGACATTCCGCACTTCGGACACCGGAGTCGCATGGCACTCTCCCGAGATAGAGAATCCACAGAAGTGTAGATTGGGTTGGCATGCGAGAAGCACGAGATCTCAAACCAAACGATTGGATGAGATCCGCGGTTAGATCCGAGCGAAGGGGGAGCGCTTCGTTTGCTCGGTCATTTGCTACGTTCGACGGTCGCGCACGGTCACGTCGCCGTCCCGCCACTTCTCGCCGCAAGCCCTTGTGTCCTTACGTGTTTCCAGTCACCTTCGGGCGTTAGGCGGAGTGGCGGAACTGGCAGACGCAACGGATTCCCAATCGTTTCAAGTAGTTTCGCGGAGATTCGACCAGGCGAGCAGCAAGGGGATTCTTCCCGCGGCGGCCCGTATTCGTTTCACGGCGGTCTCTCGGCCGGATTTCCGCCCCCTCGACTGTCTTCGACTCGTCGGATGGCACAAGTACGGCACAACAGTACCCGGGCAACCCTCGCGAGGTAGAATCGAGCGACGGCGCAGCAGGGTCGCGCTCCTTTTGGGTGGCGAGGTCAAGCCAGACCTCTGGACCGCCTTCGGCTTTCACGGAGGTTGATGGTGGACCGCAAGCTTCCCGAAACGTGGAGAGTTCCAGCTTTCATCGCGATGCTTCAAACTCCAGAAGCGACGAAGCTGGAGTGGTGGCCGGGGATGCATGACCTGGATCGCTTCTACTCCATGGTCGAGCGTCTCTTCGGGATCAAGAAGGATGACTTCCCCCGCAACGGTCCCCAGTCTTCGCTCAACCTGAAGCAGTATTTAGAGATGCCACGTGTAGAAGAGCGTAACCGCAAGGAGATGGCGAGGTTGATTCGAGCGGGAACGGTGTCTGTGCGCCCTGAGCACAACACGGCATTCGCCCTCGAATTGCTCGACCCGGACAGGTACGGCGAAGAATTTGAAAGGTCTTCTACTGGAGCGAGTGGAGGAGTTGACATGCCGAAGGCGAGGTCTGGGGGCGGTGAAGAGCGAAAACCTAAGAGAGAGATTGTTCACTTGAGGGTCGATAGGGAGAGAGCGGCTTCGCTCTTGCAAAACTGTCTCGACGAGATGAAGGAGCACTACATTCCCGACCTTGCGATGAATCACTTCGCGCCCGGGATAAGGGCCAAAGCACAGACGTGGACGGACAAATGCGAGGCAGTCCTGAAGTTGATTTTCGGAGAAGGTCAGACCGTCGACGACTTCTGTGATGCTGGAACCCCGTTCTATTCTGCGGATGACTTCGTCCATCGTTATAAGAAGCTCCTTGGGGTTCAAGCGTCACTTCCGTACATCGAACAGGCGAACCCGATAGCGGCTGTCCCGAAGGCACCGAACTACTCCACCACGAAGGTCTTCATCGTTCACGGGCACGCGCCCCTTAGGCACGAAGTGGAACTCTTCCTAACGAAGATCGGGCTCACCCCGATCATCCTTGAGGAACAAGCCAGCAAGGGAATGACGGTGATCGAGAAGCTGGAACACTGCGCCGATGTCGGCTTCGCCGTGGTCCTTCTCACGCCTGACGATGTGGGAGGCAAGCTGGCCGAAGATCCCACCAAGCAGGCGTTGAAGCCGCGGGCCCGTCAGAACGTGATCCTGGAACTCGGCTACTTCGTCGGGAAGCTCGGAAGGGATCGAGTCTGCGCACTCAAGAAGGGTGAACTTGAAGAGCCCGGCGACTTCGAGAACGTCGTGTACGTCTCGTACGATGATGGGAAGTGGGGCATCAAACTTGTGAAGGAGCTTGAGGCCGCAGGGATGACTGTGAATCGCGGGGGGATGTAGCTAGCGAATACCCGAAGCCCCCCGCGCAACCTCAGGCCAAAGGCACTTCTTCAGAGTTCCCCCAGCACCACCCCGAAACCGGGCGGAAGTGACACAAGTACGGCACAAGCGGCGAAGTCGGCGCAGGTTGTGTAGCAGGCGCAGTTGACGTAACCTCTTGCTCGACACACAAGTGAGTGTCACTCGGCGGAGTGGCGGAACTGGCAGACGCAACGGATTCAAAATCCGTCGGGCTCACACCCGTGAGGGTTCAATTCCCTCCTCCGCTATCGTCTCGAATCCTTGCGCCCCGCGGCCTGCTTGCGACACTCCAGCCCCCATGCGCCTCCTCTTCAAAGCCGCCGGTGAAGGCCTTCCTCTCGTGCTCCTGCACGGGTTTCCTCTTTCGTCGCTGCAGTGGGATCCGAATTTCGCGCGGCTGCGCGAGCGGAATCTCGTGGTGGCGGTGAGCTTGCGCGGCTTCGGCGGGTCGCCGGTGGCGGAGTCGGCGACGATGGACGAAATGGCCGACGACGTGGCGGACACGCTTCGCGCCCTCGGCATCGGGAAGGCGGCGTTCTGCGGGTGCTCGATGGGCGGTTACGTGGCGCTCGCGATGTGGCGCCGGCACCGCGAACGCGTGAGCTCGCTCGTGCTGGCCGATACCCGCTCGGCGCCCGACACGGCGGAGCAGCGCGCCGGACGCGAGACGTTTGCGCAGGAAGTCCTGAAGGGCGGCGCGGTGGTGGCGGTGGAGAAGATGCTGCCGAAGCTCCTGTCGGCGAAGGCTTCCGACGCCGCGCGGTCGTTCGTGAGGGACGTGACGCTCGCGAACCGCCCCGAGGGAATCGCAGCCGCGCTGCGCGGGCTGGGCTCGCGCCCGGACTCGACGCCCCTCCTCGACACGATCGACGTCCCGACCCTTCTCGTCTGCGGGGAACTGGACCCCATCACCCCGCCGGCGGAAATGCGCGCCGTCGGCGCACGGATCCGCGGGTCGAAGTACGTCGAGCTGCCCGGGGCCGGGCACCTGTCGAACATCGAAGCGCCGCAGGCGTTTTCGGAAGCGGTGCAGGGGTTCCTCGAGGAACGAGCTGTCAACGCTACTTAGAAATGTCACCCCCCCCACCCTGTTTTGTAGACAAGAGAACCGTCCTGGGGGTGCCACGAGCGAGCTGCCCTTCGCGCAGCTCGGCTCGCTCGTGGCACCCCCCAGAGGACCGCCTGCGAGCGCGCAGCGCTCGCCCCCCTGCCGTTGAAGCGTCCGATTTAGAGGCGCAATCGAGCTCGCCGTGTGTAAGAGGCTTCTGCTCTCGCGATTTCGGCCAAAGGTGTCCTTGAATCCGGCTTGATCAGGCGAAGCGCCCTGGGCGCAACAGCGAGCTTCAGGCGTCGATCTGCGAGCCAAGCCTGCACCTGCCCCTGCAAAGTGCATCGAACTTCGATCTTTCGTTGCGCCAGCGAAGGCACGCCCGGCGTGCGACGGACCTGCCAGTGCGTCCCCTCGTATGTGAACGTGTTGTCGTTGCTGAGCACACGGGTTTCCTTGAGGCAGAAGACCGAGGCCAGGCGCATCGGCCCCGGCGACGGCCTCCAGGAGCTCTGGCGACACGCCGGCTCGACTGCAAACTCGCGGTTGTATCGGGGCAGAAACTCGCTGGAGAGAAAGCGATTGGCGTCTTCGACCGAAGTGATGCCCTCGAGCCGCATCTCATTCAGCAGCCGGTCCTGAAACGTCCCCCAGAGGCGCTCCACTCGCCCCTTGGCCTGCGGCGAGTAGGCCGGAATCGTCCGAATACCAAGCTCCCGCATTGCGCGGCCGAACTGGGTCCCCAGCGGCAGGCCGCGATCCAGGAGCGCTTCACGGTCCTTCCGCGAACTGGCAAAGAACACGCTGTGCCGATCCGAGTAGATCGACAGCGGTACGCCGCATTTGCCGAGGATGGTGCGGAAGAGAGTCATGTACGCATTTGTCGACTCGCTCTCAACGAACCGGGCGGCAACGACTTTCCCCGTCGCGTCGTCGACAGCGGCCACGAGTGCCACAAATGGTCCGTCCTCGCCGAACCAGTGATGCAACGAGGCGTCGATCTGAAGCAAGTCCCCCTCACGCTCGCGTCGAGGCCGACGCTGTCGGTGCTTCGGACTCTTGTGGCGCCTTTCCCAAAGCCCGGCCTTCGCCAAAACGCGCCGGATCGTTTCGCGGCAGGGCGGCCGCAGCTTCTCTTTACGTCTGAGCATCTCGCGAAAGTGCGTGAGGTTGAATCCGTGGTACCGCTCGCGATAAAGACTGCAGATCCGCCGGGTTTCCTCAGGCGGCAGGCGCCGATTAGACACGCGTCCGCGGTTGCCATGCACCACGCAACGGACACCTGCAACTCGAGCTCGCTTCGCCAGCCGCCTGACATGACGAATCGACACCTGGGCCGCTTCGGCTGCACTCCGCGCAGTACGACGACCAGCTACGAAGTCCTTGATCGCCTGCCAACGTCCGAACTCCTTCAGACTCAAACGAACCCCCTCTTCCTCGTCGCCGGTCACCTCGGCCTCCTTTCGAGGCCGGAAGGGTGACATTTCTAAATAGACAGGGGGGTGACAGAATCACGTAGCAGCGACATTCCTCGAGGAACGAGCTTGACTCAGTCCCGGAAGCGCTGCTATGTTGCTTCCGTGAAGTCAAGCACCGCTGGCGTCCTGGCCTTCCTCATGCTCGCGTCGCTCGCGTGCCAGGGGATCATCATCCCCGAGTGCCGCGACTGCCACGTCGGAAAGCTTGCGCAGGAAGCGCCGGCTGGCGACGACGGCGACTGCGACCACTGTGAGCACCTGCACGGGAATCCGCAGGGGTGCAGCCACAGGCCGAGAACGGACTCGGCGGTACGGGCCTCAGCGGAACGCACGCCGCTGGCGCCGGACTGCGAACTCTCGGCACAGCCCTGGGTTCCCGAAGACGCCCTCCGCCTGCCCCGGATTCCCGCACGCGCCTTCGCCGGCGCTTCAGACCCGCACGCCGTGTCCTGCGGCGTGCTTCGCTGCTAGTCGTTCCTCGCAACGGGGCCTGATCCCGTTTTGCGCCCGCACTCCGCCCGCATGGCCGGCGGAGCGTGCGACGCGCAGAGTCTTCACATTCGCGAGGACACGACATGCGATCCGCACGGAGATTCTCCGTGGCCGTCCTGCTGGCCGCGTGGGGATGCACGAGCTATGAAGAGAAGCCGCTTCGGCCCGACGACCTGCTTGAACAGGTGCGGCGGACGCGCGCCTTGGCGGCGGCGGGCGGAGCGGGGGCGGGAGAAGCGCCGGCGCTGACGTTCGGGAGAGCGGTGGAGCTGCTGCGCGAGCACGGCCCGGCGCTGATCCGCGCGCGGGCCGCCTATCGGGCCGCGATGGAATTCTCGGAAGTGTCCACGCCGCTTCCCAACCCCGGCATCGAGGTGGGGCCGGAATTCGGGTTCGGGCCGGACATCACGGATCACCGGGTCGTGCCTGTGGGGTCGCTGTCGTTCGCGATCCCGCTCAGTGCGCGGCTGGCGCGGCAGGACGACCTGAACCGGCTCAAGGCGGGCTCGGCGCAGGTGGAGCTGCTCGTGAAGCACCGCGAGGAATACCTGCGGCTGCGGCGCGCGTGGGGCGCCCTGGTGCTCGCGCGGCGCGAGCGTGCGGTCGCAGCGGAACTGATCGCGCTGTCACGTCGAAGTGCGGCGGTGGGGAAACGGCTGGTGGAGGCGGGGCAGGCGACGGCGCTCGACGTCGGGCTGCTGGAGCTGGACCTGGCTCGGGCGGAGACCGTGGAACTCGACGCCCGGCTCAACGACGTCGAGGCCGGCTCGGACCTCGCCGCGGTGACTGGCGTCGCACCGGAATCGTTCGCGTCGATCCCCGTGGATGCCCTTCCGGGACTGGATGCTCCGGTGCCGTCCGAGGAGGAGGCGGTGGCGCTGCTCGTTGTCAATCACCCTGAACTGGCACGGCTGCGTGCGGCCTACGACGTCGCGGAAGGAGCCCTTCGGCTCGAAGTCTCGAAGCAGGTTCCCGACCTCTCGTTCGGGGTGAACGGCGGCGGAGACCCGGGGGAGCACAAGTACTCGCTGGGGCTCACGCTCGGGATCGACATCCCGATCTTCGACCGGAACCAGCCCGAGGTGGCCCGGGCCCTCGCGCGGCGCGAGGAAGTCCGGGCGCAGTACGAGGCGGCGCTGGCGGATGCGCTGGCGGGGCTCGAGCGGGCCCGGGCGCGGCTGGCGATCCTGCTCGAGAAGCTCGACTCGGTGCGCTCGAAGGTCCTCGAACGGGCGAAGTCGCAGCTCGACCTGGCGCAGAAGGGGCTGGAGGCGGGGGTCGTGGAAGCGCTGCAGGTGCTGGAGGCGGAGCGCTCCTATCGGAACGCGTCGATAGAGGCGCTTTCGGTGGAGAAAGAGGCGCGGGCCGTCTGGGTGGACCTGGAGGAGGCGGCGGGGCGGCCGCTGCTGCTGTACCCGGACGAAGCGCCGGATCGGCGCCCGCCGGAACCTTACACCGAACCGAAGGAGTCCGGCCGGCTGGACGGCGGCGCGCTCTCCGTCACGAGGGAGGCCTGAGATGCTGAAAAAAGCGATGTGGGTGCTGCTGAGCCTGCTTTTCACGGTGATCGGCCTGGGCGGCGGCTGGTTCGCCGCGAGGCAGACGTCCACGGCGGGTGGCGAAGCGAAGCCGAAGGACGAGCATAAGGAAGGGGACGGGCACGACGAGGGCGCTGGGCACGCGGAGATTTCGTCTCAGGCGCTTCTCAACCTGGGCGTGACGTTCAAGGATCTCGAGGCGACGGACTTCTCGCGGACCACGGGGATTCCGGCGGTCGTCGAGTCGCCGTCCGCGACGGAGTACCCGGTGGCCAGCCCGGTCGCGGGGCGCGTGCTGGAAGTCCGCGTCGTTCACGGAGGGATCGCGGCGGCGGGGGAGATCCTGGTGACGGTCCTCCGGGACGCGCTTCCGTTTCCCGATCTCGTCCTCACGGCGGACATCGTGCGGCCGGCGAGCGAGCAGTTCCACGGGGCCGTCACGGAGCTCCGGAAGGCCCGGCGCAACCTCGACCTCCTCAAGACCGAACTCGCGCGGCTCGAGAAATTCGCCGAGAGCGGGACGGTCGAGGGATACCCGATCGTTCCCCGCAAGAACCTGATCGACCTGAGTTACGAGATCGCCCGGGCCGAAAAGGACCTCCTCAACTCCCAGCTCGAGCTCCGCCGGCATGGCCTCTCGGACCCCCAGATCGCCGCCGTCGAGGACGGCAAGCCCGGCCCGCTTCTCAACGAACGCTTCTGGACCCAGGCCCTCGAGCAGAACGGCTTGTGGACGAAGAACGCGCAATCTCTCCACGACGTCCTCCCCGAGGGCGTCCACGACGTGCCACGCGTCATCGCGACGATCGGCGAACTCTCCGCCACGGGTCTCATCACTCCCGAGTTCGTCGAGTGGCTCAAGGCCAATCCTTCCGCCGCCCCCGACTTCCTCTTCATCGCGGCGCTCCTGCAGAAGGGAAATTCGCTTCACCAGGTGCAGTACCTCCACGACATCGGCGCGCTCGCGGCCGTCGTCGAGATTCGCGCGCCGCGCGCCGTCGAGGACTTCGACGTCGAGCAGCTTCTCGTCAAACCCGGCGAGCACGTCGAGGCGGGGGCCCGTGTCGCCCTGCTGCGCGACCCGCGCCCGCTGCTGCTGAAGGCGGAAGCGGCCGGCGGCGATGCGGCGCTTCTGCTGAAGTCGCTCTCGGCGGGGGACAAGCTCGACGCGGTGCCGCTCGTGGCGGGAACGGGGCCGGATCTGGCGGGGCTGCAGATCCTGTACGGGCGGAACGATCCGGAGGACGCGGGCACCGTGGCGGTCCTCGGGATCAGGAACGAGCCGCTGGTGGTGCGGGCGGAAGCGGGGGGCGTGAAGTTCCGGACGTGGAAGCTGCGTCCCGGCCAGCGCTTCCTGCTGAAGATCCCGATCCAGTCGATGAAGGGGGTTTACGTGCTGCCTTCGGACGCGGTGGTGGAGGAGGGGGCGGACCGGATCGTGTTCGTGAAGAGCGGGGACGGGGTGAAGCCGGCGAAGGTGGTGGTGCTGTGGCAGGATCGCGAGGTCGCGGTTCTCGACTCGAAGAACTCCGAAGTTTTCCCCGGGGACGAGGTGGCGGAGCACAACGCGTTCCCGCTCAGGCTTGCGCTCAAGGCTGGGGCCGGGGAAGCCGCGGGCGGACATGCCGGACACAACCATTAAGCCGGGCCAATCAGACGTCGTTCCGGGCCGAGCGAATTCCAGGCCCGGCTTACCCTGAGCGAGCCCCCCGTAGCCCGGAGGGCGAAGGCGGGGCGAGTCGAAGGGTGTCGTGCAGGAATAGAGGAGACGTCCCTACATTCGGTTAGGAAAAACCAGATGCTCAATCGAATCATAGCGTTCAGTCTTCGAGCACGATTCCTCGTGGTGCTCGGCGCCCTGCTGGTCGCGTTCTACGGGTCGTGGGTCGCGCTCCGGATGCCGGTGGACGTGCTTCCGGACCTGAACCGGCCGACGGTGACGATCATGTCCGAGGCGCACGGGATGGTGCCGGAGGACGTGGAGCTGCTGATCAACCGGCCGCTGGAGCAGCTTCTCAACGGCGCCACCGGGGTGACGCGCGTCCGCTCGTCGGCCGGACGTGAGCTCGGCGTGGTGTTCGTCGAATTTGGCTGGGGGACGGACATCTTCCGCAACCGGCAGATCGTCCAGGAAAAGCTCCAGCTGGCGACGGCATCCCTGCCGCCGGGCGTGCAGCCGCAGATGGCGCCGATCAGCAGCGTCATGGGCCAGGTGCAGATCGTCGGCGTGCAGAGCCGCAGCGGAAAGACCGACGCCACGGCTCTTCGCGCGGTCGCCGACTTGCAGGTCAAGACCCGCCTGCGGGCAGTGAACGGGGTCGCCCAGATCGTGAGCAGCGGAGGGTCCCCGAAGGAACTGCAGGTCACCGTGGACGCCGACAAGCTGCGCGCCTTCGACGTGACGATCGAGGAAGTTTCCGAGGCCGTGAAGGCTGCGAACATCAACGCGACGGGCGGCATGATGGAGGTGGGCTGGAAAGGTCCGCTCGTGGCCGTGACGGGGCGGCTCATGCGGCCGGAGGACCTGGCAGAAGCGGTCGTCCGGCCCGACCCGGTCCGCCCGGTCCGGCTCAAGGACGTCGCGCGCGTCGAATTCGGGCCGACGGCCGTCCTCAGCGGCGCCGCCGGGATCAACGGCCAGCCCGGCGTCGTCCTCGTCGTCTTCAAGCAGCCTTCCGTCGATACCGTCAAGCTCACCGACGACGTCGTCGCGGAACTCGCGCTGCTGCAGAAGAGCATGCCGGAAGACATCATCCTCATCCCGGACCTCTTCCAGCAGGCCGGGTTCATTCACCGCGCCGTGGACAACGTCTCGGACGCCGTGCGCGACGGCGCGATCCTCGTCGTCGTGATCCTGTTTCTCTTCCTGCTGAACTTCCGCACGACCTTCATCACGCTGACGGCCATTCCGTTGTCGGTGGCCATCACGGCGATCGTCTTCCAGGCGATGGGCCTGACGATCAACACGATGACCCTGGGAGGGCTCGCCGTCGCGATCGGCGCGCTCGTGGACGATGCCATCGTCGACGTCGAGAACGTCTTCCGGCGCCTCCGCGAAAACGCGAAGGCCGAAAACCCGGAACGGACACTCTGGGTCATCTTCCGGGCCTCCAGCGAAGTCCGGAACCCCGTCCTCATCGGCACCCTGCTCGTCGTCGTCGTCTACATCCCCCTCTTCTTCCTCACCGGGATGGAAGGGCGGCTCTTCACCCCGATCGGCCTCGCCTACATCATCAGCACGCTGGGTTCGCTCGTCGTCTCGCTCACCGTGACGCCCGTCCTCTGCCACTACCTGCTGGACGAGAAGTTCGCGTCGAAACACGCCGGGGACGGGTTCCTCGTCCGCAAACTCAAGTCGCTCAGCGCCTCCGTCATCCGCTTCAGCATCTCCGCCCCGCTGCCCCTCGCGGGAACCCTCGTGGCCCTCGTCGCCACCGGGCTCCTAATCCTGGGCACGCGCGGCGCCAACTTCCTCCCCGCCTTCAACGAGGGCGCCGCCCAGGTCAACCTCATCCTCCCGCCCGATGCCAGCCTCCGCGTTTCGGACGAATACGGGAGGAGGATGGAAGCGCTCGCGAAGACGGTCGAAGGCGTGAAGCACGTGGCGCGCCGCACGGGGCGCGCGGAAGGGGACGAGCACGCCGAGGGCGTCAACATGTCCGAGGCGATCGTGACGTTCCAACCGGACTCGAAGCGCAGCCGCGAGGAGATGGTCGAGGAGATCCGCGACAAGCTCGGGAAGGAGTTCCCCGGCGTCGCGACCGAAGTCGAGCAGCCTCTTGCGCACCTTCTCAGCCACCTGCTCTCGGGTGTGAACGCCCAGGTCGCGATCAAGATCTACGGTCCGGATCTCGACGTCCTCCGCGACGCCGCCCGGGAAGCCGAGGACGCGATCCGCCCGATCGCGGGGGTCCGGGATCTCTTCACGGAGCAGCAGGTCCTGGTGGACCAGGTCGAGGTCCGCCCGAACCGTGAAAAGATGGGGCAGGCGGGGCTGACGGCCGAACAGGTCGCCGAGTCCGTCGAGCTGGCGCTCGCGGGCGAGGAGATTTCCCGGATGACGATCGGGATTTCCACGTACCCGATCGTCGTGAGGCTCGAGCCGAAGGACCGGGCCGACCTGAATGCGCTGAAGGGCCTGGCGCTGCGATCCGGCTCCGGGGTCCCGATCCGACTCGGCGACGTCGCGGACATCTCGATGACGAAGACGCCCAACAACATCAACCGCGAGAACGCGTCGCGCCGCATCGTCGTGCAGCACAACGTGGGCGGGCGCTCGCTCGGCGAAGTCGTCAAGGACGTCAACGCCGCGCTCGATCCCATCCGGAAGAAGCTCAGCGCCCTTCCCGGGTACTCCATCCAGATCAGCGGGCAGTTCGAGGCCCAGGCCGAGGCGACCCGTCTCATCTCGGTCCTGAGCATCCTCTCGCTCGCCGCCATGTGCATGATCCTCTTCATGCATTTCCGCTCGATCAACCTCACGCTGCAGGTCCTGCTCAGCATCCCGATGGCGTTCGTGGGCGCGGTGGCCTACATCGTGGTGAGCGGGCAGCCGATGTCGGTGGCGACGCTCGTCGGCCTGATCTCGCTCGCCGGCATCGCCGCGCGCAATGCCATCCTCCTGCTCGACCACTACATCCACCTGATGCGCGAGGAAGGCGAGGCGTTCTCGCCCGAGATGATCGTCCGCGCCGGCCAGGAGCGCATGGTCCCCGTCCTCATGACGGCACTCTGCAGCGGGATCGCCCTGATCCCACTCGCGCTGGCCGCCGACAAGCCCGGCCGCGAACTGCTCTACCCGGTCGCCACCGTCATCATCGGCGGCCTCGCTTCCGGCACCCTGCTGGAATTCCTCGTCCGCCCCGGGATCTTCTGGACCTTCTCCCGCGCCGCGGCGGAGAAGCTCGCAAAACACCACGAAGGAGGCGCTCGCGAAATGGAAGCGCTCAGGCACGAATTCTCAGAAACCAATTCGGCGGCGCCGGAAGCGCCGCCGGCAACCCCGGAAGGAGCCGCACATGCGTAGGTTCTGTCCCGTTCTGCTGGTTCTCTCGGCCGCCGTCGTGTGCATGGCGGGCGATGAGGAGAAGAAGAAGGAAGAGGAGCACAAGGCGCCGCACGGAGGCGTCCTGCTCGAGGTCGGGGAGGAAGTCGCCCACCTGGAGCTTGTGCGCAACGCCAAGGAGGGCACGGCGACGATCTACGTGCTCGACGGGAAAGCCGAGAAGGCCGTCGCGATCAAGGATGCGCCGAAGCTGAATCTGATGACGGCGGACGGCGCGAAGCAGATCGCCACGAAGGCCGTCGAACCGGACAAGGAAGGCCTGGCGTCGCAATTCGAAGCAAAGGACGACGCGCTGAAGGCGGACCCGCTCAAGGGTCGCATCGCGATCACGATCGGCGAGAAGAAATACAACGTGGAAATCAAGGAAGCGGACGGGCACGAGGGGCACGATCACGACAAGTAAGCCATTCCGGCGCCGCGGCCGCCGGGAGACGGTCGCGGTGCCGGATTGCTCAGGAGTCCCGGCGCGTTCAGGATGACGAGCAGGGACGCTCCCAGGTCTGCTGTGATCGCGGTCCAGAGAGTTGCGATTCCGAACCATGTGAGCGCGAGCAACACGACCTGGATGGCCGGCGACAGGACGATGGTCTACCGGATCGCCCGGAGCGTCCTGTGCGAATGGCGAACGAGCCAGGGGAACTTTGACAGGTCGTCCGACATCAGCGCCTCGTCCGCAGTCTAGATTGCCGCGTCGTTTCCACACGCACCCATCGCAATTCAGAGCGTGGCCAAGGCGCACTCGTGAGAGGCGATTCCGACGACGATGGCAGAGATGCCGCCTCGGCGCAAACGTCTTATAAGTCTGAGGGTAATCAGGGCTCTCGTGCCGCTCCGCACGACCGTCCGCGCTTTCGACTCCACGGCCATGACAGACGAGCGCTATCGCCCATACTCCTGCGCCATGCGACCCTTCGGTACTCCA
>CAVPNQ010000097.1:0-21680 GCA_963706735.1 uncultured Planctomycetia bacterium
CCAGCGAAAACCGGTTACGACTTCCCTTCCAGCGAACATTTCTACGCCTGTATCCGGGACGGGAAGGGCTTCCTGCGCGTCGCCGCGCCTGCGGACATCCTGCCGGGCGACGTCGTCGCGTGGACGTACGTGGACGACCCGGCGTCGAGCTACCCGGCCACGACCGGGCACACCGTGGTCGTGCGGACGCTGGGGCCGGTGATCACGTACAAGTTCCCGAAGAAGTCCCTGACGGTCCGTTTCCGCGACCTCGAGGTCTTCGACAGCAGCAACTCGGGGCACTCGATGGACTCGCGCAGTTTCCTGGCGGGCGAGCTGGGGCCGGGAAGCGCCGCGGCGGAATGGAGCGGCGCCGGGCGCGGGTGGATGCGGATCTACGTGGACTCGAAGGGCAATTACGCGGGGTACACATGGAGCCTGACGGGGAAGAAGACGGATCCGCCGGGGACGCCGCCGTCGTACACCTACTACTCGAAGAACTACAAACCCGAATCCCTGCGGCACTTCATCGCCGGCCGCTATCTCCCATGAAGCCGTTCTAGCTCAACCCGCACCCCCCAATCACGCTACGCCACTTTGCGCCTTGCGCCCCGACCGGCACGGCGTGCATGACGACCTCCGGCTCGGCCGCGCGCGCGACGAACAGCGTCTCCCCCTCGACGGCCATCGCGCCGTACGGCGCGCCTTCGAGCGCGATCTCGCCGACCGTCTCGCCCGTCGCGCCGTCGAGCACGGCGACTTTCGCGTTCATGTCGAGGTAGAGCCGCCCCGCCCGCTCCACCATCGACGCCGCCGTGCCGATCTTCCGCGACCAGAGCGCTTCCCCCGTCAGTGCATCCATCGCGCCGATCGTGCCTCCCGTGGACGCCGCCCAGAGGAACTTCCCGTCGGTGACCAGCCGGCGGACTTCGGGCGGGCCGTCGGCGCTCCACAATTCGCCGCCGTCGCCGAGGTCGAGGGAGCGGATGGCGCCGGCGGGGGTTGAGACGAAGAGTGCGGCGGGTGCGAACGCGTGGGCGGCGGCGGCGGCGATCCAGCGGCCGGGCCAGGCGCGGGAGACCTCGGTGAGGGTGTTGTCGCTGGTGATCTGGAAGAGAAGGTGCGCGTGGGGGACGAGGACGGCGCGGAGGTCGGGGGGGTACTTGTGAAGGGCGACGCGGGCGTCCTCGAGGACGGCGCCGTTGGCGGGGTTGACGCGGAGGGTATTGACGGGGGCTTCGCTGACGAGAAGGGCGCCGTCGTGGAGGCAGGGGGCGCAGACGCCACGGCCGCGGCGGAGCTGCCAGGCGGCGACGCCGGTGCGGCGGTGGAGGGCGTAGAGGACGCCGTCGCTGCGTCCGAGGAACACGCGTTCTTCGTCGGCGCAGGCGGGGCCGAGGATGTCGAGCGGGCCGGTGCGGCCGCCGAACTGCCAGCGCGGGGCGCCGGTCGCGCGGTCGAGGCAGTGCAGGGTGTCATTGAACCCGGGGCCGTGGTCGGTGGAGCCGAAGACGAGGACGTCGTCGGGGCCGACGAGGGTGCGGCGGAAGCGGTGGAGGAATTCGGCCTCGCGCGCGAGGGACTGGAAGTCGGGCATCGGCGCATCGTACCGCGCGGCCTGCTAGAATCCCGTCGCCCGGGGGGGCCGAACGAGGTCCGATGAAACTCCACTTCCTGTTCCTGCTTCTGGCCCTTCCCGCCACCGCGGACCCGCCCGCGTGGAAGTTCAAGGCCGGCGAGAAACTCGTCTTCGCGTGCCGCGCGAACTATGACTTCACGCAGACGCGGGTGAAAGACGGCAAGCTGATCTACTGCTCCGCGCCGCAGGTCGAGGAGATGACGCTTCAGGCGACGGTGCTGGCGACGGGCGACGACGGGGCGGCGAGGATCGAGTTCGAAGTGCTGGCGGAGAAGATCGACTCGACGTGGGGGGACACGGGGGCGCGAGCGGTGTGGGATTCGGCGAAGGACAAGACGGACGTGTGCCCGGGGTTCGAGCGATACGCGGCGATCTTCGGGCACAAGTTCACGGCCATCATCGGCCCGGACGGTGCGATCCGCGAATCGAAGGGGGCGCAGTGGCCGGTGAAGACGGCGCTGGCCGAGAAGGAGCGTGTGAGCAAGGGCGAGGAGAGCGCGGCGAGGACCACGCGGGAGCCGACGAGCGCTGAAGGATGGCTGCAGCTGATCTTCGGGACGACGCCGCGCGACGAGAAGACGTGGAAGAAGACGTTCGACCTGCCGGAGGCGGAGACGTTTGTGATGAAGCCGGACGGGACGGAGAAGGTCGGGAGCACGGCGTGCGTGCGGACGGAGTACGAGACGGAAGCGCGGACACCCGACGGCAAGGAAGTTCCCGAAGAGCGCCGCCGCAAGGGGAACGCGTCGTTCTCGAAGGAGAGCGGGCGCATGATGAAGGTCGAGTTGGAGGGCGCCGAAGAGGCGACGCTCTACAAGCCCGGTAAATTCGGGCGGATCGAGTGGAAGGTGGAGCTGGTGAAGGTGACGGAGGCCGGGGCGCCTAAGTAGCGGTACCGGGGCAGGTTTGTTTTCCGTGCCTGTCTGTGCCTTTCCGTGCTCTCCGTGAAATGCCGTTTTTCGCCAGGCCGAAAACGGCATTTCACGGAGAGCACGGAAAGGCACGGACAAGAACGGAGAACGGCCACGAAAATCCGGTTCATGCGACAATCCGTTCCGCGCCCTCGCGCGTAACACCTGCATGAAGATCATCGCCACCGCTATCCTTCTCGCCGCCCTCGCGATCCTTCTCGCGGCCTGCGGCGACTCCGCCCCTGCAAAAACCAGCAAAGGACCTGTCCCCATGCCCGAACGCGTCGAGATCGCGACTTTTTCAGGCGGCTGTTTCTGGGGCGTCGAAGAACTGATCCGCGAAGTCGACGGCGTGGTGGAGACGGAGGTCGGCTACACGGGAGGACACCTGGAGAACCCGCGTTACGACGACACGCACGACAGCGCGTCGGGACACGCGGAAGCGGTGCAGATCAAGTTCGATCCGTCGAAACTGTCCTACGAGAAACTCCTCCAGCTCTTCTTCAAGCTCCACGACCCCACGACGCTGAACCGCCAGGGGAACGACAAGGGAACGCAGTACCGCTCGGCGATCTTCTATCACGACGAGGAGCAGCGCAAAATCGCGGAGAAGGTGAAGTCCGAGGTGGACAAATCCGGCAAGTGGAAGAAACCCGTCGCGACCACGCTCGAGCCCTTCACCAAGTGGTGGCCCGCGGAGGACTACCACCAAGACTATCTCCAGAAGCACCCAGGCGGTTACACCTGCCACTACTGGCGGGACTAGATGTCCTTTTGCTTTTCCTTTTTCCTTTTTCCTTTTTAGTTTTTCCTTTCCTGGCCGTTTTTCCACCTAAGGCGCCTTCGCGCGCCAAACCAGGTGATACCCCGACTCCGTCTCACACATCTCCCAAGTCTCCGCCTTCATCCCCTTCGCCCTATCCACCAGCTTCTGCCCATACCCCGCCATCTGCTCCAGCGTGATAGCCCCCTTCGCCTCCTTCGTCGCCGCGTCGTCCGACTCCGCCAGCGCGCCCTCGAGCGTCAGCTCCTTCTTCTTCAATTTCGCCAGCCGGCCGTCGGCGATCGACTTCGCCTGCAGCTTGTTCCGCGTCACGCCCGCCGGTGCCTTCGCCGTCTTCCACGCGATGTAGATGTGGAAGTAGTCCGGCGGCGGACCGACCCGCCCCTTCGGCGCCGCCAGCGCGTGGCCGGGCTGAATCGGAAGGGTCTGCACGTCGCCCTTCACCGTCTGGTCGAAGATGAAATTAATCGCGTCGTTGACGTAGATCACGTCGGGAAGGCTGTGCCCGAGGCCGGTCACTTCCCAGAAGCACACGTTCGGGGCGTACTTCTCGACGGCCTTCTTCGCCTGCGGGGCGAGGGCGTAGTTCGGGTCGGTCGTCCCCATGAAGATCACGCCGCGCACGCCCTTCGCATCGCCGCCGCTTCGCCCGCCCGGGATGTCGGGCGCGGCGCAGATGATGAAGCCCGCGAAGAGCGACTTGTACTTGGGCGCGATCATGCACGTCATCGCGCCGCCCGCGCTGAACCCGTGGAGGATCACGCGCTTCGCGTCCACCTTGTAGGTCGCGATCGCGTAGTTCGCGACATCGACGATGTCCTTCTCGGGGTCGCCGGCGTTGTAGCCGTAGCCCGGTCCGGTCTTTTCGGGCCCGCGGTACGCGACCCAGACGTCGCCGCGGTGCTCCGCGACGCTCTGCCCGAACTGCACCATGGACTCGGGGTTGCCGCCGTGGCCGTGGAGCGTGAGCACCATGCCGGGCTGCTCGCCGGCCTTGAGCGACTTGGGAACGTAGACCTTGCAGAGCGCGCCCGACTCGAGCGTGACGACGTCGAACTCCCCTTCCTTCGCGACGTCTTTCGCTTTCGGGGCTTCGGCGAACAGAGGAAGGGCTGACGTGAAGACAACGGTAGCCAGGATGTTGAACAGGCGGCGCATGTCGGTCTCCGTAAAGGCGCCGTGGAGGGTCGGCGCGCTGGAATGGAACTACGTGAGCGGGGAAAAAGCAATCGGCGTGCCTTGGCCGGCTCCGAGTCCCGGAGATCTGTAAGTCGCGTGGGAAGCGCGTGTTGCAGAGGGTCGGCCGCGCGAGCGAGCGCGCGCCCCCGTAAGCCCCGATTTACGTTTCGCCACGCGATGTTCAGCTCACCGAACACTTATCATAGGATGCTCGCATGCGAATCACCCTTCTGTTGGCCGCGATCGCCCTTGCCGGGTGTGCATCCACGGACAAGCCTGCGACAAGTGTGCTACTCGTGAAGATCCCGGTGACCGACGTCGCGCGCGCCGCGGCGTTCTACCGCGAAGGGCTCGGGTTGAAGGAAGAGTTCGCGGCGCCGGAGTACGGGTGGGCGCAGTACGGGACCGGCGGCGTGCCGCTGTGCCTGTATGTGCCGGGGAAGGGCGGCGGGAACGGCGTGCCGGGGCACTGCGACAGTGTGAATCTCGTGGTGAAGGACGCGGCGAGATACCACGACGAGGTGGCGGCGCGCTGGAAGGGGCCTGTGGGGGCGGTGATGAAGACGGGGGATGGCGGGGTGATGTTCGAGGTGAGGGATCCGGACGGGAATGTGATCCGGGTTGTTCAGGAACCGCGGTAGTTTCACAGCCGTATCCGCGGCCTTTCCCGCGTCATCCGCTTTCATCCGCGAATTCCGTTTCGCTTTTCAAAAAAGGGAATTCGCGGATAAAGGCGGATGACGCGGAAACAGCCGCGGATAAGGACTTAGGAGAGGGTTGATGCGAACGTTACCGGGACTGTTGTGCCTCCTCCTCCTTCCCGGCTGCACCGGCAGCAATCACTCCCCTTCCCCTCCCGCCCGCGCCGAACTCACCCCCTCCCGCGACGACATCGACATCACGGCCAGCGTGCGCATCAAGCCCGGCGTCTACCGCATCGCCGACGCCAATGGCGACGGCGTCCTCCGCGTCCAGGCCGACAACGTGACGATCGACATGACCGGCGTCACGTTCATCGGCTCGCCCGACGACGCGCTTCCCGACACATTCGAAGGCACGGCGGTGCGCGCGGTCAAGCGGACCGGCGTCCACCTCATCGGTGGCGCCTTCCGCGGGTACCGCGGCGGGATTTACCTCCAGGACTGCGCGGACGCCGTCGTCGAGGGCGCGGACGTCTCCGACAACCGCGCGCAGCGCCTCAAGTCCACCCCCTCGCGCTGCGACGACGGCGCGGACTGGCTCGCCCCGCACTTCAATGACGGCAATGAGTGGTGGACGCTCTATGGCGCCGGGATCACGCTCGACCGGTGCCGCAACAGCAGCGTCACCGCGTGCCGCGGCCGCCGCACGCAGAACGGGATCGTCCTGCGCAACACCGTCGGCTCGTACGTCACCGGGAACGACATGAGCTGGATGAGCGGCTGGGGGCTCGCCCTCTGGCGCTCCTCCGGCAACGAGATCAGCCACAACCGCTTCGATTATTGCGTCCGCGGCTACTCATTCGGCCGCTACGACCGCGGGCAGGACTCCGCGGGGATCCTGATGTTCGAGCAGTGCAACGAGAACGTGATCGCGTACAACTCCGCGACGCACGGCGGCGACGGGATCTTCATGTACGCCGGCCACGAGACGACGCAGCGCACCGGCGAGGGCGGCTGCAACCGCAACCTCCTCTACCGGAACGATTTCTCCTTCGCCGTGGCCAACGCCATCGAGTGCACGTTCTCCGACGGGAATCGCTTCCTCGAGAACATCCTCAGCGGCTCCAACTACGGCGTCTGGGCCGGGTACTCGTTCAACACCGTCATTTCGGGGAACGCGTGCCTCGACGAGCGCATCGCCGGCGTCGCCATCGAGCACGGGCACCACAACACGATCGAAGGGAACGTGTTCGAGAACTGCCGGACGGGGGTGGAAGTGTGGTGGGACGAGGACGCGGATCTGCTCGGGGGCGTGTACGGGCGGAAGCGCCATGGGCGTTCGGAGGACATCACGATCGCGCTGAACCGCTTCCGGAAATGCGCGCTCGGGCTGCGGGTGGAGCGGACGGCCGATGTAAGCGTCCTGAGCAACGAGTTCGAGGCGTGCGGCCGGGTCGCGGACCTGAAGGGCGACTGTGCGGAGTTCTCATTCGATTTCAACCGCATCCTCGGCACCTCGCCGGGGTGGTTCCGCAACGACATGGGCGCGCCGCTCCGGATCGGCCCGTGCCTGTGGAAGGACGCGAAGCCGGCGGACACGGAGGACGTGACGTACGCTCTCGGCCCGGTCACGCTCAACCTCGATTTCGGGAAGCTCGAGCACCTGATCCAGCCGCCGAACCTCCGCGGCTCGCGGCCGCCGACGTGGAGCGTGGACCTGCTGTCGCGCACGGAAGCCCCGGCCCCTGTGTCCGGCGCGGGAACGGCCGGGCCGCTGATCCGGGAAGAACTGCCGAAGATGGACGGCGGGATGAAGTCGATCGTGGTGGACGAGTGGGGGCCGTGCGACCCGGCGGTGGCGAAGCTGTTTCCCGCGCGGCAGACGGCGTGGGGGGAAGCGGAGTTCTTCGTGTTCGGGCCGGAGGGGACGTGGAAGGTCGTCGAAACAAAGGGCGGGGAGATCAAGGAAGACAGCGGCACGGTGCCGGGCAAAGTCACCGTCGTCGGCAGGCTCAGCCGGAATGTGGACGAGTTCTCTTTCACCATCGAGACATCAGCGGGAGCCCGCTTGAAGGCCTCCGGGGTCGTGCTTCGGGCCGAGTGGAGCGTCCAACTCCGCCCCTGGAAACCCGCCGACGGCGAACACGGCGGCTACGCAAAGCGACTCGACGAGAAGGGCTGGGCGAAGCTGATGCAGGAGCGCCCTGCAGTCCGGGTGACGCTTCCCTCCCTGCACAACCCCTGGGAAGGCCAGGCGATCACCCCCGACCACTTCGCCACCGTCGCGACGACGACGATGGAGCTCCCCGCCGGAAACTGGCGCTTCACGACCACCAGCGACGACGGCGTGCGCGTCTTCGTGGACGGGAAGAAGATCATCGACCATTGGGACTGGCACGCGCCCGCCGAGGACAGCGCGACGGTGTTGCTGAACTCCGGCGCGCACGAGATTGTCGTGGAGCATTTCGAGATCGACGGCGCGGAGGCGCTGGACCTGGCGATCGAGCCGGTGAAATAGCACGCGACGCCGGAGGCGGCGCACCCGTACCCGTGCGCGTGCCCGTGCCCGTGCCCGGCAGTTTGCTTTCGCGCGAACGACAACGGCCGGGCACGGTCACGGGCACGGGCACGCGCACGGGTACGGGGCTCGCTTCGCTCGCGACTACTCTCTCTCCCAGAACCGGTACTCCGCGACCATTCCCCCCCCCGCCCCGCGCTTCAGCCGCTGCGAAATCACCCCGATCACCGCCTGTGCTACCGGTTTTCCCGCCAGCTCCTCGAGCCGCTTCAGCGCCGCCTCGTGCCCGTCCGCGCCGATGTGCATGAGCACGAGATGCCCGGTCGTGGCCATCATCAGCGCGGACTGGGCCGTCTCCGCGGTTTCGAGGCACAGCCCGACCGCGTTGGGCGCCATGCGGAAGATGCGCTCGAGCGCGGCCGAGACGGTCGGGCCGTCGTCCTTCGCGACCTCGACCTGGTCCACGCTGTCCACGCGGACGTACACGGGGTACTCGAGGCTGAACACCGCGAGCCCGGCGTCCTTCGCCAGGTGCTGAAGGCAGGACAGAAGCGTCGTGGTCTTGCCGGAGCCGGGGAGGCCCGCGAAGAGAATGATCCCGTTGGGGCGCGTGAGCCACCGCTGGAACACGGCGCGGTCTTCCTCGCGCGGCGCGACTTTCTCCAGGTCGGTCACGCGTCCTTCGCCCATGAACCGGAGCGTGAGCCGCCGGCCCTGCAGCGTGTCGATCGCCTGCATCAGCACGGAAACCTCGTTCACGGCCTCGGCGCCGTCGCGGCTGAGGAAGATCCTCCTGATCCCGGAGTCGCCGAACGGAAGGCCGATTTCGTTCCACGCGGCCTCCAGCTCCTGGGCCAGCACGGCGGGAATCACGCGGACCGTCTGCAATTCGCCCTTCAGCCGGAAAGCAACGTTCACGCCGTCGCGCCGCGGCTGCAGGTGCAGGTCGGTCGCCTTGCGGTCGAAGGCCTCCCAGACAAGGGCTTCGGCGAGTTCATGCGAGGTGGAGGCAAGTGAAGCGCTCATGGATTTGGTCCCCTTTCGGTTGGTCCGGCTGGTTTCGAGAAAGGCGCGGAGTTCTTCGCGGGCGCGGACGAGCGGGAGCGGTTCCCCCGATCCGTCGCGGAGTTTGATGAGGTCGTCTTCGGAGAAGCGCCACTGGCCGCCGACCTTACGGGCAGGGACTTTGCCGTCGCGGACCCAGCGGTTGAGAGTGGAGCGGCTGACCGAGAGGAAGGCCAGGGCGGCGTCGAAGTCCGTTTCGTATCGTTTCATGCCATAACTATCCAATATATGTCATCTCATGTCAACCCCCATTTTGCGATAAATAGTCCTCCCCGCCGCGCCGCCAAAGGCGGCGCACCCGTTCCCGTGCGCGTGCCCGTGCCCGTGCCCGGCAGTTCGCCTTCGCGCGAACGAAAGGCCGGGCACGGGCACGGGCACGCGCACGGGTACGGGAACTGCAGCCGGAACGGGAGTGCCTGAACCACTCCGGGAAGTTACCGTGGGCACGCCCGCTCATGTCCCTCCCCGACCCCCGCGAACGCCGCACCGTCACCGTCCTCTTCTCCGACCTCTCCGGCTTCACTCGCCTCGCCGGGGGGCTCGACCCGGAAGAAGTCGGCGACCTCATCGACGCCCTCTTCCGCCGCCTCCGCGCCGTCGTCGAACGCCACGGCGGCACCGTGGATAAATTCATCGGCGACGCCGTCATGGCCGTCTTCGGCGCCCCCGTCGCCCACGCCGACGACGCCGCCCGCGCCGTCCGCACCGGCCTCGCCATGCAGCGCGAAATGGCCGCCTTCAACGCCGAACGCCGCACTTCCCTCGGCATGCGCATCGGCATCAACACGGGCGAGGTGCTCTGGGGAAGCGTCGGCGGCGACCGCCCCACCGCGATCGGCGACGCAGTGAACCTCGCGCAACGGCTGGAAGCCGCCGCGTCCCCCGGCGCCGTGCTCGCGGCCGCCTCCACCGCCCGCGCCGCTTCCGCCGCCGCACGATGGGGCCCGCTGACCGCCGTCACCGTGCGCGGCCGCGACGAACCGCTGGACGTCCGCGTCGCGCTGGGCGAGCCCGACGGCCGCGGCGACCTGACCTCCATCACCCTCCGCGCGGGCCCGCTCGTCGGCCGCGAACCCGAAATGGCCCGCCTCGCCGCGCTCCTCGACGCGCCCGGCCCTTCCTTCGTCCTCCTCCGCGGCGACGCCGGCGTCGGCAAGAGCCGCCTCCTCGCCGAATTCCGCTCCCTCGCCGCTTCACGCGGCCGCCTCGTCTCCACCGGCCGCGCCCTCGAGGCCGCGCGCCTCTGGTGCGGGCCGTTCGCGGAGCTGATCCGGGCCGAAGCGGGCGCCACGGCGCTCGACGAAATCGGCGAAACGCGGATCGTCGCGGCCCTTCAGGAGTCCCTCGCCCGCGTGGAGCCCGACCCGGTGCAGCGCGAGAACCACGCGCACCTCATCGCGATCGCGATCGGCTGCGCCGTGAAGGCCGCGCGCGTCCGCCAGATCGAGCCCGCGCGCATCCCCGCCGAAACGCGCCATGCGTGGCTTCGCTGGCTCGAAGGCCGCGCGCGCACCCGGCCGTCCCTCCTCTGCGTCGAAGATTTCCACTGGGCCGACTCCGGCACCCGCGCCGTCCTCGAGGCCGCCACCGCCCTTCCCGCAGGCCTCCCCCTCCTCGTCGTCGCGACCGCCCGCCCCGGCGCCGAACCGCCCGCGGGCTTCGACATCGTGGACCTGCGCGAACTCGACGCCGCGGCCACCGCCCGCTGCGCCGCGGCCCTCCTCGGCGCTCCCCCCGACGCCGCGCTCGCCGCCTGGCTCGCCGAGAAGTCGGGCGGGAACGCCTTCTTCGTGGAAGCGCTGGCGCGGCACCTCGCGGACGAGGGGCTCGTCGAGGGCAACCCCTGCCGCCTGGCGGGGCCCGCCGACCGCGTGCCGGAAGGACTTGCCGGCCTCCTCACCGCGCGCCTCGACGCGCTCCCGGCGGGAATCAAGGACGCGATCAAGGCCGCCAGCGTGCTCGGCCGGGCCTTCTGGAAGCGCCTCCTCGGCGAGATCACGGGCACAGACCCGTCCGAGGCGCTCGAGGAAGCGAGGCAGCGCGAGCTGGTCTTCCCGCAGGCGGACTCGCTGTTTCCGGACGACGCCCAGTTCGTGTTCAAGCACGCGCTTCTCCGCGACGCCGCGTACTCGCTCCTTCCGCGCCGCGAGCGCTCGCGCCTGCACGCGCTGGCGGCCGACCGGCTGGAGGCGCGCGGGACCGCCTGGCGCACGCGCGCGCTGGCCGCGCGGCACCGCACCGATGCGGGCCAGCCCGCCGAGGCCGCCGCCCTCTGGGCCACGGCCGCCCACGGCGCGCTCGAGGATTTCGCCCACGAGCAGGCCGCCGCGTTCGCCGCCGAATCCCTCGCGCTGGCGCGTACGCCGGAAGGGCTGCTGGCGGCCGGCATCGCCGAATCCCAGCTCGGACGCCAGGACGCCGCGCTTCGATTTCTCGCCGAAGCGGAGGCCTTCCCCTCCACGCGGCGCGTGGCGGCCCAGGCGACGCAGGGGGCGCTCACGATTCTCGGTCGCGGCGACGAGGCGCTTGAGACGAACCGCCGCACGATGGAACGGGACTCGACCCCGGCGGAACGGGTGGAGACCCTCGTGCAGCGCACGTGGCTTCTCGACCGCTTCAGCCGCGTCGATGAGATCGAGGGGGCGATCGCCGCGGCGCGGGCGGCGGTCGCGGCGGCGGGCGGCGACGACGCGGCCCCGGCCGACATGATGACGGATCTCGAGTCCCTCGTCGCCCACCGCGCCCGGCGTCACGGGAAGTTCGGCGAAGCGCATCACGCGGCGCAGCGCGCCGTCTACTTTGCGCGGCGCGCGGGGAGCCCACGCCGGATCGCCCTCTCGCTGACGGTGCTGGCCTCGGCGCTCGAAAGCCTGCGCCGCTTCGAGGAATGCCTCGAGACGCACGCCCAGTCCGAGAAGATGCTGCGGGCGCTCGGCGACCGGCGCGACCTCGCGGTCAGCCTGAACAACACCGGGCGCAGCCTGGAGGAGCTCGACCGCCTGGAAGAAGCGGCGCGGTGTTTCGCCGAGTCCGTCGCCCTCAAGCGCTCGATCGATTTCCGGGTCGGGCTCCCCGTTTCCCTGATCAACCTCGGCGCCCTCCGCGTCGAGCTGGGCGACGTCGCCGCGGGACTCGCCGAAATCCGCGAAGGCCTCGCGCTGGCCCGCGCGAACAACGACCGGCGCAACACCGCCCACGCCCTCAGCCGACTCGGCAGCACCGCCCTCGAGTGCGAGGATTTCGAGGCCGCCCTCGCGCTGTTCGACGAGTACCTCGCCGTCGCCGGCCACTTCACCGAACTCCGCATCCGCCTCAGCGCGACCGTCAACCGCGCCGGCGCGCAGGTGGCGTCCGGTGCGCACGCCGAGGGACTCGCCGCCCTGCGCGACGGTCTCCGTCAGGCGCGGGAAGGCGGCGACGCGATCCTCTCCGGCGAGTGCCTCGAACACCTCGCGTATGCGCTCTTCGTCGCGGGCGAATGGGAGGAGGCGGGGCCGCTGCTGCGTGAAGCGATCTCGGCGACGGAACTGCCGCGGATGCTCGCGCCCCCGCTGACGCAGCTCGGCGCGCTCCTGCTCCGCACCGGTGACCGCGCGGGCGCGCGCGAGGCCCTCGACCGCGCGCTGGCGAGCGCCCGGGCGAGCCGCCGTCCGGGGCAGGAAACCAAAGTCCGCCGCGAGCGGGCGCTGCTCGAGTCCGCCGACGGGAATGCGGAAGCGGCAGAGCGCGAAGCAGCCGCGGCGGTGGAAACGGCGATCCGGAGCGGCATCGCGGCGAGGCAAGCGGACGCGAGGGCGGCGCAGGCGCGGGTGATGAGAGATCCTGCGGAGGCGGTGAAGGCCGCGAGGGCGGCGGTGGACGCCACCGAACTTCCAGCGCCGCGGGCAAGGGCGCTCTCGGTGCTGGCGCGACGGCTGGTGCAGGGCGGAGGAGCGAAGGAGGAAGCGGAATCGGCGCTGCGGCAGGCGAGGGAATTGTGGCCGCTGGAGTGGTGGAGCGCGGCGGAGCGGAGGGACTCGCAGGAGGATGAGCGGGTTGTTCGCGAAGCAGGCGGACGGCCATGACGCGCCGCCGCAGGCGGCGCACCCGTACCCGTGCGCGTGCCCGTGCCCGTGCCCGGCCGTTGTCGTTCGCGCGAAAGCAAACTGCCGGGCACGGGCACGGGCACGCGCACGGGAACGGGGCTCGCTTCGCTCGCTACTGAGTCTCCGCTTCCAGCGACTCCACCCACTTTTCCACATCCCCCCGCTTCGCCCAATCCGCCGGCGCAACCTCCAGCGCCTTCCGGCAATCCTCCAGCGCGCCTTTCCCGTTCCCCAGCCCCTTCCGCGCGCACGCCCGCAGAAACCACCCTTCCGGATTCTTCCCGTCCACCGCCACCGCCGCACTCGCGTCCGCTTCCGCCCCCTCAAAATCCCCGTTCCGGAATCTCGTCTCCGCCCGGTCGCGCAACGTCCTCGGCTGCGTCCGATCCCGCTTGAGCGACTCGTCGTACGCCGCCAGCGCCCCAATCACATCCCCCTTCTTCCGCAGCGCATCCGCCTTGCTTGCCCACGCGAAAGCATCCTCCGGGTCGAGCTTCAGCGCCTTCTCCACGTCCGCCAGCGCCGCGTCCAGGTCCCCCGCCGCCGCATGCGCGGCCCCGCGAATCCGCAACGCCGGCACTCCCCCGCCCGCCGCCAGCGCCGCATCCGCGTCCGCCACCGCCCCGCCGAAATTCCCCCCCGCGAACCGCATCGTCGCCCGCTCTTCCAGCAGCCGCCAATCCCCCGGCCGCAAAGCGATCGCCGCCGTCATCGCCTCCTCGGCGCGCGCATAATCCCCGAGCATCACCGCTTCGCCCGCGCGCCGCCGCGCCTTCTCAACGTCAGCGTTCTTTCCGCGCGAGCGCACGACCAGCACGAGCGCCACGACCGCGCACGCCGTCATCAGCGCGAGAAAGAGGGTGAGCCAGGGGATGCGTTTCGTGGGCATGAGGGCGGGCGGGCGGGCCGAGAGCTACCGGAACAACGCCGTTTTCACTCGCAACCCGCAACTCGCAACTCGCAACTGGCAGTTCGAGTTACGAGCTACTTTCCAACGCCACAGCACTTCTTGAACTTTTTGCCGCTCCCACACTTGCAAGGATCGTTTCGTCCGGGCTCTCCCGCCTCGACCTTCACCGGCAGCCGCTTCGCCTCGTCCTCACGCGCCAGCTGCTCCCCACGCTTCACCGCTTCCTTCGCCAGGTTGTTCGAATTCGGCAGCAGCAGCACCTTCCCCGCCCACTCAATGAACCCCCCGATCATCTTCGGCGCGTCCGACAGCCGCGACTTCTTCATGCGCGGCACGATGCTCTGAAGCGCCTGGTCGATCGCCGGCCCGTTCAGCTCGGAGGCCTTGCACCCCGCCGCGTCGAGGAACGCGTTGAGGATGTCCGCGCGGTCGCGCCCCATGTAACTCCACGGCGTCGCGAGCGTGTGTTCGATGAAGTCGCCGACGATTTTGTCGTTCATGATGAAGCGGTCTCCCCGATGCGAAAACGGCCTCCCTCGGGAGGCCGGTGACAGGCCACGTCGTGTCGCCCTTCGATTCGCTCACCTGCGCTTCGCGCAGGCTCGCTCTCTCAGGGCTTTTGCAGGCTCGCGGAGCGAGCCTGCAAAAGCTGGCCATGGGGATCGAACCCACAACCTGCGCTTTACGAAAGCGCTGCTCTACCATTGAGCTAGGCCAGCCTTACCCGCCGAAGCGCGGAGCGCCCAGACGGGAAGTGAGGCAGAGATCTTATTCGGAACCTCTTTCATGTCAACCGCTGGCTGAGAATGGCGGCCCGCGGGGATTCGCGGCCGACTCTGCGCGCCGGTGCCCTGGTCCCAACCTGCTGCCAATCCCAGGGTTCACGGCTTCTCCTTCCGCCCGAACTCCTCGACCTCGCGGCGCAGTTCGGCCTCGAGTTCCGCAACGGTGGGAAGGTGGAGCTTGTAGCGGCTCGCGAAGATCCGATTCTTGCCGGGTCCGAGGGTGTATCGCACGACGGCGTCGTTCCTGGCGGAACAGAGGATGAGGCCGAGCGTCGGGACGATCCACGCGCCGCAGCCGCCGATAGTGCGTCCAACACAATTTCGGACTCAGGCACCCGGGCGACCAGGATTCTGCGCTCGGCGCGCGCAGATTCCGCACGGCAAGGTCAGAACCGGACATTTCGGATTCTCTACGCGGTGCGTAGAGAATTCCGCCCTGCGCGCCGAGATCAGGGTAGACCTGGTAGAACTGGCGCATCAGCCAGTTCGCGACGACCTGCGTCGTGTTCACCGACCGCGCGACGCCGGCGCGAAGGGCACTTCCCGGATCAGCGCGATCGAATCCTGCGAGCTCAGCTTCGCAGCGGCGGCCATCTTTCCTGTCGTAACCACCGGCCACCGGCCACCAACTACGGACCGCTCGGCCGGACCGGGAGCATTTCGGTCACCGGCACTCCAGCAGCCGCGCAGGCCGCTTTCATGTTCTTCGTGATCATCTCGAGCGCCTGCACGTCACCGACAGCTCTCGCGATCGCCTCCGCTTCACGCCACAGCGCTCGCGCCTCCTCCACCCTGCCTCGGGAGAGGCGGAACATCGCGTAGTCCGCCAGGTGCCCGGCCTCGCTGCGGCGGTTGCCGGTCTCGCGGTGGATCTCAAGCGCGTCGCGGTAGGCGGCCTCGGCCTCGGTGTCGCGGCCGGTGGCCTCGCAGTCGCCGGCGAGGTTGCCCAGGGCGATCCCCTCGAAGCGCCGGTCGCCGACCTGCCGGTGAATTGCGAGCGCCTCGCGGTTGCAGCGCTCGGCCTCCGCCGGGCGTCCTTCGTCGGAGTGGATGATCGCGATGTTCCCGATCGTGACGCCCTCGGACCTCCGGTTGCCCGTCTCGCGGTGGATCGCGAGCGCTTCCTCATAGGCTTCCCTGGCCTGCCGGCTCCGGCCCGTCTCGTAGTAGAGCTTCCCGAGGTTGTTCAGCGCGATCCCCTCCGCGCGCCGGTCCCGCGCTTCACGCCGGAGCGCCAGCGCTTCGAGAAACGTCCGCTCGGCGAGCTCGAGGCGGCCGGTTTCGCCGTAGATCAGCGCCATGTTGCCGAGCTCCAGCCCCTCCAGGCGCCGGTCGCCGGATTCGCGGTGGATCGCCAGCGCCGTCTCGTGCGTCCGCTCCGCGAGCTCCAGCTTTCCCGCGTCCTTGAGCACGCTCGCCAGCGTCCCCAGCGCGTTCCCCTCGGCGCGGCGGTCGCCGGCGGAGGCATGAAGCGCGGCCGCCTCGCGCAGGAGGGCTTCCGCGCGCTCGGTCCTGCCTGCGCGCTCCGCCGAGAGGGCCGCGCGGCGCAGGGCTTCGCCGCGCTCGGTCCCCGAGACGTGCTCCGCGTACCGCACCCAGAGCCGCTCCAGCGCGTCCATGCGATACCGCCGCGCCGCGTCCGCCAGCGCGCGCCGCAGATAGCGCTTCTCGGCCGCGCGCCACCCCGCCTCCTCGCCCGCCGTCGCCGCGATCCGCGCGTGGTCGGCCAGCTCCTCCGCGAGCGGATCGACCGGGTGGGGCGCCAGCGTCACGCCCTCCCCGAGCCGCAGCGGCTCCGCTTCCGGCGCTTCCTCCCCCACCACCGTTTCGATGGCCTCCACCGCAAGCGCATGGAGCCGCGCGCGCGCACCGGGAAGCTGGAGCTGGTACGCGGCGTCGCGGAGGAGCGCGTGTCGGAAGAGATATGCGGCTTCAGAATTCAACTCTCGTGATCCTCGACACCCCGGGCAAGCCAGCGGGCGCAGCCCGCCGAAGCTCCGGACGCGAAGCGCCGGAGCGAAGGCGGGTGGCGGAAGACATAAGCGGACTCCGCCGAAGGCGGCCTGCCTTGCCCTGAGCGAGCGGAGCGAGTCGAAGGGAGCGAGCGGAGCGAGTCGAAGGGAGCGAGCCCGACGGGTCGATGGCGGCGTGCACACGCCTATCCTACCGAAGACGGGGGGGAAGAAATCGATCGCCGTCGAGCGATCTGACCTCGCGCCACACCGTCGTCCGCTTTCCTCACGCGCTCCTCCGCGATTCCGGCTGCCTGCGTCATAACCACTTCCCCCACAATGCATTGCGTTCCTCTCAGATTTCCGGGAGCAACCCTTCCCCCCCGGCGTCTTCATGCCTGTCGGTCGCCGTTAACCCCGCAGGCATTTCTCAAAGGAGCCGGACCATGGCCCGTGAACTTCTCGCCGTTGCCCTCGCCCTCGCGTTCGCCCTCCCCGCCCCCGCCGAACCCGAACGCGCCGAATCCGCGCGTGTCTCCGGCGAATCCTCCAAGACCGCCGGCGATGAAGAATGCCCCGGTGAATGCGAGGAAGGCCAGGAAGAGCCTGGCTTCGAGGAATGCGATTTCCCCGTCGAACCCATGCTCTGGGAGTTCAGCGCGCCGAAGAAGTCCCTCCTCGAAGCGGTCCGGACGCTCTTCAAGAAGTACCCCGGCGAGGTCAAGTTCGGCGAGATCCGGAAAGTGAAGAGCGAGTACGTGATGGAAGTGCGGACGCTGGCGAAGTCGTTCGAGGAGGAGGATGACTTCTTCTTCGCCCTGGACGAAAAGGTCCCCGCGCTGAGCGAGGACATCTCGTGGGACTGCGCGCCGGACGAGAAGCGGATCGAGGAGATGGAGAAGGAGAAAGAGAAGCAGGAGGCGCAGAAGGCGAAGGACGCGGCGAAGAAGGAGAAGGCCGCCGAGCCGAAGAAGTGAGCGACGCCGGTGCGCCCCGCGGACCTGTTCGTCCGCGGGGCGCGCGCGTTGTAGACTCCGGCCTGAAGCCCATGGAACTCCCCCATCCGTCGGTCGGCGGCGAGACGATCCCGATCGAGTGGTCCGACGAGGCCGACGCCGAGCTGATGCGGCGCCTGGCGGGAGGCGAGGTGCGCGCGATGGACATCCTCGTGCGCCGGTGGGCGCCGCGCCTCTCGAGCTTCTTCTACCGTCTCACCGGCGACGCCGACGCGGTGGACGACCTGGTGCAGGAAACGTTCATCCGCGTCCACGGCGCGCGCGCCACCTGGGCGGGGGGAGGAAACTTCAACGCCTGGATCCACACCATCGCGCGGCGCCTCGTGATCGATCGCGCCCGCACCCGCAGCCGCAAGCCGCTTCAGCGCGCCTCCGACCGCTTCGTCGCCCCCGGGCAGACGACGACCCTATTCGGCCGCATCCCCGACGACGCCCCGACGCCCTTCACGTGCGCTTCCCAGTTCGAGCTGCTGGCAAAAATGGAGGAAGCGCTCCAGGGGATCCCGGAGCTGTTCCGCGAGGCGGTGGTGCTGTGCGACCTGCAGCAGCTGTCCTACGAGAGTGCGGCGGAGGTGCTGGGGGTGCCGGCGAAGACGGTGAGTTCGCGGCTGGCGCGCGGTCGGGACGCGTTGAGGGAAGCGATGGCGGCGTACCGGAGCGGGCCGCTGTGACCGGCTGCGAGCGGGCGCTGGAGGCGATGTCCGCGCGGATGGACGGCGCGCTGGCAGCGGCGGGAGGCGATGCGCTGCGCGAACACCTGGCGTCGTGCGCCGGTTGCCGCGCGCGCGAAACGGGGATCGGCGAGCTTCGCGGCCTGCTGAGGCGGCTGGAGGGGGTCTCCGCGCGTCCCCCCGAGCTGGTCGCGCTGCGCGTCCGCGCGGCGCTCACGGGAAAAGCGCTTCCCGAGAATCCGCGGGCGGAGCCGCGCCGGCGCACGATGCTGATTCCCGCGCTGGCGGGATCGACGATCGGGCTTGTGCTGGCGATTCCGCTCGCGATCCTCGTGGTGCGCAGCGGCACGCCCCGCCCCGCGGCGCGTCCCCCGGCGGCGGCCGCCGCGCCGCGGCCCGCCGTCCCGGCGTGGACTCCGCCCGCTCCCGCCAGGATCCTTCCGCGCCCGGAACCGGTCGCGCCGGACCCGGCCGACCCGCCGCCCGCCGACGTGCCCGACACGCCCGTCGAGCCGCCGCCGCCCCTCGAACCGGACCCCGCGCCCCCCGCACCCCGCGATCCCGAACCGGCGCCGCCCCCGCCTCCAACACCGCCCGACCAGGATCTCCCCCCGAAGGCCCTTCCACTCCCCGGCGCCCTCGAAGGAAAGGCGGATATCCCGCAGAAATTTTCCGGCCGCGCCATCTTCGTCACCGGGAACCGCGAACTCATCAAGGACCTCCATCAGGTCTTCGAGAAGTTCCCCGGAAAGGTCCAATTCAATTGCGAGAATCTGCCCGGCGAAGGTCGCTTCCAGATCACCGCCTCCTTCAGCGGCCCCGACGCGCGCGAGCTGGGCGACTTCCACGAGAAATTCGAGAAGCTCCGGAAGGATCATGAGGCCACCATGGAGTCCATGGACTGGAAGATGGATGATTGAGCCGGGCCGGGTAAGAGTCTTCCCGCATCCAGGCCACTCGCGCTGGCGTGTCGAGGATCACCGGAGTTGAACGCGGAAATCGCTTATCTCTTCCGACACCCGCCTTCGCTCCGGCGCTTCGCGTCCGGAGCTTCGGCGGGCTGCGCCCGCTGGCTTGCGGCGTGTGGGGAGGGTCACGGGACTTGAACGCGGAAATCGCTTATCTCTTCCGCCACGCCCTCCTCCGCGACGCCGCATACCAGCTCCAGCTCCCCGGCGACCGCGCGCGGCTGCACGGGCTCGCATTCGCCGCAATCGAATCCCTTGCGGGCGGGCGGACGCCGGAATCGGGGCCGATGGGAAATCGGGTTTCGGCGCCGACGGCGCCGCATGCCGCGGATGGGTTCGCGGAGGACCTCGCGGCGCAGGCGGGGCGGGCGCTGGAAGGGCGCGAGCCCTGGCTGACGGAAGCACTGGCGGCGGAGCTGCGCGCGGCGCGGGCTCACTACCTGCGGCGCGCGGCGGAGCACGCGGAGCGGAACTACCGGCACGCTTCGGCGGAAGCGCTCTGGGAGCAGCTGGCCGCGATCACCGAGGGCGTCCCGTGCGGCATCGCCCTCGAATGCGCCGCCAGCATGTCGGCGGCCGACGGCCGCGCCGCGCGCGCCGGGGAGCTGTTCGCGCGCGCCCTCGAGAAAGCGCGCGGCGACGGGGGCCGGGAGCTAGAGATCGCCGTGCACGCCAACCTCGCCGAGGTGCACCGGAACACCGGCCGGGTGGCGGAAGCCGAGCAGGGCTACGTCCGCGCGCTGGAACTCGCCCGGGCCGCGGGCAACCGCCGCCTCCAGGCGACGTCGCTTCAGAACCTGGGCATCCTCCACCTCCAGACCGGCCGGCTGGACGAAGCCGAGCGCCTGATGCGCGAGGCTCTTCGCTCAAGCCGCGAACTCGGCAATCGCGTCAGCACCTCCTCCGCGCTCAATTCGCTCGGGTGCCTCTACATCCGTGTGGAACGGTTCGCGGAAGCGCGGGCCGTGCTTGAGGAGTCGCTCGCAATTGCGCGCGGGGTCGGCGACCGCAACCGCGAGGGCGTCGTCCTGGGCAACCTCGCGCTCATCCCCGGCACCGCCGACCGCGAACGCCTCTATCGCGAGGCCCTCGCCCTCGACCGCGCCACAGGCGACCGCCGCGCCACCGGCATCGCTTCCATGAACCTCGCCAACCTCCTCCTCGCCGAGGGCCGCACGGCGGAGGCGGAGGCTGCCTACCGCGAAGCGCTCGCGATGCTCGAGGAAACCGGCCAGGTCCGCGAGGCCGCCGTCACGCTCGCCAACCTCGGCAACCTGCTCCTCATGGCCGGCGACCTCGAGCGCGCGGGCGTGACGCTCGAGCAGGCGCTCGCGCGGACACGCGACGTCGCCGACGCCCGGGCCGAAGGGATCACCTCGGGGTACCTCGCGGTCGTCCACCGCCGCGCCGGCCGGCTCGACGACGCCGACCGCTTCCTCACCCACGCCCTCGCGATCGCGGCCCGCATCGGCAACCGCACCTCCGAAGCCCACCACCGCTGCGACCTCGCCGTGCTGCGCATGCGCCAGGGCCGGTTCGAGGAGGCGCGGGAAGCGTGGGCCGCGGGGGCGGCGGCGCTCGAGGCGACGGGGAATGCGGCGGACCTTGCGGAGCCGCGCGAAGAGCTGAGGGCGGCGTGCGCAGACGCCGGGGTTGAAATGAGCCGTGTTGAGTGTTGAGTATTGAGTGACGGCACCACGGGACGGACCGCCGCTGTGAATCCGCGGTGCGATCATTCGCGGGCTCAACGTCCCCCCTCATCGCTGTCCGACAGCGCATCCCTGAGCTTCGCGGGCATCGTGTCCAGAATCCTGGAAGTCCAGGTTGCCACCGCGATCGGCTTGACGATGTCGCGGAGGGCGCAGAGGAGGAGGTTTGTGCCCCAAGGCAATTGTCCAACAACCTGTTGGACAATTGACTCCTCTGGCCAGTTCTTTGCGAAGGACCGCATGTGCAGGAGATTGGCGCGTGAGAAGCCCCTCATTCCCAAGCCCCTCCTCGGATGGCGTGCGACTTCATCTATCTGGGCGCGCGCGGCGGCGGTGGATATCGAACACAGCATGGCGGGCCTCGATATCGCGCAGCGGACCGGTGTGCCGGTGTTTCTCGACGCCGAGATGCACCCGCGCTGGACGCTCAAGCGCGGACGTGTCGGCCACCGCGTCTTCCTGACCACCATACCGAACGCCGGCACGGACATGAGATGGCCAAGATGTTGCCCCGCTTCGGCGTTGCGGACTGCGGGGTGCACGTGGTGCAACACGGCATCGTCGACGTCCCGCTTCACCGGAGCGGCTGCGGCGGCACTACCCGGCAGCGGTCGAACTTCCGATTGAGCTGAGCGATGCGATCCGCTTGATTGCGCCGGGACAGTTCGCCTTCGGCCACGTCGGGCTGCGCAACGCCGAGATCCGGGCGTTGTTCGCGGACTTCAAGACGGCGACGATGATCCAACCGCGCGACGCGTACGCCTCGTTGATTCGCTTTTCCAAAGAGATTCGTCAGGACACGGACACCGTTCACCAGGCGGCGCTCTTCCACGCGGACCTGCAGTCGCTGATCGCCTGGGACCTGGAC